>NZ_JACHHV010000018.1 GCF_014202895.1 Lactovum miscens
AGACTTGGATGAATTGTTATCCAAGAAAAATGTTCAAGTATCAGACACCATTTCAGATGTATCGGGGTGGCTAAATTAAATTTGCAATTTGCCATATAAAAAAAATCAAAGAAAAAATTAAATAATTAATTTTTTTATACATTTAATGCTCTTTTTGCAGCTTCAACGGTCTGCTTCATTAACATAGTTCGAGTCATTAAACCAACGCCACCTGGAACGGGCGTGATTAAACTAGCTACATCTTTGACTGAGTTAAAGTCAACATCACCATGTAACTTGCCCGCAGCATCACGGTTCATGCCTACATCAATTACAACAGCACCTGGTTTTACATCGCCAGACTTTATAAAACGATCTTGACCAATTGCTACCACCAAAATATCTGCATTTTTTACTAATTCTAACAAATTTTTAGTGCGAGAGTGAGCAATAGTCACGGTTGCATTAGCCATTAGTAATAGCTGAGCGATTGGTTTACCAACGATATTACTTCGGCCTATGACTAGAGCGTTCTTACCTTCAATTTCAACATTGTAGGCTTTAAGCATTTCCATAATACCAGCTGGTGTTGATGGAAGCATCAAGGGATGACCAGACCAGAGTAAGCCCATGTTTGTTGGATGAAACCCATCAACATCTTTCTCAGGAGAAATTTTCATCAAAACTCGTTCTTCATTAATATGTTTAGGTAAAGGAAGCTGAACAATAATGCCATGCCAATTTGAATCTTGATTGTATTTTTCAACCGTCTCAAGTAATTCTACTTCAGTAATTGTTTCAGGAAGACGAACTATTTCAGATTTAATGCCTATCTTGGCTGCGTCCTTTTCCTTACCTGAGACATAAATTTTGCTAGCAGGATCGTCCCCCACTAAAATAGCAACCAATCCCGGTTGAATTGGCATAGATGCGACCACAGTCTTTAATTCAGACTGGACCCTTTCTGCTAGGGCTTTTCCATCGATAACTGTCATACAATTATTATAACAGAATAATAAAAATAGACCTTCATAATTGTTGAAGATCTACATAAGATAAAAGTTAATGTTCAATTTAATCAAATTAAATTAATTTTTTGGAAATCTGGGTCCCAGCCTGCATAATCCTGATGAATTTCATCAATTTGAGCATAATCAACTATAACTGATTCAACTTCAAAATGATCAACATGTCCTCCAAATTTTAAATCATCGCTCATAAAATGAAGATGATAAGTAGGTCCGTAAAAATTAATTAAATGTTCTGGACTCGCAATACCAAGCAAAATCCCTGAAACATTATCTTGTGAATAATGAACTTGACGAGCTAAAACTTGATCATATGGTCCTTCATTATTTTCAAGTTTATTTGCAACTTCCATATGCTTAAAAGACCCTCTAACTTTTACCGCATATAGTGAGTTTTTTTTAAAAATTTTCAAAAGTTTTGCATAGAAAACTTTTGAACTCATGTTTTCTAGAAGCACTGATTCAGTCTCGTGAAGCTCAACTAGAGCAACATAAGGCATTGTCTCATACTCTTTCACTTCTCTAATTTGTCCTTTAGCATCACACAGATACGCAACCCCATCAATGATTGTGACTTCACCAGATGCACCATCAAGTGTGGCAAGGCCATCATTTCCATAATTCATCACATCCTTCCATGACGTCGTTCCTTTATAGAAACCGGATGCGAGAGTTTGATATGTATTATGTTGAAAAATTGAATTTTTTTCCATTTATTAATAATAACATTCAAACAGAAACGGGATAAAAAAGGAGCTCAAATCTTTTGAACATTATTTTTTAAATGTAGAAAAACCAGCTTTCATGCTGGTTCTATGTTTAGTTTGTTGGCTCTTCAAAATTTAAACTCTTCGAAATTTGATTAATGTCCTGATCAAGCTTGGCTTTACGATAGGAGCGTGGTATGAATTTTCTAATTTCATCCTCATTAAATCCAATCTGTAGTTTATAATTATCCAGAATGAGTGGCCGTCTGAGGATAGTTCTATTATCCTCAATAATATTAATCAAGTCATTCATCGAAACATTATTGAAGTTAACCTCTAGTTGAGAATAAGCCTTACTGCGTTTTGAAATAATATCTTCAGCTCCTTCATCAGTTAATGATAAAATCTTGAGTATATCTTCTTTGGTGATGCCATCAGTCAAAAGATTCACTTCTTTAAACTTAAGCTCGTGAGCGCGAAGCCATTCCTCAGCTTTTTTACAAGAAGAACAGGATGGCATCGAATAGACTATAATCATTGGCCTCTCTCCTTTTGGTAAGCTATGCAAAAAGTTTACCAGATTTTGTATAAGCACTTATACCTTAACTTCATTTTACAAGACATTGCTGAAAGCCCCCTTAAATGAGAATAGTCTATTTTTTAAATCAGATGCTAATTAATCTAATCAAGATATTTGCGATAAATTCGATCAGACAATAGGCAGAGAATTTCATAGTTAATGGTTTGGCGCCATTTTGCAATATTGTCGACAGTAATTACATTATCACCATCTTGACCAATAAGGGTTACAGGTGTACCAATTGGATAAATTTTATCAAGTTTGATCATCATCTGATCCATTGCCACACGACCTACAATTTCGCAGAACTTACCATCAACAAGGACACTAAAACCTTGCATATCTCGTGTCCAACCATCTGCATAGCCAATAGGGACCGTACCAATAAAAGTTGGCCCATCTGCCACAAAGGTGGCACCATAACCAATTGTCTCTCCCGCTTCAACTTCTTTGCAGTGATAAATTTCAGACTTTAAGCTAAAGGCTGGTTTTAACTCGTATGGAAGTTTGAGAGAACCATTACTTGGATCAAAGCCGTAAAGGCCTGCACCTAGGCGTTCGATATCTTGAACTTGGTTATCGTGCCAGAGAGCAGCAGCTGAATTAGTTGAGTGTACATATTTAGGACGACGGATAATTTTTGAAAGGACATTATTAAAACGACTTACTTGTCTGTCAAAAATCTCTTGTGAAACTTCATCAGCAGTAGCAAAATGAGTAAAAATGCCGTTGAATTCCATACCACACTCATCCATAAGATCAATCATGGCATTAGTTTCTTCAACTGTTCGAGCCCCAAGTCTGCCCATACCTGAGTCAAATTTCAGATGAAGTTTAAGGCCTGCAACCTCTCTACCCGTAGAAACGATTAGCTTCAACCATTCTAAACTTGGAGCAGTCAGGGTTATATTGAGTTTCAAAGCATAATCAACATTGTCTGGCACAATTCCGGATAAAATTAAAATTTCCTTGCCAATTCCAGCCTCACGAAGTTCAATAGCTTCATCAAGATTTGACACACAATAGCCACCAACTAAATCTTCTATAGCTTTAGCAACTTTCACCACACCATGACCATATGCGTTTGCCTTAACGGCTGGCCAAAACTCTGGAAACTTTCCATGTGCTGCTAAATGGTCACGCACAGTAATCAAATTATAACGAATTGCTGACAAATCAATGGTAGCAGGTGTGTGACGATGTGGACTTGGTTTCATTTTCTAAAATCTCCTTTATTTCCATAATATTTTCAAACATCTCTCAAACTTTTTCCAAGATAACAATTGCCGTGGCTTCTAAGCGACTGTGAGAAATCGAAAGTTGCACATTTCCAACAAATGGAGGATTCAGAAAGCTTGGATTTCCCAACTCATTGTTTATGATTTCCAAATCTAAAAAGTGCAAATCTGACCCAATACCTAATCCGATGGCTTTTGAAAAAGCCTCTTTTGCGGCCCAGCGACCAGCTAAAAATTCGATCTTTCGCACCTCGGTATCAAAACTCTCATATTTAGCTTTTTCGTTTGGTCTCAAAACTTTTTCTATAAATCTGGGATGGGTAAGAGCTTTTTCAATTCTTGTCAATTCAATATTATCAACACCAATTCCTACTATCATTCTCTTACTCTTTCCATATCTTTTTAAATTAGTATAACAAAAATCTGCTAATGCAGGTTTTTAATTATTTTTTAATAATTTAAAAAGTTTAATTTGTGGACCAGCCAAAGCACGTGTCTTAAGATCTTTTTCTGACAACCAAGCTTGATTATGAATCATCAAACCGTCTTTTGTGATCACATCTTCCAACTGGCAGACAATGAGACGAACATGCCATTTGAGATGGGAAAAGATATGACTGATTTCTCCAATTTCTTCAAATTTTACGATTTGATTCCTTAATTCTGAAGGAAGTGTCACCTCTGCATTTTCTTCAACTTCTACAAGAGGAAAAGTCCACATATCTGCAAGAAGTCCTGCTGATGGACGTTTAACCATTAAATATTTATCGCCTAGCTTGATGGCAAATGCCTGATAATAAAGCTGTTTTTGCTTTATTTTCTTAGATTTTACTGGAAAATTTTCTTGATTTCCTGTTTGAAATGACTGGCAATAATCTTTTAGAGGACACACATCACACTTCGGTGATTTTGGATGACAAATGGTAGCTCCCACATCCATAAGAGCTTGATTAAAATCTCCAGGACGGTCCTGCGAAATGATTACTCTTAATTTTTCATCAAAAATTTTCCTTGACGATGATTTTGAAATATCATCAGAAATTTCAAAAAGACGAGAGGTCACTCGAAAGAGATTGCCATCTATCGCTGGCTCGGGAGCATTGAAAGAAATGGAGCTGATTGATGCAGCCGAATAAGGACCAATTCCTTTGATAGAACGTATTTCATTTATCTGGGTAGGAAATTTGCCCCCAAATTCATTCATTACTTGCTGAGCACCAGATTTTAAATTTCTAACACGTGAATAATACCCGAGCCCCTCCCAAAGTTTCAAAAGTTCTGCATCATCAGCCTCTGCTAAATCTCTCAGAGTTGGGTATTTATCTATAAAACGTTTATAATATGGAATAACTGTCTCAACCTGGGTCTGTTGGCTCATGATTTCCGAGATCCAGATCTTATAGGGCTCAAGCGTCATACGCCAGGGAAGTAGCTTTTTATTTAGATCGTACCAATTCAGTAAGTCTTTATTAAAATTCTCAATTTTTGTTTGTTTCATTCAAGTATTTCTAATTGGACTTTTGAAGACCAACTGGTTCACTTTCTTTTAAAGCTTCCCACTTTACATTTGATTCTTCTTCAATTTGACTCTCTGAACTATTCGTAAGCCCTGAAAGTTTAACTTTCACCCGTTCTGCAACTTCGTAGGGTATTCCCGCTTCGGCTATTTGCTGAACAGTTGATTCTTCAATTGCTTTGAGATTCTTAAATTTAGTCAAAATCTTCTGCTTACGTTTTGGGCCAAGGCCCTCAATACTGTCCAATTTTGAAGAGAAAGTATTCTTTCCTCTCACTTGTCGATGGAAGGTAATGGCAAACCGGTGTACTTCATCTTGAATACGCGTTAGAAGGAAAAACTCCTGAGACTGACGTGACAATTCTACAACTTCTAACGGATCCCCAAAGAGTAGTTCACTGGTCTGGTGTTTATCATTCTTCTGCATTCCAGCTACGGGAATATCAAGTCCAAGTTCATTAAGAACTTGCTTGGCAATATTCACTTGCCCCGCACCACCATCCATGGCAATCAGGTCAGGTAAAATTCCACCTTCATTAAGCGCTCTTGAATAACGACGACTCAAAACTTCTCGCATAGAAGCATAATCATCCGCACCAACAACATTTTTTATTTTATACTTCCGATAATCTTTCTTTGATGGCTTACCATCAATAAAGACCACCATGGCTGAGACAGGTGAAGTTCCCATGATATTCGAATTATCAAAGCTTTCAATTCGATGTGGAGTTGGAATTCCAAGAATGTCTCCAAGATTTTCTATAGCACCCGTAGTTTTAATGATATCTCGCTCAGCCAATGAAAACTTCAATTGAAGTTGAGTTTGAGCATTCTTCGTTGCCATCGCAACAAGTTGCTTCTTCTCACCTCTTTGTGGTTGGATAACTTTAATCCCCTCTCCTACAATTGCCTCAACAGACTCAACATCAATGTCATTTGGAATATAGATTTCCTTTGGCTTTATATGATTAAGTTCAGAATAAAACTGACCAACATAAGTTAAAAAATCATCTTCAACATCATTGTAATAAGGAAAGAGATTAACATCACGCTTTATTAGTTTGCCCTGACGAATAAAAAAGACTTGGACGCACATCCAACCATTTGAACAATAATAGCCAAATATATCACGGTCTCGATTATCTAGATTACGCACTCTTTGCTTCGTCCTTAAGATACCAATAGATTTAATAATGTCACGATATTCGGCTGCTTGTTCAAATTCTAATTGAGATGCCGCTTCTTGCATTTTAATATGCATTTCATCGATAATCTCATTATCATCAGATGATAAGAATTTCGTCACTTGCTGTGTCATCTCAAGATATACTTGCGGATCAACATGATTGACAACTGGGCAAAGGCACTGATGAATATGATAGTAGAAACAAACCTTTTTTTCATTCAAGCTGCACTTGCGAAATGGAAAAATTCGATCGAGCAAGTGTTTTATTTCATTAGCAGCCCCAACATCTGGATAAGGGCCAAAATAATGAGCACCGTCTTTTTTAACTTGTCGTGTGATTTCAAGACGTGGATATTTCTCATTTGTGATTTTAATAAATGGATAAGACTTGTCATCTTTAAGTAAGATATTATATTTTGGCTTATTTTCTTGAATCAAATTAATTTCAAGTAAAAGAGACTCAATATTCGATCCCACAACAATATATTCAAAATCTGCAATTTCAGAAACCAAGAGTTCCGTTTTGGTGTCATGTGACCCATGGAAATAGGAACGAACACGACTTTTTAAGTTTTTTGCTTTACCAACATAAATAATCTCACCATTTTTATTCTTATGAATGTAACATCCTGGTGAATCAGGTAAAAGTTCTAACTTTGCTTTAATAACATCGTTCATTGCCATAAATTATAGCATTTTTTTGGGTTCATTTTTCCTTTTGTAATTATTATATTTTTTTATTATGTGTAATTTGAAAATATTTTCAATCATTTATGTAAAATTCAATCTAAAAATTGTAATTGCCGAATAAATGTTCGTTAGTAATATACTGTCAGATATTCAAAAGGTACTTTCAAGAATCAAGCCCTTTTAATAAACAAGCAGCAAAATATTTCATTGATGGAAAATCAAAAAACAACTCCGTATTTTCAAATTCCAAATACAACTTTCTTTAGAAGTGAATAGCACGTTTGAAATAGAATCCATTATCTTAAAAACGTTGCTACGATTTAGAATTTTTATTGAAATTAAGAATGCATGTTTTCTCATTTTTATATCAACAATCAAACTAAGTTATATTTTGGTACCACCTATTTAATCCAAATTATTTTATCGTAAAGCCTTGTAAGAGCAAATTCATAACCTTAACAATCAAAACTACTTCTTAATGTTTATACAAAATTTTCAAATATTAATCAAAATCACAAACTGATCTTTTTCTTGATTTTCCTTAATCTCTAAAGGAACTAAATTACCAGTTGTTAAATCAATGCAACCTATCTATCAGAGTAAGATAAACAACTAAGAGATGACCAATTTCAAATATATAGTTATCGTCCAACTCAAAATTATTGACATGTGTCCACCATTCTGTTAAAATTACCAAAAAGTGACACAGTGTCATTTTCGTGTCATTTTTAAAAAATTTACAACACAAGAGTTAAAAATGCCTAAAGAAACCTATTATTATTTACCAGACGAAAAAAAAACACGCGTTTATCTTGCATGCCGTTCAGAATTTGAAACACATTCTTACCATGAAGCAAAGATTATGCATATTGTGAAAGCACTAAACATACCGAGAGGAAGCTTCTATCAGTACTTCGATGATTTAAAAGATTGTTATTTCTATGTTTTGTCTAAAGAAACTATCGAAATTCATGACTTGTTTTTTGAACTCATAAAAAAACATTCTCTTGAAGAGTCCCTTGAAAAATATAAATATATCTTGCTTGAAAACTTATTACATAGCTCAAGCTATAATCTTTACAGATACCGTTTTTTGGACTGGAATTATGAATTAGAAAAAGATTGGAAACCTAAAGGAACTAAGACTGTTTCTTCTGTTGAACTTAACAATCCACTAATTCAAGTATTAAAAGCTGTTATACATGACATTGTCCATCGTCTTTTTTCTGAAAAGTGGAGCGATGAAGAATTTATTACCGTTTACAACCGTGAAATTGGATTGCTTAAGCAAGGCTTAACCGCTTATCTATCACACGGGTAAAATAAAAGAATGGAGAAAGTATGTTTCTTTCAATAAGAGAAATTTTTTACAATAAATCTAGATATATTTTAATTAGCATAATCATTTTTTTAATTGCTTATGCTGTATTTATACTATCAGGATTATCCTTAGGATTATCAAACCAATTTAAACAGGCGGTAGTTGACTGGAATGCAGAAAAAATTGTACTCTCTAGCAGTTCAAATAATATCATATCTGCTTCACAAATTTCAAGTCAAGATTTAAATGACATCAAAGGTGGCGAAACTTCTAGTTTATCTCTGTTCTCAACTTCTATTCGCTCTAGTAAAGATAAGCGCGTCAATGTCAGTATTATTGCAACTCCTGAGGATTCTGTTATTAAACCTCAGCTTCTTCAAGGAAAAACTTATAAAAAGGATAACTTAGAAATTATTGTATCAAAATCACTTATTGACAAAGGATATAAAATTGGTCAAAAGATAAGCGTTGGAGATAGTAATATTCAGTTAAAAATTGTAGGATTCTTTAAATCCTCCACCTACTCAGCAGCACCTGTTATTTATACATCATTTCCCATTTTATACAAAATTGAAAATATAAAACAAGCAAGCAAGGCGGCACCTGTCAACGCAGTGGTTATAAAATCTGGTAAGGTCACTATTCTTAATCAAAATAATAATCAACTTAAGATAATATCAATTTCTGAATTTATTAATGATATTCCAGGTTACTCTGCCCAAAACATAACATTAAGTGCAATGATTTATTTCTTATTTTTGATTGTGTTGCTTATTATCGGTGTTTTTATGTATGTTATTACTTTACAAAAAATCCCAATTTTTGGAATTATGAAAGCTCAAGGAATTTCTAACTGGGTGATCATGCAATCTATTCTTGGTCAAGCATTCTTTGTAAGTTTAATCGGTGTTGCTGCTTCATTTGCAGTTAGTTATTTAACAAGCTTCATTTTACCAAGTGCAATGCCTTTTGAAATTAGCGCAAGTAATTGGATGTTTTATAGTGTTGTACTGATTGTAGTATCTGTCATAGGTTCTATTTCATCAATATTTACAATCATAAAGATAGATCCAACTAAAGTAATTGGAGGATGAAAATGAAAACTATACTTAAGATGGAGAACATTACAAAAAACTTTGGGTCTGGTCATACTGAGATAAAAGCTTTAAAGGGAATAAGTTTAGATGTTAAACAAGGAGAATTCGTATCAATAATCGGACCTTCTGGGTCTGGAAAAAGTACATTTCTAACTATTGCAGGTGGACTACAATCGCCTACATTTGGAAAAATTTTAATTAATAATATAAATTTTACTAATATTCCTGAAAAAAAACGTTCAAAATTAAGATTCAAAGAAATTGGATTTGTCTTGCAAAGTTCAAATCTTATCCCTTATTTAACAATTGAAGAACAGTTTATTTTGGTTGATAAAATTAACCATCACACCAATAATGATGACAGGGGAACTGATTTACTTAAATCACTTGATATATACGATTTGAAAAAAAAATACCCTAGAGATCTTTCAGGTGGGGAAAGGCAAAGAGCTGCAATAGCTCGTGCGTTATACAATAATCCTAGCCTACTTCTTGCAGATGAACCAACAGCTAGTTTGGATACAGAACACGCCTATCAAGTCGTTGATCTTTTAAAAAAAGAAGCGCATCTAAAAAACAAAGCAACAATCATGGTAACCCATGATCAGAGAATGATTAAAAATAGCGATCATATTTATCAGATTGAAGACGGATTTTTATCCAAACTGTAATGTGTAACAATTTTAAAGAAATATTGTACATAAATTTATTTTGCTTCTATATTTTAGTAAATGACAGCTTCAATTAACCTAGTCTTTAATAATTAAAGCAGAATTTGATTATTTAACCTTCTTAAACTATGATTTATCAAGGATATAATTTTGACAACAGCTTTAGCCGTTGTTTGTTACCTTTTATATTACAATAGTCTGGCATCTGAACTTCTTTTATACTTGTCTTCTTACAAATTCAAGCGTAAAAAATTCAGACGCTTTTTCTTTGTTCAAGTGGCTAAACTAATTTTACAATTTACCAATCATAGTTAAAATTATATTTCAAGATTTTTAAGTAATAAAATAAATTGAAAGTTTAATAAAAAATCGTAGCCAACTGACTACGATTCCAAATTATTATTGAATTTCTATCCGATGGTTTGTGGTGTCCGCCTTTGATTTTGGTAAATTAAGTGTTAAGACACCCCCATCATATTTGGCTGTGACAGCTTCACGGTCAACATTTGGCAAGCTGTATTGACGACTATAACTTCCATAATAACGTTCACTGTGAATCACTTCACCTGAATCATTGCGAACTTCATCTTCACTTTCTTGCTTACCACTTACACTTAAGATGCCATCATTGTAATCAATCAGGATATTTTCTTTCTTCAAACCTGGTAGGTCAATCTTAACTGTATAAGCCGTGTCAGACTCAACAACATCTGTTTTCATCGTCATCTGACGGGTAGAGTTAGGAAAATCAAAACCATTTTTGAAGAAATTTCGTCCAAAATTACTAAAGAAATCATTTCCGAAATCCATCCAGTTGTTTTGACTATTCATCAAATCGTTTGACATTATTATACCTCCTCTATGAAAGGTTTTGTTTTTTTTATTACCTTTCACCTATAATTATATTCAAAATTTACAAAATATCAAGAGTCTAACTCTAAAAATTAGCACTATTTTTTAAAGAGTGCTAATTTCCACTCTTTGATCCCTGAAAATTTAGTTAATTCAAAAATAACACTGTATATGACAAAAATACGTGATAATCGAAACGTATTCAGTTAATATTTTTTTACATATTAAAATTTCTCAAACCTTTAAATTAATAAAACGGCAAATTAATAAAACCTAAACTTTAATACAAAATACAAGCACTATAATGAACGGTTCTTGCCACATTCCTGAAATCTACGGGAATTACTTATCAAGAAATTCAAATATTAATTCATAAAATGACTTACCCTCTACAAGATGATACAAAAAAACTTATGAGAGTAACAAATAATTGTAGAAACCGACTATTATTAAAATTTTTATTTCTCTTTGAGCTATTAATTTCATCACAAAGTATCCTTAAAAACATAAATTTATTTTCAGATTTAATAAAAATTCCGAAAAGTCAAGTTAACTGAAAACGTTATATATAGCAAATCAAAGTTAATTTTTGTTCATTTTGTTAAAATCTAACTATTGATATAAAACAATATAGTCAAAAGAAAGAAATAAAAATGGATTTTCAAAAATTAGTCACTGAGCGTCACGCTGTTAAGAAGTTTAATGGCAAAAGAATCTCTACAGAAGAGATAAAACAAATTATCTCTACAGCAAGCCTGGCACCAAGTGGAATTAATATCCAAAGTTGGCATTTTGTCATCGTCGAGTCTAACGAAGCACGCGCCGCATTGATCCCTGAAATTAACCCTTCAAATCAAAAACAGATTCAAACTGCTGGAGCAGTTCTTCTGCTCTTCGCTGATCCTGATTATGCTGGACTGTCGCGCTTGATTGCTGAACGTGCCGGTGATAGTTTGTCTGAGATTGACAAGGAACGATACATCAAACGCTATGTTGCATATGTTGATAGCTTTAGCCCAGAATATCTTAATACATACATGAGCTGGACTTCTGGGTTAATCACAATGAACCTACTATATGCAATATATAATGCCGGCTACAAGGGAAATGTCGTTCGTGGCTTCAAACCTCAAAAGATTAACGAAATCTTAAATATTGATGCTCGTTTCCGCCCAGAGTTCATAATTCCATTTGGCTCATCTGATGAAACTGGTGAGGCTAGCTTTCGTTTGAGCCTTGATGATATTGCTGAAGTTCGCTGAAAATTTCATATTAATTCAAAAAAGATTTGACAATAATTGAATGTCAAATCTTTTATTTATTCATAAAATTATACTTTGAATTTTAAAAAGATCTCTTTATTGTGAGTACTTTGAAATGATATTGTTATACCAGAATTATAAATGACTGGCTTTCTACTTTGCTTAAAATAAATTCAGTAATTTCTTTATCTTTCAAGATTTATTACAGAAGAAAATACCGCAAGACTTCTTTTGTATACTAAATTTGTTTTTTTAAAATTGTAAAATTAAGTTAGCTACTTGGGGAAAAAAACTGAAACCTTTATACTTGAATTTGGAAAAACAAAGTAGAAAGGATTTAGACGCAAGATTATTTAACATAAAAGCTTAACATTTAACACTGATTAAGTGCCATCAAATTGAACGTTGACACAATAGGGATAAGCTGAGTAACCGCCGGATCGTTCAACTCTTAAATAAAGCTCCCCCGACAATCAATAATGAGCTTCGTAAAGTAAAAGTGCATTCAAAAATAAAGACCAAGTATTCTGCAGAGGTGGCGCAAGCTTCCTATGACACAGGTCGAAAGCATTGTGGACGTCCCTCAAAGTTCACAAGGCTTGAATACTTTGATTTCAAAGGGCATCCGAGAGAAATTATCACTTGAAGTCCTTTCTCATAAGCCTTCCCATCGTGTCTGTTTACAAACACTCTATAATTGGATTGAAGCGGGCCGCCTGGATGTAAAAGCCCATGATCTCCTTTATCCCGACTATAAAAAGGTAAAGAATTTGGACATTACGAGATTGATACCGTCCTTCTAAAGAAAATGAAGGGGAAGGGGGCTGTCTCCTGACGCTTACAGAAAGAAAAACACGGCCAGAGTTGATTCGATTGATTCCAGATAAGTCTGCTCAGTCCGTCAACACAGAATTTTTAACACTTCAACAGGAAGTTCAGTTCAAACGCATCACTTCGGATTATGCGAGCTTTGAGCGTGTAAGCAATGAGAACCAAAATCCCATGATCCGACGTTTATTTGCCTAAGGGACATGAGCAATGACAAAGAAATTTGTGACCTTTATTAAAGGTTGGATTAATTCTTGCCCAAGAAAAATGCTCAATTATAAAAGTTCGAACCAAATGTTAAGACTGGCTAACTTATAATTGCAATTACTACTGATTAAAAATGCTAAAATAATGCTTATAAACTATACTAGGAGGTGTTTAAATGAAAATATTAATTGTTGGCGCAACTGGACGTGTTGCTGCTAAGCTAATTGCACAATTAGCTCTGGAAGGTCATGAAATTTTGGCTGGTGCTAGATCTCCTGAAAAAGTTTTAAAGGATCATCATGTTACACCGCTAAAGTTGGATTTGCATGATGATCTAGAAGCTTTATCAAAGATTGTCAAGGATGTGGATGTGATCTATTTTGTCGCTGGATCACGTGGAAGAGATTTGTTGCAAACAGATGCTTTTGGTGCCGTTAAAATAATACAGGCAGCAGAAAAAAATCATATTAACCGGTTTATTATGCTTAGTTCTGCTTTTTCTTTGGAACCAGAACAATGGAAGAATCAGGGTATAGAAAGCCTCTTGGATTATAATATTGCTAAATTCTTTGCTGATAACTATCTTGTGCACCAAAGTAATTTAGACTATACAATCTTGCAAGCTACCGCTTTGATTGATGGAGAAGGATCTCACAGAATTAATCTCAATGAACATAGTAGCAGTAAAAATACAATTCAAAACGTCGCTGAAACATTGGCTGCCATTATCAAGTTCAATAACACTACCAAGAAAATAATTAAAATGAGTGATGGCGTAACCCTTATTGATGAAGCTTTAAAACAAGTATAATTGGCCCCACTTAAGTTGGTTCGATAATCCCCTTAAATGTATTTTAATGTTATTCATAAATAGAAAACACTCTTCAATATCCTTGATTCATAGATATTGAAGAGTGTTTTAGCAATAACTTAATTGGTAAAATGTGTATGCCATTTGCAGAACGGACAAAAGGAATTTGAATCTTACATGCTCTAGGAAAATGGCGCAAAAATATTAGAAGATTGTTTACTGCAGAGTCCCTCTTACTCGGGTTTTTCCCAGCATTTCTAGGATTGCCGCGACAGCATACCTCTTCAGTATATTATTGAACAACTTTATCTACGATTTAATTAAATTTAACATAGTCCAGATTAATCTAGCTAATCTTATTTTTTCTATTTTAGTCTCACTCTTTATCTCATTACTTGCTGCATTATTACCTATTCTCCAAAAACATAAATAAAATAAAAAGCATTTCATGGTTGCTGGCCTAAATACTAACAACCATGAAATGCTTTTTTGTGTTCAATTATGAAAGACTATTTCACTTTAATCACTATTTTTCCTCTAGCATGACCCTCTTGACTCTTTTTATGTGCCTCTCTTAATCCTTCCGCAGTCAATGGATATACACTATCTATAATTACTTTTACTTCATCTGCAACAATCAAATCTCCCAGTTTCTCTAATTGCTCGCCATTTGGTTGCAGCCACCAATCCGAAACTTCTTTCGAGCTTGCTTTTTGCTCCTCACTTGGCTTTCCAGCAATCGTTACAAGTCGTCCATTTTCTTTCAAGATTGCTAACCCATCATCAATTGCATTGACAGTATCAAATACAGCATCATAGTTATTTAATACAGCATCAATTTTTGCCTCATGATAATCTATGACTTCATCTGCTCCCAAACTTTTTAAAAATTCATGATTTTTTTTGCTCGCAGTAGTTGCAACATAAGCCCCTAAATGTTTGGCAATCTGAATAGCAAACAAACCTACGCCTCCAGCTCCACCTTGGATAAGAACTTTATCACCCTTTTTTACCCGCAAGCGATCCACAATAACTTGCAGAGCAGTTAATCCTGCTAAGGGCACTGCGGCAGCCTCTTCAAATGTGATTTCATCAGGTTTGAGAGCCAATTTGTCTTCCTTAACAGCTACATATTCCGCATAAGTGCCCTTTTTCCCATCAATATAAATATCTGGTCTAGCAAATACCTTATCGCCAACCTTGAAATTAGTAACCTTGGCACCTACTTGCGTAATAACTCCTGCTGTATCCCATCCAAGAACTATTGGGAATTTCCATGGAAACATTCCTTTTAGATGTCCTAATCGTGCGTTCCAATCAATAGGATTAACACTTGTTGCATAGTTTTCAACAAGTACTTCATCCTCTGCTAATTCTGGAATTTCTAACTCAATTTCTTTCAAGTTATTTATATCACCATACTCTTCAATTGCAATTGCCTTCATTAATAGATTCACTCCTATAATTAATAATATTCATTAATATTTTAATTATACTATTTTAAAAAACAAGTAAAGCAAAAAGAGCCTTGATGAGATTAAAAGTCTTTTAAACTTGTATAAAATGTTTGCATAAAGATCGCTACCTTGTTACATACTCACGTATTAAATAATGAGATTCATGTGGCAGAAATTATAAACAATCAAAATGCCCATGCTTGCCACAAAAAAATTGTGAATTTTGATGAAGATTAGTAAAAATACACAAAAGAAAAAGGCTCCAAACCCTTTTAAAAATTCCTATTATGGATTATTCACGAAAAATAGAGAACAAAAAAGAGCACATGTGTTTCACGCTTATGGCTGCTTCCGTCAGGACCTGACCAACTTCACAAGACACACATTGCTCCGTTTTTTATTATATCATAAAACTTTATTTTCGCCTAGCTTTAAAAAAGTCTTGCATAATTTCAGCACATTCTTCTTGTAAGATGCCTCTTTCAACTTGTACACGATGGTTAAGACGCTCATCTTCCAAAATCTTATAAAGGCTTTCAACAGCCCCAAATTTTTGATTTGCAGTTCCGTAATAAACTTCTGGAATACGGGCTAGACCGATAGCACCAGTGCACATAACACAGGGTTCAACAGTCACAAAGAGAGCACAGTCAATCAGACGCCAATTTTGAATGCTCTCATTGGCTTCATCAATTGCATTGATTTCAGCATGGTGAGTCGCGTGTTGGTCAAGCTCACGTCGGTTAAAGCTTCTACCAATAATTTTTAGTGGAGAATCAGGTACTCGTTCAAAAAGACCTGAAGGCATTTTTTGTTTATCAACTTGAACGATTACTGCACCAATCGGTACTTCTTCATTTTTTACGGCTTTCTCTGCTTCTGTCAATGCCTGATGCATGAAATAAATTTTCTCATCCTCAGTGAAGGTTGTCAAAGGTAAACTCATAGTTGCCATTTCAAATGTGGCTTTGCGAGTTCTACAATGACAGCATCTCCAGCCACTTCCTGAGCTTCCTCAACTAACTTATCTAAGTCAGCTGTTTGTGATAAATGAGAGAGTACAAGTCGTTTCACCTTAGCTTCTCTTGCAATTTTTCCAGCTTCATCACTAGACAAGTGGTTAAGCATATTATGTTTATCTTTTTGGAAGTAAACATCAGCCAAAAATAAATCAGCGTCTTTGGCAAATTCAGCGAGTCCATCAAAATATCCTGTATCCCCTGTATAAACCAATACTTGACCCGTTCGACGTTCCACTATACGCATTGCATAATTCACAACAGGATGTACTGTCTTCAAAAATGTTACTTCAAAAGGTTTGATTCTATTTACAGTACTCACATCATAGGCATGACCTTCAGAAACATTTTCTAGACTTAATTTTGAAAATTCATAATCATTTTCATCATGACCATAAATTGGAAGTATCATACCATCCCAACCGTCTTTACCAATAGGGTAAAGCTGTCGATATTGACGAAGCACACCTAAATCTGCAATATGGTCTTCATGATAGTGACTTAGTAAAACAGCGTCTAACTGCGTCGGCTGCAACTCATGTTCCAATTCTGTCACAGCACGGCTGCCACAGTCAAGCAACATATTAAAGCCAGATTCAGATTGTAACAAATAAGATGTTGTACCGGAATCTTCTGTAGGATAGCCACCCCAAACACCCAAGGCAATTAATTTCATCTTTTTCTCCCTTGAAAATTTTTTACATAATTATTTTATATGGCTTTTATAATTTATGCCAATCACAGCATTTTCGGTTCACGAATAAAATTGTTGCTACTTTGATACCTATTAATTTTAACAAAAAAAACCCATTCGGGCTTTTTTTATAATATCAAATTTAAATTACTTCAACAAATCTTCCCAATTCAAGTCTGCAAATTGGTCAGCCAATGTAATTGTTTCAGCAGGTTCAGAAGTGAAAGTTTCAGATGGGCGCTTATTTTCACGACGTCCACCACGTGGCTTACGATCTTGACGGTCTGAACTTTCATTATCATTATCACGTTTAGCACGTGCTGGAGCTTCTTCCAAAGCCTTAATTGATAATGAGATACGCTCTTCTTCAGGCTTAACATCAAGAACTTTAACTTTTACAGCTTGACCAGCTTTAAGCACATCTTTTGGATTTTCAACACGTTCCCAAGAGATTTGTGAAACGTGAACAAGTCCTTCAACTCCAGGGAAGATTTCAACGAAAGCGCCAAAATCAGTTAAACGCTTAACAGTTCCGTCTACAACATCACCTTTAACAAGCTTCGCTTCAATACCATCCCATGGTCCAGGCTGTGTAGCCTTCAATGATAATGAGATACGTCCAGATTCAGCATCAAGACTCAAAATCTTTACATTTACAACATCACCAACTGATACAACATCTGATGGTTTTTGGATACGACCATGAGTTAACTCAGTTATGTGGACAAGTCCATCTACACCACCAAGGTCGATGAAAGCACCAAATTGAGTTGTGCGTGCAACTTTACCTTCAAGGATATCACCAACATTCAAGGCAGCAAATACTTCTTTACGGGCTTCAAGGTTTTCAGCTTCAATTACGACACGACGATTCAAAATGAAACGTTGTTCAGCAGCATTGATTTCAATGATTTTAGCTTCAATTTCTTGACCTTCAAATTTCTTAGTGTCACGAACGAAGTAAGTATCAATCATTGATGCAGGAATAAATCCACGTGCACCATTATATTCTACAGAAAGTCCACCTTTAACAGCTTTCAAAACTTTAACTGTTACAACGTCACCTTCAGAACCTTCAATATCAGTCCAAGCTTTACGAGCTGCAAGGCGCTTAAGAGAAAGGAGATATACGTTAGCACCTTCTGATTCTTTACCAACGATTTGTTTAATGACCATCAAATCAAGAACGTCACCAATCTTAACAAATGTGTTGATATCAGCATCTTTTTCGTTAGTGATTTCACGAAGTGTTAGGATACCTTCAATACCAGTTCCAACGATAGAAACAGTTGCTTGATCGTTATCTACTGTAAGAATTTCTCCTTTCACAATGTCTTTCACTTTAACGTCAGAGACGCTATTTAGCATTTGTTCAAATTCATTCATTAATGAAATTCCTCCTACTTCCCCACGGGAAGCTATTTATTTTTTGGGATTTGTTGGTAAAAACCATACTTACTTATTTTCCCACAATCTATTGCTTTTGTCAAGATAGAAGGTCTATTATCGTACTGGATTATTGAATGTCCGGATTCTCAATTTGAATTTATTTTGTAAATATTTTTTTAAGCCGAATTTCTCTTAAAATCTGGTTAAATAAAAAAGTTACCCATATAAAGGTAACTAAACTTGATTAATATTAAGAGTACGACTTAATTACAAGACACATAATTTTTATTCGTCTTCTTTATTCCGTGACATTGATTCTTTAACTTTTGAAGTAATACCTTCAACGGTTTCTTCAATGTTATCAACAATTTCCTTAACCTTACCGGTTACTTTATCTATTGAGCCTTCAGTCTTGACTTTTTGATCACCTGTAACCTTACCAATTACTTCCTCAGTTGAGCCTTTCAACTGCTCTACTTTGGAATCAATTTTGCTATCAGACATATAAATACCCTCCTTAATTTCTAATGATTCGTTCTTCCTAAAAAGAAAGAAACAACAGCAACCACAATTACAGCGCCAGCTATAGATGGAATTAACGCCATACCTGCTAGTTTTGGTCCCCATGTTCCAAGCAAAGTTTGACCAACGAATGAACCAACAAGACCAGCTAAGATATTTGCAATCCATCCCATCGATTTTCCATTATTGGTAATTGCCCCTGCAATTAATCCAATAATGGCCCCAACGATTACCGACCAAATCATAAAGTACCTCCTTAGAGTATATTATAGTACTGTTTCAGTATAACACAGTTTGTGAATATTGTGAACAATAATGCTTATTTTAAATAATAAAGGTAAAATCTTTACTCTCCTTACATTTTAAAATTATAAAAACAACTTATCAAATCTTATCATTTATATTTTATCAAAAATACTCCAGTTTTAAAAATTTCACTCTAAAAAAACTTCCTAAATATAAGCAGATTTTTTTAAGTTTTAGTCATTCTTTGCTAAATTTCGAGACTATTTTTTTAATAATTGTTTTAAAAATCAAAATATCTTTTATTTTTGGAACTAATATACGTGATCCTAGTTACACTTTAGCTGTTACTTATTTTTTCTTTTGAATTTAAAAAATTCAAACAAATAAATCAAGCAATATCCTTGAACTTTCTATATAAATGGATTACAATTACATCATAGTTTACATTTGTAAATCAAAGTGTCGTTGTAATTTCAAGGAGGATTTTCGATGTCAAGTACAATCAAGGCAGGTGTTGCTGCAGTAAAAGTTTTAGAAAATTGGGGAGTCAAAGATATTTATGGAATTCCCGGAGGCTCAATTAACTCGCTTATGGATGCCTTGAATGAAGAAAAAGAAAACATCCACTATGTTCAAGTAAGACACGAAGAAGTTGGGGCAATGGCTGCAAGTATGCACGCAAAGTTTACTGGGCATATCGGGGTTGCATTTGGATCAGCAGGGCCTGGAGGTACACATTTACTTAATGGATTATATGATGCCCGTGAAGATGCTGTCCCAGTACTAGCAATAATTGGCCAATTTGGAACATTTGGAATGAATATGGACACATTCCAAGAAATGAATGAGGATCCAATTTATGCAGATGTTGCGGTTTACCATAGAGTAGTCATGACTGGTGAGTCGCTTCCCCACATTATTGATGAAGCAATACGCCAAGCATACAGCAAACACGGGGTATCAGTCGTGCAGCTACCAGTAAATTTGGGATGGCAAGATATTCCAGCTGATAGCTGGTTTGACGCCAGTCAAACCTATATTCACCCAACATTATCAGATCCAGATTTTGAAAAAATTGACAAAGCAGCAAAACTCTTATTTGAAGCAGAACGGCCACTGATTTTTGCGGGTATTGGAATGCGTGGATCAGGAGTGGAACTTGTTGAACTTTCAAAAAAGTTAAAAGCTCCTATTATGATTTCAGCTTTAGCAATCGATGTGGTTGATCAGGATTATAAAGCATTTTTGGGATCAGCAATTCGTGTCTCTCGCAAACCTGCAAATGAGGCAATTGCCAATGCAGATACCGTTTTAATGTTAGGAACTAACCAACCCTTTATTGATGTAACCAATATGTTTGAGCATGTAAAGCATGTTATTCAAGTAGATACAGATCCAGCAAAGTTAGGGAAGCGACAACGAACTGAGGTAGCAATCTTGGCAGACGCCAAAAATGTTGTCCAAAGCTTAATTGAAAAAATACCTGAAAAGGAAGATACTCCCTGGTACCGTGCAAATGTTAAAAATATTGCTAATTGGAAGATTTATACGGATCAATTAGAACAGGACACTCATTCTCCTTTAACCATGTATCAGGTTTATCATGCAATAAACAAGGTAACCTCTTCTAAAGCAATATTTTCAGTTGACGTAGGTGATGTGACAATGACTTCTGTCCGTCACCTACGTCTGGGCAAAAACCAAATGTGGCGTACTTCTGGATTGTTTGCAACAATGGGAATAGGAATTCCTGGTGCTATTGCGGGTAAGCTTGATTTTCCTGACCGTCAGGTTTGGTCGCTTTCAGGGGATGGTGCTCTTTCTATGGTTATGCAAGATTTAGCAACCCAAGCTCAAGAAAAATTAGGAATTATAAATGTGGTATTCTCTAATGAGCAGTTTGGCTTCATTAAAGATGAACAAGAATCAACTAATAATGGTTTTTTAGGTGTTGAGTTTTCAGGCATAGATTTTGCTAAAGTCGCTGAAGCTACCGGGGTAAAGGGATATACCATTACAAAAGTTGAAGAATTGGATGGGGTTTTCTCACAGGCTGTAACTGAAGTTGCAAAAGGTCACCCTGTTTTAATTGATGCAAAAATTTCGAACGAAAGCCCATTGCCTGCTGAAGCTTTAAAATTAGAGCCACTGCAGTACTCATCTGAGGAAATTTCAGAGTACAAGGAGCGATACCATGCAGAGGTTCTTGAACCTTTCTCTAAATATCTAATTGAAGAAGGGTTAACAGGTTCTGATAAGTCAGAAAATATAGGTGGATTTTAGAAAAGGTGGTTATATGAGATGATGAATTCATTTTAGCCTGATGATTACAATTTTGATTTTCTTTATGGTTTATTAACGTCCCATAATTTAATGCAATATCAATTAAAGTTAATAACTATCTTTACTTAAATTCCTTGATAATACTTTTCATAAGGATGTTACTTAGGAAGATAATAAAAATTCCTATCAGCTTATGCTTGATAGGAATTTTATTATCTTCCACTACTATTTTTATTAGGGAAGAAAGAAACTATTTAAATTAGATATTAGAAGTATGAATTACTTCATTTTCATCAGTAGACAATACTTCGTGGAAAACACGTTCAGTCAATTCTTGTTTTTGTTCTGATGTAAGGTATTTAGTATTAACACAGTAACCAGAGATACGAACAATAACATCTTCACCACGCATGATCTTGTCATAGACATCTTTGAGATCCATAACGTTCAAGTTTACATGTTGACCTGCATATTCTGTACCTTGGATCAAAGCACCTGGTGTGAAGTAACCATCAAGGATTGCTACTAAGTTAGACACTTGTTCCTCAGTTGTCTTACCAAGGGCACGTGGTGAAACTTGAGTAGTCAAAGAGATTCCATCATTAGCATCTTTGAATTCCAATTTAGCCAATGAACGAAGGTTTTGCAACCATCCACCTTTAGCCTTATTTGATGGGTTAGCACCTGGCGAGAAAAACTCAAGTCTTGACTTGTTAACAGTGCCATCCTCATTCAAGAAGACACCCTTATGAACTGGTGAGTTACCTGTTTGCTTAGAGTAAGCTACGTTTGAAGTAATAGTCAAAAGTGATACTGTTGCTTCTGCATTCTTATAAAGCTTGTGGCTTGCAAGTTTTTCATGGTACATCTTCATAACCATCTTAGCAATATCATCTGCACGGTCATCATCTTCACCGTATCGAGGATAGTCACCTTCAACTTCGTAGTCATAGATATAGCCATTCTCATCACGAAGAGTCTTTACCTTAGCATATTTGATAGCTGATAATGAGTCGACAGTATTTGCAAATCCACAAATACCAAAGCCCATATTAATACCGACTCGTGTAGGAAGAAAAGCCATTTGAACAGCTTCATAGTTGTACTTATCAGTCATGTAGTGAATTATATTCATCGCATCAACATAAGTATCAGTCAACCAGTCAAGAGATTTATCAAGATTTTCAAAGACTTCATCATAGTTAAGATATTCAGAAGTTACAGGAGCGATATCAAATACTTTGTAATCTTTATGAACATCATCGTAACCACCATTAAGTCCTGTCAACATAGCCTTCAAAACGTTAACACGTGCACCAAAGTATTGGATGTTATGACGAGCTACTTCTGATTCTGGATCAAGTGGAGACACACAGCAAGAGATACATGACATTTCGCCATAACCTTCTTTTGCCATTGTATCAACACCCTCATATTGGATAGAAGAATGCTTGTGACTCATACTCATAGCATAATGTTTGAAGGTATAAGGCAATTTAGAAGACCAAAGAACAGTTAAGTTTGGCTCTGGTGCATTACCGATTGTATCAAGTGTGTTTAAGAAACGGAAGTCCATCTTAGTTACACGATGACGACCATCATTACCCATACCAGCCATAGATGTTGTAATGAAAATTGGATCACCAGAATAAAGTTCATCATAGGCTCCAGCACGAGCAAATTTAACAGTACGAAGTTTCAACACAAAGTCATCTACGAATTCTTGAATTTCTTCTTCTGTAAAAGTACCACGAGCAAGGTCACGTTCAGCAAAGATGTCTAGTACAATTGGCACACGTCCAAGTGAAGTAGCAGCGCCATTAATCACACGGCAGACAGCCATGTAAGCAATATTTACCCATTGGATTGCTTCTTTTACATTCATTGCTGGACGGCGTACGTTGAGTCCATAAGTGTCTGCAAACTTAGCAACTTGATCCAATGCAATATATTGCATGTTGATTTCTTCTTTTAGACGGATATTTTCATCGTTGATTTCAGTAATTGCATCCCACTCGCGAGATTTTTCTTTCATGAGGTAATCTGCACCATAAAGTGCTAAACGCGCATAAACACCAACGATTCGACCACGTGAGTAAGCATCAGGCAAACCAGTTACAGTGTGAGCATGACGAGCCTTACGGATGTTTGAAGTGTAAGCACGGAAAATACCGTCATTTACAGAAGTCATAGTTTGTGACAAAACATCATGAAGTTGAGGATCAACAGCAAGTCCATGCTCAGTCAAAATCTTTTCTGCAACACGAAGTCCGCCTTTAGGCATGAAATTCAAGCGGTAAAGTTCCTTGTTTTGCATACCATAGATCAACTCAAGGTTTTTATCATTTGCATCTATATATCCAGCAGGAATTTTGTCAATAGAACTTACTACTTCAGTATCAAACGGGAAACCAACTTCTTCATAATGAGCTTTAGTATCTTCAATAATTTTTTTAACTTTAAGTGTACGAGCTGTAGCACCTGCTAAAAAGCTCTCATCGCCATCATATGGTGTGTAATTGTCTTGGACGAAACGGGTTACACTCGCTTTATCGCGCCAATCAGTGCCTGTGAAACCGTCCCAGGCTTGTTCGAAAACGTCGTTAGTTACTTCGACTTTCATGATGTTTGGGTCTCCTTTTGACTTACATAGTCAATTTATTTTTACAAGATAATTGTAGCACTTCACAAAGACTGTGTAAAGATGATCAAAGAAATGGAAAACGTTTTCATTCGGCAATGTTTATTATTCCTGAAACTCTCTGAAAATCTATTTCTTGTTTCAGAAAATTTTCATAATTAACTGGAAAATCTTGTTGAATTTTTGAAATTTGACCAATTTCAACCGTCAAGTCTTCTGACGTGAAATCCAAAATGTGTCCTCCAAATTTTTTATCTTCTGATAAGAAATGAAGATGAAATCCTGCAACAGACATTCCATGAAACATTGTTGGTGTGAAGAAACCAACAATTGTCCCAGAAATATTTTCTTGCATATATTCCGGCTGATTGGCCGAAACGACATCAAAACTAGTGCCTGATGCAGTCTTAGTTGCCATACGCACCTTCATAGATTGGAAATGACCCTGAATTTTTATTGAATGGAAGAGATTGCGACTTGTCAAATAAGATTCAGTTTTTTTCTCAACTTCATTGATAGAGTGAGTCCCAGTCATTTCAAAGGTCACATCTGCATTATGGTTTGTCACTGCTACATAAGGTGAAGTTTGATCTTGGTCTGCTACACGGATAGTATTATTCCCCAACGCCTGATAAACTATACCATCCAGGATAATCATTTCACCTTCAACCTGATCAAAGGTTCCTATACCAAAATTACCATAGTGAAGGATGCTGGATATCGTCTTTTTTCCATCGTAGAGACCTGACATAAGTGAGCCAAGTGTGTTAAATTGATATAATTCTTCCATTTTTCTTTCTCCTGATCCGTTCAGATATCTGATTCAAGGGCTTCTCATAGTTATTTATTATTTACAATTAATTAGTATGAGTACAGTAACTGGATTAAGAAAAACGATAACAGATGTGGCTATGTTTTAGTTAATTAATTCGGCATTAATATTAGTCTCTGAGTGTCTTTAATCTCAATCTATATTCACAAGCCACTTGTAATAGTCCCAATCACAATATTCTTATTATTTTCATTTAAAGCAGTCCCAACTTGTACATTAATTATATCAAAACAAGGGTAAAAGTATGATAAAAATTATCCATAAAATTGCTAATACAAATATGATAAACAAAATTACTGTTCGTTTATCTCGTACATAACCGATAATAAGTTTGTAGAAATAAAAATATGATCATTTTTTTCTATAGCTATCGCAGTAACTTTCTATGTATTCATGTAACCATTGCGTTTTTTCCAAAACAAAGTTCTCCAAATTATCAACATATTTATTTAGTTCAAAAGAGGGCGGAAATACCAATGAAAGGTATAACAATCCCGTATTGCCATACCAATCCCCAATGGACAATTTAACGGCTCTTGATATCGTAGATAGCAATAATAGGTTGAATAGCCTTTTTCGTAATAATATATACTCTTAATTTTATCCTTAGCCTTCAAAAATTCAGAATAATAACATAGCAAGCAAGAATCAATTACTGATACTAAATTATTTTCAGCTTTTTGAAAATACCGCTCTATAACCCTATTCATATTATCATCATTTATCATATTAAAATGCCTCAAAAATTCTCTTACTCTAATTAAAAAGATTCGGCTCAATCTTATGACTACAACCGAATCCTACCAAATTGAGATAGAAATTAAAAATATTTATTTTCTTTTTTCTTTGACGGCAAATTGCAAATTTAATTTAGCCACCCCGATACATCTGAAGTGGTGTCTGATACTTGAACATTTTTCTTGGATATTGATTCATCCAAGTCTCAATTTTAGCAACTGCTGAAGCTGTTGTTTGTTTTGTTCCTTTGGGTAAGAAACGTCTGATCATGCGGTTATGATTCTCATTGCTTCCACGCTCAAAGCTCGCATAAGCATGGCAATAGTACACAGGACAAGGCACTACTTCATGAAGGCGGGCAAATTCGCGACCATTATCTGAAGTAAGGGATTTGAACTGAACCTCCTCTTGGAGTGTTAAAAGAGCCCTATTGACTGACGCTGAAGTCTTGTCAGGAATCAGACGAATGATTTCAAAGCGTGTTTGGCGCTCTGTGAGCGTCAAAAGGCAGTCATTTTTTTCTTTGGTCAACAGCACCGTATCGATTTCCCAATGGCCAAATGCTTCACGTTGGTTAATTTCCTCTGGACCGTTGGTCAATGGACAAGCCATACGGACGCTTGGGGTGTATTTTTCGAAGCTTCTTAGCCTTCTTATAATGAGGATAAAGCAAGTGATGGGTTTTCACATCCAGCCAGCCTTTGTCTACCCAGTGATAGAGTGTTCGAAGGCAAACACCTGTCAGTTCTTGGAGAATCACTTCTAATGATTTCTTATCTCTGACACCTGTCGTTGAGGGCCGACGTGAGCTTCGAAGGACGACCACAGTGACTCATATTGTCTCTGTAGCAGTCTTGTGCGTGAGACGCAGAGTATTTTGTCTTGGTCTTCAGTTGAACCTGTCCCCGCTTGAGTTCATGATGAATTGTCTGAGGGGCTTTATTTAAGCGCTGAGCGATCTGACGATTACTTAGCTTCTCCTTGTTGTGCCAACGTTCAATCAACTGACGTTCTGTATAAGTAAGTTCCTTGCCTTTTGTGTTAAAATAACCGTGCATCTGAATTCCTTTTCTACTTGTCTTCTTGCAAATTCAAGTATAAGAAATTCAGGTGTTTTTTTCTTGCTTCAGGTGGCTAAACTAATTTTACAATTTGCCATTTTTTAATTATGTTGCCTCTACAATGATATCAAAGCAGATGCTCATTCCTACTTCTTCATTGATGCGGACTGATTTTACTTCCATATCATAAAGTGTGCGCTCAAAGTCTTTCCGAGAGTCAACATCATCTTGGGATGCCTTGAATAGTTCATTGTAAAATTGTTGGCTGATATATTTTGTAAACGATTGTGTTTTTTTTATGAACTTCTTCTTATTTATATCTATTTTGAGAGTTTTTTCCATGCTAAGTGTAATTTGTGACTAAGAACCTTTTATTTTCTCAATTTGCTTTCAACTATCCAATGCCACTTTTTGTCCTTTAATTTTTATTTAAAGTACGCGTTTCTTTTTCATACTCCTCATTCTACATTTAGTTTTATTTTTGCATACGAAATAAAAGATCAAAAACAAACGATATTGTCGTTACCCCTAAGCCAATAATGAGAAAATTATACTCAAAATTTGACTTTAAGATATACGTAAAAGCCATTGTTCCAATGGGCATGAAAAGAATTGCTACCGTAAAAATAATACCAAAAATTCGCCCTAGAAATTCATTGTCAACATCTCTTTGAACAAAAGAGAAAAACTGTATATTAAAGATTGTGAGAAACAAATTAAAGAGAACAGGAGATAGTGCTAAAATAATTAGATTGCAAGAAACTTGATAAAGAAGTGGAGCAAAAGCAAGTAATAAACCTGAAAGTCCCAAAAATATCATCAACTTATTTATAGATAATTTTTTGTTAATTTTTCCACTCAAGAACGCCCCTATAAGTCCTCCAATCGCTTCTGCAGCTAAGAAAGTGCCATAAACTCCTCCTGTTACCCGTGGGAACATTTGATTACCAAATGGAAGCAATAAATTATAGGCTGCGAGAAAGAAATTTACTAACGCTGAAAGTACAATCAAAATAAAAATTTTCTTTTGTCTAAACATATACTGAAATCCGTTACCGAGATCTTGAAAAATCACACGCAAAGAAAACTTTTCTTTTTTCCTAATTTCTTCAACGATAGGAGAAACCAGAAAAATAATTAAGCTGGAGATAATGAAAGATACTCCATCCAATATTAAGGCACCATGAATGCCAATCAACCGGTAGATTCCAACAGCTACTACTGGCACCACAATCTTTACAATAGTGCTTGAAGTTTGGAGATAGGAATTGATTTGAGTGATCGTATCTTTTTCCACGATTTCCTTAGTAAAGGCTTTGTAGGCTGGACCTGCAAATGAAGATAAAAAGGCTAAGAAAACATTCGCAATAATGATTGCATAAATAAGCCAAGCTTCCACATTTATAATGGAAAGAATGATGCATGCCAATCCACTCAGAAAATCCGTCAAAATAATAATTCTTTTTCTCTGAAATCGGTCTGCAATAACGCCTCCAAACAAATTGAAAATAATTCCCATTAAGTTTTCAAGTGTTTGATAAATTCCAACCAATGCTAATGAATTGAGATTTAATCCTGCAAGAAAAGTGTTATTCGCGTAATCAAATAATATATCTCCGATTTTTGAAATAGTACTACTTGAAACTAAAAATATTGAGTTTCTTTTTTCTATTCTTTTCATTTATATAACTGTACGCTTTTTCTATCTTATTCATCCAGTAACACACTATTTACGCTAACCACCGTTCCTTTTGCTGTCCTAACATTATAAACTCTTTTATGATTCATTTTTGAATCATCTAAATCATATTTATAATTAATCAAAGATAGTAACATATTAATAACAAGTGAGTGTGTCACTATTACAATTGTTTTATTTTCTAAGCTTGAATCTTGAACTAAATCATTCCAAAAATTTTTTATTCTATCTCGTAATTGATTATCATTTTCAAATCCACAAATCCTTTGACTCAAAACTTTATCTCTTACCTCTTCAAATAAGAAACCCGTTAGTTCTCCAAAATCTCGTTCACTTAATCTCGAATCGTAAACAACACTAGTTTTTAGCTTTCTAGCAATAATTTCAGCTGTCTGCGCTGCCCTCTTTAATGGACTGGAAACGATTGAAGCTTTTGTTAAATTTTTATATTTGAAAAAAACGGCCAAGTTATTACTTGTTGTTATTCCCATACTATTCAAGGAATTCTCTGTTTTTCCTTGAAGACGTTTTATTGAACTCCAATTTGTTTCTCCATGTCGACAAATAAATATATTCATAAGTACAACTAAATCAGCGTGCCCCTTCCTTATATACATTCAATCTAATATTCCCTTAACCTCCTCTAAAACTAACTCATAACTCAGGTAAGGCAACCTCTTAGCTTAATCAGATTCCCATTTTAAAAGCCTATCATTAAATGTCGACAGAAGTAAATCTTCCTCCAAGTATCCTTCGTTTGAAACTTTTTCAACGATACTCGCCATTACTGATGCACACCCTAACGTTGCCTTCTTTGAAAATTCACAAATTTTTGAGACATGAGCATTAATTATACTCATTTCTAATGACGATAAAAATTCTTTATCTTTTTTCTTATACAGTATTTCTCCATGTATTCCTAAAACCACCTCGTTTGCATTAAATAATAAATTATATCTATAAGTATCCAACATGGTCCCTATACCATATAGATTCTTGTATCTACCAGTTTCGGAGTAGAATTCATCCAATATTTTCTCCGTAGGATTAGTGACTAAAATAATTCGTCCATCGTAAGTTTCAGAAACATATAGCAAAATATTATCTAATGATTTTTTCACAATTGGATAGTTAATGTTGAACATTTCGCTTCTAATATTAAAATTATGACTATCGGGATGGGCGGAGGTAATGAATATAATAAAAGATTGATTAATTAATTCCCAATTATTAACCTGAAGTCTGTTAATATCATGTTTTCGAATATAAAACATTTCTATCAATTCAGAGATATCCTCTTTACTAGTTATTATATTAAAAACAATCTGCTCCTTGTCCGCTAACAACAGTATGGTTTTTTCTGCCACATCCCCTAAACCGACAATTGTCACTATACTCATAAAAAGTCTTTCCTTCTTATATTAAATTCTCAAAATAATCTCTTACGATAATTCCCTCTGTTTTTTCCTGAAAAACTAAATCAAAATTATATGGGATAAGTCTGTTATTAAACATTATTTGATATAATTTTGATTTATGAGTAAACACTATAATATATTTCTTATTAAAGTTTGCCTCTCTAAGTTCTCGTATAGTGTCATTTACACTTTTTATCTCTCCAATATAATTTACAGAAATGCCTAAAGCGTCCCATTTGTTCTTTGCTTCACCATATTTTCCATAAAACTCGGGATAACCTTCAAAAATTTTATCACGAATATTCAATCCCTCCTGATATTTTTTTATCGTTTTATCTACACTATAATCAAAATCCAAAAATGATTGATTTAAATTAATCTGAAATGGGATAGTAGAGTGCATGTCGCCTATTAAATCCGCCCCATCAAACTCATAAAATTCTCTTATATTAGTTATCATTGACCCTGTCAATTTCTGCAAAGAGCCATCAATACTAAAAATATATTGTGCAAATTTGTATATTGCTTCATTAATAACATCTACCACTTTTTTTGAAACCAATTCAGATTCCATTACAAGAACCCTATCATCTTCTATCTCTCTTAAAGATGGTAAAGAACAAGTAGTTTCTGGAATTAGTTTCATAAGCTCATCAATTGAAATTTTCTCATTTTCTGCCTTTATAAGGTGAATAAATCTTTCATATGGTTCTGATAATAGCTTGATATTATTATTATCTAAAAAACTAGTAAATATTTTAGACAATTTAAATAAACTACTCTTATCAATTATATAATGCGAGAAGTATGCAGTTATCTTTTTTTGAAATGGGCACGCAATTACAAGAAATTGAAGTGCATTTCTTCTGCCATAAAGTATCTTTTTAATTGTTTTCTCATTTATAATCGAATTTGTTGCGTAAATAACAGGAATAAATCTATCTTTTTTAACCTTTTTAAAATACAGACCACTTTCCTCTTGAATGAGTATCATCCTTAATACATCAATTTTTTTGGCTAACAATACTAAATTATGCTCTATCTTTTTTAACCCATCATAACTGAAGTCACTATAATTAGCGTTAAAAGACAAAATAGAGGCTGGTTTCGAATCATAGTGTTTCTGCATATATAGCGTTGGTATTAACCTATTTTCTAGATCCTCTTGTCGAAAATAATTGTGAACCATAAACTCTAAATTAGTACTCTCAAATGTATCGATATCAGAATATTCTTTAGAGAGATAGGGATTTTTTTCCAAAGTCTTTAATTTTTCGTCAACCAATGTAATAACTTGATAAAACTTTGATAGGCTTGGAATAAAATCATCATCAATTTTTATTTTGAATCTGTCTTCTACTTCCACAAAAAATCTGACAGTATCTAATGAATCCATCTCTTCATATGAAGCAATCTCTAATTCTCTCAAAATTAATTCCAACTCTTTTTCCACAAAACTTTTTTCAGAAAGAGTGGTGTGAGGGTAATATTTTTGTATCATTTGTTTCACATCAAATTTCCTATTTTGATTTACAATAAATTCTGAAACCTCAATCAATATAGGATTAATATATTGAGGGATAGACTCTTTTAACTGGGCTTTTAAACCTTCCGTAGGATTTTTGATTTGATAAAAAACATAGATTCTCTTTCCTTCATAAACACACTTACAACTTTTTATTGTTTTAAAATTTAAAACACAATTTTCAATTTCTCCGAGCTCAACCCTTATACCATTAACTTGTACTTGATTATCCCTCCTTGTTTCAAAAACAAGATTTCCTTTTACGTCATAGTGGACAAAATCTCCCGTTCTGTAATATATTTCTGAATCTATCTGAACGAATTTTTCCCTAGATAAATCTGGTTGAAGCAAATATCCCTTAGTTACTCCACTACCACCAATATAAAGTTCCCCTTTTCCTTGTCCTTTTTTATTATCATCAAGGACTTTAATCTTACACCCATTAAATCCTCTACCAATTGGAATTTCAGTAAGCTCTTTCCCTGTTATTTGATAATATGTAGCATAAATAGTTGTCTCACTCGGGCCATATAAATTAAGTATCTGAGTTCCTTGCTTTAAAATTCCAGAAAGTTTATGAGCTAAACCAATTCCAAAATTCTCTCCAGCAAGACATAAATATTTTAACCTCTTGAATTTATCTTCGGATGAGATGTCCACTAATAGTTCAGCGTATGTCGGAGATAGTGACATATGAGTAATACCATACGCTTCTATATATTCCAATGTAGATTTCATTTTTTCTACATTTTTTAATTTATGTGAAAAGCAATAGAGCCTTCCTCCTTTAAAAATTGGTGAAAATAGCTCTGTTAACGAAACATCAAAAGTATAAGGAGTTGTAAATAAAAATTTTGATTGACTATTAAAATTCACAACAGAGTAGAACTCTTCTAATATCCAAGAAATATTTTGTTGTGTTAGAAACACTTTCTTAGGAGTCCCAGTGCTTCCAGATGTACTGATAATATACGCAATTTCTGATTCTTTGGCTATAAAGGGCTTCTTTATGGCATAATCTTGAAAAGCATTAGGAAGAACCAAAATTTTTGATTTTAGCCCTATTTCTCCATCTGTTGAAATTTGTTCATCTAATACAACTAAATCATATTCTACATCCTCAATTCTCAAAATAGATTGTTCAAATACAAGTGATGTTGTTAGCGGAAGAGGAACTTTCCCTAGTTTCATTATCCCGATAATTATTGGTAAAACATAAAAGTCATTTTTTATGTATAGTGGAACAATATCTTCCTGAGATAATTCTGAAATATATTCTGCTACTTTATCTGAATACTGGTCTAACTGTTTAAATGTAAATGATACTTCCGGTGAAACGATACATATTTCATCAGGATTTTTCACCACTCTCTGACGTAGATGTTCCAATATTTTCATTTATCTCCTGCTTTCTTTTACTAATGTTTTTAATTTCATTTTTTATGTAGTAGGCCAACGTTTCGTATTTCTCTACTTGTTCAGCATCAACCCATGAGAAATCATCAAACTCTGTATCATCAACTATTAAATCATCAATATTTTCTACTTTTGCGTAATAAGTATATACAATTCTTTGATCTTTGTTATTGATGAAATGATAACTCAAATACTCAGGATTAACTATTTCTAAATTAGTTTCTTCTTTTACTTCTCTAAAAATGGCTTCTTCTAGTCCTTCAATATATTGAACCTTTCCTGCTGGAATATTCCAAATACCTGGTGCTACTTTTGCTGTTGAACTTCGTTTGCAAAGGAGATACTTTCCATTAAATTCAATAAGCGCTTCAACTGAAAATCTAAAATTACTCGGATGATAACGTCTAGAAAGCAGTAATTCCATTTCTTTCATAATTGATATAGTCTCTTTATGAGATAAAATATTAGAATGAGACACACCAGTATAAAAGAAATCGTCTAAAGCAGTCATTCTGGCTTGCTCATTTTGTCCAATATATTGGACGTTATGCGTTCCTGTATCTTCCAATTCACTTAAATATAACTTTTCATATGGCTTATTTTTAGTAATATCAGAATTATTATAAATCTGGATTTCAAAATGCTCTAAATCTCCAGCGTCCTCCCCAAATTTTGGATTCTTACTTATTTCAGTAGATTGAAAACTAAGTATTTTTATATTTAATAAGGGACCTACTGTAATTTCAAAGCTTTCATGTCGTACACGACCGTTTCCTTTGTAAGTATCTTTTGGTAATTCAAACCAAGACCGCCTAGAAAAGCCACTTTGAGATAAATCTAGGATCGCTGTAGTTATGATTTTATCAGATTTATCTTTGAAAGTAACCAAGCTACTTATGTCCAATTCACCAAAATTCTTAAACAAATCAATATTGTTATAAATTTCATCGTTCTCTTTAAAACCCAGCTTTTCATTAAATTCTTTTCCAAAATATGTAAAAAAGTCATCAGGTCGGTAATCTGATATCATAATTTCTTTTTTATCATAGCCAAAACCATTTTCTTTATTTATTTCTAAAAAATAAGTTAACAAATCCAAAAAATGATAACCACTGTGCATTAACTTGCCATACCCATACTTATACGGATGATTTTCTCTGTAAATCACTTCATTAGGCATATTCCAATTTCCATCACAATGATTAATTTTTATTTTAGTAATGGGAACATGAAATTTACGGACAATATCATTTACATAATTATAAACGTACTGATAACCCTTATGACTTCTCCTTTGTGTCTGAATTTCAAACATTTTGGTTGAGCTATTTTGATATTTTTTGACTAGACTCAAATAATCCTCTTCTAATAAGTGTAAAATAATTGGCGGTAGCTCAAAAGAGCGATCGCTTTTTGATTTCAGAAAAAGGACAAAAAGAAAAAGAACCTTTAAAATTGAGTT
>NZ_JACHHV010000019.1 GCF_014202895.1 Lactovum miscens
GAGACTTGGATGAATTGTTATCCAAGAAAAATGTTCAAGTATCAGACACCATTTCAGATGTATCGGGGTGGCTAAATTAAATTTGCAATTTGCCTTCATTTAAAAATATATCCTCCATAATTTTACTGATTCTCCATACTATGCAAAGTTTGGCTGCTAAGTTAAACTTTGGAAATTACAACATTCTTATTTATTTCTCATTTTCATACAATTCCATTCTCCTTACTAACCTCAGATCGTGAATGCAAAAAAATATCAATAATTGGGATTTACCTTTAAGAGAATATAATGAGCCTCATCACTAAACCAATTTCTTTTAAGATTGGAAAAAATTTTAAAGTATTATTTTTTATAATATGATGGTTCATCGATCACGAAAATTCAGCCTTAAGTAAATTTATATAGAAAAAGCTATAATATCGGAAATGAAAAAAACTTATTTTACATACGTACTACTTTGCTCAGATAACACTTATTATTGTGGGTTTACAGATAACTTGGAAAAGCGTGTAGACACTCATAATGCTGGAATGGGCGGTAAATATACAAGTTTAAGAATTCCGGTTAATCTTATTGCTCACGTTGAATTCGACAATGAGCATGATGCTCGTTCATGCGAGTGGTGGTTTAAGCACAAACTTCAACGTTCACAAAAGACAAAACTTATAGAAAGTAATCATATTGAGGAATACTATATGCTGTGGAAAGAGAAACGTGGGAAATAATAACAATTTTCTACGTTTCTCTTTCTTAATCTGTCAAATGAGCTGGTGCCACTGTAGTTGCTGCTGCAATTTCACCTAGATACTCATCATAGATTCGATCCGCCATAATTTCAACTTTCTTCTTCAACCAGAGGAAGGAAGTTGAACCCTCAGTATAATCCGCTTCACCAAAAGCATCAATACGGCCATTTTGAAGGAGGTTATCAACTTGCTCCAAACCATTTTCGTCGCCATGAGGATAAACGGCAAAGGTTTTTCCTCCATTTTTCTTCAAGACGGAGAAAACCGGAACATCACTAGGGCCATCGGCAATGTAAATCATATTTTTAAAAGGAATTCGGTAGGCTTCTGCATCCATTTTTCCATTAACATTTATTTCTGGATGTTTATTAACCCCTTTACGGAGTTCAAAGACCACACGGGTTTTAGACGTATTGTCAATGATTGAACCAATTTGTGAAATAACTTTGCCAGCATCGACCTGTAAAAGTAGGGGTTCAGAATTGTGACCAAGTAATTTTGATTCAAATGGTCTTTCTATAAACTCACACCCCCAAACACCATCAATAAATTCATTAACTGCTGACCCTTTGATCATTTGAGTCAATCCTGTCGAGATGATGTAATGCTCTACTTTGATACGGCAGTCATTGTACTTATCATTATCGTCAACAACCGACCTGAGTTTGTCAAAAATTTTTGGAACCCCATTGTAAAACTTCATCTGGCTTCCAAGATCAAAGAGCATTTCATTGTTCAGCCCCGGAAAAATTCCTTGATGAACACAGGTAATCATATGGTTCAAATAAATCAAATCACGGTTGATGTTGATTCCCTCTTCTGCATATTTTTTTGGTAACTGCTCAACTTCAGCCCAAAATTGTGATTGGTCCACGCCAAATTTATCAAAAATTGGTGTCTGCATATATTCACGTATTAATGTTTTATCAAAATCCCATACGATGGCTATTGTATTTTGTACCATAGATATCCTCCAAAGAACACATTTCTTATTCAAATTTATTTTATCACAAAAGCTGAAAACCTTTGAATTAAATTGATCCAGAGAGAGGTTTCTAAAAATATTTGTCTAAATAAATAATTTAAAATATAGGCAAATTGTAAAATTAGTTTAGCCACCTGAAGCAAGAAAAAAACACCTGAATTTCTTATACTTGAATTTGCAAGAAGACAAGTGGAAAAGGAATTCAGATGCACGGTTATTTTAACACAAAAGGCAAGGAACTTACTTATACAGAACGTCAGTTGATTGAACGTTGGCACAACAAGGAGAAGCTAAGTAATCGTCGGATCGCTCAGCTCTTGAATAAAGCGCCCCAAACAATAAACAATGAACTTCGTAAAGGGGAAGTGCACTTAAAAATAAAGACAAAGTACTCTGCGTCTCATGCACAAGAATACCACAGCGCCAATAAAAGCCACTGTGGTCGTCATTCTAAGCTTACATCGGCCCTCAATGAAACGATTAGTGCGGGTGTCAGAGATAAAAAATCATTAGAAGTCATTTTTCAAGAGCTGACAGGTATTTGTCTTCGCACCCTCTACCACTGGGTGGACAAAGGCTGGCTTGATGTAAAATATCATAATTTACTTTATCCGCATTATAAGAAGGCTAAGAAGCTCCGAAAAACTCACCCCAAGCGTCCGTATGGCTTGTCCATTGACCAACGTCCAGAGGAAATTAACCATCGTGAAGCATTCGGCCATTGGGAAATCGATACGGTGCTGTTGACCAAAGAAAAAAATGACTGCCTTTTGACACTCACAGAGCGCCAAACACGCTTCGAAATCATTCGTCTGATTCCAGATAAGTCTGCCCAATCTGTCAATACGGCGCTTTTAGCACTTCAAAAGGAAACTCAGTTCAAATCCCTCACGTCGGATAATGGTCGTGAATTTGCCCGTTTACATGAAGTAGTGCCTTGTCCGGTGTACTATTGCCATGCTTATGCGAGCTTTGAGCGTGGAAGCAATGAGAATCATAACCGCATGATCCGACGTTTCTTACCCAAAGGAACGAAGCAAACAACAGCTTCAGCAGTTGCTAAAATTGAGACTTGGATGAATCGTTATCCAAGAAAAATGTTCAAGTATCAGACACCACTTCAGATGTATCGGGGTGGCTAAATTAAATTTGCAATTTGCCTAATTTAAAATATATAATAAAAAATCACTTCAAACTAAGTTTGAAGTGATTTCGGTTATTTCTTCTGCCGACCAGCATTACGGCCAGCTTTGCTTGACTTACGATTAGTCGATATCGCCTTAGCTGAACTTGCAACAGGGGTCACATCTTTAGGCAAATCTGTCATCTTAGGTGGGTTTTCTTTGAATTCTCTATCAATTTTCACCTTCAAACGTGGCTTGATAAAATAAGTAACAATGACTTGTTGAAGAACAATGATTAAACCACCAGCTACCCAGTAAAGAGTAACACCCGATGGTGAAGCAAAAGAGAAAAAGACGATCATAGCTGGAGAGATGATTAACATCATTTTCTGTTGCTTCCGTTGCTCTTCAGGCATGCCAAAGTACATTATCACAGATTGTAACGCATAAAAAACGGCTGCAAGTCCAATCAGGACAAATCCTGGCCATGAGCCTGAAGAAGAGCCAAGATTAATTCCAAAGAAAGTCGATGAATTGATACCATTGGTATAACGTGCAGCATTATAGAGAGCAATAAAGAAAGGGTATTGTAAAAGAATAGGTAAACAGCCAATCGAAGCCATCATGTTGATACCATTGTCTTTTTGAGCTTTCAAGAGAGCCTGCTGTGCTTCCATCATACCTTGTTGGTCTTTATTAGCACGTGCCCGTTTCATACGTTCATTCAATGGAGCAAAGACAGGAGCAAGATAAGCAGTTTTTTCTTGCATATAAGTTGACTTATATTGCTGATTTAAAGATAAAGGCAAAAGAATCAGACGAATAATCAATGTTACTATAATAATTGCCCAACCATAGTCAAGCCACTTTGTACCGTCACTATGAATGGCAAACAGATCAACAAAAGCGGACATGGGACGGACCAAAATGTTATAGACCCAACCTTGACCGGTTGGAACAAGCTCTCCGGCAGAATTTTTAACTGTCTGGACACAACCAGCTAACAGAACTAAAGCAGAAAAAGCAAATCCCACAAGTGTTAATTTTTTTTTCAATTTTTTCATACGGGCTATTATAACACATTTGAAATTTATTTAGATCTTTAGACAGAAAAAGTGTGAAAGAAAAAGACTACTCAGTCTTTTCATATTTTTTAATCAATTGATGTTGCTATGATTCCACGAAGAACATTCGCAGTTTCTTGCCAGTTTGCAACAGTGATTGTTTCAATTCCCATTTGAACAACTGGATAATCGTTCCCGCCCGGTTGAGTCATATCACCAAAATAAAGAATTTCAGGTTTGGTAACTTTCAATTCTTCCATCATATGATTCATTCCAAACTCCTTATTTTGTCCAGGAACAAAACCGTTGATGGTTGTCGTACCAGCTACTTCAAATTCATATTCTGGTGCGTATTGAGCAGCTAATTTCGCAATCTCATTACGCTTTGTCATATCTGGATCCCAATCTTGTTTAGCCTTGACACCAGCTTTTTGCCCAATGGCTGAGTAAGCAATCATTGACTCACGATTTTCAATAATTTCATCATCTGGTGCTAAAACAGATTCGTCCCAGTAGCCAAGTGCTTTGGCCGCCTTCTCTAATGCCCCACAGATACCATCGACTTGTTCAGGTGTTAAAGCAAAGTTGAAGATTTGTTTCCAATTTCCATCCACATATGCATAGTATTGAGTTCCTTGTCCTACAAAAAGGTGGAAGTTTTCAAGTTTTGCTGATTTTGGCAAATTATTAATAATCTGAACCAAAAATTGATCATATTTTTGGCCAGAAATTGGTGCAACAATATATTTTTGAGATAACTTGGCAAGGAGTTCAGCCATTTCTGGGAAAATTGGCATCTTTGGCTCGTTGAGCGTATTGTCGATATCGAAGCTAAGAATCTTCTTTGTCATTGTTTAAATCCTCCATTTTGTTCGATTTTCTGAATTCGTTTTCAAGTAATTATATCATCTTTCTTAAAATATGTCTGGAATACTTTTACCTATGTTAAGGGGGTGCACAATAACTTTCAAGTAAAAATAAAGTAGCGCTAACGCTACTTTATAAGTTATTTCTTAGACTTCATTAATGCTGGCACAATCGCCGCCACTAAGATAATTGATGCTAAAGTCTCAACTAAAGTATTAGTAGAAAGAATAGCGCCCACAAGAGCTGCAAAACTCTCGTTGATTGTTTTTCCAAAGAAGATGAAAATTGAGCCAAGTACCAAGATACCATTTGTCGCATTACCAACAAAGCCAGCAAGACCAGCACCAAAATGAGTCCTCATCGCCTTATAAACAAAGTAAGGGAAGACACCAATCAAAATACGTGGGACGAACGCAATAACCAAGCTCCAGAAATTTCCCCCATGTTGGAAAGGTGTAAAAAGGAAACTTGTAGGAATTGGAAAGAGTGTTGAATATAGAAAGCTATAGAGTCCCATAATAAAGCCCATAAATGCACCTTTTTTAGGACCAAGAACTACGGATCCGATAATAACTGGAATCTGCATAAGTGTTGGTTGAATTGGACTTGGCCAAAAAGCATACACAAACTGAGTCAAGAGTTGGACGACTATCATGATGGCAATAAAAATTCCTAAAGTTGCCACTGATGAAGCTTTTGAATTTTTCATAATGCTTATTATAATACAAAAAGCTAGAAAGAAAGTGGAATTGCTCCACTTTCTTATACATATTATTGGAATCGTCCAAATATGTGATTTAATCCTCGCTATAGTGATTTTCTGGTTTCATGTCTTGGAAGATTACATGAACGTGTTTTCTAGGTACTCCAGTATGCTTAATAACTGACTCGATAATATCTTTAGCTAATGCATCTTTTTGCTCTTGGCTACGACCCTCAATAAGTTCAATGTGTACGTATGGCATTTTTTTCCCTTTCTATTCTGGGTTTGATGCAATGATCATCAAATTTCCATTAATTTCCCATTTTTCAATCTGAGCTGGAATGATAAAGTGATCCCCTTTGTTAATTTCAAAACTCTTACCTTCAGAGACAAATTTTCCAGACCCTTCAAGTACTGAAACAAGTGTATATAGAGCTGACTTCTTGAAAGCATGACGACCAGCTACTTCCCATTTAAAGACATCAAAGAAAGGAGATTTGACAAAGGTTGTGATTGTTGCTTCTTCAAAATTCTCCACAGTTGACTTGTTAGATGGTAACTCGTTACCTGGAATCGTAAGTGTATCAATTGATTGTTGAATGTGTAATTCACGAAGTTTTCCATCATCTCCACGGCGATCAAAATCGTAGACACGGTAAGTTGTATCTGATGACTGTTGAGTTTCAAGAATGACAATCCCCGCACCAATCGCATGCATGGTACCAGAAGGTACATGATAGAATTCACCGGCCTTCACTGGTGTTTTCTTCAGGAGCTTATCCCACTCACCAGCTTGAATCATTTTTTCCAACTCTTCACGAGACTTAGCATTATGACCATAGACAATCTCAGCTCCTTCTTCGGCTGAGATAATGTACCAGCATTCCGTCTTACCAAGTTCTTTAGGACCTTCATGTAGGCGAGCATACTCATTGTTAGGATGAACCTGGACCGATAGCCAATCATTTGCATCTAAAATTTTCGTCAAAAGCGGAAAAACATCGCCTTCTTGATTTCCAAAGAGCTCTCGGTTGGAAATCCAAAGCTCAGCAACTGATTTTCCAGCAAATTCACCATTCAAAACAGTCGAAACACCATTTTTATGCCCCGAAATGGCCCAATATTCACCAATCTTATCTGATGGTAGGTCATAACCAAAAGCTCTCAAATGGTCTCCCCCCCAAAGTTTTTCATGCAAGTCGGACTTCAAAAACAAAGGCTCTGTCATTATGTCTTCTTTCGTGTTTATTTTAAATCTATTATATCATAGTAAAAATAGCTTTTAGAAGCGATAAGTAACTCATATAACACATCATGAAAAATCGTGTTTTTACTCAAATATTGACTTCAATTTTAATAAAAAAGACTATCAGATCCGAAAATCCAATAGCCTTTAACGGCAAATATTATTCAGCAGCCTTTTCAATCGCTTCAGCAGCGGCAGCAGCAACTTCTTCATCAGTTGTACGTGCAGCAACAACGTCTTCAAAATCAGTCACACCAGAGAACGGTTCAAGATCACGGTAACTTGAGATACCAGTACCAGCAGGAATAATCTTACCAATGATAACATTTTCCTTAAGACCAAGAAGATGGTCTACCTTGCCACGAATGGCAGCATCAGTCAAGACACGAGTCGTTTCTTGGAATGAAGCAGCAGACAAGAATGAATTTGTTTCAAGTGAGGCTTTAGTGATACCAAGGAGAACAGGGCGACAAGTCGCTGGTTGCTTTCCTTCAAGAAGGATATCATGGTTAAGTTCAACAAAGTCTGTCAAATCAATTAAGACACCTGGCAAAACATCTGCATCTCCTGGATCCATAATACGAACTTTTCGGAGCATTTGACGAACCATAACCTCAATGTGCTTATCGGCAATTTCAACACCTTGTGAACGGTAAACCATTTGAACCTCAGCCAAGAGGTAAGTCTCCACAGACAAAGTATCACGAATCTTAAGCAAGTGCTTTGGCTCAATTGAACCGCGGGTCAAAGGGTCACCACGGTGAATTTCTTTACCCTTCTCAACAAGGAGACGAGCTGTAAATGGCACTGTATAGCTCTGAGTGTCATTTTCACCTTTGATAGTGATTGTACGTTGACGTGTAGAAGAATCTTCTTCAATGTCTTCAACAATACCTGTAACCTCAGTAATCAAAGATTCACCCTTAGGATTACGTGCTTCAAAGATTTCTTGGATACGAGGGAGACCTTGAGTGATATCTTCATCAGAGGCAACACCACCCGTATGGAACGTACGAAGTGTAAGCTGTGTACCTGGTTCACCAATAGATTGCGCTGCGACAGTTCCAACTGCTTCACCAACTTCAACTGCGTCACCCGTTGCAAGGTTCATACCATAACAATGTTTACATACACCATGAGGTGTATTACATGTTAAGACAGAACGGATAGTTACTTCGTGAATGTCAGCATCTATAATTGCATGAGCAATTTCTTCAGTAATTAATTCATTAGATTCAATCATCACTTCCCCTGTAACAGGATGAAGAACACGTTTCTTAGAATAACGGCCAACCAAACGATCATAAAGTGGTTCCATCATTTCTTTACCATTCATGATGTCTGTAATCAAAAGACCACGGTCAGTACCACAATCATCTTCACGAATGATAACATCTTGAGCCACATCAACCAAACGACGTGTTAAGTAACCAGCATCGGCTGTCTTCAAGGCTGTATCAGTCATACCTTTACGGGCACCATGAGTTGAGAAGAAGGTTTCCTGGACAGTCAAGCCTTCACGGAAGTTCGAGATAACGGGAAGTTCAATGGTCTTACCATTAGGTGCGGCCATAAGTCCACGCATACCAGACAATTGTGAGAAGTTTGAAATGTTACCGCGGGCACCTGAATCCATCATCATAACGATTGGATTGTTCATGTCTTGCGCTTTGACAAGCTCAGCTTCAAGTTTCTCTTTGGCTTCACGCCAGATACCTGTAACGGCAATGTAACGTTCATCTTCTGATAAAAGACCTTTTTGGAAAGCAGCCATAGTTTTAGCAACTCTCTTGTGTCCTTCAGCGATAACTGTTTCTTTGTCCGCAACTATTGGAATATCGGCAATTGACACAGTCAAACCAGCCAATGTAGATTGATGATAACCAAGATCCTTCAAACGGTCAAGGAATTCAGACGTCATTGTTGTACGGTAACGCTTGAAGACCTCAGCAATGATATTTCCAAGATCTTTTTTCTTGAATGGCTTAGCAAGTGGAACATTGGCAATCAATTCCTTGATGTCATGTCCTGGCTCCAAGAAGTACATATCTGGAGTTTTTTCATAATTTGCTGGGTTTGCTTCATTCAAAAATGGGAAATCTTCTGGCAAAATCTTGTTAAAGATTACTTTACCAACGGACGTCAAGAGAATACGGTGTTTCTGCTCTTCTGTCCATCCGGATTCAATCGAATCAGTAGCGATACCAATGCGTGTGTGCAAGTGAACCACACCATTGTGCAGGGCAAGTTCCATTTCATCTGAACTGGCAAAAATCATGCCTTCGCCTTCGCGACCTGGTTCTTCTTTAGTCAAGTAGTAGTTACCATATACCATATCTTGAGAAGGTGTAACAACTGGCTTACCATCTTTAGGGTTAAGAATGTGTTCAGCCGCTAACATTAAAATACGAGCTTCAGCTTGAGCTTCTTCTGACAATGGAACGTGAATAGCCATCTGGTCACCATCGAAATCGGCATTGTATGCTTCACAGGCCAATGGATGTAAACGGAGGGCACGGCCATCAACGAGAACTGGCTCAAAAGCTTGAATACCCAAACGGTGAAGAGTAGGTGCACGGTTTAGCAAAACTGGATGCTCTTTAATGATTTCTTCAAGAATATCCCAAACATCTGAGTCCAAGCGTTCAATCTTACGTTTGGCAGCACGAATATTTCCTGCCATCCCACGTTTCACGATTTCAGACATAACAAATGGTTTGAAAAGCTCAATTGCCATTTCACGTGGCACACCACATTGATACATCTTAAGTGTTGGACCAACTGCGATAACAGAACGTCCTGAGTAGTCAACACGTTTGCCAAGTAAGTTTTGACGGAAACGTCCTTGTTTACCCTTAAGCATGTGTGACAAAGACTTAAGTGGACGATTGCCCGCACCAGCAATTGGACGACCACGACGACCGTTATCAATTAGTGTATCAACAGCCTCTTGAAGCATTCGCTTCTCATTTTGCACGATGATACCTGGAGCATTAAGTTCCATCAAACGTTTTAAACGATTATTACGGTTGATTACACGACGATAAAGGTCATTCAAGTCTGATGTGGCAAAACGGCCACCATCTAATTGAACCATTGGGCGCAAGTCTGGTGGTATAACAGGAAGAACATTAAGAACCATCCACTCCAACCTATTACCAGATTTGTCAAATGCATTCAAAACGTCCAAACGACGAATTGTCTTAATACGACGTTGGCCTGAAACTGTCTTCAAGTCTTCCTTGAGTTCACCGATTTCCTTATGAATATTGACGTTCATCAAGAGTTCTTGGACTGCTTCTGCACCCATCTTCGCAGTAAATGAACCAAAACCGTTCTTCAACATTTGCTCACGATACTCACGTTCGCTCAAAAGTTGTTTGTACTCAAGATCTGTTTCTTTAGGATCAATAACCACGTAGCTGGCAAAGTAGATTACTTCTTCAAGCGAACGTGGACTCATATCAAGGGCAAGACCCATACGAGATGGGATACCCTTGAAATACCAAATATGTGAAGTTGGTGCAGCCAATTCAATATGACCCATACGTTCACGACGTACCTTCGCATTGGTTACTTGAACACCACAAACTTCACAAACTTGATTACGATAGAAAACACCCTTAAGCTTACCACAGGCACATTGCCAATCTTTTGAAGGACCAAAGATGCGCTCATCAAAGAGTCCTTCACGCTCAGGACGTTGTGTACGGTAATTAATTGTTTCTGGCTTTTTCACTTCACCAAAAGACCAGTAACGAATTTTTTGTGGAGAAGCAATGGCTATTTGCATACTCTCAAATTTATTAACATCAACCATTCTTATTCTCCTTCATTTCCTACTGAAACTGTAACTTCTTCCACTGGATGGAGCAAGACACGCTCGGCTTCAATCGCTTGACGCAAAGCTTCTTCAGAATCTTTAATCATTTCAGGAGTAATCTTTTCATCGTGAGATTGATAACCCATGTTATCATCCAACTCGCGAAGTTCAATCTCATTTCCTGCTTTATCGTGAACTTTCAAATCAAGACCAAGTGATTGTAATTCTTTAACAAGTACTCGGAATGATTCAGGAAGCCCTGGGTGAGGAATACGTTCGCCCTTAACAATTGCTTCATAGGCTTTTGTACGTCCAACAATATCATCTGACTTATAAGTCAAGATTTCTTGAAGGATGTTTGCCGCACCATAAGCCTCAAGGGCCCAAACTTCCATTTCACCGAAACGTTGTCCACCAAATTGAGCCTTACCACCCAAAGGTTGTTGTGTTACTAAACTATAAGGACCAACTGAACGGGCATGGATCTTGTCATCAACCATATGATGGAGTTTGATCATGTACATGACACCGACAGATACACGGTTGTCAAATGGTTCACCAGTACGACCATCATAAAGAATTGTCTTACCATCATCAGCCATACCTGCTTCGCGTACAGTTGACCAGATATCATCATTTGTTGCTCCATCAAATACTGGAGTTGCAATATGAATACCCAAAGTACGAGCAGCCATCCCAAGGTGGAGTTCCATTACTTGTCCGATATTCATACGTGATGGCACACCCATTGGCGTCAGCATAATATCTACTGGAGTTCCGTCAGGCATATATGGCATATCTTCCTGAGGCACGATGATTGAAACGACACCTTTGTTGCCATGACGTCCAGCCATCTTATCACCAACTTGAATCTTACGTTTTTGAGCGATATACACACGTACTACTTGTGACACACCAGTAGGTAAATCATCTCCATTAGCACGAGTAAAGATCTTCACATCAGCAACAATACCGTCGGCACCATGTGGGACACGAAGTGATGTATCACGAACTTCACGTGATTTCTCACCAAAGATCGCACGAAGCAAAAGTTCATCTGGAGTTGGATCTGATTCTCCCTTTGGTGTTACTTTACCAACAAGCAAGTCGCCTTCTTTAACTTCAGCACCAATGCGAATAATACCACTGGCATCAAGATGACGGAGCGCTTCCTCACCCACATTAGGAATTTCACGAGTGATTTCTTCAGGACCAAGCTTTGTATCACGCGTCTCGGCTTCATATTCTTCGATAGCGATAGATGTATAAACATCTTCCTTTACTAAGCGATCAGACATTATGACCGCATCTTCGAAGTTATAACCTTCCCAAGTCATAAAGGCAACCAATGGGTTTTGGCCAAGAGCCATTTCTCCTGATTCCATTGAAGGACCATCAACTATAATATCGCCAGCATCTACTTTTTCGTTAGTATGAACAAGTGGACGTTGGTTATATGAAGTACCTGAATTTGAACGACGATATTTAGTTACATGATACACATCCAATTCACCAGATTCACGACGAACACGAATTTCATCCCCGTCAACGTATTCAGCAACACCACTGTGCTCAGCAATAACAGCAGCACCTGAATCATGGGCAATTTGATGCTCCATACCAGTACCAATGAATGGACGGTGTGGATCAATCAACGGAACAGCTTGACGCTGCATGTTTGCTCCCATGAGGGCACGGTTTGAGTCATCGTTTTCCAAGAACGGAATACATGCAGTCGCAACCGCAACTACCTGCTTAGGTGAAACGTCCATGTAATCAGCACGATCTGCTGGAACTTCGATATTTTCACCAGCATGACGGGCAAAGACTTCTTCATTCTTAAAGTGATTGTCATCTGTCAGTGGTGAATTTGCTTGAGCCACCACATAGTTATCTTCTTCATCGGCAGTCAAATATGCAATTTCATCAGTTACAGCGCCAGTTTCCTTGTTGACCTTTCGGTATGGTGACATAATGAAACCAAACTTGTTGATCTTACCATAAGTTGCCAAGTTGTTAATCAAACCGATGTTGGGTCCTTCTGGCGTCTCAATAGGACACATACGGCCATAATGGGTGTAATGTACGTCACGAACTTCAACAGAAGCACGATCACGTGTCAAACCACCAGGGCCAAGTGCTGAGAAACGGCGTTTGTGAGATAGCTCAGACAATGGGTTATGTTGATCCATAAACTGTGATAATTGAGAAGAACCGAAGAATTCTTTTAAAGCTGCAGTCACAGGACGGACATTAATCAAGCTAGCAGGTGTCATATTTTCATTTTCAGAAGATGACATACGTTCGCGGATCACACGTTCCATACGTGAAAGTCCAACTCGAACTTGGTTTTGGAGCAATTCTCCAACTGAACGAATACGACGGTTACCAAGGTGGTCAATGTCATCAACACGGCCGATACCTTCGAAGAGTCCCATCCAATAGTTGATGTTTGCAACCACGTCTGCTGGCGTCAAAACACGCACGTCATCAGCAGGAGCACCATTAGAGAGAACTTTAACGATTTTTTCTGGGTTCTTTGGTGAGTATACGTTAACAGCTTGTAAAGTCACGGCTTCAGGGATAACTGCCTCTTGAGCTGGATAATAAGTTACGTCAACCGCACCATTGTCAAAAGCTTCTTGCAAGCCATCAAGTACTTCATTTGTCATAAGTGTTCCATCTTCGGCAATAACTTCACCGGTTTCTGGATCAGCAATGGTTTGAGCCAAACGCAAGCCTAACAAACGATTACGAAGTGCTTGTTTTTTGTTAGTCTTATAACGTCCAACCGGTGCAAAGTCATAGCGGTGTGGATCAAAGAAACGAGCCACCAAAAGACTACGTGATGAATCTACAGTCTTAGGCTCACCTGGGCGCAAACGGTCATATATGTCTTTCAGGGCTTCTTCAGTCCGACTATCTGAAGGGTTCTTATGGATGTCTTTTTCCAAAGTTACTTCCAAGAGATCAGTTGAGCCTAGAATTTCGCGAATTTGCTCATCTGAACCAAAACCGAGAGCACGCATCATGACTGAAAAGTGTAATTTACGGCTACGATCAAGCTTCACATAACCGATACCTTTAGCATCTGTGTCAAGCTCAAACCAAGCCCCACGATTAGGGATAGTCGTATGTGAATATGAGTCCATACCATTCTTGTCTGTCTTCAAGTGGAAGTATGAACCTGGTGAACGCACGAGCTGACTGACAATAAGACGCTCAGCACCGTTGATGATAAAGGTACCCATTGGTGTCATCTTAGCAAACTCGCCAAAGAATACTTCTTGTTCTTTCAATTCGCCTGTCTCTTTGTTTACAAGGCGGAAACGAACGTGAACCGGTACAGAGTAGTTTGCATCGTGAGCACGTGCTTCGTCTACTGAATATTTAGGGTCTTTCATTTCATAGCCAACGAACTCAAGTCTCATTGTGCCGGCAAAGTTATCGATTGGGAAAACTTCTTTGAAAGCGTCTGCGAGTCCTTCATTTACGAAATCTTCGTAAGACTCTGTTTGGATTTCGATGAGGTTAGGCAAATCAAGCACTTCTTTAATACGTGAAAAACTACGTCGAGTGCTGTGTTTACCGTAAGCAACTTCATGTCCTGACATGTAATCTCCTTCTAAATGCGTAATACAAGATTGGTGCTATATAAGAGGGGCTTTTCTTCTTGCATTTGGTTAGGGTTCTTAAATCTGTGATTTCAACGTCGCCTATTCTGTCGAAAGTAATAGTCAGAATTTTCAGAAAATCAACAATTAGATTACATTCTCTGAAATTTCTTCTTCAAGACGTCAAAAAAAGCAAGGAGAATTCTCTTCTACCTTGCTTCCAAAGCTATGGGGACAATATTTCCCAAGCTTTTTCGACAAATTTATGTAATTTGATTATAACACAATTTGTCCATATTTTCAACGGGATAATTTTCTTTGATTTAGTACTATCAAACTTACTGGTATCTCCTGTAGTATAGTTCATCAAACCAGTAAATTTTGAATAATTTAAGATTTCTTTTGCCTCTTAACTTGACCTAACTCAGAAACTTCTACTTTTTCAAGTTTCAGAAGACGAATTTGTTCAGCTTTGGCTGGACCTGTCAACTTAATTCGCCCATCACTTCCTATCACACGCCACCAAGGCATTTCATACTTGTAAGATAGACTATGAAGTATTCGTGCCACTTGACGTCCTGCGTTCACCAAACCAGCTAAATTTCCAATCTCCTTATAAGAAGCAACAGTACCATAGGGGATTGCTTTTATCTCTTGAATTATTCTTCGTGTATCACGCTTGAGTTGAGCAAAGTCAGCACCTGCTTCAAAATCACTTTCAATCTTTGAAAAATCAGTAATAATACTTGCCTCCTTTTTCACCCATTTGTTGTCACCAGATAATCAGGCGTTTTTCTGGATTTCGATACATCTTGTCACTTTCTTGAACATCAAAAGCAGTATAGAATTCCTCAAAATTTGTTGGCGGAATATTTGCTCGCAGCTTACCTGGAGCATGAACATCAATTGAGAGCATCATCTGTTGAAATTCAAGACTAGATTTAATTCGCCAAACAGTAGCCCATTGACTAAAGAACTCCTTGGCTGAGAAATCATCTTCTTTTTCTGCTGCATAAAGAGCTGCAGACATTCCCCCATTATCAGCAATGTTTTCTGAAACAATTAATCTACCATTAGCTTTACCGGCCTCAGTCTCTACTCCATCAAATTGGGCAATCATTTCTTTTTGCTTTTCTTCAAAGGCAGCAAAGTCTTCGTCCGTCCACCACTTGCCTAGATTTCCAAATTTATCAAACTGAGCGCCGTTATTATCAAAACTATGTGAGATTTCATGAGCAATCACCGCACCAATCCCCCCAAAATTTTGACTGGAAGTTTGATTTTCAAAAGAATAAAAAGGAGGTTGCATAATGGCTGCAGGGAATACAATCTGATTAGAAGATGGCTCATTATAAGCATTTACTTGGTGAGCTGGCATAAACCATTCAGTCTTATCAACCTTTTCTTCAAACTTTTCATAATGACGTTTTGTAAAGATTTGGTCAAATTTTACTGCATCCTCATAAAGGCTACTTTCGCCAACAATGAGTTGATCATAAAAGTCAGGAAGTTTTTCAGGGTACCCCACCATGACTGTCATAGCATCAAGTTTTTCAATTGCTTGATCTATTGTCGCACGGCTGAGCCATGTATTCTTATCCAGTCGTTCTTTATAAATGGAGACCATGACATCTATCATACGGATAACATCTGCCTTTGCTGCTTCACCAAAATATTTTTTTCCATAGTGTAATCCAATTACTTGGGCAAAGTAAGACTCCGTTACATCAAGTTGATGCTTCACCTGACTACGTGCTTCAGCTATATTAGATAGAAAGCGTTGATATGCACCCCCAAGAACACGGAGATCTTCTGAAAGGAGAGAAACATGTCTCAGCGCAACTTTCACAATCATCCATGCCTGGATCAAGTCCCAATTATCTTCAGATATCAAGCTATTAAAAGAATCATAAAAACGTTGCTCAAAAATGACAACCTTTTCTGGGGACTTTGTTGTAATTTCAGTTATGAAACTGGAGAAATTAACAGTGTCTATATTCTTGAGAAAATCTGAATAATCCACTGGGCGATAAAGTTCAGGATATTTTGCCCATTCTTCTGATGTATTCGCAGATGGCACAAGCAAGGCATCAAAATTAACGGCCTTTTTTGCCAATTCTGCTCCACCATCAATTCCAAGTTTTTCCAAAATTTCAGTTACATTTTTTTCCCAAAAATCTAACAATTCTTTTTTCCGAGGATGATCTTTAGCATAGTAAGTTGTATCTGGCAAGATCAAGCCTGGACCAGTAAATACCAACATATGATTTAAGGCATCCTTCATGTCAGTTTCAACTGATAAACCAAAAGGAAGACTCGCTTGTGTATGTAAGATCAAATCTGATAAATGATCTGACATGTCAGCCAAATTTTGAAGCTGTGAAATTTTTTTAACTTCTGATTGAACTGCAGAAAAGTCGTCCTGATTTCTAGTTTTCCAATCACCCGCTTTTTTATAAAACCGCAGTGCTTGACGAAGCTTCTCATCTTCTGGCTCTACTTCATTGAATTCAGTAAAATCATCCGCCAGACGTTTTTCGATTTCAATTTCTAGTTCACCAAAAGCAGCAATTCTAGGTTTGTCCGCTGGAATCTCTGTCTTTTCCAGCCATTCAGCATTTACTGACTCAAATAAATCGTCTTGAACTCTAACCATGTTTTCTCCTAATCTAAAGTATGCCTCGATTATAACAAAATCCTAATGAAAAATTGAATTTCTTGTAGAGAATAAATTAATTAATTTAAGGTGACATGATTAGAAAATTATTAAAGGCTGAGAAGTAAAAAAATACTAGATTAAGAACCTTTATTTTAGATTTCAACTTCTTAAATTAATCGACCTTTTACTACTCACTTTAGAGGAATTCCATTAACTTTTAGATACAAATTAAAAGGAGCCATAGCCCCTTTAGTATAATGATTATTTACCATCTTGATGACGGAAAACCTCAAGTGCTTCATATTCTTCAGGATTTTTCTTCTTGTATGAATACATCATAAAATACCCAATAATAGCAAACAAGACTGGGCCTCCCACCATTGAGAAGAATGAAATCAAAGTGTCACTAAGCGCAGCTTTTTGAGCTACTGCAGGTAAAGCAAAGTAGTCAACCAATGGTTGGATAATGGTCATAATGTTTGCACCCAAGACAACAATCAACACCATAATTGTCAAGAACGTTACAACGATATGTGATTTAAAGTAAACAACTGGCTTTTCAATCTTTTTGTTACGTTTGAAGTACCAGTAACCAATAACCATGAAGATATATGGTAAAGTCATTGAAACATTAGCCATGTAAGTCAATATTTCGTAGAACTTCGAAGCACCGCCTGTTGAAGTGATATACTTCAAAACAATAATTGCTGTTACAATAGCGAATTGAATCCACATCGCAAATTTAGGAAGTCCATCCGCAGAAAGGTGACCTATTTTTCCTGGCCAAAGTTTTTTAGGGGTACCTGTGATAATTTGCTTCAAGGGACTGTATGTCAGTGTGAAGAAAGCACCCATGTACGCTAGTAACATAGAAAGGCCAATATAACGAGCAAAAATTCCACCAATAAAGTTGGCTGCTGAGCCATGTATGCCAAGAGCTTCAGAAACTCGTTCACCAAGAATTTGAATCAATTGGTAAGGAACAGTACCAAGGTTCATTGTACCATCAGTAATTTGTGGCAGCCAATCTTTATTATAGCTTACGAAGAAACCTACACAGAGAATAGCAACTGAGTAACCAATAGCAATGATGATGGCGGAGATAATCAACCCACGTGGGAAGTTCTTCTCTGGTTTGTCAGTTTGGTCAACCAAACCACCAACTGCTTCAACACCACCGTAAGCAAAAATTGCAAATACAAGGAACGAGATATAAGATACAGCACCACCATGAAAGACAGAACTTGGAGCAGCAGATGTGACAAACGAGTGCAATGAAATTGGCGTGGCTGGATGACCATTAGCAATTAAAACAATCACAGCACCAATGATAAGAATAGCATTCAAAGCAAGTACGGCAGTACCGGCAACAGATGTAAATTTTTTGATTGTATCAACACCACGAGAAACTGCAAAAGTGATCAAAGCCATCCAAACAACAGCGACAACTGAAATCCAAAAAATATTTGGCATTTTATCTGAGCTACCAAAAATCAAGTTAACAATTGGAAGCAAGATCTTTGATGAAACACTAACCATCCAGATAACATAGCTAGCATACCACATGAAAGTACCGACAAAGGCAAACGTTGGATTAACCGCTTCTTCCATCCATGAATAAATACCACCACGAGCTTCTTTGAAAGCAGAGCCCATTTCAGTTGCCATAAAAGCAAAAGGAATAAAAAAGAGCAATGCACCAATTATGTACCAAGGAATGGCACCATAACCCATTTGGTAAAAGGCCACGGGAATATTACCAAAGCCATAAACTGATGTGAAAATCATCAATGAGAGGGCAACTACTGAAAGTTTGCCTTTGTTTGATTTAGACATATTTTCTCCTAAATATATTTTTTCTGTGTAAGTCACTTATTTCCACAAACTTAAGGTAAAGGTGTCTCCTAATTTTACTTTAAGTTTATGCAAATAAGTAAGAAAGAATTTCTGTAGCAATTTGATAGAATTGACAGAAAACTTCCAGAATTAACTAAAGCAAGTCGCCCTTTTATTTTAGGGCGACTTGCAATTCTAAATTCTAGTGTTTTAAAATTTTAATTAATTTTCTTTTTAGTCTTCTTGGTTCAAATGGATGATTTCAAGCAAAGTATCTACCGCTTTTTCCATCACCTGAACAGAAACAAACTCATAACGGCCATGCATGTTTTCACCACCTGCGAAGAGGTTTGGAGTTGGAAGGCCCATGAATGAGATCTTAGATCCATCAGTACCACCACGAACAGGCTCGATAACTGGTTTAATTCCAAGATTCTCCATGGCTTTCTTTGCAAGCTCAATCATCCAGAAATCCTTCTGGATGATTTCAGCCATGTTATAGTATTGATCCTTCATGTTCACTTTCACACGCTCAATACCAAGATTTTCGTTCATCATTTTAGCAATGTTTGAAACGCTCTCTTTTCGCATTTCAAATTTTGCCCTATCGTGATCACGAATGATATAAGTCATGCTTGCTTCTTCTGGTGTACCTTCAATTTTCAGCAAGTGGAAGAATCCTTCACGTGCTTCAGTCTTTTCAGGACGATCAAACTCGGGAAGTGCGTTATGAAAATCAATAGCCAATTGCAAAGCATTTACCATTTGATTCTTAGCTGTACCTGGGTGAACATTCTTACCTTGAAAATGAATTGTTGCACCAGCTGCACTGAATGTCTCATACTCAAGTTCTCCCAAGGGGCCACCATCGACAGTGTATGCAAAGTCTACGTCGAAGTCAGAAACATCAAACTTGTCGGCACCGATACCAATTTCTTCATCTGGACCAAATCCAATACGAATTTCACCGTGCTCGATTTCTGGGTGATTGTAGAGATATTCAGCTAAAGTCATAATTTCAGTCACACCAGACTTATCATCTGCACCAAGTAAAGTCGTACCATCAGTGTGAACCAAAGTGTGGCCTTCATACTTCTTCAAGTTAGGAAATTCAGCTGGGTCAAGTGAGAACTCAGTTGATCCAAGCTTAATTACCGATTGGCCATCATAGTTCTCAAGAACTTGTGGGTTGATGCCATCGGCATTGAAGTCTGCCGTGTCCACATGACCAAGGAAACCAATTTTTTTTACTTTTTTATCAGTGTTTGCTGGGATTGTACCAATAATATATCCGTTCGCATCAATATAATGAACGTCTATAACACCATACTTCTTCATTTCCTCACCACGAACCAAGGCAAATTCTTTTTGCGCTGGAGTTGTTGGCGTAGTTGTGCTGTTCTCATCAGAGCGTGTGTTTACCTTAACATAGCTAAGAAAACGCTCCAACAAAGATTCATACTTCACGGCTTATCCCCCTTTTATGATCGTCATTCTGATCGATCATATTTTTTAAAATAACTTTTTAAGTTTATCAAAATTTTAATGTGCCGTCAAATTCTCTCAGTTCAGCATTATCAGATAGTTTGAAAAATTGTAAAAATATTTTTGAAAAAAGAGGTCCCAAATTTGGGACCTCTCAATTATTCATCAAGCTTCGAAGCTTTCAGTCAATTGTGGTACAACTTGCTTCTTACGTGAAACAGCACCAGCCAAGAAGGCATGGTCATCTTTCAAACTAAAGTTGAAAGCTTTCTCAACCTTTTCAGGATGTGAGCCAAGTTCAATGATTTCAGAATTTGAATTGACAATATCAGTAATCATAAAGATAAAATCATCAAAGCCACCCGCTGTCATGTAAGCTGTCATAGCCGATTTTATTTCAGTCAAACGTTCAAGTACCTCTGGAATATCAACTGTATTGACTTGTGCTATTCTGGCTTTTGAACCACTAAACTCGAAAGTCTTTGCATCTATGTCAATCAATTCTTCTGCAGTTTTAGTTGAAAGATTTGTACCAGCCTTAAGCATAGCTAGCCCGTATTCTTCAAGGTCAACACCTGCAATCTTTGCCAAATCTTCAGCCACTTTGAAATCAGTTGGGTGAGTGGTTGGTGATTTTAGAAGTAATGTATCAGAGATTAAACCTGACAACATCATGCCAGCTATTGCTGTTGGGATTTCAACTCCGTTTGCCAAGTATTGGCGGTAAACGATTGATGAAGCTGAGCCAACTGGTTGAACATCCATGAAGAGAGGAACCGCTGTATGGAAGTTGTCCACACGGTGATGATCAACCACACCAAAAATTGTGACTTCTTCAATGTCAGAAATTGATTGTTGAAATTCATTATGATCAGTTAAAATAACTGTGTCCACACCTTCTTCTTTAGCAGACTTTACAACCCGTGGAGCTTCAAGACCAAAAGTCTTAAGTGCAAAAGCTGTCTCTTCATTCACTTCACCTAAGGCAACAACCTCAGTGTTTAGAGCACCAAATGCAACATTCTTACGGAGGTAAGCATAGCTCATTGATGAGCCTATAGCATCTGTATCAGGGTTTTGATGACCAAAAACAAAAATTTTATCAGACATTATTTTCTTCTTTCAAATTAAATTATAGGTATATTTTATCAAAAAATAGTGTATTTCACACTATTTTTCGTTTGTCAGATACATTCAATTAATATCATTTCAAGGCTCATAGATATTGACTTTTCTCTGTGTTTTATCTTATGCGTTCCAAATAATCCTGATAAGACTCAGTTTCCATCAATACTTTCGCATTTCTCACTCGAACAGATGTTGGTGGTTTAACTCCAGCAAGCTGATACTTCCAGCCAAGTTCGCGCCATTTAAACTCACCCATCGTATGATAAGGTAAAATTTCAAATTTCAAAACATTTTTTAAAGTCTTGACGAACTTCCCAAGTTCTATTAAATCTTCATCAAAATCAGACTCTCCCGGTACAAGGACGTGACGAATCCACATAGCAATCCCTTTATCAGACAGGTACTGAGCAAACTCTAGGATGTTATCATTTTTGTTAGCAGTCAATTCTTTATGACGTTCTGGATTAATTTCTTTAATATCCAATAAAACTAAGTCAGTGACCGCTAACAGTTCATCAATATGTTCGGTCACGTATGGATCAGTTTTATAAGGTTGACCCGCTGTATCAAGCGTTGTGTGAATCCCCAGATCATGACAAAGTGTAAAGAGAGCGGTCACAAAGTCAATTTGTAAGAGGGCTTCACCACCAGATACGGTGATCCCGCCTTCACTCCCCCAAAAGCCTTGATAACGACGAGCTTCTTCCAAAACGTCCGCAGCTGTACGAGTCTCAGCCTTATCATTTTTCATCGCCCAGGTATCCGGATTATGGCAATATTTACACCGCATACGACACCCTTGTACAAACACAACAAAACGCACGCCTGGGCCGTCTACGGCACCAAAACTTTCTGTCGCATTTATTAGCCCAGTCACTTTTTTAGCAACTTCTATATCCATGAGAGTCTCCTCGTAAATTTTAAAATATATATAATTTTTGTGAATTCGATAACTTAGATCTATGCGCTTATTTTACAGTTTTTTTCACAATTTATCAAACAAAAAAGGTTGAATTTACAACCTTTGTCTAATACATTTTGCTTCTCAAAATGACCTTTTACGCGTCACTTAATCATCTTTAGCATCACCTTCTTGTGTTTTAGGTAAAAAATGAATTTTCAATTTAACAAGGCGCTTATCATCAATTTCAAATGAAGTAATCGTCAGGTGCTCATCGTTTTCCTCATCGTCATAATCCACAGTGATCTGCTCACCCTTTGATGGAATAGAACCAAGTAGATCAAGATAAAAGCCAGCAATGGTGTCAACATCCTCAGAATCAAGATGGGTATCAAATTCTTCGTTAAAATCATTTAAAGTCATGCGTCCTTGGACAATCCAGAGATCGTCTTCAATTTTAACAAAATCCTTGCTGACAACGTCAGACTCATCTTCAATTTCACCAACAATTTCTTCAAGAAGATCTTCCAGAGTGACCAAACCTTCAACTCCAGCATATTCATTGATCAAAATTGCCATCTGATTATGGGTGTTTCTTAACTGTCGCAAGAGGTCATCCACGTTGATGGTCTCAGGAACAAAAAGAGGTTCCTGGACTATCTCTCGCAAATTAACTTTATCAAACCCTTTTTCAAAACCAGCTTGCAAAAGTCGCTTAGTATGGATGATACCAATGATCTTGTCTTTATCATCGTCATACAAAGGAACACGAGAAAAAGATTCATCGAGAATGGCCTTGATGTTCTCCATCGTGTCGTTTTCTAAATCTATCATGAAAGCGTCGGTTCTTGGGACCATAACTTCACGAGCTACCATACCGTCAAGGCTAAATACCCCATGAAGCATGCCTCGTTCTTCCTCATCTAGAGCTATTTCATTTTTATCAAGAATATATTCTATTTCGTCTCGACTCATTGATTCGCCAGCATCATCAAACTTCATAGGTGTAATACGGCTCAAAAGGTTTACCGACCCAGCAAGTAAAAGCACAAAAGGATTTAAAATAAATCCAATAATCTGAATCGGACGTACTATTTTCAGTGCCAATTTCTCTTTTAAATTCTGGGCAATGCGTTTCGGATAAAGTTCACCAAAAACTATTGAAACAAATGTCAAAATCGCCAAAACAATAACCTGAGCGACAATCTTAAAGTTGCTGCCAAACAGTGGAATCATTCTTTGTGTCAAACTATCAGAAAGGGAAGAACCAACTAAAATCTGGATCAGAGTTACACCAATTTGTACAGTTGATAAAAAGTTAGAAGGTTTATCCAAAAGCTTTAAAAGGTTTTGGTAAGACTTATCACCTTCACTAGCCTTTTGTTCAATTTTAGATCTTGAAACAGAAACCAGCGCCATTTCTGACGCCGAAAAGAAACCATTGATGATTGTAAGTACAATAAGAAGTAAGATTTGTAAAAATAAATTTGTACTGGCCGGGTCTGCAGGCATTGAGCGGAATTCTCCTTTTTGGGCCTCTCCATTTAAGTCTTAACTTAAAAGCAAAGGGTAAAAAAAACTAATAAGAAATTTTATAAAAATGAAGCAGGTTCCCAAAATCAGAAACCATTAGCTCCATTTGATAATTTGATTATATCATAGATATTAACTTTGATGTATGGAAGATTGCCTTTGTTTCCTGATGTTGCGGTAAAGCCCAACAACAAACTTGACAATCTCTTTAACCATGGCATAAAGTGGAACGCCAATAACCATGCCAATAATTCCATACAGAGATCCCATAACCATCATGAGCACCATAACAGTAATCGGGTGGACATGAACAGCACCACCAACGATTCTTGGATAAACAATGTTACCATCAACCTGTTGGACAATCGCCATATAAATTACAGCAATCAATGTCATCCATGGATGAATAAATACAGTTGCAAGTACTAATGGGGTTAATCCAATATATGGGCCCACATAAGGGATTAAATTTGAGACCGCTGTCCATAATGCAAAGATTAAAGCATAAGGAACTTGAATAACCGAAAAGCCAGCCATTGCCATAATAAAAATAAAAAGTGCATCAAGAGCAACACCAAAAATATATTTCGAAATAGTTTTGTGCAGATCCTCAAGTAGGCCAATCACATTGTACTTATCTTCTACTAACAAATATTTCTTAATAAAAGGTAAGATTTTATCTCCATCTTTGAGCATGTAGAAGAAAAAGATTGGAACAAGCAACAAAATCAGCAGAATAGTCACAATGATATTTACAATAGATCCAATGCTTGATGTCATCCCATGCAAAAGATTTTGCAAAATTGTCGTATATGTAGAGCTTAAGCTATTCAAAGCCGAGGTGAAATCCACTTGATTGGCAATTGTTTTAAATTGCCCAGATTTCACCAATCCTACCAACCAATTCTGCGCTTCAGGGTAAAGTTTAACCATAGTGCTGATCAACGAAGTTAGCTGAGAAATAACATTAGGAATAACGGTCAATGCAATCAGAACATAAGCACCAATCACGATCAGGACAGACAAAATGATTCCAAAAATTCGCTTTATTTTTAACTTCTGCTCTAAGAGGTCAATGAGGGGATCAAAGACGAAATAAAGAAACCCAGCAATCAAGAAGGGAATAAAAATCGCTGAAAACATAACAGTTATTGGTTTAAAGATCCAGTCAATTCTAACCAAGAGCCACAAAAGAGCAGCCACTGCTAAAAATTCAACGGTCCAGAAGAAGAGTTTGCTTGATTTGAACATAATTGTATTATAATTGAAATAATTCTAATTAGCAAGGTAATACACCCTATATGAAAATCAAACACACCCGTGACACAATGTCTAAAACATATTTAGATGCTTTAAAAATTCGCAATGAAGTTTTTGTCAAAGGACAAGGCATTGCCTATTCACTCGAAGTTGGCTCCCCAATTGATGAAGCCATGGCCGTACACTTTGTCCTATACAATAAACACGGTAAGGCATGTGGTACTTGTCGCCTTCTTAACAAACATGATGAAACACTTTTACAGCGTATGGCCGTACTTGAAGGAGAAAGAAAAAAAGGTTACGCTTCAATGCTTTTAACTGAAGCCATCAATTTTTCAAGAGAACATAGAATTCCAAACATAGTTCTTCATGCTCAGCTGAGTGCACGTGGATTTTATGAAAAGTTTGATTTCGAACCTATTGGTGAAGTTTTTGAAGAGGCCGGTATCAAGCATATCACAATGCAGCTAACTCTCTAAATCTAATCAAAATAGGATAAATCATCAAGTGCTTTTCTTATAATTTTTTTTATTTCTGGAACTACATCAGCTTCAAACCATTTGTTTTTGGCCAACCAGATATTATTTCTAGGGGAAGGATGTACTATTGGAAAAAAACCTTTAGAAAGATATTTATTATAGTTTTTTATAACCTCTGTTGAATTTTGATTTGATTTCAAATTAAGGTAGTACTTCTGTGCATAATTCCCAATCAATATAAAAATTTTTATATCTGGCATTTGTTTAAAAATTTGAGGATGCCATTTTCCCGCAAAATCTTTGCGAGGTGGTAAATCTCCAGACTTTCCTTTACCTGGAAAATAAAAATCCATTGGAACAATTGCAATTTTGCGAGAATTATAAAATTCCATACGTGAAATACCCGTCCATTCGCGCAAGCGATCGCCAGAAGGATCATCCCAATAGAGAGATTTTTCTTGGGCAATTCGTCCAGGTGCCTGACCTATAAAACAAATTTTTGCTTCTGGATATGCTGAATATAGAGGATCAATTTCTTGAGCTTCGAAATCTTCATTTTCTGGATCAGCTTTTATTTCTTGAAAAATTTTATCAAGATCATTCATACGTAAATCATAGCACTTTGGGTCAAAAATATTTCTATTTAAAAAGCTTGGAAAATTTCCCAAGCTCATTTTTTAAATTTAATCAAAGCATCAGCTAAAATTGCAAAGTCCTGTATAGAAAGAACTTCTGCTCGAATACTCGGTGCAATCTCTATTTTTAAAAGTATTTTTTCAATTTCAGGCTTGGCCTCTTTACCAAAGCCCTGCATAAGATTATTAATCAGCGTCTTACGACGATGAGCAAAGGCAATCTTAACTACTTTGAAAAGCCAATCTTCATCTTTTACTTCAACCAATGGCTTTTCGCGTCGCACCATTTTAAGTATAGCGGAATCAACATTTGGTGCAGGGACAAAAACCGTACGAGAAACTGTAAATGCAACTTCTGCCTCCATATAGTACTGAACTGCAATAGAAAGTCCACCATATTCTTTGTTACCTGGTTTAGCTGCAATTCGATCAGCTACTTCTTTTTGCATCATAACCACGAACTCATCAAATGGTATTTTAGAATTGATCAAGTGCATTAAAATAGGCGTTGTTATGTAGTAAGGTAGATTAGCAACGACTTTCAACGGATAATCCGGATGTTCAAACTTCTGAATGTACTCATTGAGATCTACTTTTAGAATATCAGCTGAAACCAATTGAAAATTATTGTAGTTAAAAAGAGTCTCTTCAAGGATAGGTATAAGGCTCTTGTCAATTTCAAAAGCCATGACTTCAGCTGAAGACTCAAGTAAGTATTGCGTTAATGAGCCAATACCTGGACCAATTTCAATGACGTTAGTTTCTTTAGTTAATCCTGCTGTCTCTGTGATTTTCGTTAAAATATTTTGATCAGTCAAAAAATTTTGACCAAATTTCTTCTTAAAGTTAAAATTATGGCGCCGCAGTATATCTTGCGTACGTATGATATTCGAGATACGCTCAATTTCTGTAATCATTCATTACTCTTTCTATTTCTTCTAACGGGACAGAAAACATATTCAAACGTTTTAAAAGCTGCTTACCATTAGCATAACCAATTCGAAGCTCTTTGCAGAGAAATTCACGTCTTCGGCGACTATCTTTGCCCATGACAAGCCCAAAAAACACAAGGTCTGACAAGATTAACTCTTTACTTATATGATCCACTCCCCTTGTTTTTGATGCACCTTCAAGTGAACTTAAAGCTAATTCAAGAGCTTCAAAGTCTGCATGTTCAACTCCCAAAGAATGGCCCTTGGTTTTCGACTTTGGTTCAGCCTCACTTCTTTGAATAAAGGCATGCTCAGCATCTGGAATTTCAGACATAATTATCTTACGAATGCGTTCACCTTGATAATCAGGATCTGTAAAAACAATCAGTCCACGCTTCTCCTGAAGAGAGATCAACTGCTCAATATCATTCTTATTAATAGCCGAACCACGAGTCTCATAGGTATCAACATCATAAAATCTTTTAAGATTCGTTGTGTCGTCACGCCCTTCTACCACAATGATTTTATTTATTTTTCTCTTTGTCATATTTTCATTTTTACTCATAACTCCGCTCTCTCTGAAAAAATTTTGAAATCATAGTTTGAAAATTTTCATGCTATTTTCAAAAGTAGCATCTGCCACTTCCTCAAAAGTGAGACAGCGGAGTTCTGCAATTTTTTCAACTGTGTAACGTGTATAACCAGGTTGATTTTCTTTACCACGGTAGGGCATGGGTGTCAAATAAGGTGCATCCGTCTCAACCAAAATTCGATCCAACGGAAGTTTAGCTGCTGCTTCTTGTTCCCCTAAAGATTTCTTAAAGGTGACTATACCTGAAAAAGAAATCATCATCCCCAATTCTAAAAACTTTTTAGCCCACTCATATGTTCCTGAAAAATTATGAATAATCGCACCAGCGCTACCAACTCCTTCTTCTCGAATTATTTCGTAAGTATCTTCTATTGCCTCTCGGGTATGGACCTGGAAGGGTTTATCAAATTGCTTCGAAATACGTATCTGCTTGCGGAAAACATCTTCTTGCAACCATTTAGGTGCTTCCATCCAGTGATAGTCAAGTCCGATTTCTCCAATCGCAACTACTTTGGGGTTTGATAGATTATCCATCAGAAATTGCTCCGTCTCTCCATCAAAGGCAGACGCTGCATCAGGATGCCAACCAATTGTGGCATAACATATCTCAAACTCGTTTGCTAGTTTAAGGGCCCAGTCATTTGTCTCTTGGTCTACTCCAACATTGTTAAGCAGGGCTACTGAAGATTTTTCAGCAAAATTGATCAGTTCATTTTCACGACCGATAAATTGCTCTGAATTAAGATGGGTGTGGCTATCAAAGATTTTAATCATAGTTTAATTGTAGCAGAAAAAGGTTAGTTTCACGTTTTATTTTCATTCCCAAACCCTTTTTAACCTGAGTATCACCTTCCAAATTTCAAACACAAGAAAAAGCGACGAAAGGTCGCTTATTAGATTACGTTTTGCATACGTACGCCAGCATTTTCAAGAACACGCACTGTACGAGGAAGAAAAGTACGAATTTCCTCTTCATTGTAACCCACATGGAGTCTTTTGTCATCCATAATGATAGGACGACGAAGAATTTGAGGGTTATCGGAAATAATTTTCAATGCCCGAGACAAAGGTAGATCTTCAAAATCATAACCCAATGTCTTTACAAATCGGTTACGGCTTGAAATCAAGCCTTCAATTCCATCATCACAGCGCATTAAAACTTGCTTCACTTCCTCAGGCGTGAGGGGATCAGCAATAATATTTCTTTCTTCAAATGCAATATTGTGCTTAGCTAACCAAGACTTGGCTTTCTTACACGATGTACAACTAGGTGCGGTATATATCTCAATCATTCATAATTTCCCCAAAATTTATATGTAATTATAGCACCTTTTCTCTCAATTTTTATGCTTTTCAGTAAATTTTTGTTTATTTTTCATTAGAAAACGTTTTCTATTTTAGTGCATAGACACGTCGATTCTTATGTGAAAATAGAGAGACATAAGTCTCTCTATTCAAACTTTTTCTTATTCTTCAATTTCAAGTGGTTCCAATTCGAGCTCTTCTTGAAGGTCTTTCTTTTTAGAAATTTTTGAAGTTTTTACTTCAATTTCTTCAATCTTTTCATCCAATACTGGAACTGGCAAACCATAATTTTCACGAACTGCACGGTCGATTTCCGCAAAAACTTCTGGGTTTTCTCTCAAATAAGCCTTGGCTTTTTCAGCACCTTGGGCAATCTTTTCATCTTTGTAGGCAAACCAAGCACCTGACTTCTGTACAATGTTCAAATTAGATGCAATGGTCAATAATTCACCTTCACGTGAGATACCTTCACCATACATGATTTCAACAGCAGCAACTTTAAATGGTGGTGCCACCTTATTCTTAACCACTTTGATCGTAGTTTCCTTACCTATTGCTTCTTTATTATCACCTGTTCCAATTTCTACACGTTTAGAACCACGCACATCCAAACGAACAGAAGCATAGAATTTCAACGCACGACCACCAGGAGTTGTTTCCGGAGAGCCAAACATAACACCAACTTTTTCACGAAGCTGATTAATAAAGATGGCAATTGTTTTTGTCTTATTGATAACTGAAGCTAATTTACGCATAGCTTGAGACATCATACGTGCTTGAAGACCTACAGATGCATCCCCAATTTCACCATCAATTTCGGCACGTGGTACTAATGCGGCAACTGAGTCAATAACAATAATGTCAATTGCACCAGATTCGATTAATTTTTCAGCAATTTGCAGGCCCTGCTCGCCTGAGTCAGGTTGTGAAAGTAAAAGTTCATCAATATCCACCCCAAGAGCTTGAGCATATACTGGGTCTAGGGAATGCTCAGCATCAATAAAAGCTGCAACCCCACCATCTTTTTGAGCTTGTGCAACTGCATGAAGGGCAACAGTCGTTTTACCAGAAGATTCTGGGCCAAAGATTTCAATAATACGTCCTTTAGGATAGCCTCCCACACCAAGAGCTATATCAAGTGCTAATGAACCTGAGCTCATCACTTGAACTTTTTGACTAGCAGACTCGCCCAGACGCATTAAAGCCCCTTTACCAAAATCTTTTTCAATCATTTCTAAGGCTTTATTGAGTGCCTTTTCACGTTCATCACCAAACTTCTTTGTAATATCATCTAAACTTTTTTTTGACTTCGCGGCCATGATGGTCTCCTTTTAATAATAGCCGAATCTGTTCAGCTATTTTCTATTGTTTTATCAGCTATAATATTGTAACACAAAACAAAACTTTTAGCTATAATTAGAAACTCTTTGTTATATTTTTATTTAAAATTTCCACCTCTTATTATATATGTTTTTTTAGTGAATTTGTTTCAAACATCTTATATAAGTCTTATCAAAAAGAATCGAAATTTTCGATTCTTTCTTTGGCTTAGCAATGGCCTTCGGCAGATTCGTTGTACCATTTCCCTTCAAGCTCATCAAAAATCTTGAGTTGATTTTCATCTATAAATTGTAGGACAGCTTGGCGACTAAAACCTGTAAAGTCAGAAGCAGCGCCAATTGTCACAATTTCTCTGTTGAGAATCTTATCCGCCAACTCATCAAATTTGGCTTTCATTTAATTTTTCCTTAGTCTTCATCCTTAACATAGCCAAAGTCTGAAAGATCAATTTTCTTGTCACGCCAGTCTTCCTTAACTTTAACCCAAGTTTCTAAATAAACCTTGTCACCCAGCATCAATTCAATATCACGGCGGGCAAGTTGACCAATTTTCTTGATCATGGATCCACCTTTACCCAAAATAATCCCTTTTTGAGATTTACGCTCCACATATATTGTAACTGCGATGTGCATCTTGTCAAACTCATCACGTTTCATCGACTCGGTCACAACAGCGATAGAATGTGGAACCTCTTCACGGGTTAATAGTAGAATTTTTTCGCGAACCATCTCAGACACAATGAACCTTTCTGGGTGATCAGTAATTTGATCATCTGGGAAGTATTTAGGTCCTTGAACTAATTTGTCAGTCAAAATGTTAAGTAATGTATCGGTATTACTGCCTTGGAGTGCAGAAATTGGCACAACCTCAGCAAATTCCATCTGTTCAGTGTAATCTGCTACCTTCTCAAAAAGACGATCAGGATGTACTTTATCAATCTTATTGATAACTAAGATAACTGGAACCTCTGCCCTCTTGAGCCGATCGATAATCATGTCTTCACCAGTTGAGCGGGGCTCATCTGCCGCTACCATGAATAGGACAACATCACATTCACGCAAAGTCGAATATGCCGCTTGAACCATGAAGTCTCCAAGTGCATTATGTGGCTTATGAATACCTGGTGTATCAATAAAGACAATCTGCTCCTCAGGCGTCGTATAGATTCCCATGATCTTATTACGCGTCGTCTGTGGCTTGTCAGACATGATAGCAATTTTTTGTCCCATCACTTGATTAAGAAAAGTAGACTTTCCTACATTTGGGCGACCAAGAATCGCCACAAAACCCGATTTAAAATTATTTGTCATAGGCACATTATAACATACCATCTTATATGACAATCAATAGAAACAGTAATTCTCTTGACTTTAATAACTTTATTTAATTTAAATTTTTGAGTTCAAATAAGGAAAAAATTAGGCAAATTGCAAATTTAATTTAGCCACCCCGATACATCTGAAATGGTGTCTGATACTTGAACATTTTTCTTGGATAACAATTCATCCAAGTCT
>NZ_JACHHV010000020.1 GCF_014202895.1 Lactovum miscens
AAGTACATCTTGGATCTCATAAGCTCAGGATGGGCTTTAAAATATAAACAAAAATTCAGTTTTGAAGATTTACAGCCAATTATTTGACACTTACCCTCTTCTATCTTATTCGCTCCATATTCTGAATGAGTGTATAATGGAGAAGTAATCGGTTTATCGCATATAATATCCAGTCCCATATCCAAGCAGTAATTTAAATACACCAAATGACTTCTTGGCTCAGTAGAAATAATTGCTTTTTCTATGTTATAAGCATTAATAACACTCGATAAAATTTGTCGCTGTTCTCTCGTCAAGCGTTCTGAGTTCCTACACCTCGCATCAAAAAGTATAAGCTCGTAATCAATACGAGTATGTTCCAATATATCACGTAACTCATTTTCTCTATTTTTTAAATCAACTACTACTAGTTTTCCAAAATTTTGTTGTTGTGAGACATATTTAAGATAGATTCTTTTGGCATGAGGACCCAAACCAAATAAAATTGTATTAATTTTCATCATATTCCTTCTAACTACATAGATTGTTTATATAAATTCCTTTTCAAAAGATATCGTAGATTACCACGGACTACCAACAGCATTTATATCAGTAAAAAGATAAACTACCCACTTGGCATACTTAAAGGGTAGCTTTTCACCAAAAAATAATGTCGAATTGCTCTTATTCTATCAAGACAACTTTATCCCACATTGATCATTCACTCAAAAAATCAAAATAATATTTTCTTCATTATTTTTTACAGTCATCTCAGTTATAATGGGTGCTGGGTGTAACCCATACCACCCTTTTATCTAGATAAAAGAAAAATAAAATTTTATTTTTAAATATTTAAAGGGTATAACTGATTCAAGAAATGCTACCAAGTAATGACTGGATAAGTTAGTATAATAACAGCTACCAAAACTAAAAATTTCAAAAATCTGTATTTCTTCCTAGCCTCTCCTCTCAATATTTACATTGCAGTTGCAATCTTCAAATATTTTATACTGCTAAATTGTTTTGCTTAATATTATTTTAAATTGGATTTGCAAGATGAGCTATTTATTGAAAGGTATTTTTTTAATGAATACGAAACATACTTAACTATAAAAAAATCCTCTCTAGTTTTGATATAATTGAGGATATGAATGTTTTTTATTAAATTTTCACTTAAATAATACGAAAGAAGAAAGCGATTTGGTTACGAATAATTCGAAATATTCAACAGATGAATTAGCTATCGGCATTGTCTTTAAGTATCTGCGGGAGTCAAAAGGACTCTCACAAAAAGAAGCTGCCGGAGCTGAAATTTCTGTATCGCATCTATCCAATTTTGAAAACGGGCATGTAATTATTGCTACTCATCACTTTATTTCCTTACTAAATAACATCGCTGTGGATATGTTTGAATTCCAAAACGCTTATAATCAATATCTTGGTTCCAAGGATAATCTCCTGTTTAATGTCAGAATTTCCAACGCCGTAATGGAAGGTAACACTGTCCAACTTGAACTCCTTTCTAAACAAGTAGAACAATCTCTATTAGACAATCCAGATAATAAAAAATTAAAACTTGATAATATCCGTATGAAATCTGTTCTCTACTTTGTAGATTCCTCCTATTTCATTACCAAACAGGAGTTGAATTTTCTTATTGATTATCTATTTAACTTAAAAGAATGGGGACTCTACGATATTCGCCTCTTAGGGCAATGTGCTCAATTCATTGATGTTATTAAACTTATTGACTTAACAAATCGGATGACCGCCCCTATGCAAATAAATAAAGAGCTCCACCAAATCCAACTTGCAACTGTACAATGCGTATTAAATATTATCAATGTATTCGTTGACCAGAAAATATTTGAACCAGCAAGGCGGCTAATCAAGTACCTTGAAGACAGTGAAATTCATGAATATTTTATGTTTGAGAAGCTCACACTCATTTATAACCGTGCAAATTATTCATACCAAAAAGGTGATGAGCAGGCCTCTGAAGTTATGGTAAAATGTCTTGAAATTCTCAAGTTTTGTGATTGTGCTAAAACCGCTACTCAAGTATCTAAAGAATTACATGATTTGGGAATAGAATTTCCAAAATAAAGGGCAGGCTGCACCAATATAATGTAACCTGCCTTTTATTTATAATATGTAGCGCACCAAATCTGGATACTCCAATTTTCAAACCAGAATGAGTGTCACCTGATTTAATACCTTGACCTATTTTTACTTGAATTGTGTTTTCCGTTGTGATTTTGTATAAGAGAACTTTAGAAATTATCCAGTATCAAGGTCTGTCAGCCTTAGATGCTAATACTATCATTTACAACTACTTATTTGACATTATTCCAATAGGTTTGATTGTGAAATCTGAATAATCTGAGATTTGAATGTAAATTGGAGTTTCCTCCACTTCAACTTCTGATACCTATATTTTCAAATTTATTTTATAAAATAAAAATGAGGGCACTCAACGTTAACAGCCTCTATCCAGTAACCATAAACCTCTCACTAGTTTCATTTCATGTCAGCAATGGGCAAATGGGCAGTAAGTATTGATAACATATAATTGAAATATACAGGATAATCAACTAGTATATTGGTGACCACAGACTTATTCTCTTTTATAGAACTCTTAACGCTTAATTTATACACTTTGAAAGAAGATATTGTCTCTGCAATCCTTTGAGAAAGTATAAGATCTGAAAACCTAATTCGTAAGCCCAAATTTCTTTTTTACTAAAAAGACCATATCTTAATTTTTCCCCAAAATAATTAAAAATTCCCTTAAAGCCAGTATTCCCTAGAAAAAGATCAAAAACAAGATCTGTGATTGCATTCATCACTATAATCGCTGAATAGCCAAATCCATTGTCACAAATATCTATAATATCTTCAAGGGCTAACTTCCATTGTTTATCATTTCTCTTCTTATTATCTTATTATCTTATCTTTTATACTAACATTATTCCAATTGCAGTATTCCAAAATATCATAATAACTTTCTCTCTTGATCCATTTTATTGCAATCTTGGTGAGTTCATCCTGTTGGATAATTTTTTTTGTATTATTTTCAGAATAAACAATAAGTTGTGACTAGTTAAGCTTATCATCTCCAACTCATTTTTTGATGAATTAAGCAATTCAGAGTTTGACACAACCCATTCTCTTAATTTCTCAGCTTGAAAGACTCCTAGTTGTGCTTTACTAAAAGCTGAAATATTTTTTTCAGAAACACTTGATTTCACATAGTTTTGTATTATTCTAAATAAATTTGCTAACTCAGGCTTCTCTTCATCACTTGCTAGATAGTAGCCTAGAGTTTGGCTAAGTGTTGACTTAATATCATACTCCTTATCAAAAGAAAGTAACTGAAGATCAAGAATATAATTTTCTATAATTTCACCTTGTTTATTTCACAAGAAAAGTCCCTGAACACTAAAGCATTCAGAGACTTTTTCATATGTTTTTGTTGTTTTACAAGCTAGCTTATCGTTATCAATAAAATTCATCTGGCAAGAGCGTCTCACCAAGTTTGATATTGTCTGAATAATCAACAGGTACATTAATGATAACTGGACCAGTTGCGTCTGGGATACTTTCAAGAATTGATTTAAGCTCCTCTTTGCTTTTAGCATCGTAGCCTTTTGCTCCCATAGACTCAGCATATTTCGCAAAATCAACTGGGCCAAAGTCAACCCCAGCACTTCGTCCGTACTTCATTTCTTCTTGGAACTTAACCATGTCATAGTGACCGTCATTCCAAATTACATGGATAATTGGTAAATTCTTACGAACTGCTACTTCAAGCTCTGACGCGGTGAATAGGAAACCACCATCACCGGAATTTGAGTAAACTTTCTTGCCTGGTCGAACTAAAGCAGCACCAATGGCCCAAGGAAGTGACACACCAAGGGTCTGCATTCCATTTGAGAAAAGAAGATGGCGAGGCTCGTAGCTCTTGAAGTAACGCGCCATCCAAATATAAAGCGAACCAACATCAACAGTAACTGTTTCATCGTCTTTAACAATATCTTGCAAAGTTTCAACAATATCAAGTGGGTGAACACGGTCTGCAGTTTTACTGGACTTTTCACCACGGGTTGCAAGGATGTCACGTAATCCAGTTAAGTATTCTGCGGACCCAGCAGGCAATTTATAACCATGAATAGCTGGTAGCAAATTTCCGAGAGTAGCTGCAATATCCCCAATCAACTCACGTTCTGGTTGGAAATAAGTATCAATTTCAGATTCAGCATTATCAATAACGATTACACGACTATCAATTTCTGCGTTCCAGTTACGAGCTTCATATTCAATTGGATCATAACCAATCGTAATAACAAGATCAGCACGCTTCAAAAGCATATCTCCAGGCTGATTACGGAATAGACCGACACGTCCAAAGAAAGTTTGAACGAGGTCACGTGAAATTACCCCTGCACCTTGAAAAGTTTCAACCACTGGAATTTCAACTACTGCCAAGAGCTCACGAAGGACCTTTGCAACCTTGGCATCTGACCCACCAGCACCAACAAGGATAACTGGAAGAACCGCTGATCGAATGGCTTGTGAAAGGTAAGTAATATCATCAACTGAGGCGTTACCAAATTTTGGGGCTGACAGAGGCTTGATGGCTCTGACAGTACCAACGTTTGAGTCTGTAACATCCTGAGGAACAGAAATAAAACTTGCGCCACCTTTACCTGATTTCGCAATACGGTAGGCATTGGCAATTGTTTCTGAAAGGACACTGGCATCTTCGACTTCAACTGCAAATTTAGTAACAGGCTTCAAAAGACCAACATTATCCATAGATTGGTGAGCTCGTTTCAATCGATCAGCACGTTTCACTTGCCCACCAATAGCAAGAATAGGATCTCCTTCGGCTGTAGCCGTTAAAAGACCAGTGGCAAGATTTGACACACCAGGGCCTGAAGTTACAAGCACTACCCCGGGTTCACCAGTAATACGTCCCACACCTTGAGCCATAAAAGTAGCCCCCTGCTCATGGCGAGTAATAATGAGTTCAGGTCCTTTATCATTGAGGGTATCGAAAACACGGTCGATTTTTGCACCTGGAATCCCAAATATGAACTTTACATCATGATTGATTAATGAATCGACAATAAGATCTGCTCCGAATTGATCTACCATTTTTAATAAAACCTTTCTTATACTTGCTCGCTGACTTTTTTAGGTCAAGAGTGCTTAAAGCTGTTTCAATATTCGACATTTAAAGCCTTAACAACTATTACACCAATTCTAACAAAAAATTAAACTGGTAGTGCATCATCAATTTGTGAATTATTTAACTTCATTTATCAATAATTTTATTTCATTTTTTGGCACTTTGGACATATGTGTGTTCCACGACCAGCAACCCTTATTTTAATAATCTCAGTACCACAACGTGGGCAAGGCTGACCTTCTCGACGGAAGACATTAGCGAAAAGTTCAAGGTAATTTCCTCGGCTACCATCCGCATTAACAAAGGTCTGCATAGTAGAACCTCCAGATTCAATCGATCGTGTCATCGATGATTTGGCTTCTCTAAGAAGTTTTCTTAATTCTCGGTCGTTCAAGTTTTTGACCAAAGTCGCTGGGTGAATCTTTGCTCCCCAGAGACCTTCATCAGCATAGATGTTTCCAATTCCAGCAATGACTTTTTGGTCAAGAATGACCGCCTTTATTGATGAATTCCCATGGTGCCTTGCTCGACCAATGAATTCTTTATAAGTGGATTCTTTAATTTTATCTGGAATAGGGTTTTGGCTAAAGTCAACGATTTCTGGCCCGAGCTCATTAAGAAATTTTACTTCCATTACTTGAGGCGTTGACAATAATTTTATCCAACCAAATTTTCTTTGGTCATTGAAAAATAGTTTTGAATGATCTTCAAATTCAAATTCAACTCGGGTTGACTTGTTTGGTAATTCCATTAACCAGTCCCCTGTTGGATGTCCAGCTGCAAAATTTCCTTCATCAATTATTTCAGAACCAGAATGGCGATAAATCACTTGACCTGTCATTTTGAGATGAAATAGCAAAGTATATTCATTCTCCAATTCTATTATCAAGACTTTTGCTCGCCGCTTTACATCTTTGATAATAGAACCATCAAGCCAAGCTCTGTTATTTGAGCCTACTAAAAAGCTTTTGTTTTCATAGACTTTAACGTTTTTAATTTTCTGCTCAATTAATCGCTTGGCAAGACCACGACGAATGGTTTCAACTTCAGGTAATTCTGGCATTTTCACCTCTTTTCATTAATTGTATAAAATTATTTGGGCAAAAAAATAGTATAAACTCACTAAATTCTGAAGAATTTAGTGAGCCAATTTCAATAACATTTTAATAATTTTTTTGAAAGAAAAACTAAGCAGGTTTGATAACAATATTGACCAGTTTGTTTGGTACCGCAATAATTTTGGCAATGTCTCCATCAACTTCAACCGCTGCTCTGCCCACTTCTGCTAGCTCAGCCTGGGGTAGGTCTTTTGAAACCATGATCTTCTTACGAAGTTTTCCATTCACTTGAACAACTATTTCAATTTCATCTTCAATCAAAGCAGATTCATCAAATATTGGCCAGGCTACAAATGAGATTCCTGCCTCATTAGTAAGTTTGAACCAAAGCTCTTCTGCAATGTGTGGCGCAAATGGAGCAAGAAGTTGAACAAATCCTTTTGCGTATTCAACTGGCAAATTTTCAACTTTATTTGCTGCATTTACAAAGATCATCAATTGTGAGATAGCTGTATTAAAGAGCATATTGTCTAAGCGCTCAGTCACATTCTTGACTGTTTCGTTATATATTTTGGCCAATTTACCATCATTTTCGACAATAATTTTTTCAGAGTCAATTAGGCGAACGACTCGATCAAGAAACTTTCGAGCCCCCTCAAGTCCTTCTTCTGACCAAGCAATTGATGCATCAAGTGGTCCCATGAACATTTCATAAACACGAAGTGTATCTGCGCCATAAGTTGCAACTACATCATCAGGGTTTACAACGTTCTTAAGTGATTTGGACATCTTAGCAGGACCTTGTTCAAGTTCTTCTCCATTTTCAATGCTGAAGAATTTTCCTTCACGTTTTTCAACTTTATCCGTCGCAACAAGAGCACCACGGTGATCACGATAACTGGTGCCCAAGATCATCCCTTGATTGTACAATTTTTGGAAAGGTTCCTTTGTAGGAACGACTCCAAGATCATAGAGAAACTTATGCCAAAAACGAGCATAAAGTAGGTGTAGGACTGCGTGTTCGGCACCTCCAATATAAATGTCAACTGGCAGCCATTGTTTAGCTAAATCAGGATCAATTAAGGCCTGGTCATTATTTGGGTCAATATAACGGAGGTAATACCAAGAGGAACCCGCCCATTGTGGCATAGTATTGGTCTCACGTCGCCCTTTTATACCATCTTCCCGAGTTACAGTCAACCATTCTTTCAGATTTGCGAGTGGTGACTCACCTGTCCCAGAAGGCTTAATGTCTGTGGTAACTGGTAAGACAAGTGGAAGTTCAGATTCTGGAACAGCTGTACTTGTGCCATCTTCCCAATGAATAATTGGAATTGGTTCCCCCCAGTAACGTTGGCGACTGAAGAGCCAATCACGCAATTTATACGTAATTTTTTTCTGACCTACTTTATTTTCTTCAAGCCAAGCAAGCTCTTTTTCAATCGCTTCAGCCTTATTTAAACCATTAAGAAATTTCGAATTAATATGAAGACCATCTTCAGTAAAAGCTGCCTCTTCTACGTTCCCGCCCTCGAGTACAGGAATGATTTCAAGGTCAAATTTTTTTGCAAAAGCCCAGTCACGTTCATCATGGGCTGGAACAGCCATAATAGCTCCGTGGCCGTAGCTAGCTAGTACATAATCAGAAATCCAAATTGGAATTTCTTTACCATTAACTGGGTTGATCGCATAAGCACCTGTCCAAACACCAGTTTTATCTTTCGCAAGATCAGTCCGGTTAAGATCAGATTTCAGAGATGCTTGTTTTTGATAGTCCGCTACTGCCACCGCTTGCTCAGAACTAGTAATAGCAGTTACTAAAGCATGCTCTGGTGAAAGAACTGCATATGTCGCACCAAACAAGGTGTCAGGGCGAGTTGTAAAGATAGTGAACTCTTGGTCAGAGTCTGCAACTTTAAACTTTACATCAGCACCGACCGACTTACCAATCCAGTTTCTTTGCATTTCTTTGACAGATTCTGGCCAATCAAGTTCATTTAAATCTTCAATCAAACGATCCGCATAAGCCGTTATTTTAAGAATCCATTGGCGCATAGGCTTACGCACAACAGAATAGCCTCCACGTTCAGAGGTCCCATCTGGCAAGACTTCTTCATTTGAAATAGTTGTCCCTAACTCTTCTACCCAGTTCACTGGGACTTCAGCTTCATATGCTAAGCCTTTTTCATAGAGTTTTGTAAAAATCCATTGGGTCCATTTGTAAAATTTTGGGTCTGTAGTATTAACTTCACGATCCCAATCATAGGAAAATCCAAGTGAATTAATTTGACGTTTGAAGTTTTCAATATTTTCAGCTGTAAATTTTGCTGGATCATGTCCAGTTGACATTGCATATTGTTCTGCGGGTAAACCGAAAGCATCCCAACCCATTGGATGGAGAACATTATAACCTTGAGCACGCTTATAGCGACTTAAGATATCTGTCGCCGTGTAGCCCTCTGGATGACCAACATGAAGCCCTGCGCCTGACGGATAGGGGAACATATCAAGTGCGTAAAACTTAGGGGTTTCTGGATCAGTTTTAGTCTTGAAAGTCTGATTTTCTGACCAAAATTTTTGCCATTTTGCTTCTATTTCTTGGTGATTGTATTCCATAAAATTTTCCTATAAATGATAGAAAAGCGGCTTTTCACCGCTTTTAAATTCGTATATCCTAAAAATATATTGGTTTGTCTTATCCTTAATAAACAGATGATTTCGGCGCATTGAACAATGGAGACAAAGGACGATTCTCATGTGTACGAATAATTGCCTCTCCCAAAAGATTAGCTATAGAAATCTGAATAATTTTAGGTGATTTCTGTGCCTCAGATCGTTGAATTGTATCAAGAACAACTAACTCTTTGATAGCAGAATCGTTAATACGGTCAATCGCTGGGCCTGATAAAACCGCATGAGTGCATGAAGCGTAAACTTCTGTTGCACCAAGTCCCCGTAAGGCATTGGCCGCCAAACATATCGTGCCAGCTGTATCGATCATGTCATCAATTAGAATGCATTTTTTTCCATTGACATCACCTATAATATTCATAATTTCAGCCACATTAGCCTTTGGACGACGTTTATCAATAATGGCGATTTTTGTTTTTAAAAAGTCAGCCAACTTACGTGCACGTGTAACACCGCCATGGTCAGGTGAAACCACAACCACACCGTCTCCTGAGAGTCCTTGACGTTCAAAATAATCTGCAATCAAAGGTGCTCCGACTAAGTGGTCCACTGGAACTTCAAAGAAACCTTGAATTTGAGAAGCATGAAGATCAACAGTAATGACCCGTGTCACCCCTGATATTGAAATCATATTTGCCACTAATTTGGAGGTAATTGGCTCACGAGCTTTTGCCTTACGATCCTGACGTGCATAACCATAATATGGTAAAACTAAACTGATAGTACGAGCAGATGCACGTTTTAATGCGTCCACCATAATCAAAACTTCCATCAAGTTATCGTTGACGGGATTACTTGTCGACTGAATCAAATAAATGTCTCTCCCACGAACCGATTCTTCAACCGTAATTTGAAGTTCACCATCCGCAAAAGTTTCGATAGAAACTTTACCAAGAGGTAAGCCTATTTCTGTAGCAACTCGTTCCGCCAATTCGAGGTTAGAACTGAGCGAAAATATCATTAAATCTGAATAAGACATCAGGCCTCAACTTTCTTAATTTTATTTTATCGTGAAATCAGCGATTTTTCAAGTCAAATCTGCCAATTCATAGATCAGCATTAGTCATCTGTTAATTATAGCAGACTTGGTAACCCAACACCACATGAAGTGAAGATATAAAGACTAAAGTAATACAAAATCTTTTTATTAAATATTTCGATAATTCTTGATTAAATGGCTTATAAAAATTTTTTAATTTTTAAGATGATGAAAATACAATCTATTTTAGATTTATAAGCTATAAGGCAAATAAAAAAACATGCCTTTGTGAAAAAGTCTTGTTTTTATGAAATACCCACCTTAATAGTTATTAGTCATCTTACAAAGTTTTATTCTATTGCTCTGATGTAGAAGACTAGCTTACACATGGGACATTTCTTACCAAAGAGTGTATTTTTCGTGATTATTTAGATAATCATCATCCAATAATTTTTGCGTATTGTGTAATTGAGAATAACCTACAAGTCCTTTTCGGAATAAGAATTCCATCGAAAGTCGCAACAGTATGAGCAAACCGATAGTCACAATTATCAATATGAGTAAAGAATGGAAATACAATGAATTTCCTAAACCAGTAGAAATAGATTGACGTAAACCATAAATTGCATAAGTCATTGGCATAAATGGGTGGAGAACATTATAGAATTGACTTATGATTTGCATTGGAAAGACCCCGCCAGATGATCCTAACTGCAAGACAAGGAGAATCACTGCAATAAAACGACCGGGATTATCAAACGTCATTGCCAATAGCATAATGAGAAACATACTGCTCCAAGCGGTTACTAGTAATATACCATAGAATTGAAGTTGATTTTGAACACCCAAACCAATCCATTGCATAACCGTACCAATGATTAAAGCCATGGCAGTTGCAACTATTCCGCCAATAGTGATTTTACTTAAATACCATTTACCAGCTGAAGCATTTTTGCGATCCGCTATTTTTCTTATAGGATAAACAAAGTTGAAAACAAGGCAGCCCACAAATAATGAAACGCTCATAAAATATGGTGCTAAAGCGTGTCCGTAATTAGGAACACTACTGTATTTCGTTTGAGTCGTTTTATCTGGATTAGCGATCATTTTAGCATTATTGGTTCCCAATGAAATTTTTCCAATCTTACTGGAGGCATCATTAAGCTTGATGGAAAGTTCAGAAGCACCATTATTAACTTGTGTTGCTCCGTCTTGAAGTTTTGTAATTCCTGATGTTAGCGAAGGAATCTCACCTTTCAATGTAGTCAGGCCACTTGACAATTGCTTAGATCCATTATTAAGCATGCCAGATTGATTATTTAGCTGATTGGCTCCCGAAGAGAGTCCAAAGCTTCCGCTTGATAAACTTGAAATACCCGCGGTTAATGATGGAAGTTCACTGTTTAGGCTGTCTAATCCCATGGATAAGCTGGTTGCTCCGGGGCCTGCTTCTGTTTTGATTTTATAAAGTCCGTTCACAGCTTGAGTTAAGCCATCTGAAGCTTCTGCCGTTTTACCCGCCAATAAACTTGTTCCAGACTTAAGATTACTTAGACTTGATGATAGAGAAGACAGGTCAAGTGTTTGCAACTGAGCCTCTACGTTTTCAAGTGTTTGGCTTACACTCACAAGATTTGTGCTTGCTGTGGAAAGATTTTGGCTAACCAAGGCAATCACTTTACTATTTTGAGTGTTATCACTTAATGCGCTGGCAACAGCCTCTTGCTGTTCTGAAGTCAAATTAACATTGTTTTTAGCCAGTTCAGAAATAACCGCAGTGGCATTCGATTGAACATCGACGCTAACCGCATTCTGTAAGCCATTTTGAATACCAGCTAAAGACGTTCCAACATTTGTTAAATTCGTAGAAACTTCTCCAAAAGTTTCTGGCAGTTGACCTAACCCCGATAATTGAGATAAATCTATGGTTGATAAAGAATCATTTACTTCATTCAAGTAAGTTTGCACTCCATTGATGTAAGTTAGAAGTTGATTTTTATCATCTGAAGACAAATTAATTTGATTTAAATTTTTAGCAAGCGTCGATGCACCCGTATTTAATTTTTGGACTCCGGTGCTGAGCTCGGGAAGTTGGCTAGCAAGTTGAGAGAGTCCGCCGCTTAACTGATTTCCACCATTGGCAATTTGAGAAACAGCCGAGGTATACTGCTCGATCCCGCTAGTTAAGCTCTCAGAACCTGTCGCTAATTGATTGACACCACTTGAAAGTGATGGCACGCTTTCCCCAAGCTTATTGACTCCCAAACTAACTTGTTGTGTTCCATTACTCAGCTTACTTGAACCAGATGCGGCCGTTTTTATACCTTGGGACATTTCATTTACAGTGGAAAGAATAGCACTAGCATAAGATTCTGTAACTTTCTCTCCCACTTGTGATTTTAATTGTTTAATAGCATTGTCACTTACCACTTCGCCAAGATAATTGACACCAGCATTGGTTTCATACTTTAGATTCATCTTTTTAGGCTTAGGATTTAAAACAGTGGCAGCATTCTCAGAAAAATTCTGAGGGATGGTAACAACCATATAATATTTTCTATTTTTTAATCCCTTTTCCGCTTTATCTTGACTGACAAAAGTCCATTTCAAATCTTTATTATTCTTTAAATTACTAACGAGATCGTTTCCAACATCCAGGCTCTTTCCTTCAAAATTGGTTGATTTGTCAAGATTAACCACTGCGACAGGCAATTTATCCATATTCCCATAAGGATCCCAAATAGACTTTAGAAAAACACTTGCATAAAGAATTGGGATAATTGAAACAACAATCACCGTCAGTAGCAATAGCTTATTTTGCCAAATTTTCTTAAACTCTTTTCTTATCAAAAGATTACTTTTCCTTCCCTATTATTAAATTTCATTCCAATCAACGAAAGTCATTTGACTTCCTTGTAATGATTCATGAATAATTTCTGCGATTGAAGTCTTAGATAGTGAGCTTCGCCAAAGCGCATCCGCTGAAGAAAAGACATGGTGAACAATGTCATTGGCAACTACCAAATTAGAAAGCCCATTTGAATTTGCAAATGCGTGATGAAGCAACTGTGAATCAGGAAAAGTCACTACCTTACCTTCAATAGCTTCTACCACGTCCAAACAAGTAATTTTTCTAGAAGAACGAGACAAGCAAAAGCCTCCTCTTAGTCCCGAAACGGAAGTGACTAAGCCAGCGACAACTAATCTTCTAATTATTTTTTGCGTATACGTAGGTGAACTTCCTAGGCGGTGATAAAAGCTTGCTGATGACACAGGAATATCTGGAAGCTGTGTCGTTAACATTGCCATCACACATACTCCTTGTTCAAATGCTTTAGTTAGTCTCATATTTACCTCTTCAGACTTCAAGATGAGGATATTTAACATCCATTAAAGACTTATTTTATCCACAATACATTCTATATAATTTAATGAAAAAAAGCAAGTGATAAAGTTTTTCCACTTCTTCGTTTAACGGATTTTAAAGTTTATGAAACTATTTATTGATTTTATGTTATTCTGCAACGAAACTTGTGCTAAGATCAAAGTAATAAAAAATTTTAAAATGATAAAAATCTCTTTGGATCTATAAGTTATGAGACAGCTAAAAACAAGACTTGTCGTAAAGTCTTGTTTTTAGGGAACACTCACTTTTGCTAGTTGTTAATTTTCCTATACTATTCTATTCTACTGCTCTGATACAGTAGATCAGTTAAGAAAGAGAGCTTTTATTGAAAACTTTGATAATTCTTTGGTTATATAGCCTATTGTGATTTAAAAAGCTTGATATCTTATAAATAGAGACTTCCTTAGGAAACCTCTATTTTACTGTAGCAATAAACCTCTGGTTTGTTTATTATATTATTACTTTGTTGAATTATCGGGTGTAGCCATTAAACTAAACCTTTGAAAAGACCACGGACAAAAAATTCTTCATCGAAGTCAGCTAAATCATCAATTTTTTCACCTAAACCTACAAGCTTAATTGGAATCTTAAGAGATTGAATGATTGAAAGTACAATTCCTCCCTTAGCTGATCCATCCAATTTTGTTAAAACGATACCAGAAATAGGAGTCACTTTTGAAAATTCGCGCGCCTGACTCACAGCATTTTGACCTGTTGAAGCGTCAAGTACGAGTAGGGTCTCGTGTGGTGCCTCTGGAAGTTCTCGTTGTATGATTTTCCGAATCTTAGCTAACTCAGCCATCAAATTGTCTTTATTTTGCAGACGACCTGCTGTATCTATAAGGAGCACATCAAAACCCTCATTTTTGGCACGCTGCATAGCATCAAATACAACTGATGCAGGATCTCCTCCATCTCGGCCCGTTACAGTTTCTAAACCTGAACGTTTAGCCCATTCAACTAATTGATTAGTGGCGCCAGCACGGAATGTATCCCCGGCAGCCAATAAAACCTTTTTTCCTTGTGCTTTAAAGCGAGCGGAAAGTTTTCCAATTGTTGTTGTTTTCCCTGCCCCATTAACTCCTACAAATAGGATAACGCTCAATCCTACTTTTTTAAGCTTCAGCTCTTTTACAAGATTTTCTTGATCAATTGTGTCTACTAGCTTTTCGATTATTAAGTTGCGAAGTTGATCAGTATTCTTTGCATTTACCAGTCTTGCCTCTTGACGAAGTTCTTCAGAAATCTTCATTGCAAGATCTGCTCCTACATCTGACATAATTAACGTTTCTTCTAAGTCTTCAAAGAACGCTTCGTCTACACTGCGAAAATTTGCTAAGAATGCATTAAAACGAGCACCAAAAGACTTATTTGTTTTTTCGAGCGTTTTTTCATATTTTTTTTCTATAATTTCTTCTGAAAGAAGAGAATTCACATTTTCAGATATTTCAACCTTTTCCTCAAAATTAGTGCCTTTCTGAACAGGTTCGGATTCCTTTTCTGTTGGCGACTGCTTAACATCTTCGTCTTTAGCCAAGGTTTTATCTAGTCCTTCTAATTCGACACCCTTTTTTTTCCCAAAAATTCGATCAAAAAGTCCCATTTTCAATCCTCCCTTTTTTAAAATTATTCATTCAGCACATATTTATAGATTGCATGAGCAACAGCATCTTCATCATTACTATAAGCAGAAATCTGATCAGCTGCCACACGAGCCTTGTCTTTTGAGTTAGCTGGTGCAATTCCGAGGCCTACCCAGGAAAGCATTGGAGCATCATTATCCTCGTCCCCCATAGCCAAGACTTGATCCGATTTTAACCCAAGCTCCTTGCACAGCTTCTCCAGACCTGTCCCTTTATTCACCCCTTTAGGCATAAATTCCAGCAAAATGTCTCGAGTTCTAAAAATATCGTAAAAATCAGAGAATTCATCTTCAAACTTTTTTGAAAGAGAATCGATAACTTCACACTTAGCTGAAATAATTACTTTGTTAAAATCAGCATTTTTAGGTACTTCCGAGAACTTAACCTTATGAAACGTCAGCGTGTTATTTACATAAGTCAAAAGTGTCTTAACAGCTGTTTCAACGGTATAACAGATATCTCCTGAGACTATATCAATAGGCAAGCCCTGTGACTCTGCTACACCTGCAATTTTTTTAACCTCTTCATAACTCAATAAAGTTTGTGAAATCAGAATTCCATCATTTCTCTGAATTATTCCCCCATTATTAGCAATGGTATATTCTTTATTTCCAAATAGTTCTAATGTTGAAAGATATTCCAATAGGGAAACCAAGGGACGACCCGTATCAAAAACCACTTTTACTCCTTGAGCACGTGCTTTTTGAATAGCTTCAATATTTTTCTTTGAAATTTTCTTCTTTGAATTTAATAAGGTCCCATCTAGATCTAGGGCAATTAACTTGATATTTGACATAGTCAAATTATAACAAAAAATCCGAATTGACGGATTTTTCTCTTAGATTTTATATTTAATTTTTACTTAATCACAAAAGAAGTTTTCAACTTCAATATCTGACGAGCAATAACTACATCTTTTTCAGAAACAAAATTAATTATCAATTGAGTTTCATCTTCAGAAATTTCAATGTTATTAATCTTGAATTTCTTCAAAATAGTCAAAATTGCAATTAAGCTATCCTTTCCATGATCAATTTCGACTAAAAGTTTTGTACCTTCTTCAATCTCTGGAATTTTTACTTCTTGTGACTTGAAAGCTTCAGGCTTCAAGAATATAGCTTGTGAAAATGGATTGACTTGAACCATCTCTAGATTCAAATTATCTGACAAGTAATCGTTAAATTGTTTTGAATTTGCAACCTCAAATTCATCAAAAGCCTCAAGAAAAAGATCTGGAATTTGGCTTATGTCCGTAAAACTTGATAGCTCTGAAATTTTACCATTTTGAGGTAAAGTATAAATAATTGGATGTGACTTTAGAAAATTGAGCACGGCTGTATCAGAATAGTTTTCAAGAACTTCTTTTGAAACACCTACATCATAAAGCAAGAATTCAGGTTTTTCCAATTCACTTGCTTGAGGAGCCTCTTTGGTAAGAGTGACAAATTCTTCAGGTAATTTGGTATCTACATAATCAAAAGTATCAACTAAAAGGTAGATTTTTCCATCTAAGTTGTCCTTTGCAATATAGAATTTTTCAATTCCAGCAATTGAATAGTCTAGAACTGCACGGATTAAATTTTGTGAAACTCTAGTAACTGTCTCGAAGTTTTCCATTTGATTTCCTTTTTCTACATACTCTTTTTGAGGTAAAACTTGTACTGAATTAATAACTTCAGCTTCTACTCGGTTAGAAATTGAAAGTTCTTCAATTTCCGGTCTCACATCATTATTTTCTCCACTGCTAGAATCAATCAATTGTGATTCAGTAATTGATTCTGAAATCTCATTTTCTTCAATAGATTTTGGTTCTAGCTGTTCACTTCCATTTACAGAATTTTCGAATTCAAGTTTAGTTGCGATAAGTCCGTTGTCATTAACTCTAAAGATTTTAGTCTCATCGCCAAAAGTTTCTTTTTCACTGTCATTTTGACTATCATATGATGGCTTTTCTAAATCTTTTTCAAAATCGAGTTTGGTTGTTCCTTTTTTTAACTCATCTAAACTCTCAGCATCATCAGGGATCAAAATCTCCTCTCTTTTGATAAGTAAATTGTCACTTGCAGGATTGATGATTAAATAAGAAATATAGGGCATCTCATCCAACAAATCACGAATGTCATGGGAAGTCACCTCGACATACTCATCAATTTTTTCATCCTTCACTTCTTTTGAGTTGGTGTAAAGTTGTAAGAAACTTTGACCTTGCTCATTAGTATATACAATCAGACCTTCTTTTTCGCTGAGCAAAATTACCTTATTAGTCTCAAGCCAATGAATCAGGTCAGAAGTGTTTTCATAGTTAGAAGGAGCGACTTTTACCTTATGTGCCTTACGGCTAGCATGAGCGCCTTCATAGTCATCACTATCCTTAAAAAAATCAAATAATCCCATAGATTTCTTCCTCTCAATTGTTTAAATTATCTATTATTTATTATTTTTTGTCAATAAACCTTAGTTTACAAATTACTTACATTTTTGACTATTTTTGTAAAATCTCAATTCATTTTGACAACTTATCAAGAAATTCCTCTAAAGTCAGATGGTTATCAGTGATGTATTTCGCATTTGCTTCACCAACATAACGGAAATGCCAATCTTCATATTCTATTCCAGTTGATTTTTGACCCCAAGTTGGAAACCTCAAAATAAAACCATACCTTGGGGCAATTGCTGCAATTTGACTTGCAACATTTGGATCTTCTTGATTAAGTGAATCTACAGTCGACATGTCCATGGCAAGCCCAGTTTCATGTTCAGAAGATTCTGAAGGCTGTGAGTAGGTCATTACCTCACTTGTTGCTTGTGCTTCTGTCCAGCTAGGATTCTCTGTCATAGTCTGCTGAACATAACTGCTAAATAAATGACTTTGGTATTCTACTGACCGATATCCTGAGATGAGATGGACTTTTGGATCCACTGCTTTAGCTGCTGTAAAAAAATCTTCAACATTCTTCTGGATCCTCGCATCCATTTGGATATTTCCAATGTTCACAAGTTTAGGATTCATTTCTGACTTCTTATTATTCAGATTAACTAAGACCAATTGCCAGTCTGATTTGGAATCAGTCTGTAAGACAGACTGAGCATCACCCGAATTATTACTTGTGTCGCTTGATAAACTGGATGGGACAGTTGAATTTGATATTTGAACCATTTTACTTTCGCTCTTTGGAAAAAGGTTATTCTTAAATACCCAGAAAAGAAAAATAATTGACAAAAAGAGCATTATCACTAAAATGATAACGCACTTATTTTTATTTCTTTCTTTCCATCTTCTTTTTACCTGCATAAATACTTTTTACGTCCTATTTATTAAAATAACGCCTATTTAGATAAAGTCTTTTAGTAACCCAGACCCCCACGCATACTTGGAACTATATCATGAATGAATGAAAGAGCAATTGCCGCAAAAATAAGGACAATAATTAGAAAGATTATAAAAGCGATCGCACACATAGCTAAAACAAACCATGGATATCGATCAATCTTATTCTCTGGAATAGCCGTAATTTCACGATAAATCCCCATCAGAAACATACCTGAACCAGCCATGCTTGCAAACACAATGAGTGCATATATTACTAAACCAAAGAATCCAAATCCTAAAATAGAGCTGACATTCCCTGAATAAGATGGCGATAGCGTCACAATTTCTCCTGAAGAATTAGTAATCGTCGAAGTAATTGCTGAGTGGTCAGTCAGACGAGCCAGTATACTAAAAATAATGACAAGAAGCGAAATTGGTACAAACAAAATTTCAGCTTGAATTCCTATTTTAAAGATGTCAATGAATTTGAACTGACTCTTCATAATATTGTTTGATAAAATACCAAAAAGCCATACAAACAAAAATGTGAACCCAATTCCAAGAACAACAAATATAAAGAAAACAAGAAAACTTCCAAGCAAAATGGCAAAACCAAATGATAACAATGCAAGTATAATCCCGAAAGCAACCCACATGTTGTTAGTGGACATGTCCTCTTTCTTTGATGTTACAGGATGAAGAAGGACATTTTTAAGCCAAAACCAGTATTTTTTTGCACTATTTTGTAAACCTTTTGCATTGATAATATTTTTTTCATTTCCCAAAGTTTGACTGTTTCCACCTTGAGGGGCACCACAATTGGTGCAAAAATTTGCATCAAGTTCAAGCTCGCTACCACAGTTAGAACAGAATTTTTTTCCAGAATTATTTGCACTCTCCTTAGAAACTTTGTCAGAACTTGTGGTTTTTTCTAATTCCGTTTGCTCTCCATTAATATCTGATACTTCAACCCAGTCATCAGTTCCTGCAATAATCTCTTTATCAACTCTATAAAAGTCACCCGACTCTAGAGCCCTAGTAATTTCCTCTTCGGAAGGCTCATGCCCATTGGTGAGTATAAAATTTTCAATCCATTCTTCCCTTGTCATGATGTCTCCTTTATATGAATTTACTATTTTAACTGTTCAAAACAGTTTAGTGCCCACGACTTGTTTTTAGCTAAGTGTTCAAAAGTAAACCAAATAACTGTGATATTCTAGAATCTGTATAAACCAAAATTATATACTTGAAAATACTTATGATAGATCTATTTTAACGGTTTCTTCGAGATATTGCAAAGTATCGGCTGAATATTTTGATTTCTTTAAGTTGAACTTAAGATATAATTATTTACCAGATTTTATTTTTCACAGCGTAATTTTTCCTTTTTAGTTTGCATTTTTAGGATAACTGAAAGAAAATATTTGATATTAAGATACCTAGTAATGTTTTCTAACAACATTTTAAGCTTAAATTATTTTAGATTTTCAAACCATAAATAAAACAACTAAAACCTAACAAAAATCCCGTGATAAAACAATCACGAGAAATTCAAGTTATTTTCTTCTTCTCACTAGAATTTTGATTGGCGTTCCCTCAAAAACGAAAGCTTTTCGTATTTGATTTTCTAAGAACCTAACATAACTGAAGTGCATCAGTTCTACTTCATTAACAAATACCACAAACGTAGGTGGTTTGATCGAAACTTGTGTTCCATAATAAATACGAAGACGTTTACCCTTATCAGAAGGCGTTGGGTTAGTTGCAATAGCGTCCATCAAGACTTCATTTAAGACTGAACTACCAATGCGGTTATTCTGAGCTTTATGAATAGCTTTGATCTTCTCTGGAATTTGTACCAAACGTTGCTTAGTTAAAGCCGAAACATAGACAATTGGTGAATAATCAAGAAATTGGAATTGATGACGCATATCTTCTTCCCATTTTTTCATTGTCTTATCATCTTTTTCAAGAGTATCCCATTTATTTACAACAAGTAGGATTCCTTTCCCAGCATCATGAGCAAAACCAGCAATATGTTTATCGTAATCGTGAATACCTTCTTCAGCATTGACTACTAAACATACGATATCAGAACGATCAATTGCACGCATGGCACGGAGAACGGAATACTTTTCAGTTGTCTCATAAACCTTACCGGACTTGCGAATTCCGGCTGTATCAATCATTAAAAATTCTTGACCATCATTGTCAACAAATCTAGTATCAACAGCATCACGAGTTGTTCCTGCAATAGGGCTAGCAATTACGCGTTCTTCACCAAGCATGGCATTAATAAGTGAACTCTTGCCAACGTTAGGGCGACCGATAAAACTAAATTTAATGAGATCAGGGTTTTCTTTAGTCTCAGCATTTTCCGGGAAAGCCGCAATAATGGCATCTAGCAAGTCACCAGTACCAATACCGTGAACAGCTGAAATTGGATAGGGATCGCCTAGCCCCAGACTATAGAAATCAAAGATATCTAATCGACGTTCTGGGTTGTCAGTTTTATTAACTGCAAGAATCACCGGCTTATTTGACCGATAAAGAAGTTGTGCCACATCTTGATCTGCATCGGTCATTCCCGTTTCACCATCAACCACAAAAACAATGACATCTGCTTCATTCATAGCAATTTCAGCTTGTGCACGAATTTGCGTCATGAATGGAACATCTGTCATTTCTATTCCACCAGTATCAATCAAGGCGAAATCGCGAGTCAACCAGTTGGATGTTGCATAGATGCGGTCGCGGGTAATGCCAGGGGTATCTTCTACAATTGAAAGACGCTCTCCGGCGATACGGTTAAATATTGTTGATTTTCCGACGTTGGGTCTTCCAACTATTGCAACAGTAGGTAATACCATTTATTGTCGCCTCCTTTTTTAATGATATCTGAGTTTGCTCAAATATAACACTTTTGATAAATTCTTGGATTTATACTGTTTATTTACAAACTATTTTGTAATTTTTTTATAAGAGTTTCTTTGCTTTAAGGTTTTCGGTTGAGCTTCTCTCTTCTGGTTTACCCCATTGTTCAACAATGCGTGAAGACCAACTTGATCCTAAACGCCGAGTCCCTGCATAATCACTCTGGACTTCGTCGTAAGCTCTAATAACTGATTCATCTTGCTCAACATATTTTTCATTGAAGACCATCGTCTCATATGGCAAACGTGGCTTAACTGGATTGATCTTTGCCGGGACACCGAGAGCAATACCAAATAATGGATATGTATAATCAGGGAGACCTAAGATATCAGATATTTCAACTGATTTTTCACGAAGGAGTCCCATCATAACACCACCAAAGCCATCCGCCTCAGCTGCCAATAATACATTTTCCGCAGCTAATGCTGCATCAATAGATGAAATCAAAATAGATTCAACACCAGCCGGTTGAAAGTCACCACCGTTTAATTTAACTGCTTTTTCTGCACGATTCATGTCACCAACAAAAACAATGAAATGTGAGCATGACATCACTGCCTTTGTTGAAATAGAGTTATGTGCTTCGTAGATAGCATTTTTAGTTTCGATTGATTTTACGATAATAACACTATATGACTGAAAATTTTTCCAATTTCCTGCTGCTCGACCTGCCTCAATAAATTCTCGAATCTTTTTATCCGGTATGACTTCATCAGTGAACTTGCGAACTGAGCTATGTGCCTTCATAATTTCTATGATATTAGCCATGACGTCTATTTTCTCCTTCTAAATGTATTTCATCAGACAAGAACTTGATTCTTTCCATCACGCGTTTGGCCGACCAAGTGTCAACTCCTTGACTTGTCTTTGACAAACGTTCTTCTAGATTTTGCATTGAGTGATTCGATGTAAAAAAAGTTGGTAAGACATTATCCATACGATACTGCAATAAAACTTGCAAAACATTATCACGAGACCAAACTGAGTTGATCTCCCCCCCTATGTCATCAATAACCAAAAGATCAGCTGTCTTAACCTCGTCAAGTTGTTCACTTGCTGCAAAATTTGGTTGAGAGATGAAGGTTGGAAAATGAATCATCTGACTTTTTACGCCTTGCTCGGCCAAGGAATTAACCATTGCTGCGAGCAGAAATGACTTACCAATCCCAAAATCACCATAAAGATAGACGCCTTTAGCGTGGCTATGATCTTCCTGAGCGATAAAAGATTGGATATTCATGATGGCTTTCATGCGTCCTTTATCACGATTTGCAATCTGATCATATACATCACGTTTCCAAGAGGCTTGCTTCAATTTTTGAGGAAGACCTACCATACTCACGCGCTGGCTGATATCTCTTAGCAAACGACGCTTTAGCAAAATTTCTGTCTCACGATAAGTAACTTCAATAAGGCCATCCTCAAGGACCAAAACGGGTAAGTAATTCGATTCCGAGATGTTAAATTTTTCTGTTTCTTTAACAAATTCATTGAGTTTCGAAAGGCCTTGATCAATTTGGTTTTGGGTTAACTGATTCTTCAAAATGAAATCAGCAACTTCATAATTCATTAAGATTTTGTTTTTTAATCGGGCCAGCTCAATCTGATTGCTAGGTCGATTACCTAATACATCCGAAATTGATTTCATCTTAAACCTCTCAATTACTATTTTGTAGGGCATCTAGTTGCTTTTTGAATTCTGCAACTTCATCATCTGAAGCAACTTCATGGTAATTAGGGTTAGACCAAACTGGTTCAGGAATAACATTCTCCCTTTTAGAAAAAGTCACTTTTTTACTTGTCGAACTTTCTTCATCAAAGTTATTAATCCGCTCAATCGCCAATTCAGCGTTTACCACCTTCTTACGCATCCAGTCATTAGCAATGCGGTTAACAAAAGTTGGTCGCAAACTAGCATTTCCTTGTTGAATCAGGGCATAGTGAATTAAAATATTTTGAACTTCTGAGCTAATGTTCTGCTTACTAAAGTTGGAAAGAAGCTTTAATTCTGATGCATCTACAAACCCGCCAACTTGACGCTTGATTTGTGTTAAAAACTCTTCTGGTTCCATCGCCTTAGCTACACGGATAAGGTCTGAAAAAGCCTCATCTACTTTAGGAAGTGGCTGTTTACTTGCAACATGTCGTTGCAGCATTGCATCAGTATTTATCGTGTGATCTACGTTGGCTGTTTCTTCTGCTAACTTGAAAAGAGCATACCAGTCTAAGCCAAATTTTTCGGCAATTGAAAATAACTGAATGATGTCCGTTGATTTATTGGTAAAATGAAGCCCTCTATCTGACATCATTTTCTCAAAGGTTTCAAGATCAAGCAGATCAGTACTAATTTTTTCAGAAGACTCGTCAAGGCCTTCAGCTAAAGAAGGATCAAAAACTTCTGAAAATTTCTTTGTGATATCCAATCCTTCGGGCTGCAAGGTCATAAAGTTCTTGACTTTGTTTTCACCTATTTTTGAAATTAATAATTGCTTAAACAACTGGTCGGATAGGAAGTCTTCAAACGACTTTGGACTCCTTAAAAGAATTTGAAAATATTTAGGTTGCTCATATATCTTAACCAACGACAAGGCGGATAACTTATCCAAAGACCCCTCAAGTCTCGCTTGGCCAATGTTTAAATATTCTAAAAGGTTGGAGAATTTACCATCTGGAAGTGAACGTAAGAGTCCATATAGAGTAAAAGCAGTTTTTCCTAAAATAGGCAAATAAAGCTCTGCGAATGTAGATTCATCAAAGCTTGTCTTCCCTTTATTTAAAATTGAATATCTGTCCCCTGGTTTCAAGTCGATTCCTTTTACTTCAATTTATTTCTTTGTAAAATTTTTAAGTAATTCTTCTAATTCACTGACATCCTTAAACGAGCGATAAACGGAAGCAAAACGAACATAGGTAATCTCGTCAAGGCCTGCTAAGGCGTTCATGACGATCTCACCAATTTGATCAGTGTGTACTTCATTTTCCCCCAAAGCCCTAACCTTTTGCTCAATTTCTTCCACTACTGCTTCGATTTTTTCTGAGGAAATCGGACGTTTTTGAGCTGATTGAACAATCCCCTTGGTGATTTTTTCACGATCGAAGACTTCTCGTGTATTATCTTTTTTTACAACAAGCAAGGTTGGTTGTTCAATTCGTTCGTAAGTAGTAAAACGGTAACCACATGATAGGCACTCACGACGACGACGAACCGAATCATCACTGGCCCGCGTATCTAGAACTTTAAAATTTTCTGATTGACATTTTGGACATTTCATTAGAGTTTCCTTTATTAAGCCAGACAATATGTTTTTTGGACTGTATTATCTGAGCCAATATAATTTATTCAGACTCTTCAACAAATTTTGCTTCAAGCCGGTAGATAGGATAACCTTTAGCTGACCATTTGCGCTCATACTCAGTCAAGACATTCTTTCCATCAAATTCTTCATCTTTATGCAAATCAAGCCAAACTTGTTGCAAGACCATACCATATTGACTCATTGAAGCAAGGCTGTATTCAAAGAGAACACGATTATCAGTTTTAAAATGAACTTGACCATTTGGAACAACTGTCATTTGATAAGTCTTAAGAAAATCCTTATATGTCAATCGGCGTTTTTCATGGCGAGCCTTGGGCCACGGATCCGAGAAGTTAAGATAAACCAGGCCAATTTCATGTTCAGCAAAGTATTCATTCAGATCACGACCATTCCCATAGATAAGTTTAACATTGGATAAACCACTTGCTACTACTTTGTCAAGAGCAAAAGAAATAACGGTTTCTTGAAGATCTATTGCAATGTAATTAATATCTGCATGCTTTTCGGCCATTCCAACGATAAAATCACCTTTACCACAGCCAACTTCAACATGAATCGGATTCTCATTGCCAAAAACTTCTTGCCAATCCATTTTTTCTGTAAAGACAAGGTCAGGCCGGGCGTCGATGATTTTATCGGCATCTTTTCTCTTCTTGACTCTCATTCAAACATTTCCATAAATCTTCTAAGCCCTTGAATTTCAGCATTTGCAGCTGTTGTATTCCCTTTTTCAAGATAAAAATCAATTTGTCTTAAAAAAGATAGCTTACCATACCAAATCAACTTTGAAAGTGTTGCAACATCTGCTAAACGATCACCTGATTTAGCTAACCATGCCCCCCAGTCCTTGGATGGGATATAATGCGAAAGCAAGAAAGCGTTATCGATATAGGCATCTCCAAGGCTGACAGTTTTCCAGTCAATCAGATAAATCTTTCCTGTTGATTCATCCTTTAACCAATTATCCGGAGAAACATTCCCGTGAACCACAACCATTGCAAGGTTATTCAATATTGGTACTGTCCGCAACATTTCTGAAGCAATCTTGCTTAAAAATGTGTTAGTAGCCACGACTGAGTTTGGTTTTTCCAAAAGATGAGCAAGGAGTTCTGAGGGACGTGAGACAGAGCGATCAAAATTTGAAAGCGAGTCGCGCAGTGTATGACTTCCATGTAATTTCTTTAAAATATCATAGACTTGCTCTTCAGCCATTTCTTCTATTGATAGACTATGTCCCCCTACCCACGACTGAGCAGTTAACGTTTCACCATTATCAGTTTTACGAATCCATTGAATTTTTGGTACAATCCCTTCAGTTGATAGGCTCGGCAAAAGTGGGCTTGCATTCAATTTGATGAAGACCCTCTGATTTCCAAACTCTCCCATATAAGAATTGCCGGAACTGCTGTCAATGACACGCATTTGCCAATTGATGGATGGTTCTTGCGGTAACATTCAAACTCCTTTAATCAATAAAATAAATAAATAGTATCGCATTTCTTGAAGAAATGCGATCCTCGCCCCCAAAATTTAGATCGCTTGTTCAAGACTCTTTAAACTAAAAATCCCTACTACTAAAGAAAGAAGCTATTACTTTCATAAAATAAAGTACTAGCAAAATTAAATCAACTTAGCAGGTTAGCCCATTAATAACAATTCTTAATAATGGATAAGAATTGTTTGAGTTAAGATATCAGCGTATTGGTATGACTCACGCACTTTTGGACCACGAAGTGGTACATTCTCAACGATAAAATGTGTTGCATAGGCTTCAAGCAAAGTTACTTTGTGGCGGTTTTCTCTCTTACGGCCATATTGTGAAGTAATCTCGATAGTTTTACCTATATGGGCTTCAACTTGTTTACGAATATCAACGATTTTTCCAATTTCTTGTTCCATTTTTTACCTCTCTTAGCTTGTATCCAGAGCTAAGCTTTCAAAATTCATTTACTGTCCATTATAGCATGAAATACATGTGAATTCTAATTCTCTATCCGATTGGCTTCGATGTTAGCAAACTTATTGTATTCTTTAATAAATCTAAGTTTAGCCGTACCCCGGCTTCCTGAACGGTTCTTTTCAATAATTACTTCTACAGAATCATCCAAGTCCTCTGGCTGCTCCTCACCTTCACGTGCATAATAATCTTCACGATAAAGGAAAGCAACAATATCCGCATCTTGCTCAATAGAGCCTGACTCACGTAAATCAGATAAACGTGGACGTTTATTATCACGTTGTTCGACAGAACGTGATAATTGTGACAAAGCGATAACAGGAACTTTCAATTCCTTTGCCAATATCTTCAACTGACGAGAAATCTCTGAGACTTCTTGTTGACGGCCTTCGCGCCCACTGCCTTGTATAAGCTGGAGATAGTCGATAACAACAAGGCCTAGATTATCTACCTCACGGGCCAACCGGCGACATTTTGAACGGATTTCTCCAACCCTAATCCCCGGAGTATCATCCATATAGATTTGCGCCTTGGATAAGGTGTTAGTCGCATGGATAAGATTTTCCCATTCTTGATCTAACAGCTGGCCTGTTCGGATATTCATACCATTAATCGGGCCGGTTGCAGCAATCATACGATCAACCAAGCTTTCAACACCCATTTCAAGCGAGAAAATAACAACGGCTTTGTTCTGAGTCGTTGCCACATTTTCCGCAATATTCAAGGCAAAAGCAGTCTTCCCGACACCCGGGCGTGCTGCAAGAATAATTAGCTCCTCATCGTGGAAACCAGTTGTCAATCGATCCAATTCAAAGAAACGCGTTGCCAAACCTGTAACCCTAGACTTTTGCTTGGCTCTTTCTTCAATCGCCGCAAAATTCTCGTTGATGATTTCCGACATTTTGACAAAACCTGAACGACTCTGACCTTCAGATATCTTCGCAATTTGATTTTCCGTATTTGCAATCAAATCTTCCGCTGAATCTTCCATTGCATAAGCACGATCAATGGTCTCTGATAATTCCCGGATAACCGCTCTTTGTTGTGAGCGTTCCTTGATAATCTGAGCATAGTACGTGGCACGTGAAGGGAGTGGGTATTCATCAGTTAATTCGCTGAGTCCAGTTACCCCCCCAACTAACTCAAGGTCTCCCTGTTCTTCTAGTTTTGAATTCAGAGTGACGATATCAATTGGAAGTGAATTATCATTCAGGTTTTCCATAGTTGAAAAAATAGTGCGATAGGCAGGTAGATAAAAATCCTCAACCGAAACAAACTCCTTGATATCAAGGAGCCGTTCATTTTCTAATAATATCGCACCTAAAACTGCTTTTTCAGCTTGAAGATCCCTAGGCGTCTGTTTTACAAAATCAAACTCTGCCATTATGCCTCAGATATACGTACTCGGACCGTCGCTGTTACTTCTGGGTGAAGTTTGATTGGAACTTCACGTTCGCCCAAAGCACGTAATGGATTATCTAATAAGATCTTATGCTTGTCAAGCTTCAATCCATATTGAACATTAACTGCATCTGCAATTTTTTTTGAATTAATTGCACCAAAAAGATGACTATCAGGACCTACTTTTTCCTTTAACTCAATCACGACATTTTCACCTTCAAGTTGAATCTTCAAAAGCTGGGCCTCCGCCAATATATCGGCAGCTTCGCGTTCCTTTGCTCTTTTTTGCCCTTCAAGGACGGAAATATTGGTATTATTTGCTGGTTTTGCAAGGCTTTTTCGAATCAAAAAGTTTTGTGCGTATCCATCTGGAACTTCTTTAATTTCACCTTTTTTTCCTTTTCCCTTAACATCTTGCAAAAAAATTACTTTCATTTACTTTCCCTTTCTCTGATTGTTTGAATCAATTCTTCCTTAATTTCATTTACTGACTTACCCGTTATCTGTGTGGCTGCTGAATCAAAGTGACCACCACCACCTAGGGCTTCCATAATTGTTTGTACATTATATTTTCCATTACTTCTTGCTGAAACAATAACATCATTTGTTTCATTCACAGCTAAAGTAAAGCTGGCTTTAACACCTTGTAAAGTAAGCAAACGATCAGCCGCCTTTGCCAAAATAACTTTTGGATAAGCCTGCCCAGGTAAACCAAGAGCAATAGCAATACCGCCATCTATAATCTCAGCTGCAAGAACAACCTCATTGACCTGCTTGAAGGTTTCAAAGTCTGTGGCCAAGAACTTTTGGACAAGATCATTATCAGCTCCTTGATTTCTCAAAAATGAGGCAGATTCAAAGGTATTCTCAGTTGTTGCTTTAGTGAAAGATTTTGTATCCACTGAGATTCCGGCTAGTGCAACCGAAGCTTCAATCGATGACATCTTTACTCCAGATTTGTTTTGGAAACGGAGAATTTCAACCACCATCTCAGTCGCGGAACTTGCTCCTGACTCAATATAAGATAAAAGCGGATTTTCAGGAAAGTCATCATCCCGACGATGATGATCAACCACAACGACCTTATCAAATCTTTCAAAAAATTCTTTATCCATGGTTTGGCTAATCTTTGAATGGTCCACCATGATAAGCAATGCATTATCCGTTTTTAGCTTTTTAGCCGAGTTTAGGCGAAGCACATGGGGATAAAGTCCCTCTACATCGTTCAGCATAGCAATCGCACGTTTGGTATCTTCCTGAAGTTGCTCAGGATTATAGACAATAAAGGCTTCTTTATTAAGACCTGCAGCGAAATTTCTCATCACGACTGAAGCACCAAGGGCGTCCATATCTGGAAATTTATGTCCCATTATGAAAACTTGGTTAGATTCAGAAATAATGTTATTGAGGAGTGAGGCAATAGCACGCACTCGTGTTCTTGACTTCTCAATTCGAGATTCAGAATTTCCACCAAAGTAAACCGCACGAGCATTGTCTTCATTTTCTTTGACAACAACTTGGTCTCCACCACGGATGAGGGCTAATTCTAAATTATTCATCGCGGTCTTACCGATTGTCATATAATCGACAATTCCATAACTTACACCAATTGAAAGAGTCAGTGGAATTTTTTTCTCCGCAGCTCTTTCTCTGAATTCATCCAATAGGGGAGAAAACTTCTCTGTCATCAATTCAGACAAGACGGCATAGTTTGCAAAAATAATGTAACGATCAGCTGCTAATCGTCTCAAATAGACAGAACGATTTTTAGCGTATTTATCCAAAAATTTTGCAATAAAGCTATTAATGCTTGATTTATCGCCATCCGAAAATGAATCTGTCACATCATCATAGTTATCAATCGCAATGATTGCAATGATTGGGCGACGTTCAAGCAAGTCCATTTTAGAATTGACTTCTTCAGTTGAATCTTGTAAATAAATAATGTTTCTAGTAAGATCACAAGATACAGAATAAGATTTTTCATTAATCTTATATGGCCTTCCATGTTTTCCAAAATCCATTACAAGTTTCATAAGAAGATCCGGATTAAGTTCCTGGTCTCCTTCAAAAATAAGGCTAGAATAAGGATTGTACCACTCAGGTTGATAACTTGTTGGATTATATTTTATGATTGCAATCGGAAGTGCTTCAAGTGTATATTGAAGTGACTCCTCAGCGCTCTTATTGCTCAAGTCAATCAATTCTTGTTGATCAATCTTGAACTTATATTTTGCATATAAGACGATGGCTAGTAATATTGCATTGGTAAAAATGATTGCTAAAAAATTAGCAATATTCAAATTAACAAAAAAGACTAACAATAATTCAAGTAAAGTCGCCACAAGTACAATAGAAATCAGGGTTGTCTGTGATGGGAAATAATTATTCTTTTTCATAATTATTGTTACATTTTACCATATTTCGACTTGAAAAGATAGGATAGGATAGGATAGGTAAGTGTCAAATAATTGGCTGTAAATCTTCAAAACTGAATTTTTGTTTATATTTTAAAGCCCATCCTGAGCTTATGAGATCCAAGATGTACTT
>NZ_JACHHV010000021.1 GCF_014202895.1 Lactovum miscens
CTCCTTGTTGTGCCAACGTTCAATCAACTGACGTTCTGTATAAGTAAGTTCCTTGCCTTTTGTGTTAAAATAACCTTGCATCTGAATTCCTTTTCCACTTGTCTTCTTGCAAATTCAAGTATAAGAGATTCAGGTGTTTTTTTCTTGCTTCAGGTGGCTAAACTAATTTTACAATTTGCCTAAATTTCATTTATTTTATTCTGATAAGGAGATTCCATAGTTTGCTTTATAGTTGCAAATGCATCAATATTTAAGTATAATTTTTTCTATAAGAGGGATGGTATAAATGAAAAGTGAAATATTAAGACAAATAGGAACTATTTCTCGATCATTAGATTCTATTAGTAATGTTGAATTTGCTCGGTTTGAATTAGCTAAAGGTCAATATTTATATTTAAGCAGAATAAAGGAAAATCCAGGAATTATTCAACACCGCTTGTCTGAATTACTATGTGTGGATAAATCGACAGCAAATAGGGCTATAAATAAACTTGAGCAGAAGGGTTTAATCGTCAAAAAAGACGATTTAAAAAATAAGAAAGAAAAGCGTCTTTATCTTACTGAAGAAGGGGAAAAAGTATATCCACTAATTATCCGAGAAAATGAATATTCAACAAAAATTGCGCTGAAAGATATTTCCACGCAAAATCAAGAAATATTTTTGGAAGTCCTCAACACAATGTCAGATAATATTTCTCATGATTGGCTGGAAGTAAAGAAGGGACATATTCGGAAGTATTAATTAGAAAAGAGAATAAAAACTTGGATATAACGTTAAAAAAAGTTACTCAAAAAGAGCTGTTAGATTTACAAAAAATCAGTATAGAAACCTTTACAGAAACTTTTTTAGATGATAATAATGCAGAAAGCCTTAAAATATACTTAGAAAAAGCTTATAACTTTAAAAAATTGTCGTCCGAAGTTGCTAACACTGAGAGTAATTTTCAATTTATATACTATGGTAAACAATTGGCAGGTTATATCAAATTGAATGTAGGTGTTGCTCAGTCTGAAATGGTGGGGTTAAATACTTTAGAAGTAGAAAGAATTTATATAAAAAGTAGTTATAAACGTTTAGGGTTAGGAAAATGCCTCTTAAATTATGCGTTCAAACAAGCTCAGGAGTTAAATAAGTCTAAAGTATGGCTTGGAGTTTGGGAACAAAATATAAATGCACTAAATTTTTATAGGAAAATGGGATTCGTGTATTTCGGGAAGCATATTTTTGACTTAGGGGGAGAAAAACAGTGTGATTTATTAATGGAAATAACAATAAATAATTAAGATAAAGGATAAATAGTATGGATTCCAAAATAAATATTGATAGTAACTTTTGGGGACTTTTTCCAAATGCAACAATAAATGTACTCACGTTAAATGGTGTTAGTAATGTAATCACATCAGAAAATAAGAAACAAACACAAATTTTGTTAGATAATGCTTCATTTATAGCCCACAAATTTTTAACCGAAGAGAACTTTTCAGCAAACTTAATCGTTCAAGATTGGAGACAGGCCTTCATAAAATTTAAAAGGAAAAAGGGCGCTCGGTCATCCATTGAAGCATTGTTAAAAAGGGTAACTCAAACCCATGATTTTCATCCCATTAATCCACTAGTTGATATTTATAATAGCATCTCACTAGAGTATGGCGTACCATGTGGTGGTGAGGATTTGAATATGATTGTTGGTGAAATGCATTTAGGAACAGCTTTGGGGGGAGAAAAATTTAAAGCTTTAGGGGCTGACGAAGATGAACCAGCTCTGCCTGGCGAATTGATCTATTATGATGAGGAGGGTGCAATTTGTCGTAGCTTTAATTGGCGGGAAGCAGAGCGAACGATGTTGACAGAGAGTACAACAGATGCAATCATGGTGATTGAATCGTTGAATGACGATCATCAGAAGCGTGGGGTAGAAGCCATTGTAGCTTTAAAAAATCGTATTAATAAGTATTTAGGTGTTGATGGACAAATTGCAATTTTCACAAGTCCAAATAAATAAAGTGTTATAGAAATCCATATGATGAGTCTTTTTATCAAGAATAAGGGATTCTGTTTATTTAATTTGTTCAGATGCTCAAGCAACTTATTGTCAAGGGTATTTATTATGACTAATACCCAATTAATAACAGCGTCTATAGATGTACTCGCAGTTTTTTTAAAAAAGATAATCAACTGTGAACTTCATAATTGATTTTAATAATAAAGTATAAGTTACAAGCTTTAGAAATAAGGGGGAAATAAGTCATGTCGGTAATTACAATTACATTAGGGACACTAGTAGCCTTGGAATTTTTTTATATTACGTTCCTAGAAACGTTTAAAACAACTTCATCCACAACAGGACGGGTGTTCAACATGTCTCAAGAAGAATTGAAAAATAAAAATGTACAAGTGCTTTTTAAAAATCAAGGAGTCTATAATGGATTAATTGGAGTTGGCATGTTATATGCTTTGTTTGTTTCATCAGCTAGTATAGAGTTGACAGCTTTTCTTTTAGCCTATGTTATTTTGGTTGCACTATATGGAAGTTTAACAAGTAATAAACTCATTATTATAAAACAGGGGGGATTAGCAATTTTAGCTTTGTTGAGTCTCATTTTTCTATAAATTTGTCAATAGAAAAAATTATAAAATCATGTGAATAACTATCTTGTAATTATACAAAGCAATAAAGCGATTCTACTTATGCCCTGCAAGTTAACACTTGATATATTAAGTGCTAACTTGAATAGAATTTCCAAAAAAACACCTCATTATATAAAGATATAGTCTGGAAAAAAGTGACATAGTTTACTATTCTCAGTATAGAGATACTTGAAGAATCATCAAAATATCCTTCAGATGCGATGAAGGAAGAGAGTTTTGAAGTGATGAGTATGCATTATATTATTTTAACTTTATTCTTTAAAAAAATTGAATTAGATACTCTAAGGTGATACTATAATGATACGAGAATTCTATAGGCTTTCACGCAATTAAACAAATCATAAACTAATAGTAGACCAAAAACATGAACTAAGGTTTAGCTTTAGAATAATATTTTAGAAAAATGGAGAAAATCAAATGAGTAAAATTTGGTTTATTACAGGAACCTCATCAGGATTTGGAAAAAATCTTGCATTGGAACTGCTCAAGCAAGGTGAAACGGTAATTGCTACTGCAAGGAATTTAGAAAAAGCGCAAGAAATTGTTGAAGGACACCCAAATTCATTAGCGTTGGCATTGAATGTGACTAGTGAAATTGAAATAGAACAAGCCGTTAAACAAACGATTGAACATTACGGTCATATTGATGTTTTAGTTAATAATGCTGGCTATGGTTACTTTGGCGCGGTTGAAGAGAGCGACACAGCAGCTGTTCGTCAAATGTTTGAAACTAACTTTTGGGGATTGAGTAGCATCACGAATGCGTTTCTTCCATATTTTAGAAAACAAAAAAGTGGACACATTATTAATATTACATCTATTGGGGGGCTAGATGGTTCTCCGGGATTTGGTTATTACAATGCTACTAAATTTGCTGTAGAAGGTTTAATGACTGCATTATCAAAAGAACTTTCACCATTGGGAATTAAGGTAACTAATGTTGAACCAGGACCGTTTAGAACACTTTGGGCAGGAAGTTCAGCATTTAAGGCTTCAAAAATGATAAGTGATTATGATTCTACAGCGCATAAAACAATTGAAACGACCGAGGGTTTCTCTGGAAGTCAAACTGGATCACCCGAGTTGGCAGCAAAAGCAATTATTGAAGTATCAAGAAGCAGTGAACCTCCACTTCATTTGCTTATGGGACAAAATGCATTTGGTAGAGCTAAACTAAAAGTAGACAAATTACAAGAAGACATGAGAAAATGGTCAGAAATATCAACCCATGTGGATTATGGAGATGAAAATTTTTGGAGTTGATGAATAAAACATGAACTATAATCATAGTTTTAGTTAATACAGCCAACAATTAATTGATTGAAATATCGAACAATGCAAGATAGTTGTGTTGGTGTGTTTGTCTCATATAAAAGTTCTGAGCACATAGCCAATTTTTATAGAAGATTGTTTAATTATACTGGTCCAGCAGATTCAGAGGGAGTAAAAGTTAAACAATTTTGGACAATAGTGAGTAGATTATTATCAAAAATTCACTAAAAACATGGTAAAAAGGCAGAGAATTATCTCCGCCTTTTTCTTTCATTTTTCATCTTTAGTAAGAACTACTTTAACCATTCCATTTTCCCAAGAGTGTAGCGCTTTAATACCTTTATGATTTATTCCAACATTTTTTTTATGTGTACTTAAAGTCTTCATCATGGCGTTGTAATAATTTGAAGAGGACCACTCCATACCATGTTCGAGACCATCTACAAATACTTCATAGAACACCCCATCAATATTGGTATCTCGTGTTGTAATAGTAATTTTGGTAACAGTGTCTTCTGCCAGTTCAATCGTCAGCGTGACATCGTCATGTGATAGGGTGATGGTATCAGAGGCATTATTGGGTAGCACGAACTGTTTAGGTGCGTAAGTATTGAAGCCATTTTTTAGTTTTTCATAGGTTGTAATCATTTTTTTCCCAGTATACTTTATTGTGTATTGTTACTTTGTAATTATGAAATTGTAATATCTAATAAACAGAAAGTGTCTTCAAATAATACTTTGTAGTTAGGACGATCCCATTGATTAGCAAAATAGGGATTATGAAAATAAATAAAGGCTGTAATAATTGCCTTTCCTTTGCCCTCATCTAGCCCTGTAATTTCTGAGACTTTCTCGGCCAAATGTCGAAGATGGATAGTTATTAATTCTTCGTTGTTCTCAATATAGTCGGTGTATAAACTAAACATTCTTTGATCTTTTTCAAATAATGTTTTTTTTGTGCTTGCAAGCAGCCAGAGCCAATCATGTAAATTCTGCCGTGTAGAGATGGTGGATTTTGTCCAGTTGAATAGGTTTTTAGAAGTTTCTTCTAACCACCGCCAAGCTAACTTTTGAAAAAGTTCTTCTTTATTAAGAAAATGTTTATATAATGCAGGGTGGGAAACATTTAAACGTTTTGCAATATCATTAAGGGTTGTTTTGTCCATTCCAAATTCGTAGATTAGTTTTTCAGTTGTATCTAAAATGAGTTCTTGAGTTAATTTTCCCAACTTATTTTCCTTTCTTCTAATAATACTTCGTGTTTATTATAACTAAAAATTAGAATATAAACAAATAAAAGTAACAAATCGTTGACAAAGTAACTAAAGGAAGGTACAATATTAAATATAAGTTACTAAACATATAAAAAGTAACTCATACTTGATATTTATAAAGGAGAATAAAAATGACTAAAAATAAGTCTGATAAAAGAGTTGCTCTCGTTCTAGGAGGCTCTGGTGGCATCGGAAAATCTGTAATTGACAAATTGGTGGAGCAAGATTATGCGGTGGCTGTTCATTACTCAGCAAATAAAGGAAAAGCTGAATTGTTGGTTGATGAAATTATTAATAATGGCGGAGAAGCTCTTGCTGTTGGGGGAGATGTAGCTGATGAAGTTACAATGAGCCAACTTTTCGATAATGTCATATCTGCTTTTGGTGGGATTGATGTTGTAGTGAATACCGCGGGTATTATGAAGTTAAGCCCTTTAAGTACTCTAAACTTATCTGATTTTGATCAGATTCAAAGAATAAATGTAAGAGGGACTTTTGTTGTATCACAACAAGCGGCCCTCAAACTTCGTAAAGGAGGATCACTTATTAACTTTTCTACTTCAGTAACCCGAACGAGTTTCCCAAACTATTCCGCATATGTTGCAAGTAAGGCGGCAGTTGAGTCACTTACTTTAATCTTGGCAAGAGAACTTAGAGGGAAAGACATTACTGTAAATACAGTGGCTCCAGGTCCTACAGCAACACCACTTTTTTTGTCAGGAAAAGACGAAGCAACAATTACTCACTTGTCACAAGCTACTCCATTAGAGCGCTTAGGAAACCCTGAAGATATTGCAGAAACCGTTGCATTTTTAGCAGGACCAGCCCGCTGGGTCAATGGACAAATTATTTTTACCAATGGTGGACTGGCATAATTTTTAAGAATGGAGAAAAAGTAATGGAAAAGCAAGTAATTATTATAACTGGGGCCTCAAGTGGTTTTGGCGCCTTAACTGCTAGAGCTTTAGCAAAAACTGGTCATATTGTATATGCGGGGATGCGAAATACCTTAACACGCAATGCAAATAGGGTTGCAGAAGTTGAACAATTTGCAAAAGATAATAAGGTTAGTATCTCTGCAATTGAGATGGATGTATCATCACAGGAATCAGTTAACGAGGCCATTTCACGTATTGAAGTAGAGCAATCTAATGGAATTGACATAGTAATTCATAATGCTGGTCATATGGTTACTGGTGCCTTAGAGGCTTTCACACCAGAACAACTTGGTGAGTTATATGATATTAATGTCCTCTCAGCTCAACGAGTAAATAAAGCAGTGCTTCCTGCAATGCGTTCCCGTAAACAGGGGTTAATCATATGGGTTTCTAGTTCGAGTGTTAAAGGTGGAACACCACCCTACTTGGGCCCATACTTTGCAGCGAAGGCTGGAATGGATTCTATAGCAGTATCTTATGCTGCAGAATTATCTCAATTTGGTATTGAAACTTCTATTGTTGTTCCTGGGTCATTTACAAATGGGACAAATCACTTCGCAAATTCAGGGTATCCTGACAATAAAGAAGTTCAAAAAATTTATGATCAAAAATATCCAAATCTCATGGAAAATGTTAGTTTAAAACTCGCGGGTCTTTTCCCGGATGGTGCAGATGTATCTTTAGTTTCTGACGAAATTGTTCGTATTGTTAATCTTCCCAAAGGAAAACGACCATATCGCACACATATTGACCCAGCAGATGATGGCTCTGAAGCTGTCTCTAATGTAGCAGATGGAACTAGAAGTAATTTTTTAAAGAGAATTGGTCTAGAGTATTTATTAAGTGTTAAAAAATAAATGACAAGAATTGTTATAGCCAACGAAATTATCATATAAAGTTTGACATATCATATAAGGGTAAAGAGGAAATATTGCCTTAAGTAGATTTTATCCTTCAAATTTTTGTCTACTTTTTAGAACATAGTTCCAGATTGACACGAATGGGGAGATCTCACTTGTAAGAAATAATCGATGAGTTCTTGAGATTTATGTGATTGGCTATAGTATTTTGTTAATTGTTAAAAAGAGCAAAGAATAGGGCTTGCTCTTTTTTTGTGGACTATTGAGAGTATAAAAGTGATCAACGTTTTTGGCGGCGGGCAATCTCTGTAAACCGGAACTTATCTACTTGGTGGCGACTTTCTGTATATTGAAATTGAGTGTTATTAGCAAGGTAGACATGACTTTTTACAGAAACAATATGTCTATCTTGTTGGTTAAGATCAAGAAGCTCATGATCTTCTTCACAAACCAAATCAATTGTGATTTCTTTTTGAGCATAGGCAATGTCAAGATTTAATGTGTTTTCCAAATATTCGTAGATAGAATTTTGAGAAATTTCTTTTGTCAAATCACCTGCAATATCCTTGCGCAAGAAATCACGGTCAAGAACTGCAAACTTTCCATCAATTTGTCTGCGCCTTAGAATATGATAAGCCACAGAATCTAAAGGGAAGCCAGTCATCTTCGCCATTTGTTCATCAATATTAATTTCACCAAAAATAATAACCTCTGTCTTACTTTGAAATCCTAAAGAAGTTTGCAATTCTTTGAAAGAGGTTAGTCCAGAAATAGGAAAAAGCAGTTTCTCATGAGAAATGACAATACTTCCATAGCCATGACGACGTTGGATAAGACCATTTTCTTCAACAATTTTTAAAGCCTGTCGAACTGTTGCCCGGCTACAATCATATATTTTTGAAAGTTCGTGTTCACTCGGAAGAAGTTCATTTTCCTTATAAATATCTTTAAAAATTTTTTGTTCTAGATCAGTTACGATGATTCCATATTTCTTCATAGTTCATATTTTATCAAAAAAAAACAAAATACAATAAAAATGATTTAGCGCTTGCAAAAAACGGTTACATTTGCTATATTATACTTGTACGTACAAGCTAACAGATTTATAATAAAATTTGTAAAGGAGAATAAATGTTTGGTTTTGGGAGAAAAAAGGAATTGACGGATGATCAGAAGCTTTATGCCCCAGTTAGTGGAGAGGTTGTCAAGTTAGATACAGTTTCAGATCCCATTTTTGCAAAAAAAATAATGGGAGATGGTTTCGCAATTGAACCCAACGATGGCAAAATTGTAAGTCCTGTTGCTGGAAAGGTGATAGTAAAACAAGGTCATGCTATTGGATTCAAACGGATTGATGGTTTGGAAGTTCTTCTCCATTTAGGTATTGATACAGTGAGCCTAAATGGGGCACCTTTCGCTTTGAAAGTTTCCATAGGAGATATTGTAGAGGCAGGCGATGATTTGGGGAAGGCAGATTGGGCACAGGTTGAAGCAGCAGGTCTCCCAAAAACCACAATGGTGTTAATTACTAATACTGCAGATAAATTAGCTGACTTAACGGTCAAATATGGTCAAATACCAGCAGGATCTGCCGTTGGCGATGCCCATGCGAAATAGTTTTTTACAGTTTTTATTGCATTGAGTTAAATAATGAAGTGTGTATTCATTTATTTTTTAAAAATTTATTGAAAACTACTGAAAAGTAGTAAAGGAGGCCTCATGGCAGATTATTCAAAACTGGCGACCGAGATCATCGCTGGGGTTGGTGGCGCTGATAACGTCACAACGGTTATTCATTGTATCACACGTTTGCGCTTTACTTTGGTTGACAAAGATAAGGCAGATGGTGAGTCACTTAGCAAACTGTCAGCTAAAGGTGTACCAGCTGTCACGGCACTTTACAATGCAAATTTAAATCAATATCAAGTGGTCATTGGGCAAGCAGTAGAAGATGTTTATGATGAAGTCATCAAACAGCTTGGCGACAAAGTTGTCGATGCTAAAGCAACAGAGGCTGCTATTGCGGAAACGGGTGGTACCATTAAAAATGGAGGCTCTAAAAATCCATTTGTACGTGCCTTTCAAGTTGTTATAGGTACAATCACGGGCTCAATGATTCCAATTATTGGACTACTTGCTGCAGGTGGTATGATTAACGGGCTTTTGAATATGTTTACTTACACTGTGGGAGCAAACGGTAAGATTGATCCAGGTTATATTTTTGCGGTGATCAATTCGTCTAACTCAACGTATAAGATTATATCTACACTTGCGATGAGTCCTTTCTATTTCTTACCAGTTTTAGTTGGCTTCTCTGCCGCTAAGCAATTGAAAGCAAATGAATATGTTGTTGCTGCTGTTGGTGGACTCATGATTAACCCTGGATTAACAGGTTTAGTTGCAGCAAATGCTGCCGGGCACACACCAGTCGTTGCAAAAATTCTGGGTGTTACTTTTAATACATCTTATTTTGGCATTCCTGTTGATTTACCAAGTTATGCTTACACAATTTTCCCAATCATCGTTGCGGCAGCAATTGCAGCACCTATTGGTAAATGGCTACACAATCACTTGCCTTTAGCATTACGCCCAATTTTTGAACCAATGATTACGTTCTTTGTTGTATCATCTCTAGTGTTATTATTCGTTGGCCCTGTTGTCTCGGTTATTTCATCTGGTCTTTCTAGTGTGATTACAGGACTTATTAACTTGAACCTTGGTATTGCGGGTATTATTGTAGGTGGTTTTTACCAGGTGCTTGTTATCTTCGGACTTCATTGGCTGGTTGTACCAATCTTGACTAACCAGATAAACTTGACGGGTCAGTCTAATATTAATATGATTGTAAGTTTTACAATGCTTGCTCAAGGTGTTGGTGCACTTGCTGTCTTCTTCAAATCACGTAAAGCTGACATGAAAGGTTTGGCTTTACCAGCTGCTATTTCAGCATTCTGTGGCGTAACTGAGCCTGCTATGTATGGTATTAATTTGAAATACATGCGTGTCTTTATCATGAGCTCTATCGGTGCTGCAGCAGGGGCAGGAGTAGCTGGTTTCTTGAATTTACATATGTATGGTTTCTCGGGTTCTCTTATTGGTTTCCCCAACTTCATCAAAAATTTCATGTCAGGTCAAAAGACACCAAGTGGACAAATTATTCAAGCGATAGATAATCCAAACAACTTTATGATCTTCTGGATTGCTTCTGCAGTAACGATTGTTGTTGCCTTTGTTCTTGTATGGATGTTTGGTTATAAAGACACAGATACTATGGGTGATGGTGTTAAAAAGAAAAATGCTTTCAAAGACGCTGTTGCAAAATAAAATAGTAAAAATGGGAGCAGCAGGTATAAAACCTGTTGCTTTGCTTCTTAGTGGAGAAAATATGACACTTAATGACAGAGTAATTTATCAAATTTATCCAAAATCTTTTTTAGACACAACTGGTTCAGGAATAGGGGATCTAAAAGGAGTTACACAAAAGTTACCTTATTTAGCAGACCTTGGAATTGATATGGTTTGGCTCAATCCGTTTTACCCAAGTCCTCAGCGTGACAATGGCTATGATATCTCAAACTATAAGGCGATTGATCCGATGTTTGGAAATTTTGAAGATTTTGCTGAGATGGTTGCTGAAGGGCGTAAATATGGTATTGAATTCATGCTTGACATGGTATTAAATCATGTTTCAATCGAACATGAGTGGTTTCAAAAAGCTTTGGCCGGTGATAAATATTATCAGGACTTCTTTATTTTACGTGATGATCCGACTAATTGGAATTCAAAGTTTGGCGGAAGTGCTTGGGCACCATTTGGTAATACAGGAAGATACTATCTTCATTTATATGATATATCACAAGCAGATCTGAATTGGCGTAATGAAAATGTGCGTCACGAGATGTTTGAAGTAGTAAATTTTTGGCGGTTGAAAGGAATTTCAGGCTTTCGTTTTGATGTGATTAACGTTATTGGGAAAGATGAAGTATTACATGATAATTCGCTGAGTGAAGGAAAATTTGAATATACAGATAAGCCAATTGTGCATGATTATTTGCAGATGCTAAATAAAGCAACCTTTGGGCATGATCCACATGCGGTAACAGTGGGTGAGATGAGTTCAACAACAATTGAGAATAGTATTTTGTATACACGACCTGATCGACATGAGCTGAGTATGGTTTTTAACTTTCATCATCTTAAGGTAGATTATAAGGATGGGGATAAGTGGACAAAAATGCCCTTTGATTTTACACAACTGCGTGATTTATTTCATGAGTGGGGTGAGCAGATGTCTGAAAATGGTGGTTGGAATGCTTTATTTTGGAATAATCATGATCAGCCTCGTGCTTTAAACCGTTTTATAGATGTAGAGAATTTTCGAGTAAAAGGGGCCAAGATGCTTGCTGCAAGTATTCATTTGAGCCGCGGGACACCTTACGTTTACATGGGCGAGGAAATTGGGATGGTTGATCCTGACTATACAAATGTTAACAATTATTTAGACTTAGAAACGTTAAATGCTTATCACTCTTTGTTGAAAAAGGGAGTGACGGAAAAAGAGGCTTTTGAAATTTTGAAGGCTAAGTCTCGTGATAATGCGAGGACACCGATGCAATGGGACAATGGAAAAAATTCTGGTTTTACAACTGGAAGTCCTTGGCTTGCAGTAGGAAATCACCCTGAAATTAACGTGGCACAGGATAAAAATGGAGAAATTTATAATTTTTATAAAAAATTGATTGCTTTACGTAAATCAGAAAAACTAATTTCTGATGGCACATACAAAGCTGCTATGAAAGACTCTGATAGCATTTATGCATTTATTCGTGAATTTGGCAATCAAAAATTATTAGTATTAAATAATTTTAGAAATCGTCCTATTAGTTTTGATTTGCCAGATGAGTTTTTTGCATCTGAAATTTGGATAAATAATTATGATGATTATAAGAAAAATACTTTACAACCTTATCAGTCAGTTGCGTTTTTAAAAAATAAATTTTAACTACAATTAGCTTTACCAACAGGTTAAACTTTATAAAAATTTTATAAGTTTCAATTTTGACAACAGTTTAAGCTGTTGTCTTTTTTTATTTTCTCTTTCAAATTCAATTTTTATAGTTGACAAATTAAAATAAAGGATATATACTTAATCACATAACTAATTAACCAAACAAGAAGGAAGGAGAGATGAATGAACTTTGATTTTGAAGGAGAAGCTCCCTTATATCAGCAAGTAGCTGATGAAATTTCAGAAGGAATATTCAATGGTTCCTACGAAGAGGGAACTCAAATTCCGTCCACTACAGAAATTTCAAAAATGTACAAAATAAATCCAGCAACAATATTAAAAGGGATGAATAAGTTGGTTGAAGAAAACTTGATTGAGAAGAGGAGAGGTCTCGGAATGTTTGTGAAACCTGAAGCACAAAAAAAACTTTTGGAAAAAAGGAAAACGGAATTTATAAATCATAAATTGTTAAATGTTTTAGAAGAAGCGAAGAAACTAAATATTTCTCAAGCACAATTGATAAATTTAATTGAAAGAGGTTATATAAAATGAGTTTAAAGGTTGAAGAAGTAAGTAAGATTTATGGCAAAAGAAATGTCTTAGACCATGTTTCTATTGATTTTGAATCAAAAAAAATTTATGGACTACTAGGGAATAATGGAGCAGGTAAAAGTACATTATTAAACATAATAAATAATAGGATTTTTAGTACTGTAGGAAAAGTTGATCTTAATGGCGAAAAAATCTCAGATAATGAAAAAACACTGAATAAAATTTATTTAACTAGTGAGGATAATTTATATCCGTCAAAAATAAAGATTAAATCACTATTTAAATTAACAGAGAAATTTTATGGAGAGTTCAATTGGGATCTTGCTAATCATATGTTATTAGAATTTGAATTAGATTCTTCTAAATATTTAAATAAGCTATCTACTGGGTACAGAAGTATCACAAAATTAATTGTAGCTTTATGCGTTCCTTGTGAATATATCTTTTTGGATGAGCCTATTTTAGGTCTGGATGCTAATCATCGTGAACTGTTCTATAACTTTTTGCTTGAGACTTACCAAGATAGACTGCGAACTTTTGTAATTTCAACACATTTAATTGAAGAAATTTCTAACCTCTTAGAAAAAGTTATTATTCTAGAGAGTGGAAAGGTTATTGTTGACGAAAATGTTGAAGATCTAATGGATGAAACATACATCCTATCTGGATCAATTGATGAAGTTGAGTCATTTCTTGACCATGTTCAAGTGTTGGGAAAAGAAATACTTGGTGGATCAATGACCGCTTATGTAAAAGGAAATCTTTCAAGAAAAAGTCTGGGAAATGTTAAGGTAAGTCGCATGAACTTACAGGACTATTTTAAAAAAATAACAAATCGAAAGAAGGCAAAATAAGATGAAGTTTAAAACAGCGGTTGAATATAGATTATTAAGACAAGTAATATCGTTAGGTATATTCTTTGCATGGTGGTTCTTATTTGGCATTATCTTCCCTGTTGTTGGATTGCTTCTGGCAGGAGGAAATGAAAAAGTATCTTCAGATGTTCTCATTCCGATTATGATATTTTCAGTAATTATTTCATTCATTGGAATGTATTCAGATTTCAAATTTTTTATTCAAAATGGAATGAACCGTTTCAATATATTTTTAGTAAATGTATCTGTAGTTATTATGACATCAATTGGTACATCAATAATTGTATTTTTGCTATCAAAAGTTTCAATTAAAAATTTTGATTTAACAGTATTTTTAACAAGTGTGTATTCAAGCAAAAATCCATTTGTAAACATACTACTTATTTTTACGTTATTGCTATTTTTATCCTCACTTGGATTGTTATTAGGAACATTCAACGATATGTTTACAGGAGTAAAGAAAATTGTTATTTTATTGTTAGCAATGAGTATACCAGTTATTGTAGCTACTATTGTGCAATTAGGTGGTGAAGCGGCGAGAAATTATTGGATTAATTTATTGAAAGATATTGTAGGTTATTCAAACAAAAATGGTTTCTCATTGATACCCTTATTTATTACTTTATTCGTATGCTCAGCTTTATGTATCATCCTGTTTTATGTACTAAATTCTTTGCATGAAATTCGTCATAAAGGCGTCTAGGAATAAATAGATATTATTATGATAATGAAAAGTAACAGGACTTGTCTTATATTTCCAAACTATTAGAAAAATTAACTAAAGATAATTCGCCATAAGGACATTGCAAATTTAGAAGGAGTACAATAACCCTTCAGCTCTTAAAAACATGGTTTAGTTTGGAAAGAACATACCAAAAAAAATTAAATGAGAGAAAAATGTTCTTGCAATAGACTAATACAAATTAATAAAGTTAAAGCGTGACAACGAATTAAGATTTGTCACGTTTTTCATTTTAAAATTTGACAAGATTCTCTAATTTTTTATATGGCTTGTCTTTGTAAATACTGAAGTTTGTATCTAAACCACCAGTCACATGATTGCGTATTATGATCATTATTAGATTCGTTGAGCTGGAACTTGTGTTTTCGGACTCTGTTTATATTCTGAGTGTTTAAACGCTTTCCAGAATTATCAACAACATCAAATGGCGACTGTTATTTTAGCAAAACAGGATGTTTATAAAATAAGCTTTTCCACTCTGACTACTCTATAACTCTTTTGCTAATTATAAAAGGACAGATGTTTTGTTGATTGAAGAAACATTATTTTAATAGAAGAAGATTTTATATTTGACATAAAAAAATTTTTTTGATATAACTTAACCAGTTAAGTATATAGTTAACTGGTTAACCTTTCATTCACCAGGTAACATTTATTTTTAGATCTAAGAAACTCACATGAAGGCCTCAAAATCAGAATTTTAGGTTTTCCTCAAAATCAAATCGGAGAATATTATTAATGAATAGAGCAAAAAAAATTGCTATTTCGGGAATTGTCTTACTTAGTGGGCTTACATTGGTTGCCTGCACAAAATCAGCTTCGTCAGATTCAAATGGGAAAATTATTGCAGTTGGCTCTGAAAATGAATATGCAAATGTAATCAGCCAAATTGGAGGAAGATACGTTTCGGTTACGGCTATCATGAGTAACCCTGCGACAGACCCACATTCATACGAAGCAAATACAAAAGATGCTAGCACCATCAGCAAGGCAACCCTTGTGGTTCAAAATGGACTTGGATATGATAATTTTATGAACAAAATAGAGTCTGGTTCTAAAAATTCTAAACGTAACGTGATTGATGTTTCTAAAGCCCTAAATTATCCAAGTGATACAAAAAATCCTCACCTCTGGTATAAGACTTACACCATGGTTAAACTATCGGCTCTTGTGGCTGAGAATTTAAAGAAGCAGTTGCCTGAGAAAAAGCAATATTTTGAAGACAACTTAACTAAATTTAATAATTCCATCAATGAAGTTAATTCTGGCATTAACAAACTTAAGGATGAATTTGCTGGTACAGGCGTTGCTGTGACTGAGCCAGTATCTGACTATTTGATTGAATCTGCGGGCTTAAAAAATATGACACCATGGAATTATCAGGCAGCTGTGATGAATGGTACAGATCCATCTCCTCAAGATGTTAGGACTCAAGAAAATCTTTTTAAAGATAAGAAAGTGAATGTCTTTCTTTATAATCAGCAAGCAGTGGATAGTTCAACAAAAGAATTGCTAAGTTTGGCTAAGCAAAATAATATCCCAGTTGTGGGTGTTTATGAAACAATGCCAACTGGTTATAGTTATCAAAAGTGGATCAGTGCTGAAACAGATGCGATTTCAAAGGCAATTAAAGATGGCGTTTCAACAAATACACTCTCATGAGTCAGAAAGTAAGTTTAAATCATCCGTTCGTAAGTTTGGATCATGTTAAGTTAAATTTTGGCAATCATCAAGTTTTAAAAGATATTAATCTAGAGGTCTATCCGGGAGAATTCATAGGCTTAATTGGGCCAAATGGAGCTGGAAAATCTACACTTTTAAAACTAATTCTAGGACTTATCCGGCCTCAGTCAGGGAAAATTAAAATTGCTGACGCTAAAAATACCAAAAATTTGATTGGCTATGTACCTCAGAGACTTAATCTTGATCCTCAAACGCCTTTAAGAGGAAGAGATTTGGTCGCTTTGGGACTAGATGGTAATAGATGGGGATTTTCACTTCATCCTCAAAAACGAAAGCAAAAGGTTAATGAAATGTTGGAAGCAGTGGAGGCTGTATCATTTGCGGATTCACCGATTGGAAGGTTATCTGGTGGGGAACAACAACGTTTATTAATTGCTCAATCCCTCATAAGCTCTCCAAAATTACTTTTACTTGACGAACCTTTATCTAATCTGGATATCAAAAGTTCCTATGAAATTGTTAGACTGGTCGCAAAGCTTGGAAAAGAACAGGGTATATCAGTTATCTTTGTTACCCATGATATGAATCCTCTTCTTGAGGTGATGGATAGAGTACTTTATTTGGCAGACGGTAATTCAGTCATTGGAACAGTCAATGAAATTTTCCAAAGCAGAGTACTGAGTCAACTATATGGTTATAAAGTTGAGGTTTTGAAAGTAAATGGTAGACTCATCGTTATTGGAAATGAAAGTTCCAATGTTGAAGTCTTTTCAAATCCCAATCCTTATGAAAATAAAGGTTAGAACAATGAATGAATTATTAAAATTTTTATTTGCTCCAGGATTTTTCCAAAATCTTCAAGTTAGAGATGCCTTACTAATGGGTACTTTAATCGCAGCTACCTCAGGCTTAATTGGTGTTTTTGTCATCATTCGAAGGCAATCTTTTGCGGGACATGCCATATCAGATTTTGGAGGGGCTGGAGCAGCTGTTGCCTTCTTATTAGGCTTAAACACGGTTTGGGGATTTCTTGGCTTTGGTCTTTTATCAGCGTTAGGAATAGAGCTTTTGGGGAAAAGGGAAGGAGAACGAGACCTAGCCACAGGCATTGTTTTATCAATTGCATTAGGGTGTGAATCTCTCTTTCTATTTTTGGGCACTCACTATACTGGTCAGGGAGGTGCGCCGATGATGGTGCTTTTTGGTTCAATTTTTATGATGAGTCACTCAACTTTACCTATTGTCTTGGTCTTGGCGCCAATCACAGTCATCTTGCTTATTCTTATTTTCAAGCCTCTTTTATTATCTTCAATTAATGCTGAACTCGCACAGACTCGAGGAATTCCAGTCCGTCTGGTTAACTATATTTTTATTATTTTGTTAGCTCTTGTCGTCAATCAAAATTCAATGATTATTGGGTCGCTTTTAAGTACAGCTCTGCTCATAGGGCCAGCAGCCATTGCGATGAGATTAACACATCGGATTAGAAAAGCTATGATTTTATCGGCATTTATTGGATTAGTATCAATTTGGATTGGGATTGTGCTAGCCTATGATTCCTATCAATGGCTGCCTTCACATAAGAGTTGGCCAGTTAGCTTCTTTGTTTGTGCTCAGATTTTGTTATCTTATTTTATTTCTGGTTTTATTCAAAATCAAAAATTAAAAAGAAATGAGAAGAAAGCAGGGGCAGTAAAGTTAATAAAGGAGGCTTCGATTGTTTGATTTTGGGATGTTTACTAATGTTTTCATGATACATGCTTGGATAAGCGGTTCTGTCATTGCTATCTTATCTAGTTGTATTGGCTTCTTTATTATTATGCGTTCTTCTACTTTTATCGCCCATGCTTTACCTGAAGCCGGTTTTGCCGGTGGAGCGAGTTCGATCTTTTTCGCTGTGAATCCAATTTTGGGCCTTTTAGTCTTTACAGTTGGAGGCGCTCTTCTCATAGGCAGACTAGAAGAAAAGGAACACGAGGATGTTGCTACAGCTTTAGTTTTAGTGACAAGTCTTGGCTTAGGGGCACTTTTTTTAGGGTTAACCAATCAGTATGCCGAAGGAGCATACTCTCTCCTATTTGGGCAAATTGTTGGTGTTAGTGATGATCAAGTTATCCAGACTTTTTTGCTTGCGCTTGTTTGTTTAGTTCTCCTAGCACTTATTTATCGTCCGTTATTATTGAGTTCACTTTCAAAGGATATAGCTAAAAGCCGTGGCATCCCTGTTCGTCTCATTGAAAGTCTATTTTTACTTGTCATTGCTATTTCCGTTTCAGTTATTATCCCAATCGTCGGAACTTTGCTTTGTTTTAGTCTATTGATTACACCAAGTGCAGCAAGTATTTACTTGACCAGTCATCCAGTAAATGCCTTAGTGACTACAATGATTATCTCATTAATCGATATATGGCTTTCAATTAGTCTAGCCTATCTAACAACTTGGCCGATTGGCTTCTTTGTTTCAATTATTGGGACTTTATTTTACATGGTAGGAAGGTTGGCTCATTATTGGAAAAATTCAAAGACAGCAAATGCTAAATAGAGTGATAATTTATTTTTTTGGCAAAAAAGTAAAATAGAAAAAGGCAAATTGTAAATTTAATTTTGTCATCTTTATACATCTGAAGTGGTGTCTGATACTTGAACATTTTCTTGGGTAACGATTCATTCAGGTCTCAATCTTGGCAACAACCTGAACTTTTGTTTGCTTTGTTCCTTTGGTTAAGAAACGTCGGATCATGCGGTTATGATTCTTATTGCTTCCACGTTCAAATCTGGCATAGGCATGGCAATAGTAAACCGGCAAATTCATGACCATTATCCGAGTAAGGGATTCGAACTGAATCTTCTCTTGAAGTGCTAAAAGTGCCGTGTTAAAAAATTGGGCAGACTTATCTGAAATCAGACGAATTATTTCAAAACGTGTTTGGCGCTAATTTTTTCTTTTGTAAAAGTACCATATCGACTTCCCAATGTCCAAATTTTTCACGTTGATTAATTTTCTCTGGACGTTGGTCAATGGACAAACCCTACGTATGCTTGGGATGTATTTTTCTAAGTTTCTTCGCTTTCTTATGGTGAGAGTAAGGTAAGTTATGATATTTCACATTCAACTAGCTTTTATTTATCCAGTGATAGAGGGTCGAAGGCAAACACCTGAAAAAATGGTTTTATTGAGGTCAAACGCAAGCTTAGATCGACGGCCAGAGTGACTTTTATTGGCTCTGTGGTGTTCTTGTGCTTGATGCGAAGAGTATTTGCCTTTATCTTTAAGTGCACTTTCTCTTTACGAAGTTCATTGTTTATCGTCTGAATGGCTTTATTTAAGAGCTGAGCGATCCGGCGGTTATTTAGCTTGTCCTTGTTGTGCCAACGTTCAATTTGACGTCGTTCAGTCAGTGTTAAATGTTTATCATTTGTGTTAGAATAATCTTGCATCTGAATCCTTTTCTACTTTATTTTTCCAAATTCAAGTATAAAGGTCTCAGGTGTTTTTTTCTTGCTTCAGGTGGCTAACTTAATTTTATAATTTGCCTTTTAAGGGGGGGAAAATGATTGAAGAAGTGAAAATCGAAAAGAAATTCGCAAATGTTAAAGAGATCTCAAATTTTTATGGATTTTCTCTAGCAACAGCAAGGAATAATATTTCATTAATGAAAAAGACAAACGTTTATCAAAGGTGGTTATTTCGGATTATCTGGAAGAGTTTGGTTACCAGCTTTTGATAAGTTCTTAATTATGAAGGGTTCTGAAAAGTACAGGAGTGTGCTACAATAAAATGGTGTTTTATCATTGCCCTATTAAGTAAGGGGAATATAAATGAAAATTGAAGAAATAAAGGTAAATGAGTTATGGTTTGAACAAAGGGTTTCTGACAAGCAATCATATTTATGGAGAATTCTTCTTTTAAATTTTTCAAGTATGAAGACTGAAAAATATCAATTATTTTGAAATCAAAATCTGGTCAAGCTAAGAATGAAGCCAGGCGAATATTATTAGTTAAGGCCAAAAATAAGATAGACGAGTTGAAAGTAAATTTAGTCTCTTTTTGGATTTAGAGTCTTTAAAATTTTCAGAAAGTTGTTAAAACTTGGTTAGAAGATAGTAAGTTGTATTTAAAAGCTTCTAGCTATTAGAACAGCCGGAAAATTTGTAAAAGAGTAGAAGATTTGTAAAGAGTTTTGGAAACCAAAGAATGGTAAAATTTAGGGCTTATCAAGTTCAAAATTATTTTAATAGTTTGCAACTAAAGTGAGCAACGGTATCCGCATACTTTATTGTGCTTACCAGATGAAAATTATTAAGAAACTTGTAGTTGATAAAGTAATTTTATAAATACCAAAATTTACACTTGATGACTTGATAAAATATGATATTAAATTATTTACGCAAGTAGACTTAGGAAAATTTTTTGATAAAATGTCAGATAGCAATAATTTTCAGACATATAGAAAACGAATGGTATTTGGATTTTCGTTTTTAGTAGGGTTAAGATATTGTGAGTTAGCAGCTTTATTTATAATAAGAAAAATTTGATCGAAAAAATAAATTAGTTTTAATTGAAGTTAATTTAGAGTATTCTGGTGGTATAAGAGGCATAAATCATTTAAATACTAAAGCGTTGCTTTATTATGGAAAAGTTATTTTATTTAATAGAGCAGTAGAAATTATTGACTTTTTTATAGAAACGAATAATGATAAGATATGTAAGTCTTTTGTTAATCATGATTACATTTTTTGCAGTAGAACTGGTTTATCAATTGGCATAAGTGGTTTAAACCTTTGCTTTAGAATGTATGGTAAAAGAAGTGGTCTATATAAACAGTTTTCATTGTCTTCGTCATTCTCATGTATGATGTGTGCTTATTAGTAGAAATGGATGTTCAGGTAAAGTCAAATGTGACAAGAGTTGGGCATAAAACAACTACAGAAATTTACTCATATATTACGCCAAAGATGACAAATGATTTGGTGGATAAATTGAATGGTTTGATTGCAATTTACGTGGGGCAATAAGTGGACAGTTTTGAGTTAAAAATAGATAAAAATAGTAAATATTTGCCTAGCTAGAGTGTATAGAACGTATAAAACGTCAAAGCCTTGTTATAAGGGCTTTGGCTTGTAAAGATAATTAAATAGAAAGTTAAGAATATGGCTCAATTTTACTTCCGTTACGGAACGATGAATTCCGGAAAATCAATAGATATCTTAAAAGTAACACACAACTACGAGGAAGAGGGAAAACCTGTTCTCTTGATGACTTCAAACCTTGATACTCGAATCGGAAAAGGAAAAGTAGCTTCTCGAATTGGAATTTCGCATGATGCGGTGGCAATTGATGAAGGATTTAAGGTGTTTGATTATGTAGCTGCGCTTTCTGAGAAACCACGTTGTATTTTGATTGATGAGTCTCAATTTTTGAGTAAAGAAAATATTTATGACTTTGCAAAGATTGTGGATAATCTTAATATTCCCGTTATTGCCTATGGTCTTAAGAATGATTTTCGTAATGAGCTCTTCGAAGGGTCAAAGTATCTCTTGCTTTTAGCTGATAAAATTGAAGAAATCAAGACAATTTGTTGGTACTGTGAAAAAAAGGCGACAATGGTTTTACGTCTCCTTGATGGAAAACCTATTTTTGAAGGTGAGCAAGTCCAAATTGGTGGCAATGAATCGTATATTCCTGTTTGTCGCAAGCATTATATGAATCCGGAGCTTTAAAAAATGTTTAATCAATTAGAAAGTATACTTGGTCGCTATGAAGAACTTGGTGAACTACTGAGCGATCCTGAAGTTGTTACAGATACAAAACGTTTCTTGGAACTCTCAAGGGAAGAGGCCAATCTCCGTGGCACCGTAGCGGCTTATAGAAAATATAAAGAAAATGAGCAAAGAATCGCGGATGCCACAGACTTACTCGGAGATGCTGAACTAGCTGACTTTGCCAAGGAAGAATTGTCTGAAGGACGTGCTGAAAAAGAACGTTTGGAAGAAGAAATAAAAATTTTACTTTTACCGAAAGATCCAAATGACGAAAAGAATATTTTTATTGAAATCCGTGGTGCTGCTGGGGGAGATGAAGCTGCTCTATTTGCAGGGGATTTGCTTAATATGTATTCTCACTATGCAGACTCTCAAGGCTGGGAGTTTGAAGTCATGTCAGCTTCAATGTCAGGGATTGGTGGTTATAAAGAAGTTGTTGCACAAGTCTCTGGAAGTAATGTTTATTCTAAACTAAAATTTGAATCTGGTGCTCATCGTGTACAGAGAGTTCCTGTGACTGAATCTCAAGGACGAGTCCATACTTCGACAGCAACAGTATTAGTAATGCCTGAAATCGAAGAATTTGATTATAAAATTGATCCGAAAGACTTGCGTGTTGATATCTATCATGCGTCAGGCGCGGGTGGGCAAAATGTCAATAAGGTAGCGACGGCGGTTCGTATGGTCCACATACCAACAGGCTTAAAAGTTGAAATGCAGGAAGAACGGACACAACAAAAGAACCGTGATAAAGCTATCAAAGTGATTACAGCACGTGTTTTTGATTATTATCAACAACTCGAGCGTGACAAACAAGATGCGACACGGAAATCAACGATAGGGACTGGGGACCGTTCAGAACGTATCCGAACATATAACTTCCCACAAAATCGTGTAACTGATCACCGAATTGGATTGACAATTCAACAACTTGACCGTATTATTGCAGGTGACTTGGGAGAAATCATTGATGCTTTGATTATGGCTGATCAAACCGAGAAGTTAGCAAAATTAGGTAGTAAGTAAGATAAAAATTTTGGAATCGATTTTACTATTTTGATTTTTCTCAAGGAAAAAGGGTCACATCCAATCAGATGTGACCCTTTTAAGTTAATTTTTAAACTAATCCAATTTCTTTAAACAAGTCTTCAAGATAAGTTCCTTGTAATTTTTTGAGACCGATTTTTAGAGCTTCCTTTTTTACAAAGGGTAGGTCCATCTCAGTAATTTTCTTTTTATCTGATAAATAGTAAATGGAATTTGCAAGGGTTCGGAGGTCATAAGATGAAGCGAAAACCTCGGGGACACCGCGATCTACATTTAGGAGTTGATAAACAGCCTCCATCGCTGTACGAACAGAGTATTCTGTGGTAAATACTGTATCACGATCAGTTTCCGCGAAGTTCCCAATGAAAGATAAATTGAGAGACCCCGTAGGAACAACAAGTGGGCGGTCTCCAGGTTTTCTCATCATAAAATACGAGGTGATAAATGGCATATAAACAGGAATACTTGTAGTATTTTCTTTAACAAAATCAACAATTTCATTCTCTGGCATACCTAGATGGAAAAGGAGCTCTTGAGTAATCTCTTGACCCGTACAATCTTCAATGGGCTTTTTCACAAAGTTACCCGGTGTGTTCGATATCAAGCCATAAACCCAAGTTGTACTTTGATCAGTCGTTTGTTCCTTAAAATGAGGCTGACGATGGGTTGCAAAGCTCATCAACCAGTTAGAATCTTTGATGGTCACAATTCCGCCAGTCACAACCTTACCAGTACGAAGTTGACGATGTGTCAATTTTTCAAAATAAGGTTGAATTTTTAAATTTTCCCAAGTGACTGTTGCCGAAACGAACCAACTTTCGTCAGGTAAATTATCACAAAAAGCAGATGGATTACCAAATTCTGAGGATTGACGAGCCAGATTTTGCCAGAGTTTCCAAGAAACTCCCAAATTTTTACTGACGGGGGCAGCAGTTGTGGGGGATCCTTGAGTTGAACTTTCAGTGATAGAGCCATTAGTAACAAAGATTAAATCGTTTTCCGTTAAATTGATACGGCTACCGTCTGAAAGCTTAATGGCTTTTGCAACTTTTTTTTGATTTGAAAAATCAACTTCAATATTATCGACTGCGCTAGAATAACGAAAATCAACTCCCTTTTCTTCTAGAAAAGCCAACATTGGTTTGACCAAGGAATCATATTGATTGTATCTTGTAAATTTAAGTGCTTTGAAGTCTGGAAGTCCTTCTATGTGGTGGATAAAGCGAAGGATATAACGGCGCATTTCAATGGCAGAATGCCATTTTTCAAACGCAAACATAGTGCACCAGTAAAGCCAAAAATTGGACTCAAAGAATTCTTCCGAGAATACATCTTGGATACTCTTGCCAACAAGTAACTCTTCCTTTGACAAGAAAAGTTGGATGATTTCATCTTGAGCTTTCCGACTTAATGTGAATTTTCCATCATCTTCAACTCGTTCACCTCTGTTATGAATGAGCCGACAATTTGACGAATTAGGATCTTCACGATCAAGATAATAAAATTCATCTAAAACGGACGCATTGTCTATTTCAAGTGATGGAACAGAGCGAAATAAATCCCAAAGACATTCAAAATGGTTTTCCATTTCACGTCCACCACGAACCACAAATCCTTCATCAGGAATGAATTTACCATCTAATGAACCTCCTGAAAGAGAGAGTTCCTCAAGAATATGAATTTTTTTTCCTTCCATTTGTCCATCACGAATCAGAAAAATTGCTGCTGCTAGACCCGCCAGTCCAGCACCTACAATGTAAGCTGATTTTTTCTCGACATTAGCTGGTTTTCTGGGGGTAACAAAAGCTTCATAATTTCCGTTTGTGTATCTCATAATTTTACCTTCCTTTTGGTATTGAAGTATGTTTTGAAAACTGAAAAATCTTGGTCCTTTTGACACCCTCATCATAGTACTTTGAGAAAACTATTACAATACATTTTAAAATAAAATTAGACACGATGTCTAATTTTATTCATTTTGTCAAACTTACAATTTTTTGAACTTGGAAGCCCTATTAAAGTCAGTTAGGACTTTATTTGGTAAAATAGTCAATATGATATGGATAAAAGCCGTACGTGAGGTTTCAACTCGAATAGAGGAGCCATTTGAGCTTGAATATGTTTGGCGTCACCTGCATGGGTTAAGTAAACTCGATTGGATCAATCAAATGCGTTTGGAAATTTCCGATGAGGAGATGGCTGATTTAAAAGAGATTAGTCTTCGACTAGAAAATCACGAGCCACCTCAATATATAGTTGGTGAGGAAACTTTTTCTGGGTTAAAATTTAAAGTAGATCCACGTGTTCTAATTCCGAGGCCAGAAACAGAAGAACTGATAAATCTGATTTTGAACGACAATCGAATGATAGGGAAGCAAAAAGTTCTAGATATTGGAACAGGGTCAGGCGCCATTGCGGTTTCTCTGGCCAAAAATAGGCCAGATTGGGATTTTGTGGCTTCTGACATTTCTAGCGAAGCATTAGTAGTCGCAAAAGAAAATGCGAAGGTCAACTCGGTTAAACTCTCATTTGTTCAGTCAAATGTAATGGATGGCATCAAAGGAAAATTTGATATTATTGTATCAAATCCACCCTATATCTCTCGTCAAAATAAAGACGAGGTTGACATTTCAGTACTCGGTAGTGAACCAGATCAGGCTCTTTTTGCGGATCATGATGGTTTAGCAGTTTATGAGAAAATAGCGAATCAAGCACCAGCTCAATTGACAGAGAATGGGAAAATTTATCTAGAAATTGGTTACAAACAAGGAGCTATAGTAAAAAGTCTTTTTGAAGCCGCCTTCCCAGATAAGAAAGTTGAAGTTTTTCCAGATTTTTCCGGAAAAGACCGAATGATATGTGTAAGATAAAAAATTCAAATAGACAGGGGCATGAAGGTGACAGAAATTAAAATCAATTTTAAAAAAGCACAATTAAGTCTATTTTTACTGGTTATGCTTTTCTTTATTCCAATTGCCTTTGCCCTTTTTCTTACAAATAATCTGTTATTCATAATTTTGGCTAGCATTTTGCTCCTTTTTATTTTTGGAATTATCATTTTGATATTAAGAAAATTGCTGAATTTTAAACCAGCCTTAATCATTAGTCAATCTGGACTTCAAGATAATACAAATCACTTGAAAAATCCTATCATTAAATGGGAAAATATTATTGGTATTGGAGAAGCGAACCATGGAAGTCAAAAACTTATTTTGATTATGGTCAAGGATCCTGAGGCATTTATTTTCTCAGAAAATGGAAGTTGGCAAGGAGTTTATAAGAATTCATTTGAATTGTATGGAACACCTGAGACGATATCTATTAGCAATCTACAAATCAAAGATGAAGCACTCATCAAACTATTGAATGAAAGTTTAAACAAATATGGAAAATCAAATAAGAGAGGCCGTTAATGCCTTAAAAGATGGTGAATTAGTTATATTACCTACTGAAACAGTTTATGGAATATTTGCGGATGCAACAAATCAAGATGCAGTAGAAAAATTATATGCGGCTAAAGGACGTCCGACTGAGAAAGCTCTCAATTTGAATGTTTCAGATTTTGGGACCATCCTGAAATTTTCAAAAAATCAACCCATTTATTTAAAAAAATTGGTTCAAAGCTTTCTCCCAGGCCCTTTGACAATTATTCTAGAGGCAAGTGGCTCAGTTCCCGAATGGATCCATATTGGTAAGACAACAGTTGGTTTTAGAATGCCATCAATCACTTCAACTCAATCAGTTATCAAAGAAATTGGTGTCTTAGTTGGTCCTTCCGCTAATCTGACAGGTGAAGCAAGCCCTGTTTTATTTGAAAATCTCTCAAGTGAGATCCTTTCTAAAGCTTCTCTTGCTCTTCAAGATGACTCTGACTATGGACTAGATACAACAATTCTTGATTTAACACTTAGTCCAGCAAGAATTCTTCGGAATGGTGCAGTTAAGAAAGAAGAAATATTGGAAAAAGTTCCGGAAATTGGAAATATTCAATAAATTATTAGGGATAAAGTGAAGGTAATTTATAAAATACCCGAATGTTTCATGTGAACCACTCAATATTCGGATAACCGGTCTCAAGTAAATAAAGTTACTATGGTAAAATTTAAAAATGTAGATGGAGGTCACTAATAATGACACAGACTTTTGAAAACTTTGATCCAGAACTTTGGAATGCAATTCACGCAGAGGAAGAACGCCAGCAACATAATATTGAACTGATTGCATCAGAAAACATTGTTTCTAAAGCTGTTCTTGCTGCTCAAGGATCTGTTTTGACCAATAAATATGCAGAAGGCTATCCCGGTCGCCGTTATTATGGTGGTACTGAATGTGTTGATGTAGTTGAAAATCTTGCGATAGAGCGTGCCAAACAACTTTTTGATGTGAAATTTGCAAATGTACAACCTCACTCAGGTTCACAAGCAAATATGGCTGCCTACCGTGCTGTGATCAAACCAGGGGATACTGTTCTTGGTATGGATTTGAATGCAGGCGGACACTTGACACATGGTGCAAAGGTTAACTTTTCTGGTAAAACATATAATTTTGTAAGCTACTTTCTTGATCCAAAGACAGAGCGACTCGATTATGACAAGATTGCTGAAATAGCACGAGGAGCTTCACCAGCCTTGATTGTTGCAGGTGCTTCAGCTTATGCCCGTATTATTGATTTTGCTAAATTTCGGGAAATTGCTGATGAAGTTGGCGCAAAACTAATGGTAGATATGGCTCATATTGCTGGTTTAGTCGCTGTTGGACTTCATCCATCACCTTTCCCATATGCTGACATCGTAACTACAACGACTCACAAGACTTTACGTGGTCCACGAGGCGGTATGATTCTGACAAATAATCCAGAAATAGCTAAAAAAATCGACTTTAATGTCTTTCCAGGTATTCAAGGTGGTCCGCTTATGCATGTCATCGCTGCCAAAGCTGTTGCTTTTAAAGAAGCTCTTGAGCCGTCCTTTAAAGAATATCAAGCACAAGTCATCAAAAACACGGCAACTATGGCTGACGAATTTATGAAGCTCGGTGTTCATGTCCTCTCAGGGGGAACCGACAACCATTTGTTGAATATGTCAGTCCTTGAACTTGGGGTCAATGGCCTTGAAGCTCAGAACCTGCTTGACAGTGTATATATTACTCTTAATAAGGAAATGCTTCCCAATGATCAACTTTCTCCTGCAAAGACCTCAGGTGTCCGTATTGGTGCTGCCGCAATCACTAGCCGTGGAATGAAGGAAAAAGAAGCAAGACAAATCGCAGATCTCGTGATTGAAGCGCTAAAAGCCCATGATAAGCCAGAAGAACTTGAACTCGTAAAAGCTAAAGTCATTGCGCTCACTGATAAATTCCCTATTTACACTGATTAATAAAACATTTTTATCAATTAAAACGAAAAGTGCAGATTTTTATGTCTGTATTTTTTTTTGTGCGTCGCTGATAGTTTTTGTAAAAAGTTTTATTTTTCACTATATTTTTGTTAGAATTGTAAGAACAATTCTAAGTGCACAAATAAGGATCGCTTGAAAGATTTATTGAAACTTTAAATATTGGCGATCCTATAAAAGATTCTAGGTGATAGATAAATTTGATTAAAAAACTATTAAGCTTACTTGTAATAGTAGGACTTGCTTTTGGTGGCTTTTACGCTTACAAAACGCATAAAGATGTAAAAAATGTTGAAACTTATTCAAGCATTGTTAATGCAGAACTTGAAAAAGATGGTCTCCCAAGTTCGGATAAAAATTTAGTTTTAGCGATTATTTATCAAGAGACAAAAGGTGGAGAGGTTGATGTCATGCAATCTTCTGAGTCAGTCTCCGGAACAACAAATACAACAAATGATTCAACTGCCTCTATTCAAAATGGTGTGGCTCACTTGGCTGACATGTTAACCTATGCGCAAAGTAAAAGTGTGGATGTTTGGACAGCTGTCCAGGCCTATAATTTTGGAAAAAGTTACATTGATTACATTGCGAGCAATGGCGGAAAGAATACCCTTGATCTCGCAGCAAAATATTCAAAAGAAGTGGTTGCACCGAGTTTAGGTAATGGCACTGGTGAAACTTATCAACATTTGAATATTATGTCATTCTTCTATAATGGCGGAAAGCTTTATAGAAATGGTGGGAATCTTTTCTATGCTCAAGAGGTTTATTATAAGATGAACTTGATGTCTTGGTTTAATTGGTAAAAAAAGAATTTAATTCTGAATAAATTAGAAAACGAATCAGGGCAAAGTTCTGATTCGTTTCTATTTAAAATATTAATGGCAAATTGCAAATTTAATTTAGCCACCTCGATACATCTGAAATGGCGTCTGATACTTGAACATTTTTCTTGGATATTGATTCATCCAAGTCTCAATTTTAGCAACTGCTGAAGCTGTTGTTTGTTTTGTTCCTTTGGGTAA
>NZ_JACHHV010000022.1 GCF_014202895.1 Lactovum miscens
TTCCTTTTCTACTTGTCTTCTTTCAAATTCAAGTATAAGAAATTCAGGTGTTTTTTTCTTGCTTCAGGTGGCTAAACTAATTTTACAATTTGCCAATGAAAAAAAATGAAAAAAACACCTTATTATTTTCTTAGCTTAATTTCCAAAATATTCCTAAATGATTTCCATTTTACACCAAAAAGATTCTTTTCAAATTGTAATTTGATTTGTAAAGCTCAGTTTTTTCATTCACTCCAAGAGAGTCTTATGACTCCGATTTAGAATATCCCATATGCATCTCGTCCATTCAGTCGACTTTTCGTCTTTAACCACTCCCTGCATATAGTCTGCTTATGTCATTTGAATAAAAAAATCTCTAAATATTTTTCACCCATCTGTAATTTGAACTCCGCCCCTTTAACTTTTCGATATCAAAAGATTACTTCTCATTTCGAAATTATTGAGATCTGACTTTCAGAACCAAACCGGGTGAAAGTCTAATATTTTTTACAAGTTTTGTTATAATAGCTTCATGAAAGATATTGTAATTTTAGATGCAGTTCGTACACCAATTGGTAAGTATCGTGGAGCATTATCACATTTATCTGCTGTTGATCTTGGCGTTATAACTAGTGAAGCGTTGTTAAATCGTCACTCTTCAATTAAATCAGATATTTCGCAAAGTATTTTTGGTGCCGTTTTGACCTCTGGGCTAGGACAGAATATTGCCCGCCAGATTTCCGTTAAATCTGGTATTTCTGTTGAAGTGCCTGCCTTTACAGTAAATGAAGTCTGTGGTTCAGGCATGAAAGCAATTCTGCTGGCTCGTCAGAGTCTTGCTCTGGATGAAGCAACTGTCGTACTCGCTGGTGGCGTTGAGTCGATGTCTAATGCTGAAACCATGCAAATTGACGGGCTTACAGATGCTTTTGAAAACATACCAATGGGTGTGACTGTTGAACGATTAGTAAAGGAATTTAATATTAGTCGTGAAGCTATGGATGCTTTCGCGCTTGATTCACATGACAAAGCGCTCAAAGCTGACTTTAGTTCCGAAATTGTCCCCGTTGAGGAAGTTACAGCTGATCAAGCTCCGCGTTCTGGCTCTTCTTTAGAAAAATTAGCCAGCCTTTCTCCTGTTTTTAGTGAAAATGGAACCATTACAGCGGCAACTGCCACACCTGTTAATGATGGCGCGACTGCACTATTGATAACTTCTCGTGAATATGCTGAGAAATATGATCTTCCTTATTTAGCCATTATCAAGGACGCCGTTGAAGTTGCTGTTGAACCTAGTCGCATGGCAATTTCTCCAATTAAGGCAATTTCTCAGCTTTTAGAGAAAACAAACCTAACCATTGCTGACATTGATTGCTTTGAAATCAACGAAGCTTTCGCGGCGAGCTCAATCATAATTGAGCAAGAACTAGGGCTTGATCATAAAAAAGTAAATGTCAAGGGTGGCGCTATTGCACTTGGTCATCCACTTGGCATGTCAGCAGCACGTATTACAGGTTCATTAGCTCACCAACTCTATGACAAAGATTTAAAATATGGGGTTGCAAGCCTTTGCATTGGCGGGGGACTTGGTCTTGCAATGCTTTTGGAGAATCCAAATGCATGAGAAAAAATTTTATCAGTTCTCGCGAGTTGAACGTTTGGCTAGCTTGAATTTATCTGATTCATCTCGTAAAATCCTTGAGCAAACTTCACTTTCAGAAGATATTGCAGGAAATTTGACTGAAAATCAGATTTCCGAAGTTGAAATCCCTATGGGGCTTTGTTTTATTAGCTTAGATGGACATGATTTTAAGGTTCCAATGGCAACTGAAGAGCCTTCTGTGATTGCTGCAGCAAATAATGGATCTAAGCTCGCTGGTGAATTTAAAACAATAAAAAACAATAGGCTCATGTCTGGACAAATTGTTTTCTATGATGTCGTCAGTCCTGAGAGTCTCAAAATGGCAATTGAAGCTAGAACAACTGAAATTTTTTCAGTTGCTGATAACGCCTATCCTTCTATCATCAAACGTGGAGGGGGCTTACAAAGTTTTGAAATTATTACTCGTCAAACTGAAGATACGATTTTCTTAACCGTTGATTTTATTTTTGATACCAAAGATGCTCAAGGTGCAAATATTATCAATACAATACTTGAAGCTATTTCTGAAAAGTTTCGTTCTGACTTTCCGAATGAAAAAATTCTTTTTTCTATTCTTTCTAACCTCCTAGAGTATTGTCAAACTGAAATCCAATGTGAAATTCCAATCAACAAAATTGGTCCAGAAGTGGCTAAAAAAATTTCACTCGCTTCTTTATATGCGGCGGAAGATTGGTCCAGAAGTGCTACTCATAATAAAGGTATTATGAATGGAATTGAAGCAGTTGCTCTAGCAACTGGAAACGACACCCGCAGTATCAATGCCTCCGTATATGCAACTAGGCCACATCCTTTTGCAAAATGGTGGATTGAAGATACTAAACTCATTGGAGTTATTGATGTTTCACTTCCAATAGCTACTGCTGGTGGTGGAACTCATGTCCTTCCTAAAGCACAAGTTGCTCATGAATTACTCGGAAATCCGAATGCCAAGCAATTAGCAAGCATCACTGCAGCTGTTGGTTTAGCCAATAATCTGGCAGCCATTAAAGCCCTAGTTACTAAAGGAATCCAATCTGGTCATATGGCTCTCCAAGCACGCAGTCTCGCTTTATCTGTTGGGGCTAGTGGAGAAGAAATTGAAAAACTTACGATAGCATTAAAAAAAACTGAGCATATGAATAGTGAGACAGCTAAAAGCTTATTATATGAATTAAGGGACCCAACAGTTTAATCGTTGGGTTTTTTGTTGGATAAAGAAGCCGTGTTTTGGTATTTCCATTGAAGTTCATTACTTCCAAAAGTTTGATAGATTTTAATTTTAACCCAATCTCTTTCTTTTTCAAAAGATGTGGCATGGTATTTTTGAGCTAGAAATTGATAACCGCCTTGTCCATTAAGAGCTTTGAATGGGTTTTGTTTTTGATCAAATAAGTATTTTGCTATAAAAAAAGACTTCCCTATTTTCGGAAAGTCTATATTCTTGAACTCACATCAGTTATTCCTGATTCTTATATTATTAAACCAATTATTTAACTTCTTCGAAGTCACCATCAACAGTGTTACCATTCTCAGGCTTTGAGTCCTCGTTGGCTTGTGCACCTTCTGCACCTTTAGCAGCCTGTTGTGCTTTGGCAGCATCTTCGTAAAGTTTAACTGCCAAATTTTGAGCCTTTTCATTCAAGGCTTCAAGTTTAGACTTGATTTCTTCTACATTACCTGACTCTTGCGCTTTCTTAAGTTCATCAAGTGCAGCTTGAGTTGCATCACGTTCAGTATCATAGCCTTTACCTTCAGTTTCTTTAATTGTCTTTTCAGTTGCAAAGACAATTTGATCAGCTTCGTTCTTAATATCAGCTTCTTCTTTGCGCTTCGCATCAGCTTCTGCATTCAGTTCAGCATCTTTCTTCATCTTTTCAATTTCTTCATCAGACAAACCTGAGTTAGATTTGATAACGATAGTCTGTTCCTTTTGAGTACCCAAATCCTTCGCACGAACTGAAACAATACCATTCTTATCAATGTCAAATGAAACTTCAATTTGTGGGATTCCACGTGGTGCAGCAGGGATATCTGCCAATTGGAAACGGCCTAACGTTTTATTGTCAGCAGCCATTGGGCGCTCACCTTGCAACACGTGAATATCAACGGCTGGTTGGTTATCAGCAGCAGTTGAAAAGACTTGACTCTTAGATGTTGGAATAGTTGTATTACGATCAATCAGTTTTGTGAATACCCCTCCCATTGTTTCAATTCCGAGTGACAGTGGAGTTACATCAAGCAATACAATGTCCGAACCAAAGTCTCCTTGAATTACACCACCTTGAATCGCAGCACCCATAGCTACAACTTCATCAGGGTTTACTGATTTGTTTGGTTCATGACTTGTTTCTTTCTTAACCAATTCAACGACGGCTGGAATACGAGTTGAGCCACCAACAAGAAGAACTTCATCAAGATCTGAAGCAGTCATACCTGCATCAGCCAAAGCCTTTTGTACAGGTATACGAGTGCGCTCTACAAGGTCAACTGTTAATTCATCAAATTTTGCACGGCTCAAATTCAAGTCCAAGTGAAGAGGACCAGATGCGCCAGCAGTGATAAATGGCAAGTTGATGTTTGTAGTTGTTACACCTGATAAATCTTTTTTAGCTTTTTCCGCAGCATCCTTCAAGCGTTGCAATGCCATCTTATCTTGTGACAAATCAATGCTGTTTTCTTTCTTGAATTCTTTTACCATCCAGTCAATAATCTTTTGGTCAAAGTCATCACCACCTAGATGATTATCACCTGAAGTAGATTTAACTTCGAAGACACCATCACCAAGTTCAAGAATCGAAACATCAAAGGTACCACCACCAAGGTCAAAGACCATGACTTTTTCGTCCTTGTCGAGTTTATCCAGCCCATAAGCCAAAGCTGCTGCTGTTGGTTCGTTAACGATACGTTCTACTTCAAGACCTGCGATTTTACCTGCATCTTTTGTTGCTTGACGTTGTGCATCATTGAAGTAAGCAGGAACTGTAATGACAGCTTTGTCAACTTTTTCACCCAAATAAGCTTCGGCAGTAGCCTTAAGATTTTGAAGAATCATTGCAGATACTTCTTGAGGTGTATAAGACTTACCATCTACATCCACCTTGTAACCTGTTTCACCCATGTGACGTTTGATTGAGCTAATTGTTGAAGGGTTTGTCACAGCTTGGCGCTTAGCGACTTCACCCACCTGAATTTCACCATTCTTGAACGCAACAACAGATGGGGTTGTACGATTTCCCTCTGGATTAGCAATAATTTTTGGGTCAGACCCTTCAAGAATTGCGACTGCTGAGTTTGTTGTACCTAAGTCAATACCAATGATTTTAGCCATTTTTATTCTTTCTCCTTTGTCAGCTGAGCCGACATATTTTACTTATTCATAGTTTTATGACTTTTCGGTCCAATTTTTTACTTATCAATTTATTGTGCAACAACAACCATACTGGGACGAAGGACACGCTCATGGAGTTGATATCCTTTCTGGAGCACTTGGGCAATATGATTTGCTGGAACTTCTTTAGTCACTTCAACTGTCTGAACTGCCAAATGGAAGTTTGGATCAAATTCTCCATCGCATGCGATTTCAATAATTCCTTCTTGCTTTAAACCTGCGATCAAGCTTTCTTGAGTCATCTGAAGGCCTTTGCGAACATCATCAGTCAAGCTTTCAACTTGCAAGGCACGCTCAAGATTATCAAGAGCTGGCAAGATAGCTTTTGCCAAGTCTTGCGAACGATATTTGATCATAGTCATGTGTTCTTCACTAACCCGACGTTGGATATTTTTCATCTCGGCACGCGCGCGAAGGTATTTATCCTCCATCTCGTCACGTTCTTTTTGAACTTTTATAAGTACATCGATATCCTCTTCAACGACTTCTTTCAAAATTTCATCTGCCTCATTTAATTCTGCTGTCTCAGAATTTATAGTTTCTAATTCTGTTGCCTCAGAATTTATAGTTTCATTTTTTTCTTCTTCTGACATTCTCCATCCTTTCCTTTTGACATCTATTATTGGTAGACCTTAATGTATTTCATAATGATTACCATCAAGATAGCGATAATAGTCAGTTAACTTCATAGTTAAGACTTTAGCTGTTAAATCCATGATCGATATAATTTTACGATAATCTAGCTCAATCGGTCCAACCAAAGCAAGTGTTCCCAAACCTCTATAAGGGATTAAGAACTTTTGACTGATCAGTGTCAAATCTTTGAATAAATTCTGATCATTAAATTCAACCGTTCGAAGTTCATCGTTGTCTGTAATCAACCGTATCTCTTGGGCAATTAGCTTTTCTTTATTTAGGATCTTATAGCGCTCTAGTAAATTTTCCTTACCCGATGAGACAATTTTCTCATCAAAGATTCCATCAAAAGTTACATCAAAAAGCTTCAATATATCACTTGTGGCTGAAAAATAATGGCTGACAATCTGCGGAATTTCAGTTCTTAGACTATAATGAATGTCCAAAATTTTCTTACCCAACAGCCTGTCATTCACAATTTGCTTAATTTGGGCTAAATTTGCCTCACTTAGACTCTTTGGGAGAATAAATTGATTCGTTCGAACTTCGCCTGTGCTTAATGTAAAAATTGCAAGTACTGAGTGGTTATCTAACATGACTAATTCGAAGCGTCGAAGTTCCTGCTCTCTCTGTGGAATGTTCAAAACAAAGCTTGGAATTCCCGTCAGACTTGAAAGAGTCTTAGCAGCAGTTTCCAATAAATCTGACAAGCGGACAAACTCACCGTCAAAAGACTTCATAACTTGAAAAAGGTCATTTTCAGATATTTTTTCCAATTCTAAATCATTCTCAACAAAGTACTGGTAGCCAGCCACACTCGGGATTCTTCCACTTGAGGTATGTTCTTTTTGAATCAATCCAAGATCTTCAAGAATCTTCATGTCATTCCTAATCGTAGCTGAACTTGCGTCAATTGACTTTTGTAGAGCCTTTGAGGCTATTGGCGTATGGTCATCCGCATACATAGAAATAATTTTATTCAATATTTCTTTTTGGCGTTCTGTAATCATTCCTTCTCTCCTTCCTGAGAGATTTTATTAGCACTCTTTTTAACAGACTGCTAATTTATGTTTTAATTATAACAATTAAACCAGATGATGTCAAAAATTTAGCACTCCCAGCAGAAGAGTGCTAAATTCACTTTAAGGATTATATGCCGATACTTAAGAGAACATTTTAAATGCCATCATCAATATAGGGGATAGCAGCTATTTTACTTATTATTTAAAATTGTTTGGCCAATATGACAATAAGACATGTCACCCACAGTTTCGATAGAAAATTTACCATTTTCATAATTAATCTCACTTACTGAACCATTATCTAGACCCATTGGTCGTTCACGTTTCGGTTCCAAAAATTCGACAAAAGTTCCGATAGTCATTCCATGACTAACAATTACAATATTTTTGGCCCCAGTGGCTTCCGCTTCCTCAGCAATCTCTTTGAACCCAGTTGAGATCCTGCCAATTAACGCTTCCCAAGTCTCTGCCCAGCCGGCTGTGTCTACTTCATATATGGCTTCACAGATATCTTTTGTCGTGCGTGTCTCGCGAGTTATCCCATTCTCGGCCATGAATCTAGGAATCAGCCCATCAAACAATTCTCCATCGTAAGCCCCATCAAAGCTTCCAAAGCACCATTCACGAATTCGCCAGTCCATTTTATAGGGTATTCCCTCATTTGCTGAGTTCTTTAGAATTAAATTGATCGTTTGAATGGTACGACCCGAGTCACTTGAATATGCACGGTCAAACTTGATGCCTTTTTCAGCAAAACCAAGTCCAAGTTCAGTAATGCAAAGCTCTCCTTGTTTAGTTAGAGGGGTGTCAGACCAACCTTGAGCACGACCGATTGTATTAAACATTGTCTTGCCATGTCTTACCAAGTAAATTTTCATAATTTTTCTCTTAGCTCCTTAATAATTTCGTGTATTCTAGCATCTGTATAAATTTGTGGAATTTTATAGCCAATAAAATAAGGCGAAGTTAAAAATCTAGGGACGATCTTACAAATATTTTTACCATGAATTTTATAGAAAAATAAATTATAAGAATTACATCGCCCATCCATAAATTCATTCATGTAATACTTAGCACTTGCTTGGGCATAGTCTGCAAATTTTTCAAGATTTTCAGTTCCACGTTGAATAATATTAATCTCGGCGAATCCCATCACGGGTCTTTCAGAAATAGTCACCTCAAGGTTCTCATATCTTTTTACCTCGATTCCTGTGAAGTTATCCGTAGAAATTTCATCATAAGCATCAACATCTTCTAATCCAATAATCTGCATGTGCGGATGACGGAGACTCCCACCCGACATAGGTCCAAAGTTTTTGAACATGATAGTTGACTTGTATTTTTTTGAATCGATTACTTCTTGCCAGCAATCCATCGCAAATTTAAAAAGCTGGCGATTTTTTTCTTGACTGTATGTTGTTACATCTCCCAAATGTTCCGAAGACTCAATCAATACTGTCATCAAACTATTTTCAAGTGTTTTAAATTTGTTGTCCAACCAAATCATATCGTCTTGGGTCTTATGTATATTGGAAAGTTGTTCTATGTCGCAAAAAGGGCAATTATCATTGCTTGGGCCATCTTTTGCATATTTAATTTTATTAACGCCAGCATTGAATATGAGGGGGTCGTGCGTATGTGTAATCATATTTTTATTATAACAGAAATTTGATTTGGAGGTTATTGACCTTTTCCTAATTTACTACCTAACTATTTACTTTTGTCTAAATTAACTATAGAAAAGCCATCAGTCAGTTACGAGTGATGGATTTTCTTATAGACTACTTAATTTTATGAACCTTTTTTAACTTTCTCTTAATTACAGCTGCTAAAGTAATGAAGATGAATCCACATACTGCAGTTAAAGAACCTGTTGACTCCCCCGTATCTGGGAGTATAACAGCCCTTTTTGTGTTAGCAACTGTAATCGTTGATATTTTAGCCGTTTTTTGGATTTCAATTTCAAAATTATAATGCTTTGCCGTATCTAAGATATAGCCTTCGGGTGCTGTTGTTTCTAGGAAATAATATTTTCCTGGTTTCAAGCCAGTCACAATTAACTCCCCAGCAGAGTTCGTAACTAGCCCACTTTTCAAAAGCTTACCTTTGTCATCAAACAAACTAAAGATGGCACCAGCTAATTTATTCCCAGATTCACTGTCTACTTTCGTTAAAGAAACTGATCCCGTCTTCTCAGCATTCTTTGCAATAACTTGTGTCACTTTCGTGGTGGTTTGAAGAACAATTGTAAAATTAAGCTTATTACTGTCAAGTTCATAACCAGATGGAGCCGCTGTTTCTTGAAAATAGTAATCTCCAGGTTTAAGGTCTGAGACTTCAATCTGCCCCTGAGTATTCGTTGTCAAATCTGACTGAATTCTTGTTCCATCTGCCTTGTAGAGATCAAAAATGGCTCCTGCAAGGACTTGTCCTGTGTCACTATCAATTTTAGTCAGGGCTACAACACCTGTTGATTCACTATTAGTCAATGAAACTGTTGCAACTTTTACAGTACTTTGAAAAGCAATAGTAAAATTGAGAATTTCTGAATTCAAATCATAACCAGCTGGTGGAGCAATTTCTTGGAAATAATAATCTCCAGGCTTAAGACCATCGACTTTAATTTGGCCACTATTATCAGTTATTAAATCACTTCTTATTTCTTTACCAGTATGGTCATACAAACTAAAGTTGGCTCCTGGCAAGACAAGATTCGTATCTCCATCTGTCTTGGTCAACTCAACAGAACCTGTCTGTTGTTCATTCTGTGCCAAAACTTTCGCAAGCTGAGGAATTGTTTGAAGTTCCACCGTGAATGTTAATTTTTTATTGTCAAGCACATATCCAGATGGAGCTGAGGTCTCTTGGAAATAATAATTACCAGGTTTCAAGCTGTTGACTAAAATTTGACCTTTGCTATCGGTTACAAGATCTGATTGGACCTTTGTTCCATCTGATTTATAAAGGTCAAACACTGCACTAGGTAAAATATTCCCTGTGTCTTCATCCGTTTTTGTTAGAAGAACAGACCCTGTCTTCTCGGAATTTTTTGCTGAAACCGTCGCAACTATAGGGCTTGTTTGGAGAGCAATAGTAAAGTTAAGTTTACTAGAATCAAACACATACCCAGCTGGAGCCGCTGTTTCTTGGAAATAATAATTACCAGGTGGCAAATTGCAATTATAAGTTAGCCAGTTTTAACATTTGACTTGAATTTTTATAATTGAACATTTTTCTTGGATATGAGTTAATCCAACCTTCATCGTGTCGCCTTAAACAAAACGTCAGATCATCCGATTGTGATTCTCTTTACTTCCACGCTTCTTAAAAGCTTGCCATAAGCATGAAATAGTAAACCGGACATGTCACTGCTTCATGAGGTGTGCAAATTAACGGCCATTATCTGAAGCGATGGATTGTTTGCTGGATGATCTTGAGTGCCATGTTAACGGATTCAGACTTATCTGAAATCAAGCGAATCAGCTCTCAACGTGCCTTTCTTTCTGTAAGCTTCAGGGATACACTCTCCTCCACTTTCGTCAACGGTATCAATCTCGTAATGTCCAAATGCTTCACGCTGGTTAATCACCTCAGGACATTGTTCGCTGGACAAACCATAAGGTCGATTAAACTGAGTGAAACAAAGTTTCTTCATCTTTTTTGTAGTGGGGGTAAAGTAAATCACGATAGTTTACATCCAGAGGACCAAATTCAATCCAGTGATAGAGCGTACGTAACCAGATAGGATGAGATAGCTTATGAGAACGCACTTCAAGCGGTAATTTCTCTCGGACGGCCTTTTGAAATCAAAGCATTTAAAATCTTTGTGAGCTTTGAGGGAGGTCCACAATACCTTCGACATGCGTCATAGGAAGCTTGGTTCACCTCCGCTTTCGTCCCCTTTGCTCAAGAGTCGTGCAGTAGTCGTGCAGTCTGTTCTCTCACTTCGGTGTTTTCTATTGTGCCAACGTTCAATTTTCCGTCGTTCAATCAGTGTTAAATGTTTACCTTTTATGCTAGGGTGCTCTTGCATCTGAACCCTTTTCTACTTTGTTTTACCAAATTCAAGTATAAAGATTTCAGGTGTTTTTTTTCTTGCTTCAGATTGCTAACTTAATTTTATAATTTGCCATTAGTTATATAATTTTATTTAAGTAAAATACCAATTAGAATAGTTATTGCTAAGGCACCATTATATAGAATAAGATTATTTACCTGCAATATGAAAGTCTCTGACTTCTTCTGAGTAGCCAAGAATTTATTTATGTTATGAATAACAAATGGGCTTATAGCAAACATGAAAAGGGACCAAAATGGGAGAATTCCAAACACAATTGCAACTATAACAGATAGCGTTGCAAGGATATAAACTAACCTGTAAAGAAGTAATGATAATGGAATCTTTAAATAATATGCTAAAGTATAGCGTTGATTATGAACATCTTGCTCCAGATCACAGATATTATCTGAAAGCATGATATTAAAGTTCATGCAGAAGCACATAAAAGCTACAATAACAATAGGGATCAAGAAGGATAAATTCCAAGTCCAATCCATCTTCCAGCCATCAAACTTGATAAAAAAGTATTTAGCATCATATGAATTTACATAGATTCCCATAAAGAAACCAATGGCCCCCTCACATAACCCCGCTAAAAGTTCACCTAACGGAAAACGGCTAAACGCAAATGGACCATAAGTGTAAAAAACAGCAATGACCAGTGCCACACCACCTACAGGAAGAATAGCAAGATTGGTTATAAAAGTTACAACAACACCTATTATCAAATCAAGAAATAAAAGGCCAAGACAGATACCCCAAGCCAATTTTAAAGGAATTTTGTCATGCTCGATGATGTTCCATTTTTTATATTCAGCATCAATAGCTTTTTGAAAATCCATCAAATTATTCCATGCAGAAACGAAAAGATTTATAAATATAAGTCCGATGAAAAAAAGCAAGGTTGGCAACCAGTGAAAAGTTTTAAAAGTATAAATTGCGTACATCACCCCAGCAATTGGAGATAAGAGTGCGGCTGGTAAAGTCTGGATCCGTGTGAAGTTTAAAAATGTTTTTAAAGTCATAATTATATTATAAGAAAAAAATGATAAAAATACTTCAACAGAAGTATTTATTAAACCAACCCATTACAATAAAATCTTTAATTCACTTAAGCAAACTAATAACCTTGTCTTTATCATTATGATTTTTTACGATTATAACTTGATCATTTTTATCAAAATCATTAATCATTGCTTGAATTCTAAGTTCATTGACCTTAGGAAAATTCCAAATAAACTTCATGAATTTCCAATACTCTTTGTCAAAACGTTCTACAAAGTTAGTGGACATGTCGCTTCGATTATGACCAACCAATCTTGACTTGAGACTCCGCCTAATAACCCTTCCAATTGCTTTTACTCGATTTATCTTTAGCCAAACAATCATATCTGCATTTTCCAATCGAATATCCATGGTTGCTGAATAATTACCGTCAATAATGCAGTCCATGTTATTTTCTATAAACTCTTTTTGAACAAGTCGAAAATATTCCGTTGCTTCCAATGAATAGTCTGTGTTATGCCAGACTCGATCCAGGTGAAGTACGGGAAAACCTGTCAGTTCCGATAATTGTCGGCTAAAGGTTGACTTTCCCGCGCCACTTGATCCAATGAGCATAATTTTCATAATCAATAAATTATAACAAAAAACAACTATTCCAGATAAACTTTTAAAGAAAATAAATGAAACCAATTTGGCTTCATTTATTTTCAAATCTAATGTATCAAAGATTCTCAGCAACATGTTTCAAAAGTTCAGTAATACCTGCTACTTTTGAACCACCTGCCATAGCAAGATCTGGTTTTCCACCACCACGACCATCAATATAGGGTGCCAGTTTCTTTACCAAATCACCTGATTTTTCATCAAGGACATTCGAGGCAACAAGAAGGCTTACTTTCCCATCCTCAAATGCTGTAGCAAGAACGAGCACATCTGAAGATTTCTTTTGCTTCCAAAGACTTGCTAGTTGACGGAGATCATTAGCCGAATTTACCTTAACTTCAGCAGCAATGAAGCTATGGCCAGATGTTTTTTGTACATTGGCAAAAATTTCTGCAGATTGAGTAGAAGCTAATTGTGAGGAAAGTTTGTCAATTTCCTTTTGAGTAGCTCTCAGTTCTTCTTGTAAAGAAGCAATCTTTTCAGGAACTTGTTCAAATTTAGGGGTCTTCAATTTACTTGCAGTTTGCGTCAATATGATTTCCTGATTTTTGAAGGCTTCATAAGCTTGTGCACCAGTAACAGCTAAAATCCGTCGGACACCTGATCCGATACCTTCTTCTTTAAGAATCTTAAAAAGACCTATTTCTGATGTCGACTTAAGATGGGTGCCTCCACAGAGTTCAACTGAATAATCACCAATGATAACTACGCGAACGTTCTTACCATATTTCTCACCAAACAATGCTGCTGCACCCATTTCTTTGGCTTGCTCAACACTCATATCTGTACGAGTTTGAATCGCAAGATTTTGCCAGATGACTTCGTTGACTTCTTTTTCAATGGCTGCAATTTCGTCTGGAGTGACCGCTTGGAAGTGACTAAAATCAAATCGCAAGAAGTCAACTTCATTAAGAGAACCTGCTTGAAGCGCATGCTCCCCAATAATATTGTGAAGAGCAGCATGGAGCAAGTGTGTGGCAGTATGGTTTTTCATGACCCCATTACGACGAACTTCATCGATTTCAAGTTGATATTCAGCTCCAACCAAAAGTTCTGAACTAGCTTCAATAGTATGAAGATTTTGCCCATTTGGCGCATGTTGAACGTCTGTGACAGTTGCCACAACATTGCCTGCCATATCCTTGATAACACCGTGATCGGCAACCTGACCGCCCATTTCAGCATAAAAAGGAGTTTTATCAAAAACAACTTGAGTTAGACCAATTGCCTTCTCAACCTTTTCATCTTGCTGAACAATCACAAGCAACCGAGCTCTCGCAGTGTGTACTTCATATAGAAATTCAGATTCCTCTTTGATTGATTGTAGAGTCTCATTTTGTGCACCCATTGAACCTCCCTTAACAGCTGAAGCACGAGCACGTTCTTGTTGTACTTTCATTTCTGCTTCAAAACCAGCGTGGTCAATCTTAAAACCATTGTCCTCAGCTAGCTCTTCTGTTAATTCAACGGGGTAACCATAAGTATCATAAAGGCGGAAAATATCACTCCCCTCAAGAGTTGATTTTCCTTCTGCTTTGAGAGCCTCCAAGCGCTCATCTAATAATTTTTGTCCAGCATCAATTGTACGACCAAAAGTCTCTTCTTCACGATCAATGATTTTGATAATATATCTAGACTTTTCAAGTACTTCAGGATAGTATGACTCCATGATTTGTCCAACAATCGGCACAAGTTTTGTCAAAAACTTTCCTTCTATCCCCAAACGTTTCCCGTGCATAACTGCACGTCGAAGAAGACGGCGAAGAACATACCCGCGGCCTTCATTTCCAGGAAGTGCACCATCGCCAATTGCAAAGCTGAGCGCTCTAATATGATCGGCAATGACTTTGAAGCTCATGTTTTCACCCTCCGCGTCATAAACCTTACCAGATAGTTTCTCAATTTCATGGATGATTGGAAGGAAGAGGTCTGTATCAAAGTTAGTGTGACCGCCTTGGAGAATTGCTACTAAGCGCTCTAGGCCCATGCCTGTATCAATGTTCTTTTGTGGTAATTCTTTATATTCTGAACGAGGGATACTTGGATCAGCGTTAAACTGTGATAAGACGACATTGTAGATTTCAATATAGCGATCATTTTCAATGTCTTCAACTAGAAGTTTGATACCAGCATTTTCTGGATCATATTTTATACCACGGTCATAGAAAATTTCTGTATCTGGACCCGAAGGGCCAGCACCGATTTCCCAGAAGTTGTCTTCGATTGGAACCAAGTGGCTAGGATCTACACCTAGCTCCACCCAACGATCATAAGTCTCGTGATCTTCGGGATAATAAGTGATATAAAGTTTGTCAGCAGGTATCTCAAACCATTCTGGGCTAGTCAACATTTCCCATGCATAAGCAATAGCTTCTGGACGGAAATAATCACCAATTGAGAAATTTCCTAGCATTTCAAACATTGTGTGGTGGCGAGCAGTCTTTCCAACGTTTTCGATATCATTGGTCCGGATTGCTTTTTGAGCATTTGTAATACGTGGATTTTCAGGCACAACCGAACCGTCAAAGTATTTTTTAAGTGTCGCTACCCCCGAATTTATCCAAAGTAGGGTTGGGTCATTTACTGGCACAAGTGATTGTGACGGTTCAACTGAATGCCCTTTTGACTTAAAAAAGTCAAGGAACATTTTTCGAGTTTCGGCAGAGCTAAGTTTCTTCATGATTTTCCTTTTTCCTATAAATATTTATTCAGCATTTAAGATTAGTAAATATATTTCCTACAAATCATATACTATCTAATAACAGATTAGTTTTACAAGCTTTCGCTTGGCTTAGACAAAAATAAATAGACTCCACCGTAAGTGAGGGGCGTCTATTTCAAGCGCGGTACCACCCTCATTCACGACAAAGTCGTCTTAATCGGATAAAATTAGCTGACTTTTTGTTTAAGAAAGTAAGCTATTTTCCTATTTAATTTTAGGCACCTTAACTTGCTGGCTTACACTGTCCCAACTCTCTGAAAAGTTAATTAGTTTGATGATGAACTTGTATTGCTAAGATAATTTGAGAATATATTATTAAAGTTTTGGTCTTTAACAATGACATTATATTTTAACAAATACTTCTTAAAGACTGAAGCCGTAAAGGTTTGGTCCTTTTCTTTTTGAGTTTTTACATAGTTTTTTAACTGAGTTGTATATTTCTTATAATCAGATCCCTTGCCTGGATTGTCAATCATATAAACAAAGTAGTATGTTGTTGCCCCTGTGCTTTGATCCGTTGATGTAATAATGTCTGAAGATTTGCCATTACTTAGTTTAGTAGCAGCAGTTTGCACGTCAGATGGAATTGTAGTGTTTGAAGTATCAAACTTCACTTCAGTTCCTTTGCTGTCTTGATCCTTCTTAAAACTAGAAAAATCACTAATAGCTTGATCATGTGCTTTTTGAACATCATCTTTTGTTGTTGAACTCACAACATAAGTATCAACGGTTGGATAATAGTTTGCCCAAGCACTTTTTAACTTTGCATCTGAATACTCAGTCGCTGAAATTTCCTGATCTATGGCATATTGTTCAAGCATTTGTAGACGGAGTGATTCTTTATAGCTTGCTTCTGTATAGCCTTGCTGGCTCAAATAAGTGTCCCACGAGGTACCATATTGTGCTTTTTGATTGTCATATTGTTCTTGCACATCTGAACTTGATACTTTTTTACCAAATTCTTTTTCAAAGATCTTGCTGAAAGTGAGATTTTGAATAAGTTGGTTGGCTCCAGTTGAGGGAAACTTTGCTGCCTCAGCATATACATCCACTTCCTCAATTGTGTCACCCTTCATGGTCACAACATTTGTTGTGCCCTTATTAGATCCGCTTGATGAGCACGCTGTCAATGCAAAAAGCGATAAACCCACAATAGTAGCGAGTACTATTTTCTTCAACTTCAAATTTAAAACTCCTTTTAGTTCATTTCTAAATGTTTAAAAAATACCTGAAACGTTCTATATTATTAGATATTATAGCACAGACCGACTCTATTTGCATTTGATAAGCAAAATACCATCTCCAAGTGGAACTAGACTACTTTGTAACTTTTCATCACTATAAACGACCTCAAAAAGCTTATTCAGAGCCTTGAGAATATTGTGTTGGCGACGTGGCGTTCCTTTTAGCGGGCGAAAAATGTCACCTGCCTGTAAGACATCATCAATAACCAGTAAGCCATCACCCGACAGATTATTGATCAAGTAAGGTAAAAACTTTATGTATTGGGTTTTGGCTGAATCCATGAAAATAAAGTCAAATTTTTCTCCTTCAAGAGTTGGTAGGATTTCTGCCGCATCTCCTTCAAGCATTTTAATCTGTTTTCTACTATCATACTTTTTAAAATTTGGCTCAGCAAGTTTTATCATCTCTTCATAGCGTTCAAGCGTTATAATTTCAGCATCGGGGCAAATTTCTGCAAAGAGGAGTGAAGAAAAGCCAATAGCTGTTCCAATTTCTAGAATTCGTTTGGGCTTCAATAACGAAAGCATCATCTGGAAATACACAATGGTTTCGTGAGGAATAATCGGCACATTGTATTCGGCAGCAAATTCTTGCAATATCTTCAAGCTTCCGCTGAGTTGATTTTGTTCATTCCTCATAAAATCAACCACTTCTTTTTTAACAATTGGTCGACGCATCATGATATTAGAATGTTTATCGTAAACTTCACTTAACATTCCAATATTTTACCACAGATTTAATGAAAACAATAGTTCACCCAATCTAATAAAGCATCCTGAACAACTTCTTAATAATATAGTTTATAATCAGGATCTAGTTTAAAATAAAATATCTCATTCTCATTATTGATTTTTAAAAAAATATGGTCAAAATCAAGACTTTAAATGACGATAGACGTAATTGCCAAAAATAGGAAGACTGCAATAATTAAACTAACAACAATTACATGCTTTCTTTTTTGAAAGTTCATGACAGCTATGAATTCACGCATAAATGCTGGAATCCGGTAGTATAAGGCAGTTTTTCCACTTGGGCCTCCTTGCGCATCTAAATTCAATTTTTTAGCAAAAAGAACGGCCCTAAAGACATGATAATCTGATGTAAAAATTAGAAAACCTTCTTTAATCAAGGCTGCTGATTTAATCAGATTTTCATAGGTTGTCGTTGAATGTTCTTCTAGTAGTGTTCGTTCTTTAGGAAAATTAAGCTTTTCAATTGCATATTTTTGCATGGCTTTAGCTTCTGATAACCTTTCATCACTTCCTTTTCCTCCCGAAAAGACAAGGAAAGTATCTGAGTTTGCATAATTTACTGCTGCTTCTATACGTGAAGCCAATAAATGTCCGACCTCAGAACCATTGACTAATCCTGCCCCATGAACCACATAATACTTTGCCTCAATCCTTTTAACTCTTTTCCCATATGATCTACTTGAGACATAAAAAACTAAAAATTCCCAACTTATATAGACAGCTAAAATAGGATAAACCATTGCCAGAGTTTCAAACCAGTTAAAGTGGAAAGACTTGAAATTCCCAATCAAACCATAAATAATCGTCAAAGTCAGAAACAGAAAAAATGCTGAAGGAAGCAGAAAATTTGAAAAAGATTTACTTCCGTTACGCCACATTTTTTCCGTAAGAATAATAATAGATCCAATCACTAAAGAACTAATCAAAAATGAGACAAAAACTAAAACACCCCCTTCGATAATTAACCCAAATAGGATTCCATTTATAGGGTAACCGAAATAGATCGCTATGGTTAAAACTATAAAGTCAAGCCCAATGAGCGCCAAAACAATCCCATTTAAAATATTTTGACCCAATTTTAAAGTTCGAAAATCAGATAATTTCCACGAACGGCAATAAAAAAAGATACTCAAAAATATAAGGACGACTGATACAATTCCTAAAAACAATGGCAGTATATCATTACTCTTCATAGCCGTATTTTAACATAATGAACTAATAGATTTGTTATTTGTTAAGTCTAAGAAAAAAGTCGTCCAAGTTTGGACGACTTACATTTTAGATATTTTTTAATGAGAAGGACTCACATGTGAAGGACTGCAAAATTGATTGCAAAGAGAATACCTACAATCCAAACAACTGCTTTTACTTCTTTGACACGACCCGTAAATAATTTGACAAAAATAAATGTCAAGAAACCAAAGGCAATACCGTAAGAAATTGAATATGAAAGCCCCATAAAGACTGAAGCAAAGAAACAAGGAATTGCTTCTGAAAGATCAGACCAATTAATGTCTTTCATTGTGCTGAGCATCATCATACCAACGATGATCAAAATTGGAGCTGTTGCTTGAGTTGGCACAATCCCAATTAGCGGAAGGAAGAAGGTTGAAATAGCAAACAGTACAGCTACAACCATTGAAGTCAAACCTGTACGTCCGCCAGCGCCAATGCCAGCAGTTGACTCAACATATACGGTTGTATTAGAAGTACCAAAGATTGCACCAATTGGTGTGGCAATCATGTCAGCGAACAAGGCTCTGTCCATCTTAGATGAGAATCCACGCGTGTTTTCCATGTCTTTGAAATCTTGCTCAGAGAAGATACCTGTGCTACGGCCAGTACCAATAAAAGTTCCAATTGGATCAAAGATTGAAGTAAGTGAGAAAGCAAGAATAGTCATCAACACTTCAAAGATCTTAGATGAATGGCTAAATAGTGAAAGCATACCATGGTTACCAAAAGCGGCAAAGAAAAGAGCTGGTGTCTTTGAACTACCTACAAACATTTGATGGAAAGCAGTACCTACACTATTTGCAGAGAATAGAGTTGACCAATCAATTGATTGAAGTTGGTAAGCATTTGGGATTGCATGACCTGTATGAAAAACTGTAATTGCAATTAAATAAATAATAGTCGTTGCAAGAATTGAAAGGATGACACCACCTTTTATTTTACGTAAAACGAAGAAAAGTGTAATGATAATACCGAGAATAGCGACGATAACACCGGGGGAGTTGAAAGATGAAAGTCCAGGAACCATTGTAGAGTCAAATGCACCGGTAGCTTTATTCACATAACCATTATCAGGGATGAATTGGAGCAAACCAGCATTTTTAATACCGATGTAAGCAATGAAAACACCGATACCACCACCAATGGCATGTTGAAGGCTCATTGGGATTCCAAGCATGATTTTTTTTCGAAGTGATGTAAATGTGATGATAATATTAATAATTCCACAGATGAAAACCATCGCCAAAGCTTGTTGCCAAGTGTAGCCCATTCCGAGGACAACAGTGTAAGCAAAGAAAGCATTAAGCCCCATACCTGGCGCCAAAGCGTAAGGAACATTTGCAATAAGACCGATAGCAACTGTGCCGACAACAGAAGCGATGACTGTTGCTAAAAATACTCCTTGTATTGGCATTCCAGTTGTATGAAGAACTGAAGGATTTACAAAAAGGATGTAAGACATGGCGAAGAAAGTAGTGACACCGGCCATGATCTCTCGAGAAACAGTTGTACCATTTTCCTCGAGCTTAAAGAATTTTTTCAAAATTTTCTCCTTATAGCTAAGCTATTTTTTTATTACACTTTATTTTATTTCATTTAATGTTTTTTTTCTAGGTTTTCCCATATTATCGTTTTTTTTTATATTTATCGTTCGTATTTAAAGGGGTTTCACATGTGATTTTCATTATTTGTTCATCTCTTAGCTAAAATGAAAACAAAAAAGACTTTTAAGTCCCTTTTCTGTTTAAGTTAGCGAACGACGGGATTCGAACCCGCGACCTCTACCATGGCAAGGTAGAGCTCTACCACTGAGCTACGTTCGCAAGCATTTTTAAATTTCAATAACAATGAAATTTATGCCGACTACATGATTCGAACACGCGACCCTCTGATTACAAATCAGATGCTCTACCAACTGAGCTAAGTCGGCTAGTTGGATTAAATAAAAGTACTTACCTCATAAAGGTAAGTCTGCGGATTAAGGGACTTGAACCCCCACACCTTTCGATACAAGAACCTAAATCTTGCGCGTCTGCCAATTCCGCCAAATCCGCAATTTGAATCTACTTCTTCACCATGAAGGAATATCTAGGTAAACCTAAGAAGCATATCTGACCCCTGCGCGGCTCGAACGCGCGACCCTTTGATTAAAAGTCAAATGCTCTACCGACTGAGCTAAGGAGTCATAAAATTAATGTCCTAATCTTCAGTTTCAACTTAAATATAGAGAACATTACAAAGAATTTATTTCTACATAAACATTTAGAAACAAACGGTTCCAACGGGAATCGAACCCGTCTCTCCGCCGTGACAGGGCGGCGTACTAACCGATATACTATGGAACCTGTCAAGCTGTCGCCTGGCACTAAAAGATTCATGGGCTTCCGCCCACGTATAGAAAACTTCTAAAAGCTTTCTGCTGGCTGCAAAGGCACTTTGCCATCGCACGACGTTTTTCAGCGTCGACACAAGCATCACACTTGTTTTTCCTTGTATGTTGACCATACATCAGACACCGCCAGGCATCTGATGGGAGTTAACGGGATCGAACCGCTGACCCTCTGCTTGTAAGGCAGATGCTCTCCCAGCTGAGCTAAACTCCCAGATTTTTGATTAATAAAACCTGATATTGTGAAACACATCGCGTTTCAACAACAATTCATTCTATCAAAAATTCACAATCAGGTCAAGAGATAAGTGGTGCCTTTCAAATCTATTTGGCAAATATTCGTTTCTTGACAAAATTTTGATAAATTGCTTTATTAATTTTTGGATTTTATCAAAAATTCATCAATAAATAAATTAAAAAAATGGACAAGTCCATTTTTAATTTTAAACATTTAATGTCACTTGTCCTATAAAATGGAGGGGTCATTGTAGCTCCATAGTACGGTGAGGAATTCCATCTTCCAAAAATTCATCACCTTTATTCACAAAACCAAGTGATTCATAGAATTCCTGTAAGTAAGATTGTCCATGAATCCTGATTAGACCATCACCAAATGCCTCTCGAACTCTCACAATTGAAAGTTCCATTAACTCACGCGCCATACCTCTTCTTCGAGCTTTCTTTTTAACTAGTACCCGGCCGATTGAAAGTGCATCGATAAAGTTTGTGCCCCTTGGCATTAACCTGGCATATGCCAAAATTTCATCCTCTTCAGCATAGAAAATATGAAGCGAATGTTGGTCTTTATCATCAATATCTTGATAAGCACAGTTCTGTTCCACCACAAAGACCTCAGATCTTAGTTCCAAGATCTTATATAGTTCATCAACCGTCATTTCGTCAAATTTTTTTATCTTCCATGCCATTTCTTATAACCCAACTTTGCTTTATTTATCGCCTGATTTATTCAAACATTTTCTATAAATAAAAAGAGAAACTAAAATGTAAGCGAAGACATCAGGCATTGTCAATAACCATTAAATTTTCAATTAGAGTTATTTCCTACTCTACTATCACAAACTTATTCGATAGCATAGTCAACATCCTTCATCGGTGAAACTTCTCCAACTAAATAGGAGTTACCTACAGCCGAGAAAAAGTCGTGATTACTTGAGCTTGTTGAAATGCCATTCATTACTAAAGGGTTTACTTTGTCTGCAGTTGACGTAGCAAATAGAGGATCAAAGCCCAAATTCATTAAAGCTTTATTCATATTGTACTCTGTAAAAGTCGTAACCTCTTCCACCCATCCGATTTCTGAGTAGATCTCGTTAATGTAGTTTACTTCATTTTCATAAAGTTGGTAAAGCAAATCAAAAGCCCACCCCGTCAATTCCTGCTGATCAACTTCTGAAAGTTCGGCAAAATCTTTCTGGAGGTAGTAACCAATATAAGTTCCATGAACAGACTCATCACGCAAAATCAGCTTGATAATCTCCGCAGCATTTACCATCTTGTTTTCACCCAAATAACGTAACGGGGTATAGAAACCAGAGTAGAACAACCCTGATTCTAGAAACGTTGAAGCAATACGAGTTTTCATACCGGCCAATTCTATCTCCCGATCGATCATGGTAAAGTTGAGATTTTCTGGATATTGCTTTGCAAAAGCTGCCAATTTCCCAGCTTTATATACTTCATCAATTAATTCGGTTTTTTTTTGTAAGTAGATATCTTTGTCTCCCCATTCATATAGGCCATCAATTTCTTGAGTTGTCATCAATGAGCTAAACACGGTTGAGTAAGACTTTGCATGTACCCCTTCCATGAACTGGATTTGTCCAAGTGTAGCAGCTTCTTGCGGTGTGTGTGAAAATTCACGAATAATCCCGTTCCCATCATTTGATTGAACCGTATCAAGTAAGGTTAGACCAAGAAAAACCTTACTGTAGACATCACGTTCAAGATCCGACAAACTACGCCAATCTTTCAAGTCATTAGATACTGGCACGCGAGTATCTAACCAAAATTGACTATTGAGTTTGTCCCAAGTGTATTTGTCAATAGGGTCTTCAATTCGATTCCAATCATTGGCTGCGTAATTGAGTGCAGAACGGTTATTGGTCTCGGCCAAATGGTTTGTTTTCTTAAATGACATGTCGTCAACCTCTTTCTTTTTGCTCTAATTTTTTGGATTCAAGAACTTATCCACGTTCTATTGCTTTTTGAGTCTTGTAGCTCAAATAGGCCAGACCAACAAATTTAGACAAAACATTCAAGTGTTTAACTACCATATTTTGAATTTCTTCAATGTCAAGTTTATCAGTTTTCACATTCATGATATCTTGATTAACGAGCGTAGCCACATCATTTGCAAGACGATTAGCTTTAACTGGATTGACATGATAGGCCCCAATAAATTCACCATTTACTTTTCCATAGTAAGCAGCCTTAAAGACTGCTTCTTGAATTTTCTTTATGTCATAGTCAACCACGCGACCATCACGCTTGATAATTTGTTTTACCACCCTATGTGCTCCTTAAATTTGCTCTAAGTGTTCTCTATACATTTGTTTTTCTGATACGAGCAGTTTGGCTCCATCCGACAATCTTTTAAAGACTGATTTTAAAGCTTCTACATCTGATGTAGTTCCGTTCATTTCAAAATCATACACAATCGGAATCTGATATTGTGCTGAAAGCTCTTTTGCAGTATAAATATAAAGTCCCGCAAAGTTACGGTTCCCAGAAGCCACGATTCCCTTACAAAGGGTACGATTAACACCTGTTGCCATAAATTCAAAGACTGGATTCATAACATCCTGTGAACATTGTTGGGTAGGTGACTCCTCTGCATAGCTTGGTGTGATCAAAATAAAGGGTTGAGCCATTTCAATATCTGGATAATCCTGTGTGATTTCAACAAAAGTATCTTCAGAAAGACCTAGTTTTTTTATAAAACGGCGTGTCTGCCCAGTGATTGAGAAATAGACAATTTTCATAATCCTATTTTACTCCGATTCTAAAAGAAGGTATCTTCTTAAATCATGCAACTTTCGCACTCATTTGCACCACCATGTTCTTTATCTGTGTCAGCTGTATATTGTCTTGTATAATACATTGATTTAATTTGGTGATGCCACGCAAAGTTACGCAAGATTGAAAGATCACGTGTAGTTAGCTTTGTCGTATCTCCCTTCTTCCACTCATACAAGTCTGGATATTCCGTGAAGTCAGATCGAAGGTACATCGTCATTGAAAGGCCTTGATCTGTATGCTCGGTGGCTGCCTCGTAAATACGGATCTGCCAACGCATATCTTGTTCATAAGCTGATTTATAGTAAGAAATTGTGTCTGTTGTCAATCCAAAAGCAGGGTAATAAAGTTTCCCCACCTGCCCTTCCTGACGTTCTTCGATGCGATTAATAATTGGTGCGATAGAAGCCGAACAGTCATTCACGTATGAAATGGATCCATTCGGTGCCAAAGCGATACGATAAGAGTTAAACAGACCATGCTCTTGGACAAGTTGCTTGAGCTCTACCCAATCTTCTTGAGTTGGAATGTGGATATCTTTGAAGAGCTCTTTAATGCGGTTTGAAACTTTTCCAAGGTAATCAGTAGTCAAGTATTTATCAAAGTATTCACCAGAGGCATAAGAAGAATTTTCAAAATTATGGAAAGTTGCTTTACGCTCTTGGGCCACAATATTTGAGCCCATCAAACTATAATAATTGAGGCAGAGAAAATATAAACCAGTAAAATCAACTGCATCTTGACTCTCGTATTGGATATGGTTTGCGGCCAAATATGAATGAAGTCCCATCGCGCCAAGACCAATTGCATGATTCATCTTGTTGCCCTTATCAATTGTTGGAACAAATGATAGATTTGAAGCATCTGAAATGAAAGTTAACCCCTTTACCATCGCAATAATATCTTGCCCGAAGTCTGCACCCGAATCCATCATATTGATGATATTTGTTGAACCAAGGTTGCAGACGATATCTTGTCCCAAGGTTGTATACTCTTGTTCTTCATTCAAAACTGAAGGCGTCTGAATTTGAAGAATTTCTGAGCAAAGGTTAGAGCCTAAAATACGCCCAGCAATCGGATTCACTTTATTTACAGTTGAGATATTGATGATATAAGGATAGCCTGATTCTTGTTGAAGCTCCGATATCGCCTGTTCTAAGGCACGCGCTTCAAGCCATTTCACACGAATTTTGGGCATTCCAGTTTCTGAATCAATTTCTTTAGACAAATCAACCAAGTGATCATACTCTTTATCAATGTCAACATAAGTGAAGGGCATACCTAATTCTTTTTCTACAAAGTAAGGGTCGAAAGTTGCCATTTTAGCATTAGCTTTCGCCAATTCATAGAATTTATCAGGCACAGTCAAGCCAAGTGACAAAGTCTTCAAGCGGACTTTTTCGTCAGCGTTTTCCTTTTTAGCAGATAAAAAGTCTATGACATCCGCATGAAAAACTGGCAAATAAGCCACACCAGCTCCTGGGCGTGTACCCAATTGATTTGAGTAAGAAAAACTGTCTTCGAAAAGTTTCATAACAGGTAAAATTCCTGATGCTAAACCATCCATCTTCTTAATTGGAGACCCTGCTGATCTGAGATTACCTAAAATCAATCCAACCCCACCTGCCTTACGTGAAAGTTGTAGCGCATTTGTGATACTACGACCGATGTCAGACATATTATCTTGAACTTGGATGATAAAGCATGAGGCAAACTCACCACGACGAGCACGACCATTGTTAGCATAAGTGGGTGTGGCTGGTTGATAGCGACGATTGATGATGACACGAGCAATATCCCGTGCTAATCGTTCGTCACCATTGGCCTGATAAAGAGCATTCATTAGTGCACGATCTTCTGGGTCTTCCAAATAGTAGTCATTAGAATTAGTCTTCAACGCATATTGTTTGTAAAACTTGTAGGCTGCCATAAAAGATAAAAAGGTAAAATTCTGTTCTGCTAGCCAGAAACGGAGTTCCTCTATAAACTCTGGTTGGTAATTGTAAATGAATTCTGACTCATAATAGTCTTTTTCAATCATCCACTTAAGCTTTTCATAGTAAGATAACTTTTTCCCAGCTTCAAGGTTGGTGTGACCAGATTCAGCCCACTCTCCATTAACAATGACGTTTTTATTCAAATAGCTAAAGGCCCGATTAGGTGAAACATTTTCTTTTAAAAAGGCTACTATTGCTTCTTTATCCTTATGAAGTGGAATTTGCCCATTTACTGGAATATTGATTTGATTGTTTAGCTCAAAATAGGTCGGATTTTTTATATTTTTTAGACTCATATTTTATCTTTCACAAATAATTTTTATAAGATGTTCATTTTTGATTTGATCTTTACGAACAATTAAAAATTAGAACATTCAGGCTGTTTTTAAATTTAACTTAAAAAGAAAACGAAGACCTTCAGCACCGATTTATCCAATCCAGCAAAAGGTCAGGTATTTTTTAAAAAAATTGAGTTAAAAATTTATGCGAGAGCTTTTAACTGATCTGGGCGAAAACCATAGAAGCTTTCTCCAGCAGCTGTTTCAACAACAGGGACTGCCTTATATCCAAGAGACACAACATAATCACGATATTCTGGCTCATTCTCAATATTGTGCTCAACGTAGGCGATACCGTGTTCGTCAAGATATTTCTTGACCATCTTGCATTGCATGCAATTGTTTTTGGAAAATACATTTACCATAATTGTGTCCTCTGATATATATTTCTATATTTCTTTTCTATTAAAGTGTTGTAAATAAATTCTACCACATTTAGTTTTTTTTACAAGAAAAGAGTACTATATATAGTACTCTTTTCTATAAATGATTGTAATTCAGCGCATATATAGTTATGTAAAGTCTATTTTTTCAAGTAATCTAGGGCGTCTTGAACTTTCTTGACTGGAATAATTTTCATCTTTGTTTTGAGTCTTTTTGCAGCAGATAGTGCACCTAAATAATTATTTGTTAATTCCTTTTTCGTCCCAGAATCTGGAGCAAAGAAGACAGTTGCGCCACTTCTACTGGCTGAAGCAATTTTTTGGTCGATCCCTCCAATTTGTCCAATAGAGCCATCTTCTTCAATCGTACCCGTACCTGCAATAGAACGTCCCTGCAAAAGTTGATTCCCTGTCAACTGATCATAAGTCTCAAGGGTAAACATCATCCCAGCAGAGGGACCACCTATTGAACCTGCATCAATTTTAACGGCTGGATCCGTCTTAACTTTTGTGTGATCTACCAAGCCAATTCCAATGCCTGTTTTTCCACTTGATAATTTGATATATTTTCCCTTAAAGCTATGCTTGACACCGTCAATTCTAGTCACTTCAATTGTTACTGGATCACCAACTTTTTGACTTGCCACATAGTTTATCATCCCTTGTGAAGACTTAAAGCTCTTGCCGTTTACAGCCGTCACAGTATCTGATATTTGCAAATCTTTTTTGAAAGTTGAGTTATCCGTGATTGATAAGACATAAACTCCCTGATAATCAAGGCTATATGCTTTATCTGCTAATTTAAAAGCCTGATAGATTGCCATATTTTGAGCTGTTTCCATGTAATACTGATTGACTAAATTATACTGCTGGTTATTCAGCCCACCCGTCATATCTTTATCAGAAATAATCTCTGAAAAAGAATCAAAATGGCTAGCAATCATGAGGGCATTATTTGCTGGCATAACTGTGACAGCTGTTAGATAAAAATTTCCCTTTTTTTCAGCAGACTTCCCTTCAACTTTCACCATTCCTGAGAGAGGCAATGTTACTCCAGGTTTCTCAATGTAGTAAGGACGGGGAATGATAAGATAGATTAACCCCACGACCAGTATTATGATTGGTAAAACAATCGCTAAAAAGATTTTTGTAAATCTTTTTTTCTTATCAAGGACTTGCATCAATTCATTATCATTTAACATATTTTTCCTTTAATTTGTGCGCAACATTTTTAGGGACATATTTACTGATATCAACACCATAGGCGACTAACTCTTTCACACGACTTGATGAAATCATGCCTAGTTCTGGCTTTGCCACTAAAAGGATCGTTTCGACACCTGTCATTTCGTGGTTAAAATAAATCATATTAGCTTCGTAGTCAAAGTCTGAAATAGACCGGACAGACCTCACCAGCGCCGTCACTTTGAACTTTTTGGCAACATTGACAGTCAAATCACTTGAATGAGTGATAATTTCGACATTCTTAAATTCCTGTAGATTTTCCTTAATAAGAGCTGAACGTTCATTCACCGAAAAAGAGTAGTTCTTACTTGGATTATCAAAGACTCCCACATAAAGTTTATCAAAAAGTTTTGAAGCACGTGCAATAATATCCAAATGTCCCATGGTCATTGGGTCAAAACTTCCTGTAAAGAGGCCAATTTTTTTATTAACATTAAAATTAGTTTGAGTTTGAGTAGATTGTAATTTTTGTGATTCCATAAGTTTTCTGTTTCCATATCTTTAAATAGTTAATTTTTTCAGGTAAGCCTGTAGTTTTCTCAGTTTCGCAAACAATTAAAACGTCTTTCGTAAAAAGTTTTTTTTCAGACATTTTTTGAATGTCAGAAACCATCATTTCTTTCGCATAAGGTGGGTCAAGAAAAATAAAATCAAATTTTCCTGTTAGGTTTTCAATAGCGATTTCTGCTGGCTTTTTAATAAGTTGAAAATTTTCATTCTCTTTTGTCATTTCAATATTTTCTTCAATGATTTTTTGAGCCCGAAAATCTTTTTCAACCAGAACAGCGAAATTACAGCCTCGCGATACCGCTTCAATTCCTAGAGCACCCGAACCAGCGTAAAGATCTAAAGCTCTTCCTTCTGAAAAAAAGCCCCCCAGCATATTGAAAACTGCCCCTTTAATCTTATCAGTTGTTGGCCTAGTAGTCGCTCCCTCTAGACTCTTTAGGGGCCTTCCCCCATATTTTCCTGCAACTATTCTCATTTCATAATTATAGCAAAATCTTAAACGCAATAAACCTCTCTTTTATACTAAATAGAGCAATACTGTAAAATGAAGATTGCTCTTTCTAAAATAAAAGTTTCACTGTTCCTACATGATGACCTCCAAGTAGGGCACAAGGATAAATTTTGCAGTTTGATAATTAAACTAGCCCAACAACTTTACCTTAAAGATACCTTTATTCAATGCGATACCGCTCAAAAAGTTCAAAAATTAAAAATAAATAAACTATCAAATTTCAAAGGCAAATTGCAAATTTAATTTAGCCACCCCGATACATCTGAAATGGTGTCTGATACTTGAACATTTTTCTTGGATAACAATTCATCCAAGTCT
>NZ_JACHHV010000023.1 GCF_014202895.1 Lactovum miscens
CCTTTTCTACTTTATTTTTCCAAATTCAAGTATAAAGGTTTCAGGTGTTTTTTTCTTGCTTCAGGTGGCTAACTTAATTTTACAATTTGCCAAAACAAACATTCAAAATATTTCTGGAATTTTATATCAAAAGGTTAAAAATTAAAACAAACTCACAAAGCCCTGAAATTGGTAACCTATTTACACACAATATTGATATTATTTTCTTGTATTTTTCATTTGGTCCATGAACCACTACTTGACTAGGATTATCATAATCAAAAAATGCTGATTCTTTCATGTCTAAATATGTAATCACTTCTAAATCTTCTTTTAATAATTCAAAATCAAAAATATTTGTATTTTCTGCCATGCGTTCTGGTCGCACAGATTCACCAAAGCAATAATTGCTCGTAGAATAATTTTTACTAAGCAGCCAAATTAAAATAGATTACAAAAAGCCGAGACTAGCTCAACTTTTTAAGAAATATTTATTCCTCTCCGTAAACATCCGCGTCAGAGAGTTTAAGAACTATCGTTGTATCCTCGGGATAGGCAGATAATTGAGAAGCAAATTCTTCATCACTGTCTTTTCGAACCTTTGCCTTTAGGCTGATTTTAACTTCTTGTTTCATTTCGACAAGGGCATCATAGAGTGATTTAAGATCATCAATATCAGAACTGCTAGCTTTTGGAAAAATAGTGTATTTGGCATATTCATGATCGAACCAAGTTGCTTCTTTTTCAAAATCAACTGGTGAAGTTTCACTAATTTTCAACTTCAAAGAAACATCATAGTCAAAACCATTTATTTCGATCAGCTTCGCAATCTTTGAAATAACTTCGAATGTGCCAGATGCCTTTAACTTTAGAGTCGCTTTATAGGGAATTGCTGAAAGTTCAAATTGTTGAGCAATTGCGAACGGGTCTGGTTCCCCACCTTTTTTATCTTGAGTAGGTGGATTAAAAGTCGTTGTTACAGAATAGCCTTTTGTCAAGCATTTTTCATATTCTTCAACGACTTGATCAGTTTCCAACTCTTCAAGTGATTCGCTAACACGGCGTTCAGTCATACGGTTTTTCAATGCTGATTCTTCTTTTGGATAAGTAATTTTTACAGAGTAAGTCATTATGTTCTTTCTATTATTAGGATACTCCATTATATCAAAATGAACTTTCTTTATATAACTTTCAAATTCTACTTGATCTTATTATAAGTTCATTTCATGAATCAAATTTACCATTTCTACTACTCCTGTAGCAGTAAAAAAGCCTTTTGACAATGACAGCATCAACTTGAAGGTTTAGATTGACATGTCCTTCTCCTTTTTGAGTGAGATTTAAAGTTCAGTATATTTTAATAAGTCACTTTTGAAACCTAATTAAAAAGAAATGGTTAAGAAAACCACTTCAGAGTTAAAGCTAAATATACGAAAAAAACTTACAAATTTTTTATCTTCTTTCATCCAGACTATACCGCCAGCTTCTAAATTTAATAGAATCATGCTGCTAGAAGCTCTCGGGCTTTAACGCCGGTAGTTAATTTCACCCTGCACTAAAGATTTATTCAATTATGTGGATATTATAACATTGCCCAAAATACTTATCAATTACATTCTGACCTTTTTGTCAAAGTAATAAATTCTTAACACAATTTTATATATTTTCAATTCAATATGTTTTTTGGAACAAATACTTTTGGAAATTTTTTAACAAAAATCGCAAGAATCACAATTGCTGCAACTGCAGTCAAAACACCACTTATTCCATTCACCGCTAAAGAGTAAGCAACAGCTCCCCAACCTTTCCAAGCGTATTGACTCCAGAAAATAATACCCGCGATAAAATGAAGGGTATATTTTACCAAAACTGCTATAAGAACTCCAATAACTACAGGGAAATATCTCAGTTCAAGTTTACGTTGGCGGAAAAATCCAGCTAATCCGAGCGATACGGGTGCTAAAATATATTCAATAAAAGCTTGACTTGGAGCTAAGATATATGCATGACCTGTAATAATAGTCAAAATTCCCCAAACTAACCCACCAACAAAACCCGCATAAAGACCACGCCGTAGACTCAAGATCAAAATAGGAATACAAGCGATTTCAATAATAATCCATCCATAAACAGTATTAGGAATTAAACTAATAATGAAGGCAAGTGCTGCCATAAGTGCAATTTCTGTCAATAAACGGACATCGAATTTTGAATTTGACATAAAAAATCTCCTTTTTTTACACAAAAAGGAGTTGAAAAAATTCACATTCCTACGCGAGCATTATCTCGATCAGGTCAGATGGTATTTCTCACTTTTGGATAGCAGTTATTATATTTGACTGTCACCTCAAAAGACCCATTGTGCATATGTTTTATATTATGTTGTCAATTTTAACATATTCTGCAAAGAAATACTTGTTGAATGAGTTGAACATAATTTTAATTAAATTTTACTCCAAACTTTTTTTAAAAAATCGAAAGTGCAATAGGATGTATTGGGTACAAGTCTAACATCCGCCCCCAAGTCTTCTTCTCTGCCAATCCCTACAGGTGTGGCCCCAGAAGCTTTGATAGCTTTTACACCTGCATAAGAGTCTTCTATACCTATGCAATCTACTGGTTGTAGTCCAAGGGCATGAGCAGCAGCGATAAATATGTCTGGAGCTGGTTTCGAGGCTTTCACTTCTGCTGGATCCGCAATGGCATCAAAATAGCCTGTTAGGCCCATCTTTTTCAATAAGAAGGGAGCGTTTTTTGAGGCGGAGGCAAGAGCAATCTTAATTCCATTAGACTTTAAATCTTCTAAGAGTTTTAATATACCAGGATAAATATCACTGGAACTAACGTCTTGAATCATCTTGACATAATTGTTATTTTTTCGATTAGCCAATTCGGCGAATTCATTAGGAGAAACTACTTTGCCACCTAAATCTAAAATCTTCTGCAAAGAATCTTCACGTGATACACCCTTTAATTGCTCATTGAATTTTCGACTTACTCCGACAATTCCAATTTCTTCAGCCAATAACTTCCATGCTTTATAGTGATATTCAGCTGTGTCAGTAATGACACCATCTAGGTCAAACAATACTGCTTTAAACATCTTGTTCTCCATATTCTTGTAAATTGTGTTTGGCTTTAAATTCACCCTGTCTCTCTTGAGTGGATTCACGTAAAATCAGCTTAAAAGGAACAACCGTTTTTTCATGGTAATCTGAATTGTCATTTAGTAAAGACAAAAATTTCTCAACACTCGCAGCGCCTAATCGGGTGACATTGATATCAAAGGTTGTAAAAAATGGATGAATAATTGTTCCAAAAACAGAATTATTAAAAGTAATCAAGCTTATGTCTTCAGGTACTCGAACACCTTCTTCTTTTAGCTTTCCTAAGACCTTTAGTGAAAGAACATCATCCATAATTACAAACGCTGTTTCATTGCCATAGGAGAATCTCTGATCAAAATTCAACAGACTTGAAGTCAAATTTCGCTTTTTCATCTCATCCACGAAACCTTGATAACGCTCCTCAAAAACCTCTCCTTCTTGTGTATCAGTTACGAATGCAATGTGATTGTGTCCTAGCCCAGCCAAATGCCTCACTGCTTCACGTCCAAGTAGCTCATTATCATTATCAACATGAGTAATTTCATTTTGATGATCAGAAGGGGTCCCAACCAGCACAAAGGGTATTTTATTCCCCATCAGATACTCACGTATCCCATCAATTTTTCCAGCATATAAAACGATAAAACCATCAACCCGACGTTCGGAGTAAAGCAATCGAACTTGTTTTTTAAGTTCATGTTGAGTGTGCCCAGTAGCGATTGCAATTGAGATATTAAATTTTCTTGCCGTCTCATTTATTGCCGTCAAGATTTTCATGAAGAAAGGTTGGCTTGATTTATCAACTACAGGTGGAAAAACTACCCCAATCGTATTTGTCTTTCCTGATGCCAAAATCTGAGCTGCTGCATTTCGAGTGTAGCCAAGTTCTGACATAGCTTTTCGAACTTTTGATTTCGTTTTCTCACTGATCTCAGGTGCATCTTTAATCACACGACTTACTGTAGAAGGGTTGACACCTGCTTTTAAAGCTACGTCTTTTATTGTTACTGCCATTTATATTCCCTTAGTCCCCATCAAATAAGATAGAGGGGCCCTATCTCTGTTAATCTTTATTATTCCCCATTTTCGCAATTTATTTCTACATTGTCAATAAATTTTTAACTTAAATTAGTCACGAAGTTGTCAAAAAGTTGAGTAGCTTTACCGTAAACATTAAGTTCCAAAGGTTCACCTTTAAGTAGATGTATTTCCACATGCTTATTGCATAAAACCTTAAGCAAGCGCCCACGATAATTTACATGGAAGGAATAACCCTCCCAGGCTTTAGGTAAAACCGGAGCAAAACTTAACTTCCCATTCCAAGTTTTCATTTGTGCAAATCCCTGAACTATTGCAAGCCAAGATCCTGTCATCGAAGTAATGTGAAGACCATCATCACTGTCATTATTATAGTTGTCAAGATCTAGACGAGCTGTCCGTTCGTACATTTCCATGGCTTTCTCTTCATAACCAAGCTCAACAGCCAAAATTGCGTGGATACTTGGGCTTAAAGAACTTTCATGAACTGTTAAAGGTTCATAAAAATCAAAATTTCGCTTTTTCTCTTCTAAATTAAATTTATCACCGAAAAAGTAAATTCCTTGTAAAACATCGGCCTGTTTAATATAGGGACTACGCAATATCCGATCCCAAGACCAGTTTTGATTAAGTGGAAAATTTTTAGAATCAAGTTGAGCTACAGGGGTAAGGTCTTTGTCAAGAAACCCATCCTGTTGTACAAAAACTCCAAGTTCATGGTCCTCTGGAAAATACATTTTATCAACTATATCCGCCCATTTGTTTCTTTCTTCATTTGAAACCATTAAATCTGGTCTAGGGTATTTATCCAAACTTTCAGAAGTGTATTTCAATACCCAAGAAGCTAATTTGTTTGTATACCAATTATTGTTAACATTGTTTTCATATTCATTTGGGCCAGTAACCCCATGAATCATGTACATGTTTTTACGAGCTGAAAAATGCACTCGATCTGCCCAGAATCTTGCAATTTCAACTAAAACTTCTAGTCCTTCATGTGCAAGATAAGCTTCATCACCTGTATAATTACAATAGTTATAAATGGCATAAGCTATCGCTCCATTGCGATGAATTTCTTCAAAAGTAATTTCCCATTCATTATGACACTCTACACCAGTAAAAGTGACCATTGGAAATAATGCACCAGCTAGTCCTTGCTGTTTTGCATTATGATGAGCACCCGCCAATTGATTTCGTCTATATTTTAAAAGATTTTTGGTAACAGATTGATCTGTCAAAGCAAGATAAAGAGGCACAGCGTAAGCTTCAGTATCCCAATAAGTAGCGCCACCATATTTTTCACCAGTGAAACCTTTTGGTCCAATATTAAGACGCTCGTCCTCACCATAATAAGTACTAAAAAGTTGAAAGAGATTGAAACGAATGCCTTGTTGTGCTTCATCAGAACCAAAAATTTGAATATCTGAAATATCCCATCGTTTTTTCCAATATTCTGAATGAGAACCTAACAATTCATCATAAGAAAACTTCACAAGTGAATCAGACATGGATAAATCAGCTTCTTTCATCTGCTCTATGCTTTCATAGTCTCTACTTGTTAAAACCACCACACGTTTTTCAAAGTTTAAATTATTGTTAGCTGATAAATTTCCTTCAAAGCTTTCAATTATCGCTCCATTTTCGAATTCTTGCATAATGCGACTAAACATGCCTTGATGCATTTGGTGTGTAAAAAGTGTAAATTGTTCTACATCAAAAGGGTTTGGTATTGTTTGGCTAACGATAAAAGAACCTTCCTTTGTTACTCCATGTTCCAAAATGTTCCAGAAATTCTCATCGAAGTTGGCATCTTCATTTCGAACATTTGTATCAACATAAGACCTTATATGTATCGTATGATTTTCATTATCAATACTTTCAAATTCAAATTTAAAAACAGCGAGCTCATTCTGTGAGAGTGAGAAAAACCTTTGAGTACTTACTCGGACACCCAAGAATATATAATGATAACTAAAAGTTCCATGCTGCATGTCCAAAGTCATTTCAAAGTCAGAAACCAATGGCTTTGCCAAATCAACTTCTTGCTCATCAACAAAGAGTTGGACCTTTGCAAAGTTAAGCGCATTAATTGCTTTACCAAAATATTCAGGGTAGCCATTTTTCCACCAACCAACTCGCGTTTTATCAGGAAACCAAACACCTGCAACATAAGTTCCTTGGTGATGGTCACCGCTAAAACTTTCGCTAAAGTTTCCGCGCATTCCCATATAGCCGTTTCCGATCGAAGTCAAAGATTCCTGAAGTCTCCGATTTTCAATTTCAATTTTATTTGATGTAATTTTCCAAGGATCAATTTCCATAATACGGTTAATTTGTTTCATTTCCATTTTCTTCCTGACTTATTTTTTTAAATACTTGATATTCCCATCCTTCAAGCGTCATTTTAGAACTAAGTTCACATTTTTTGCTTCCAAGAATTTGTTGATAGTTTTTCCCTTCTATCTTGAAATCAAATTTCAAGTTAGCTTTTGTTTTACCCAAATTCGTTAAAATCAAAAAATCATTACGTTCGTACACAAATGCAGTTCTATGTTTTTCAAAATAAAATTTAATTAAACCATCCGATATTGAAAATTCATCATGTCTCAACTTAATCAACCATTGATATAATTTGAAAATCGAAGTATTTTCCACTACATTTATCGTCTCATAATTAGGATTAACTTCCATCCAAGGCATATTCTTTGAAAACCCAGAATTTTCTGTTTTATCCCATTGCATTGGTGTTCGTGCATGATCACGCGCGTTAATTGTAACATTTTTAAGCGCTTCAGTTTCTGGTAAATCTTTTAAAAGGTCCTTATAATGCCTAATATTTTCTATGGTTCGTAATTGCGTAAAAGACTCAAAAGGAAAATTTGTCATACCAATTTCTTGTCCTTGATATATGAATGGCGTGCCACGTAAAAGCATGTAAGCCACCGCTAATGCTTTTCCTGAAATCTCTGATCCATCTCCAAAAATATCTATTGAACGGGGCTGATCATGATTATCTAAATACAGAGCATTCCAACCACGCTCAAGTTGGGCTTTCTGCCAACGAATTAGGGCTTGTTTAAACTTATAAATATCTCCTGATCCATCAGGACGGCGAACGTTTTGCTCTAACTCAAAAATCATATCGATATAGCCATTTTCATCAGTCCAATTAGGCGCGTCGGAAGATAAGACCCCTGATGCTTCCCCAACTGTTAGTGCCCCATATTCATTAAAGATATCTTTTAACTCCTTCATGTAATCTTCAATACCTGTCACATTCATAAATGGTTGCCAGGGACCATTGGCACGCCATGATTTGATTTTAAAATCCCAAGATTTTTTTTGAATATGAGAGATTGCATCCAGTCTAAAACCATCAAGCCCCAACTCAAGCCACCAACGAATCATTTTATATATTTCTGCACGTAGTTCGGGATTCTTCCAATTTAAATCTGGTTGCTCTTTTGCAAAAACATGAAAATAAGCCTGATTTGTTGTTTTATCAAAAGTCCAAGTTGATCCACCAAAGAATGAAATCCAATCATTTGGCATTTGATTAGCTGTAGCATCTTCCCACAAATAAAAATTTCGGTATGGATTGTCTTTTGATTTTTTACTAGCTAGAAACCATGGATGTTGGTCTGAAGTATGGTTGACTACCAAATCCATGATGATTTTAAAATTTAGTTTGTGAGCTTCTTTAAATAGACGTTTTAGTTCATCTAAATTTCCAAACATCTCATCAATTGCAAAATAATCAGATATATCATACCCTCCATCTATTTGGGGACTTTTATAAATTGGATTTAACCAAAGAAAGTCAACGCCAAGTTTTTTCAGGTAGGGTAATTTTTCAATAATTCCTAGAACATCTCCTACACCATCTCCATTCGAGTCTCGAAAAGATTTTGGGTAAATCTGGTAACCGACGAAACGATGAAAGTAATTTTTATCATTTTTCATATTTTTTTACAATCCTTGAAAACGTTTTTAATATAATTTTTATTTTATCTCACAAGCAAAAGCTTCCCATGGTTTTAGATTAAATGAATTTATATTCTCAACTATTCCATAATTATGAATTAATAAATTCTTAATCTCAAAGTCTGATTCAAAGATATTTTGCTCGTTGGATAAATTGACAACAATTAAATATTTTTTTCCTTCAAAATTTCGTAAATAAGCAAAAACGTCATCCGCAGATTCCAAAAGTTCAAATTTCCCTTTAACTACCCAATCATTCTCCTTTCGTAACCGAATTAATTTCTGATAGGTTTTAAAAATCGAATTTGGCATTGACAGATCAGTCAATACATTGATCTCCTTATAATTAGGATTTACAGCTATCCAAGGTTTAGAGGTTGTAAATCCAGCGTTCTCTGTTAAATCCCATTGCATGGGTGTTCGGGCATTATCTCGACCAATGCGTCTGATAGCATCCATAATTTTTTCTTCAGGCCAACCCTTTTCACGTGCCACGACAGCCCAATTTCTTGACTCAACATCATTCAACTCATCAAATTTAACAAATGGAAAATTGGTCATCCCTATTTCTTCACCTTGATAGATATAAGGGGTCCCTTTCATCAAATGTAGTAAAATGGCAAATGCTTTTGCAGATTGAGTCCTAAATTTTCCATCATTTCCCCAATTTGAAACAATTCTAGGTAAATCATGATTGTTCCAAAAAAGAGAGTTCCAACCTTTTTCCAGGGCTTGCCACTTAGAAAAAATTTCTTTTAACTTCAAGACAGAAAGCTCACCGCTCTCCCATTTATCTCCATTTTTAGGATAAGTTGATGTAATATGTTCAAATTGAAAAACCATTGATAATTCTTTGCGTTTAGGGTCACTATATAATTCTGCGATCTCAGGAGTTGCCCCCCAGGTCTCTCCAACTGTCAACAAGTCTTTACTGCCAAAAGTAGCTTGATTCATCTCATGTAGATATTCATGAAGTTTTGGGCCATTTCCAGTGATTCCCTTATCAATTTCCTTACCAATCAGGTCAATGACATCCATTCTAAATCCACCAATTCCTTTATCAATCCAGAAATTCATCATATCATAAATTTCTTTACGGACTTTTGGATTTTCCCAATTTAAATCAGGTTGGCGTTTACTAAATAAATGCAAAAAATATTGACTTGTTCTCTCATCAAATTCCCAGGCAGAACCCGAAAAAATAGATGATAATTCATTAGGTTGGTCCCGCCAAATGTAATAATCTCGGTATTTACTATTTTTAGATTTAGCTGCTTCTATAAACCATGCATGTTCATCCGAGGTATGATTGACTACCAAATCCATAACAATCTTAATCTCACGTTTTGTTGCCTCTGCGAGCAGACAATCCATATCAGACATCTCACCAAAAATACCAGCTATCGCGCGATAGTCCGAAATATCATAACCATTATCATCCATTGGTGACTGATAAACCGGGCTTAGCCATATACAGCCAATACCAAGTTCTTTCAGATAATCTAATTTAGAAATAACTCCAGGTATATCACCAATACCGTCTCCATTTGTATCCATAAATGACCTTGGGTAAATCTGATAAACAACTGTTTTTTGCCACCAATTCTCTGTCACAATTTTCTCCTTTAGCTTAAAAATTCAAATCATTAACTATTTATAAATCACAAATCCATATTGTAGAACACTGTTATCCTCTACTAGATTTGAGAAAACGACATTATCTTCTGTAAATGAAACTGGTTGTTTTCCAATGTTAAAAATGGCTTTCAATTCTCCGCGTTCAAATTTCACAATCCCTCTTCTATTATCAACACGTTTCCAAACAACACTGGAATCGGACAAGACTTGAGCATAATTATGGCGAAATGCTACCAGTTGTTTAAAGAAGCTAAACATGTTTGCATCTTGTAAGTCTTCAGACCAAGGCATACATCTACGACAATCAGGATCCATATCACCTGTCATTGCAAATTCATCACCATAATAGATACAAGGAACTCCTGGCTGCAAATAGGTAAATACTTCAACTAATTTCATTAATTCTTTATTATTTTTTGCGACTGTCAAGATTCGAGGTGTATCATGAGAGTCAAGTACATTAAACATCAATTGATTTGTTTGTTTCCGATAAAGTGTTAACTGAGTGTTTATATTTGAAACCATTTGATTGAGTGTAATTTTTTTCGTGATTAAACCATCTTTAATAGCATCTGTATAAGCATAATTCATTACTGCACTAAACTCATCCCCTACTAACCATGGCTGAGCCGAATGCCAAACTTCACCTAAAATGTAAAAATCTTTCTTGATGGAATCACATGTCATACGAAACTTCTTCCAGAATGTATGATCTACTTCATCTGCTACATCTAGACGCCATGCATCAATGTCGAACTCACGAATCCAGTATTCTGTTATCTTCAACAAATAATCCTGAACTTCTGGATTTGATGTGTTCAATTTTGGCATGTGTGGTGTAAAAGCAAATGTATCATAAGTAACATTTTCTGCATTTTCGAAATCATCCGTAGGCGTATAGGTAGCTGGCCACGAATTAACATGAAACCAATTGGCAAATTTTGAAGCCTCTTGATGTTTCAAGACATCTAACCACTGACTAGATGTATCACCAATATGATTAAATACTGCATCTAACATAATCTTAATTCCACGGTCGTGTGCTGCATCTACTAACTTTTTGAACAGCACTTTATTCCCAAACGATGGATCAATTTCAAGATAATCTTCTGTATCATATTTATGGTTAGAAGCCGCTTTAAATAATGGTGTAAAATAAATTCCATTCACTCCAAGCTCTGTCAAATGGTCTAAATGATCTATGACTCCCTGTAAATCTCCACCATAGAAATCTTGTCGTTCCGGTTTTTCCTTGGGGTTCCATGCCTTAACTCCAGCTGGATCATTGCTCTCATCTCCATTTGCGAAACGTTCAGGAAAAATTTGATACCACACAGTGTCTTTTACCCATTCAGGTGACTTAAACCGATCTGATTCATGAAAATAGGGTAAACGGAAAGCAGCATATTTTTGATTTAACAATTTCTTTTTATATTCAAAAACGCCTTGATCTGTAAGAATAACCTTTTTTCCATCTACAGATGTTAAAATAAATAAATAATCCATCCTTTTAGTAGGTACGGTTACTTCTACTTCAAAATAATCACTAGTAGTGGTGAAAAGTGTTTTGTGCATTTTAGAAACATTACTTTTCCAATATTGTCCTTCTTTTCCTTCAATTTTTTTCCATATATAAGGATCTCCATAGACTAGTTCGGCACTTAAAATGTCACCACGAGTCACTTGAATCCGGATATGAACTTTCTCATTGGTGTACAAGTAAGCATATTCTGATTCTGGGCGATGGAAAATAGCGTCTTTGTTCACAATTGAACCTCCAAAAATTTTTAAAAAATTCTTTCTCTTTATAATAAGTTGAAATATATTCCTTTAATATCTGTCTAAAAAGACTTTGCAGAAATTTATAGAAAATTTAAATTCAAATTATTTAAAATTTTATCATAACACCTTTAATTACGCAATCGATTGCATTAAATTTATAGTTTTAAAAATGGTTTTTTCCTCTAATATTAGCTAATTAATCGCTTTTATCAATTATTTAGATCATTTTTTTAAAAATATTAGTTTTTTTCTCTTGACAAAATGCATACGTTTGCGTAAAATAAAGAAGTAAAAAAATAAAACGTTTTCATTAGGAGGAAACACAACATGAAGTCTTGGAAAAAAATAGCTCTCAGTGGAGCATCTGTTCTTGCAGTCGCTACACTTGCTGCCTGCTCATCAAATAACGGAAGCAAGGCAACAACAACTTCATCAAGCACAAATTCTAAAGACGTCAAGGGAACTTTGACACTCTGGGTAGATCCAGCAAATGCCGCTTCTTACAAGACTCTAGTTTCTGGATTTGAAAAAGAGTATTCAAATGTTAAAGTGACTGTGCAACAATCTCCAACAGGATCAGCTAATGCTAAACAAGACATTTCAAAAGACCCCTCTAAAGCTGCTGATGTCTTTAAAGTTCCAAATGACCAACTTGGAGCAATGGCTGAAGCAGGCTATATTAACCCACTTTCACCAGATGCGACTCAATGGGTAAAAGATAATGATATTAATATTGCTGGCCAAGCTGTAACTTGGAAAGGTAAAATGTATGCTTATCCACAAGACCAACAATCAAATTTAATCTTCTATAATAAGTCTAAATTTACAACAGCGCCTGCAGCTTGGACTGATTTTACAGCGGACAAAGTAATTGGTACTGATTTTACAAACTCATACAACTGGTACCCAGCATTCCTTTCAAATGGTACTGTTCTATTTGGTAAAGACAGTGAGACTTTAGATGGAACTGATGCAAACACAGCTCCTGGTGTTCAAGTTATGTCTTGGTTTGCTAAACAGGCTTCTAATCCTGGAGTTAAACAATCTGGTTCTGCTCTATTAGCTGATTTGCAATCTGGAAAAACTTCCGCTGTTCTTGATGGACCTTGGGATTCTCAAAATATCAAAAAATTCCTCGCAAATGATTTTGGTGTAACAACTCTTCCAAAGATTGACTTTGGTAATGGTACTAAACAAATGCAAGCCTTCTCTGGTGTTGGTACTTTAGCTGTTAATTCAGCTTCAAAATATCAAGTAGCTGCTTCAGAACTAGCTAAATATCTTTCTAACGCTGAATCACAAATGGCTCTTTATAAAGCGAATGCTGCTATACCAGTTTCAACTAAAGATCAAAGCGATTCAACAATTAAGTCTGATCCAGTTGCTCAAGCCGTCATAAAGCAAGTAAAAAACGATACTTTGATGCCTAAAATGCCTGAAATGGCAACTTTCTGGACTTTAGCGGCTCCAATGATTCAAAATGCTGAAGCTGGAAAGATTCCTGCAGACCAATACCAAGCACAACTTGACAAATTCGTTGCAGCTATTTCTAAAGCAACCAACTAATCATTAGATGTCTCGCAAGAGAGGTTGGGGTAAGACTCAATCTCTTTTGTTTTCATATTAATAAAGGACAAATTTATGTTCAAAAAGAAAAATAAATTACCTGAAGAAGCAACTTTCAGAGAGGCTTGGAACAATGGCGATGTTTTTACCAAGTTAAGTTTCTTTGTTATGGGTATCAGCCAAATAAAAAATAAGCAATGGCTAAAGGGTGTTTCATTTCTTCTAATTGAAATCGCCTTTTTAGCTTGGTTTGCCTTTAGTGGTATCAGTTCATTAAGCATGCTTTCAAGTCTAGGCATAAACAAAAAGACTTCTCCAGTATTTGATGCTGCTCAAGGCGTTTATGTGACAAAACAACCTGATAACTCTTTGATTATCCTGCTATTCGGATTACTTTCGCTTATTGTTATTGCATTATTAATTTTAATCTATGTCACAAGTCTTCATTCAACAAAACATTTATATAGCTTAAATCGGGATAAAAAACATATTCCAACTACGAAAGAAGATCTTGCCTCACTTCTTGACAGCCGGCTTTATGCAACGTTGATGATCATTCCCTTAATCGGAATTTTCGCTTTTACGGTTGCTCCTTTGCTTTTAAATATTACAATTGCATTCACGAATTTTAACCAATATCATCCAATAGGTTTTTCTTGGGCGGGTTTTCAATCCTTTGGACAGATTTTTACTGGAAATACGGGAAATACCTTCTTCCATGTCTTAGGTTGGACAATCATTTGGGCAATTGCAGCTACAGTTACTACTTTCTTTGGTGGCATTTTTCTTGCCCTTCTTATTGAATCAAAGGGAGTTAAATTCAAAGGACTTTGGCGGACGATTTTCGTAATTGTATTTGCTGTACCACAATTTGTATCTTTATTGATGATGAACATCTTTCTGGATAATGAAGGACCTCTTAATACTTGGCTTCAGACTAATCACTGGATCAGTGCTCCTATTCAGTTTTTACAAGATCCGATGTTAGCTAAATTTTCAGTAATTTTTATCAATATGTGGATTGGTATTCCAGTAACTATGCTAGTCGCTACGGCAATCATTCAAAATCTTCCACAAGATCAGATTGAAGCAGCTCGGATTGATGGTGCTAACATTTTTCAGATTTTTCGCTCAGTTACTTTCCCGCAAATTCTTATTGTCATGACTCCAGCGCTCATTCAACAATTCATGGGAAATATAAATAATTTCAACGTTATCTTCCTCTTGACTGGAGGTGGCCCGTTGAATGCGAATTACTATCAAGCTGGATCAACTGATTTATTGATTACCTGGCTTTATAACATTACATTGAAGTCAGTACCAAACTACAATGTCGGCTCCGCAATTGGAATAATAATTTTCATTATTATGGCATCTATATCACTCGTAGCCTATCGTAGAACTAGTGCATTTAAGGAGGGTTAATCATGAAATCGTATAAGAGTCAGAAGAGGCTTTCCTTAATCTCAAGATATATATTGGTTATTTTTTTAGCAATAGTTTGGATTTTTCCAATAATTTGGATGATACTGGCCAGTTTCTCAACTAATAACTTTACTGGATTTATCCAAACCTTCATTCCTCACAATTGGACATTTAATAATTACTTTCAGCTCTTTAATAACCCCATTTTTCCTTATGGAAGCTGGCTGGTAAATACCTTAGTTGTAGCTTTGGTTACAATGGTAGGGAGCACTTTCCTAAATATTATTGTTTCCTATGCCTTGTCTCGCCTACGTTTCAAGTTGCGCAAACCTTTTCTTCAATTTGCTTTGATTTTGGGAATGTTTCCTGGGTTGATGTCTATGATTTCTTTGTATTACATCTTAAAGGCTCTTAATATGCTTAACTTAGTTGGATTAACATTAATCTATATTGGTGGTGCAGGTCTCGGATTTTACATTGTCAAAGGTTTCTTAGATACAATACCTCGCTCAGTTGATGAAGCCGCCATGATTGACGGTGCTACTCGTTGGCAAATTTTCACTCACATTACACTTCCACTTGCTCGCCCGATGCTAATTTACACAGCCCTGATGTCATTTATGGGCCCCTGGCTTGATTTCCTCTTACCAAGTATTATTTTAGGTGGACAAGCTCCAGAAAATCGAACTATTGCATATGGTCTCCAGAATATGATAAATAACTCACGAGGAGCAAGTTCACAATACTTTGTTTCCTTCATCGCAGGATGTGTAATAATTGCCATTCCTATTACCATTTTGTTTATCTTTATGCAAAAATTCTATGTAAATGGAATTACGGCAGGTTCCGACAAAGGTTAACTATATCCATTGAAAAAAAACAAGATTTGACAAATTCATCAAATCTTGTTTTTTTTTTCATCAAATTTAGTATTTCTAGTATTTAGACGTAAGTTTTCTCACGAAAAGATATGTCCAGGATCCCCGAAGACTCGAAAGTCTTGAATTTTATCTTTATTCATCCGAATGGTCACTACATTTGTCAAAATGACTTTCGAATTATTCTTTTTTATGTATGTCACAGATACTTCTACCATAATAATTGTTCGGCGCTCACCATTCTCTAAAAACTTTCCGGTAGTAATTGCGAGGACTTCATGATGGATTTCAGTGATTGATTCGAAAAACTCGGAATACATTTTTTTAATTGCATCTATCCCAATGAGGGCAGCACTATTTCCAAAGCGCTGAGTTCCATCCTCAGCAAAGAAACTGGCTACACGATTTGTCTTCATTGAATCGACAGCTTCAAAATAATCTGTTACTAAACTTCCGACTGACATTTATTCTCCTACTTTCATATGGGTACTTTCCCATTTTAAATAATCTTCAATTGCTATAGCAAAATTTTTATTGAATAGTTCAACATCTAATTTGGAAAAATTCACCCAGCGAAGTTCACTTGTTTCTTCATCCTTGTATGTTAAGTCAACCTCTCCATTAAAATTACAAACGTACCAAATATCAATTGGCTGAGCTATATCGCCATTTGGATAAGTGAGATTTAACCAATTATAGGCGCCTAACTGTGTCACAATCTCGAAATCCTGAATCTGAGTTTCTTCAAAAACTTCGCGGCGTAGCGCCTTTTCAAAGCTTTCACCAATCTCAATACAGCCACCTGGAAATCCCCATAGCCCTGAATCTACCCTCTTTTGCATTAGGATTTTTCCTTGTTTATTCCTAATCAATGCCACGACAAAATTTAAAATAATCTTGTCATGTCCAACTTTGCTTCGTATCCATGAAATGTAATCCACTTTTACCTCTCTTTTCATTTTATAAAACAAGCCTTAGGCTATTAAATAAAATCACAAAATTTTTCAACAGTTTACTTCAACTTTGTTTTAAGTTTTTCAACAAACTCATAAGCAGCAGGACAGTACTCTGTGTTTTTTAAAGTCAGATGGTTAATCTGGTAAATTTTTTTGCGATCCGTGTGAGGAAAATCACGGCAGGCCTTAGGACGACTTTCATAGATCGTGCAGAGGTCATCTGTTCCTAAAAACGGACATGGCATTGCCTGAAAGACCTTGTCGCCATCTTCATCTACTCGTAGATATTTGGCTTCAAAACCTTGCAAACTCATCCGTAGATACTTAGCAATACGTTCAATGTCAGCTTCCTTAAAGTCAGGACCGAGTGTTTTACAGCAATTAGCACATTTAGTACAGTCAATCTCCCGAAAGACTTCATAGTGGATCTCAGCAGTAATTTCATCCAAATGTTTAGGTGGCTTTTTTTTGACTTGAGCAAGAAACTTAGCATGTTCTTTGTGTTTCTGCTGAGCTAAATCTCGATAATGGTCAATGTCTATAAAGTCTGCTGAGTGCTTCGTCATTATTACATTCTAGCACATTCACAACAAACAAGAAAAATCGCCACCATGTGGCTGTTCTAACTTTTATTTTGGGAAGTTAATTCTTGATACCTAAAACAAGAAGTTAAATGATCATTGACAATTCCTACTGCTTGTAGGTACGCATAGATAACCGTCGTACCAGTAAACTTAAAACCTCTTTTTTTCATATCTTTAGAAATCCGATCTGAAAGCTCAGTTGAGGCAGGCCGACTAGCTTCATCTGAAAGATGATTTTCGACGACTTTCCTGTTCACAACCCCCCAAAGATAAGCATCAAAAGACCCGAACTCTTTCTGAATAGCCAGAACCTTTTGAGCATTGACAATGGCCGCATTAACTTTCAGCTTGTTTCGAATAATTCCCTCATTCTGAATCAGACGTTCACGATCAGTATCATCGTATTTTGCAACTTTTTCGATGTTAAAATTATCAAAAGCAGCATAAAAATTTTCTATCTTATTTAATATTGTATTCCAAGATAAACCAGCTTGGTTTAAATCTAGTACAAGCTTGGCATAAAGTTCTTGATCATCATGGAGTGGTGTTCCCCAAAAAGTATCGTGGTAATGCATCATATTTTCAGAGGAGAGACACCAGTCACAACGCGTTTTTTCAATCATTTTTTTCCACATTCTTTCTCAAAAAAATAACAAAACTTCTTAATTTATTTATCACTCTCAATATATAGAAAAGCCTACTGTGATTAGCTTCCAACGAGACAACAACGATTACGGAACAAAATTTTAAGATGATAAATCAGATATACATGCTTAGTAGACAGAACCATCCTCTTCACCTCACCAAAAACTAAGTCAAGGATGATCATTTATCAAGTAGAGAAAGACAGGGGTACTGTGGCTTTTTGTTTGACTCTATCAATTAATGCACACCTAGTGGTGAATTCTACTTTCTCAAATTTTAAAATTGGTGTTATTCATACTTTCTCAATTGGTGCAACTTTAGCCAACAATCGTTTTTGCCCAACTTCAGGAAAGTTAATCCTAAGCTCAAGATTGTTGCCAGAGCCTGTCACAGAAAGTACTACACCGTCACCCCATTTTTTGTGACGGGCAGTATCTCCCATGTGCCAGTTAACAGTTGGTTCCTCAGGCATTTTTTTCCAAGGTAGTTTTTCTTCTGAGTTATCCACGCGTCTTGTAGATGAGGAATTTGATGCCCCCGATACACCAAAGTTACGATCAGCTGAGAATCTTGCACCAGATCCTGAAAATTCGACGTTGAAGCTGGTATTGCGGCCCCGTGCTTGACCCGTAAATTCAATTAACTCTTCCTCAATTTCAGAAATGAAACGGCTCGGGCGATTATAACTTAATTTACCATAAAGCACACGAGAATTAGCGTTTGTAAGATAGAGACGCTTCTCCGCTCTAGTAATCCCAACATAGGCTAAACGGCGCTCTTCTTCAAGTTCGTCATGGTCTTCATTAACACGTGAAAGGGGGAAAATTCCCTCTTCCATCCCAACTATGAAAACAATCGGAAATTCTAAGCCCTTAGCCGAGTGAAGCGTCATCAAAGTCACGCCTTGTTCTGATTCATCATCCACAGAGTCAGTATCCATTATTAGTGAAAGATCATTCAAAAAACGAGAGAGCCGTTCTGATCCGGTTTCATTTACTAAATTTTCTGTTGATTCATTTTTTTTATCAAAGTCCTGAGTAACAGACTTAAATTCATCAATATTTTCAATACGCGTTTGTGCCTCAATAGTATTTTGTTGCAAAAGAAAGCCAACATAATTTGTCTTGGCAATAATTTCCTCCAATATCTCAGTGATGGTCATCTTATCAAGTGAATTTCTTAAAATATCCAATTGCAAACCTAAATCATAAAGACTTCCGGCTGCTTTCCCTACAATTGAAGATAAAGGTAAATCTAAGAGGGAAGATGACATTGATTTACCTTGGTTTACTGAAAAATTACGAAGCTTTTCTAATGTACCAGGTCCAACGCCCCTTTTTGGCTCATTTACGATCCGTTCAAATGAAATATCATCATTCGAATTTGCCAAAATGTTTAAATACGCAATTAGATCACGAATTTCCTTTCGACTATAGAATTTTGTTCCGCCCACCATTTTATAAGGAATATTTGACTTGAGCAAAGCCTCTTCAATAGTACGAGATTGTGAATTTGTACGATAGAGAACTGCATGATCTGCGTACTTTTTCCCTTCAGAACGCACATTATCCGAAATCTGTTTTGCTACGAAAACCGCTTCTTCTACACCGTCACTGGCGCGATGGTAAGTAATCAACGGTCCAGAATCATTGGAAGTCCAAAGATTCTTATCTCGCCGATTGACATTGTTTTTTATGACTTGATTTGCTGCTGCTAAAATTGTCTTTGTAGAACGATAATTTTCTTCTAAAAGAACAACCTTGGCAGAAGGATAATCTTTTTCAAAGTCGAGAATATTTTGCATATCAGCTCCACGCCAACCATAGATTGACTGATCAGCATCTCCCACCACACAGACATTACCAAATCGTTCACCAATCAATTTAACCAGCTCATATTGGGCACGATTAGTATCCTGGTATTCATCCACATGGATATATTGCCATTTGCCTTGATAATAGGCCAAGGTCTCTGGCACCTCATGAAAAAGTCGTAGTGTTTGCATGATTAAATCATCAAAATCCATGGCTTCAGATTTACGTAATTCCTTTTGATAGGATTTGTAACAACGTGCAATCAACATAGTCATAGGATTGCTAGGTTGAGCTGACTTTTCATATGCTACTTCATCAATTAATTCATTTTTCGCATTAGAAATTGCTCCAAGAATTGTTTTTGGATCCAATTTCTTTGGATCCAAATCAAACTCTTTGAGGATACGTTTTATTACGGTTCTTTGATCAGAAGTATCAAGAATGGTGAAGTTACGGCTATAACCTATTTGATCAGCATCTCGACGTAATATACGCACACACATTGAGTGAAAAGTCGCAATCATCGAATCTTGAGCTGCTGGGTTTAAATGAATCGTACGTTCACGCATTTCACGAGCAGCTTTATTAGTAAAGGTAATAGCTAATATATTCCAAGGATTGACCATCTTTTCATTAATTAAATATGCAATACGGTGAGTCAGAACACGCGTTTTACCGGACCCCGCTCCAGCCATTATTAAAAGCGGCCCTTCTGTCATTTCTACAGCTTCTCTTTGCTTTTCATTCAAACCATTTAGTAATAAATTCATAATAATAATTATAGCAGAATTTCATCTATACATGACTTTTCACATATAACTTTTGGTTATGTTTTAGTTTTGTTTTATTGATAAAACTGACTGGAAGATTTAAGGCAAAGGAGAAATTCATTCAGTCGGGGTGAAAAAAATTATCTAGTCACTCATTAATTAACTTTATAATAGATATTATTGAGCATTTAACTTTTTTGGCATTTGAATCATAAATAAACAAGAATTACATTGAGAAATTACATTTTTAACTTTAGTTATTTTATTTTCACTAATTTTTTAAATAATTATTTTTAAAATTTAAACTAAGATCAATTTAACCAAAAAGATTATCATTAAATTTTACAGTTTTATTAACTACTATCTTAAAGATTTCATTTATGATTTATGATTATTTATTAATATAATTTATTAGTGTCTATATGCCAATGCGTTTCGAGAATAATAATTTTCTTACCACTACATTTATAAATAGATCATTGCTATACTCTAGAAATTATTAACAGTTTATTCTGGGTAGTGAAATTTGAACTATAACAAATTTTTTGATAATTCATTTTATTAAACAAAAGCATATTATTATGTACGCCACCAAAAATAAACTTGAATAATAAATAAAAAAACCTGATCACTCAGGTTTTATATGATTTTGGTTGTTTACTTAGATAATTTAGAAGCTGCTGCTTCATCTACAATAACAGTTACATTGTCACGGGTTTGAAGAATAGATGCTGGAAGTTCAATAGTTACAGGGCCTTCAATCATTCCTTTTACAGCATCAGCCTTTTCAACTCCCCAAGCCATCACAACAAGTTGTTTAGATTTCATAATTGAAGCAATGCCCATTGAAATCGCTTGACGTGGGACATCTGATTCATTCTCAAACATGCGGGCATTGGCCTTTATAGTTGACTCCGCCAAGTTAACCACGTGAGTAGTAATCGTAGTTGGAGTTCCTGGTTCATTGAAACCTATGTGTCCATTCTGACCTAGTCCAAGCACTTGCCAGTCAATTGGGTGCTCATCAATTATTTTATCGTATTCTTTTACAAATTCATTAAGATTAGTCGCTTTACCATTCGGTACATATGTTTCTTTAAAAGGCTTCTTATCAAAAAGATGCTTTTGCATAAAGTAACGATAAGATTGATCAGATGTTCCATCAAGTCCTACGTATTCATCAAGGTTGATAGAAGTTAAATCGCTTAAATCAAGGTTTGATCTTGTAACTTCATTATAGAATGAAACAGGTGTTGAACCTGTCGCAAGGCCTAGTACTTTCGTACCTTTTAATAATGCCTCTTTGAAAAGTTCAAATGCGACTTTTCCGCCTTCTTGTGGATCTTTAACTTTAATGATTTTCATGGTTATCTTCCTTTTATTTTTGGTATACACCAATTATAGATTATTTTTTTAATTTCCGCAAGGCCTTTTGAAAATTTATTTAAGAAACTCAAAAAAAAATCATGAAAAGGAGATAACTTATTAATTCTCCAAATACTTTTACAAATCATGAAAATTAAGAATTTTAAACAGACTTTTTCATTCATTGAAGCAACCTATCATTTAGGCTTGTGAAAATCAAATTTGATTTTAATACATTGCTTTAACTAAAAATAAGCAAGGGAGTTAAAAATTTCATATTTTTTAATAGTTAATATATCTTTGTAAATTGACTCACCAATCCAATCAGAATGAAAAAGTATTAGAATTTACAAAATATTTCTTAATTATTCAAAACTATTAAAAAAAATAAAATACATCATGTTTATGTCGAAAAAATTGAGTTTATCTTTTATTGCTTCTTTTTAATTTATTGGCAATCATACGGGCAGAGGAACTTAAAACGATTATCGTGAAATATCCAAAACAAAATTCCAAAATCATAATAATTTGACTCAGTGATTCAAATATTATGTCATTTATCACAAAAAAATGAAGACAGCAAAAGATAAAAAAATAAACTATATAATGAATTCTGTTATAATGTTTCGTATGGATATTAAAGAATTTGATTATAACTTACCTGACGAACTAATCGCCCAAACTCCGCTTGAAAAACGTGATGCGTCACGCCTTCTGGTTCTTAATCCTATTACTGGATCAATGCAAGACAAACACTTCTACGACATTTTGGATGAGTTTGAAGCTGGCGATGCACTTGTCCTTAATAATACTCGTGTACTCCCTGCCCGTTTGCACGGGGAGCGGTCAGAGACACATGGTCACGTTGAGCTACTTCTTTTGAAAGACAAGGGTGACAATATCTGGGAATGTTTAGCAAAACCTGCGCGTAAGATGAAGGTTGGTGAAAAGGTTAGCTTTGGTGATGGGCGTTTAAAAGCCAAGGTCATTGCTGAGGGAGAAGACGGGATTCGTCTCATGAAATTTATTTATGAAGGCATCTTTTTACAAGTGCTCGAGTCTCTTGGCGAAATGCCGCTTCCTCCCTACATTCATGAGCAATTGAAAGATCAAGAACGGTATCAGACTGTATATGCCAAAGAGCAAGGCTCTGCAGCAGCCCCAACTGCTGGTTTGCATTACACAAAGGAATTGTTGGATGCAATTGAGGCAAAGGGAGTTCACATTGTTGAGCTGACCCTTCATGTTGGTTTAGGTACTTTCAAACCCCTAAGTAAAGCAAATATTGATACAGAACGACTTCACAGTGAATTCTACCGGCTATCTGAAGAGGCTGCTGAAACCCTTCGTGAAGTTAAAGCAACTGGTCACAAAATCATTGCAAGTGGGACAACTTCAATTCGCACACTTGAGACAATTGGAAGCAAGTTCAATGGCGAAATAATAGCCGATTCAGGTTGGACTGACATTTTCATTATGCCAGGTTATGAATGGAAAATAGTGGATGCTTTCAACACAAACTTTCACCTCCCAGGTACCTCACTAGTTATGCTTGTTGCAAGCTTTGCTGGAAAAGATTTTATACTTGATGCTTATAATCATGCAATTGAAGAAAAATACCGCTTCTTCAGCTTTGGTGATGCCATGTTCGTAAAAAATCAACAAAAATAAAATAGCCTTCCCGACCAGTTCCATATCACTTTTTTATGAAAAGTCTGTTGGAGAATTTTTTTGGACTTACTATCATTCTTATCTATGGCGTACTAATATTTCAAATTTTTTGTGAATTACAAGTTTAATCTAAATACCCAATTAAAACTGAAGTAAGTTTGTCAATTTAACATTCTTTTATAGGAATTAATTACTCAAAAAGAAATCTGTTCAGCACTCCACAAGCAATATTTTTAGGTCAAAATAATTTTTTGTATTCTATACTTGAATAATATAAAAGGTATTGAGTTGGATACATCCAGCTCTTTTTTCATTCATTTTATTGTGTTTTTAGTTAGCTATTAGCTATATATAATTTTTTGCAAAGAGCTTAAAATTTGAAATTATAAATTATATTCTATAAGTACTGGTACTCTAACCCCATATTTTGCAAATTGAAAACCGTTCACTCACTTACAAAAATACACATATTTATTTGTGAAAGCTATTCTTCATAATGAGGTTTATTTATGAAATAACCTTGTCTATTATCCATGGTTAATTTATTAGCGAGATTTAAGCCTTCAATATCTTCAACTTCTGTTATATCTATCTTTTTATTTTTTGTTTTAATTAAGCGTACCCAGTCACCAATATTTAAATAAAACCACTCTGCATCATTTTTCTTATAAAATTTTGATAAAGGAATTTTTACACCATAAATATATTTTAAAAGCCATTTAATTTTTTTATAGTAACTTTTATCTGGTTTTACTTTTTCTAAAATTACATGAACACCTATTTTTTTACTAATTTTCAAATTTTTCTTTATTCTTACTTTCATTAAGAAACCTATTTTATCAGATAATTCTACATTAAATTCAATTCGTAACTCCATAGGATAGCATTCTCCCTTTACCCACCTAATAAAATACTCATAACGTGGATCAGAAAGCTGCATTAAACTTATATTGATAGCCAAAAAACTTGAAGGATAGCTTATATTTATTAAACTTTTTTGAAGTAAATGTACCACTTCTCGCAAGGTAAATTGATTAATATCATCTGGGAATAACCATTCTTGCTTTTGATCATCAAATTTTCTAAGTAATGCTTCTAAACCAGATGTATTTCCCTTATTATCTATAATCGTTTGAAAATAAAAAGTATAGTTGTCAATATTCTCCATTGTTTTAGGATAAATTGATTTTTGCCTTTTTGCCCAAAAATAACTAATTAGAATTCCTAACAAACATAAGACAATAAAAATTAGAATAATAATTGACATAATCTTTATTAACATATTTTATCCTTTTTTCAAACTTTTTCTAGCAGGACTAACCCAAGCTCCATAATGATCATTTTTCCCAAAATAAGTTTTCAAAGCTGGAATAAAGGTTGTCACAATTGTTAAGGGATTCACTATCCAAAATAAAAGCATATAAAGAGGAGCAAAAATAAAATATCTAAATTTTTCTCCTTTACTGTCTAATATTAACGCTGATAATAATTGAAATGTTCCTGCTATTAGCTCAAATGTTACAAATATAAAAGACATTGCTAATCCATGCCAGATGCGTTCATAATTACCGATTAATAGAAAATATATCATTAGCAATATAAAAATAACTGTGGAAATAAAAAAGAAGAATGACCAAATAATTGAAAGCGTTGTATCTAAAAACATAGATAGTACATACCTATACTTTATTGAGTGCATAATGAATTTTAAAAAATTTGTAAACCAAACCTCAGTACCACCTTGTGCCCAACGTTTTCTTTGTTTGTAAAGCTGGGGTAAAGATTCTGGCACATTCATATGAAACAAGATATCTGGAGCAAATCGTGGAGTTACACCAAACATCAAATGATCCCAAGCAATACTTATATCTTCAGTACTTCTATCCTGCCTGAAGCCCCCAACATCTGTAAGAAATTGTTTCTTATACATTGTGTTTGCACCACTGTATGAGTACATTGAATCGTTAATCGAAGTTTGACTTCTTTTAATTACCCCAACGATACTAGAAAATTCAACGGTTTGAGATTTTCCTAAGATAGTTGTTCTATTTTGTACATCCATATTCGCGGTTACAGCTGCAGTATTTATATCCTCTTCATTAATAAAATAATTCATATACTTCATTAATGCATCTCTCTCAGGAATTGTATCTGCATCATTGCTTAAAATATACTCACCTTTTGCAAAATAAGTTGCAATATTAAACCCATGAGCCTTCCCTTGATTTTTCAAAACATTTATTACACGTAATTTATTGTGTTTTTCTTGCATCTTGCGAAGAATGGATAATGTCTGATCTGTACTTCCATCATTAATAACTAGTATTTCATAATTGCTATAATTTAACATTGTTGCTAAATACTCAACAGTTTCTTCTATCATAATTTCTTCATTATGTGCAGGAACCATAATAGTAATCATGGGTTGCTCTTTGGGCAATAAATTAATAAAATTGAGCTCTTTTTTTCCCTTTTTTAAAAATCTATAACTTAGAGAACCAAAAAACCAAAACAACGCTCCAATAACAGGGTACAGACATAATATTAAGAAAAAAATAGATAAAACTATTTGAAAACCATTACTTCCTGCCAATATTTGCCCAAAACTATTATTTATCATAATCGTCCATTTCCGCCCTTATTGCTTTAGAGAGCTCATTATTTGGTAGGTTTTTTTCAGGCACAACTTCAAAATATTTTACATTATGTCTGAACTTTTCTTCTCCAAAGCGTTCCTCAATAAATTTTTCTGCGTTTTTCCCTCGTTCAATACTAGAAACAGAATCAAAAGTTGGCCATTTTTCAATAACAGACTCTCTTCGGTTATTTTGAATAATGGTCATACTGATTGCGTATAAAAATGTAATAATCACACAAAAAGAAAGAACTACAAGTAAAAACTTAATTTCAATTATTCCCTCAGAATAATCCCAGAACATCCATCCATACTTCTCTTTGGATAAATAATACAAAAAAGAATCAATTGTTATAAATGTCGGGACTATAAAGCAGAACCATCCAACTAAAGCAAGTAGAAGTTGTTTAATTTTTAATATATAATTCCCTTTTTCAAAGAATAGGTCAGAATAGCTGAAATTTTTTTCTTGATTTATGTTATTTATTTTTTTCATATTATATTTTTAGCTAAACTATGCTTAATTTACTTTGTTGAAAAAATGATGCCATAGATTTTGTAAGTAATTAGTATCACCTTGTCAGGATGTGCCCACTCTTCAAATAATGCACCATCAAACGCAAATTTTGAATATTTAAGGAAGTTTTTTTATAAGCTTTCATCTTCTAAATAAATTTATTCTTAAGTTTTATAAAATTTGATACAAAAATTGAAACTTTTATAAAAAATTAAAAAAATTGCAAATTTAATTTAGCCACCCCGATACATCTGAAGTGGTGTCTGATACTTGAACATTTTTCTTGGATATTGAGCCATCCAAGTCTCAATCTTGGCAACAGCCTGAGCTGTTGTTTGTTTTGTTCCTTTGGGTAAGAAACGTCTGATCATGCGGTTATGATTCTCA
>NZ_JACHHV010000024.1 GCF_014202895.1 Lactovum miscens
GAGAATCATAACCGCATGATCAGACGTTTCTTACCCAAAGGAACAAAACAAACAACAGCTCAGGCTGTTGCCAAGATTGAGACTTGGATGGCTCATTATCCAAGAAAAATGTTCAAGTATCAGACACCACTTCAGATGTATCGGGGTGGCTAAATTAAATTTGCAATTTGCAATTTAGAATTCACATTAAAAGACTGGTGTGAGTGTTCTTACGACATTTATTCAAAAATCAGTAATATCAAGGGTTTACAGGCAGTTAAGAAGCAATATTTATCTCTAGAAATTGAATAATCCTATTATATTTTTAGAACGTTCTTGCTTATGGAATGTCCTTTTTCTACTTCAACCAGAGATGAAAAGTCAAATGAACAATGCAATTGCTTTCGCCAACCAAAAGGGCGATGCCAACAAGATCACGACCTGCGCCAATCTCAGCATCGGGCTGGCGCAAGAAGGAAAAGAGGCTGCTGATGGACAAGGTTCTAAACGAGCTACCACCCCGGCAAGGGCGTCAATCTCATGCCCGCCAATATCGAGCTTCCCGGCATGGAGTTTTCGCTCGTCAACGTGCTGGCCGCAGCGCTGACATCGCACTCATTCCCGTTCAGGCGCAGTACCTTCCGGTCAAGGACCTCGCGAACAGCTTTTGCAAACGGTTAATAAGGTTCATCAGTAGATCAACCTTAAGCTCAAAATCGACAGCATTCTGCTGACAATGTCAGACAGCTGTACCAACTATTCCAAAGAAATCAGCGCACGGCTTCAAAGGAAAGGCTGCCAAGGCAGACCGGGAGCTGAACAAGGACGGTGTTGAAGATTGAAAGTAGTGCCAAAAATATAAGTCTGAACAGCACGATAATATTATCTCCACGGAAGAAACCTGCGAGGACGCCAAGAGGGAAAAGGTCATGGATATGCCACTTTCGGTGTTGCACCCGTTTCCCGACCATTCGTTTCAGGTGTGGGACGATGATTTCATGAAAGAAACCGGGTAGAGCATCAGGAATATGGCGTGTTGGTTTCAACCATTGTCCGTCCCCCGCGCAAGCGGTGGTTATGAGCTAGTTCTGGGTGAAGTCCATGACACGCTTTCACCCTGTTCTCAAAAAATACCAACTGACGTAGACTGTGAAGACGGAAACCCAACCCCGTCGATACGATTATGTCGGGGACGAAGATGAAGAATCCGATCCGAATGATGGATGATCTGATTTACCAGATGAGGGAACCGAGCAAAAAGATGAACCGGAGACTTCCGATGGTGAAACGGAGCGGAAGAACGATTGGTCTTTTTTCATTGACAGCCCTTCGAGCGAATTATAATGCAAAGCCACAGTAAAGGTGGGAAGAACGGCCTCTCGTCCCACCTAAATGCAATCCTGAACATTTTCATGATTGTTGCCTAGGCATTCCCATCACATCTAAGGCCGACAAGCCGGATCAACGATGTTCCGGCTTGTTTTAGATGAGTGAGCGTGTTAAAATATTCTGAGTATGAATTTCCGATTGAACCTGAAGAACTATAACATAATTGATCGGTTCGTGACTAAGCAAGAATAGAGGGTTATTATTATGGAAGAGATGACATTTGAGGAACTGTTGGAAATCAACTGTTTCTCTGCCAATACGGCAGAAAAAGCAAAAGCCGCAAATTTATTGGAACAACGTTATTGCTGCGAAATTCGTTGTGCTGATATGGATAAGAGTGTTCTTTTCGCACACCATGCACGCGGTTGTACAATTGTAGCCGCTAAAATTTGCAAGAACGTTGTAATTTATCAGAACGTTACAATTGGCTCAAATATGCGATACAATAAACCACATAAGCAGTGGGAAAACGTAGGAAGTCCGATTCTCGCAGAGAATGTCATCGTTGCGGACGGGGCCAAGATTTTAGGACCAGTTATCATTGGCATGAATACTGTCGTTGGGGCGGGTGCAATTATTACCAAGAGCATTCCGGCAAACAGCGTTGCATTCGGCGTTAATCAATATAAGCCCAAAGATCCGGATTACGACCTTGTATTCAATTCAGATATGATTTCTGGTGAAGGAATCATGAAGGTTGATCAAAAACGTGTAGATGAATTCAATAAGGCACAGGAGTCTAGGGACCAGTAAGCCTTACTAAACTTATTTATGCTAAATTTCAATTTGCCGAAACATTACACTTTCCATAATGAGCAGCATTACAGAAGCTGGAATGACAGCATCTCAAAGTAAATAATTGCTGCCATGTAAGGGCAATCGAGAAATCGGTTGCCTTTTTTGCATGCCAATGCAGAAAGGAAAAAAATTAAAACTTGCAATCACTGAAAAACCCTAGAGCATAGCAGCTGTGATCAGTGCGGTGACCGATAGCTAGAACATAGGTTGCCGCCACTCTGTCGGAGGAAAACACCCTGGCACTCAAGTTTTATTGGAAAGTAAAGGAATTAAACATCAGGGAAAAACACTTGCATCGATTCCTACAAGCGGAGCAGCTCCACAATCACGAAAATCCGCTCCTTACAAGAATACTGCGAGAACGTGCCTAACTTCGGACTCCATCTCCTACAAACACAAAAGAGAGACTTAAACACGATGTAGGTAAAAATTGAATATTTAATCGTAAAAGTGTTCAAAATTGGTTGTCTTTTTATTTCTAAGAATTTACTTATTGTAAAGATATTGCTAACTAGCTAAATGATAAAACTGACATAAAAACAGCTAAAAACTATTACCTAATTGGAATGATGAGATTAATAAAAGATTCAAAATTGTATTTTTTCTTCAGGTTTCTCAGTTGGTCGTAAACAAATTTACTTAATTGAAGAACATGATAAAAGAAAGTCCTTGAATAACTATTATTTTGCTTTCTCGTTCTAATTCTAATAATTGGAATTGGCTTTCATTTATCTTGACCCATTTCGTGAAAATCCCTATTAAATTGAAGGAAATACTGGATTTCTTGATTACATTTATTTCAAATGGGAACTGTGCGAATTTTCAATGCAAGAAGAACTAAAGCAGTTTGACATTGAATAAACCAATATACAACTTATTTTTACTTATATTGATCGCAAAGACAGTATTAATCAGACGCTTCACACTGGCCGCCTTAACTATCATTGAATGAATGAATAGCTCACTGGCATCAAACAAATTTACGCTATACAGGTGGCACTTACTAACCAGTCTGAAACGGTCTTTGAACAAATTTAAGAAATGCTAACTTATAGCAAATATTAATATTATTAAAACTGGTACCAACTCAAAAAAGACGCTTCACAAATTGATTTGTGAAACGCCTTGAACATTGATATATAAATAAAATTAACGTTTTGAAAATTGTGAAGCTTTACGAGCTTTCTTAAGACCTGGTTTCTTACGTTCAACCATACGAGCGTCACGAGTCAAGAGTCCAGCGCGTTTGAGTGATTGACGGAAGTCAGGATCCACTTCAAGAAGGGCACGAGAGATACCATGACGGATAGCTCCTGCTTGACCTGATTTACCACCACCATTAACGTTTACGAGTGTATCATAACCGCCTTCAGTTTGAGTAGCAGCAAATGGTTGATTGATGACCAAACGCATTGCTGCAGATGGAATGTATTCTTCAACATCTTTGCTGTTTACAATAATTTTACCTGTGCCGGGTACGAGACGTACGCGAGCGACTGCATTTTTACGACGGCCTGTGCCGGCATATTGAACTTGTGCCATTTAAATGTACGTCCTTTCTTAGATAATGCCTGAGATATCAAGTGCTTCAGGGTTTTGAGCTGCATGGTTGTGTTCTGCACCACCATAAACATGAAGTTTCATGCCTTGAGCACGACCCAAAGTATTCTTTGGAAGCATGCCCTTAACAGAAAGTTCAATGAGCTTCCATGAAGCTGTATCACGGAGCGCACCAGCTGTTGTTTCTTTCAATCCGCCTGGATATTGGCTATGATGACGATATTTCTTGTCAGTTGCCTTTTTACCAGTAAGTTTAACCTTGTCAGCATTGATAACGATAACGAAGTCGCCCATATCAGCATGCGGTGTAAAAGTTGGTTTGTTCTTGCCACGGAGGATGCTGGCAACAACTGAGCTAAGACGTCCAAGTGAGATATCAGTAGCATCAATTACATACCATTTTCGATCCGCATTTTGAGCATTGCCCATAAATGTCGTTTTGTTGATCATTTGTATTTTCCTTTAGATTTGTTTGTTTACAAGCAGGTGTAAGAATCCTACTAGGTATTTTTGGGTTCCGGGGCCACAAAAATGGGGTAAACAATACCGTTGAGTATAATAACATAAAATTTGGCAATGGTCAAGTAAAAGTATTGACACAGTATAAAGTCCCTCGTATTTAGAACGTTAAAGGACCTTAATCAAAAACTTCAATGTTTTCTCTTATCAATTATACTTGTAAAATTTAATGATTTTCCCTGACTTGAATTTTTATCCTTTTTTTGAAATAAATTATTCAATTTTCGACATTACAAGGGCTTACTTGACATTATAGCCCCGTCTGTAAATTTTGAATTAATTTATTATCTATGTTAAAATATCGGCATGACTGCACGTATTTTTAAAATGTACACTGATGGCTCTTTTAACATTGCAACTTCTGTTTATGGTGGTGCTTATTGCATTCCTAATCTTCTTGAAGGCTCTTTCTCTGGTAAAGATCCCAAGTTGGCTACTTCACGAAACGTTTCGGGAGAGTGCATCGCAGTCATTCGTGGAATTAAAGCCTTGATTGACAAAGAAAAGCTCATTTCTGGGGATAAGGTCATTGTATATCATGACTACACAGGATTAGCTGACTGGGCGGAAGGGCGATGGAAAGCTAAAAAGGCAGTTTCACTTAAATATGTCCAGTCGATTCAGCTTTTTCGAAGCAAAGGACTAATCATAGAATTTAAGAAAGTGGCTGCGCACACGGGTATTCCAGAAAATGAAAAAGTCGACCGTTTAGCAAAAAAAGCCGTCGGTCTTATATAGGAAGAAATGTAATGATAAAATTTTTAAAAGAATGGCTTCCACTGATAGTAGTTATTCTACTTATCCTTCTCAGTCGTGTCTTTATCTGGGACAGCGTCAAAGTTGATGGCCCTTCAATGGATCCAACTTTAGCCAATGGAAACCGTTTGATCATGCTCCGAGTGGGCGGAATTGAACGCGGTGATGTTGTAGTCGCACAAGAAACTCTTAACCAAACACTTAAAAATGACCCAATGGCAACTTCCGGGAAAACTATTGTTAAACGTGTAGTGGGAATGCCTGGTGATATTCTTGTATTCAAAGCTGACACGCTTACTATTAACGGGAAAATTTACTCACAGCCTTGGCTCGAAGACTATAAATCTCAATTTGTTAATGGAAAATTGGCAAATACCTATTTGACCGGTTCTTCAATGAGCAACTTGACAACCGCCGATCGTCAATTCTTTGCTGACACCGCAACTACTTCTAAAGCTTTTACCGTTGATAATTCTGGAAATCCCGATTTCACCCTGACAGTTCCAGAAGGTCGATACTTCTTAATGGGGGATGATCGAATTGTCTCTGCAGACAGTCGCTTGGTCGGAACCTTTACAAAATCCCAGTTGAAAGGCAAGGTCATTTTCCGATTCTTACCGTTTAATAAAATTGGAACAATCCAATAATTAACAAAACTCCTAGAAAATCTGACAAATCCGTCAAACGTGAAGCATGTTTTTCTCTTAGCTTTAGGGAGTTTCTTTCATTGCTATCCGTTAACTCAACCAGCCAATGCTACTGGTGAAGACGAGAGTTATGCTATAATTTTTATTAATGAAATATCAAACTACTATGCCAGAAAATCAAAAGATAATTGCCATTGACCTTGATGGAACGACGCTCATGAGCGACAATACCATCAGTGATTACACCAAGGATATTTTTCATAAAGTTGAAGAAAAAGGACATCTCATTGTCATTGCCACTGGGCGTCCTTACCGTCTAGCCATTGATATATATCGCGAACTCAAACTAACCTCACCCATGGTTAATTTTAATGGAGCTACTGTAACTCTGCCAAGTGATAAAGACTGGAAATATACGCATAAGCGCTATATTCCGAAGGATTTTGTTTTTGATCTTTTGCGTCATCAGCAGAACTTTGAGCTTGATTTTATTGGTGCAGAATATCGTCGTAAATTTTATCTTAACAATTTTCAAGGAGTTAGTCCTGCCGTCTTCGGTGTGAGCAAATTTAAAGCCTATAATCATCTACGACTTAATCGTTTAACTAGCGATCCCCACGCCGTTTTGCTTTCTACTCGAAATCCTGACCGAGTTGGGCAAGCCGAGAAAATTCAAAATCATTATGGTGATCAAGTTTCTGTATCAGCCTGGGGTGGACCTGACAGCATTCTTGAGGTCGTGCCACATGGAGTCAATAAAGCTTATGGGCTTAAAAAACTCGTTGAAGCACTTGATTACAAAAAAGAACAACTCATCGCCTTTGGTGATGAATATAACGACGTGGAGATGTTTCAATTCGCTCAAACAGGTTATGCTATGAAAAATGCTTCCGAAAGGCTTATTGGACATGCCGACGAAATTCTTCCTTGGACAAATAATGAATCAGGTGTTGCAAGAAAATTGGAAGAGTTATTTTTATAAACAGTTTACTTCAAAAGTCTCAACTCGTTATAAATTGATTATTGAAAGTCAATTTGTATATTTTTTTATATTTTAAATATTTTTAGACATTATGTCTAAATTTTATTTTATTAAAATATTTCATTCACTAATATCAATCGATTTCAAAACTTTTTTGGACAGTTCAAGTCATTTTTGGTTTAGACATGTTTCTTTTTTTGCTCACAATATATTTGTATAACTTTGACTAACTATGTATTTTAGTATAAGATAGAGTTTGAATTGTGGTTGTCTAGTTTTTGGGTCACACAAATCAATTCAATACTATCTTTAGAAAATTGGTGTAATATTATGAAAAACGATATGCGTAGAGATCGCACGAAGAGACTTCTTCGGGATGCTATGACAGAACTCCTTGGCGAGAAATCTTTTGATCAAATTACAACTTCTGAGCTTGTAAAACGTGCAGGAATCAGCCGCTCTGGATTTTATACTCATTACTCTGATAAGTATGACATGATTGAATTTTATCAACAGATTCTTTTTAACACTATCCAATATGTCTTTGAAAAGAATAAAGGAAATCTTCGTGAAACCTTGCTTGAGACTTATGAATTCCTGAATAATAATGAGATCTATGCTGCACTACTCTCAGAAAATGGGAGCAAGGAAATTCATAATTTTATCTTGCAAAAGTTAACTAACTTGATTGAAGAGACCGTTTATCCTTTCCTTGATTCACGTAAAGGAGCTGGGAAAGTTGGAGACACCTATGCTAAAATTTACTTTGCCAATGCTGTTTTTGGGTTGACTCAAGCTTGGATTCGTCGAAATCGCAAGGAAACGCCTGCTGAAATGGCCAACCTCTTTGTAACTTTAGTTGGATCAGAAGTTGTTCGATAAACTAAAATTTGAAGGTGTCGACTCGACATCTTTTTATTTTGTCTCAATTCTCTTGAAAAGAAGTAAAAAAGCATGATCAATTACGACCATACTTTTCATATTAATAGATATTAATTACAAACCAGCTTGTGCTGCAACTTCTGCTGCGAAATCATCAACTTTCTTTTCAATACCTTCACCCACTTCAAAGCGTGAAAAACTGATAACCTTAGAACCTTTTGACTCAAGAAATTTTTCAACGGTATTTGAATCGTCCATCACATAGAGTTGTGACAACAGTGTGTATTCTTGGTCAACCTTAGTGTTATCAGTGATGTACCGTGCAATCTTGCCAGGCAAAATGTTGTTTTCGATAACTTTTTCAGGCTTACCTTCCGCAATTAACTCAGCCTTCAATTTTGCTGCAACCTTTTCTAGGTGAGCATCATCAAATTCAAGACGTGAACCAAAGTCTGGGAATGGCAATGGTTCCTTCCCAACCATAGCACGCGACTCATTGTCTAATTCAATCTTGTGCTTCATTTCTGCAACCTCTGAGTGAATGAAGTCTTCATCAAGTTCATCGTAACTCATGACTTGTGGATTCATTGCCGCAATATGCATTGCGATAGCCTTTGACAATTCAGCGTCACCACCTTCAAGCACTACAACAACACCAATACGTCCACCGTTGTGTTGGTAAATACCAAAAGTTTGCTCGTCTGTCTTTTCAAGCAACGAGAAACGACGGAAGCTAATCTTCTCACCGATTGTTGCAGTTGCTGCAACAAACGCTGATTCTATTGTGTCTCCTGAAGTAAGTGTAAGTTTCATTGCAGCTTCGTTATCGACGGGTTTGCTCTTAGCAATGACTTCAGCTGTCTCGTTTACAAGGTTGATAAATTGATCATTACGTGCAACGAAATCTGTTTCTGAGTTTACTTCGACAAGGGCGGCTACGTTTCCTTCTATTGAAATACCTGTCAAGCCTTCAGCAGTAATACGATCAGCCTTCTTTGCAGCTTTAGCTTCACCTTTTTCACGGAGAAATTCAGCAGCTTTTTCCATATCTCCATCTACTTCAACGAGGGCCTTCTTTGCATCCATAACGCCAGCACCCGTTGTTTCACGGAGTTCTTTTACCATTTTAGCAGTAATTTCCATTATATTATCCTCTTTGTTTTTTAAAAAATAACAGGTGAGGCGTAGGCCTCGCCTGTTAATAGCTTGCAATTATTTGTTTTTTTAATTACTCTTTACCTTCAACAAGACTTTGTAGTTCCTCAAGAGATTCTTCTGATGCTTCCACATCAGTTTCTTCAGTTTCAACTTCTACCTTGTCAGCCTTAGCAACTGCATCTTCACCTTGACGACCCTCGATGATTGCATCAGCAACCATACCTGTGATTAACTTAACAGCACGGATAGCATCATCGTTTGCAGGAATGATTACATCAATTGGATCTGGATCTGCATTTGTATCAGTCATCGCGACTACGGGAATTCCCAAAGTCTTAGCTTCTTTAACCGCAATTTGTTCTTTATGTGGATCCACAACAAACATAAGATCTGGGATACGAGGCATATCAGCGATACCACCAAGGAAGCGTTGTAGTTTTTCACGTTCTTTGTTCAAAAGAACAACTTCCTTCTTAGGCAATATGTCAAAAGTACCGTCTTCTTCCATCTTGTTAATATTTTTGAGTTGTGCAATACGTTTTTGGATTGTATTCCAGTTTGTTAAAGTACCACCAAGCCAACGGCTGTTTACGTAAAACATACCAGCACGTGTTGCTTCTTCAGCAATTGCTTCTGAAGCTTGCTTCTTAGTACCAACAAATAATACTACTGCACCTTGGCTAGCTGCATTCTTAACATAGTGATAAGCGTCGTCAGCCAGTTTTACTGTCTTTTGCAAATCGATAACATGAATACCATTACGTTCTGTGAAGATGTATGGTTTCATTTTTGGGTTCCAGCGACGAGTTTGGTGACCAAAGTGTACACCAGCTTCGAGTAGCTGTTTCATTGAAATAACTGTCATGTCATTTCTCCTTCTTTTAAAATAGTTTTTTCCTCTATCCAACATCTCCCGCTGCCGCAACTATTGCTAGCACTACGACTTTGTCAGTCGAATATGTGAAGTGGTTGTCAATTGTTCACAACGACAACGTGTGTATTATACAGGACTTGGAAGATTTTGTCAAGACAGACTTTTTACTTTAGAACAAAGAAAAAACACTGATATAGAAAGTGATTTTTATCTTTAATAATTTCAGCGGCCATGTGAGCTAGTAACATTATTTAGTAGACTCTTGTCTTAAAATTTATTTAAAGCCTAGTTTCTAACAGTTATTGAAAATTTGGGTTCAATCTCTGTGCGAGTATTAATCATCAACAAGGCATAGATCAATACCAATACCAAAATTGTCTCCAAGCTAGGAGAATAACCATTACAATGAACAGAACGAGAACTGACAAAGTATCTCCAATTTGCCACTTTAATGCTCTATATTTACTTCTACCATCACCACCTTGATAACCACGTGCCTCCATAGCGACTGCTAAATCATCTGCACGGCGAAAGCTGCTTACAAAGAGGGGAATTAAGATTGGAATCACTGATTTGATTTTCTGAACTAGATTTCCTTCACCAAAATCCATGCCACGCGCACGTTGAGCATTCATAATCATGGTAGTATCATCCATCAAAGTTGGAATAAAGCGGAGACTGATTGATAGCATAAGTCCTAACTCATGAACGGGGACTTTAACTTTCTTCAAGGGGGCAAGCCCCATCTCAATACCGTCTGCCAAGGTTAGAGGAGGGGTAGTTAAGGTAAGGATTGTTGACATAAAGATAATTAAGACAAACCTAAAGAAGATATAAATACCGTTGATGATTGACTCTCGAGTGATATCAATGATCCAAAGATGAAAGATCTCATGTGTCCCTGGCGTGAATAGAACTTGGAAGATCAAAGTAAAAAGGATCAAACCAAGCATTGGACGAAGACCACGCAAGAAGTAACCAATCTTTATCTTTGTCAAGAAAATTGCAGTAAAAGTATAAACAAGTAATACTGAATAGCCAAGCCAATCATTTGCCAAAAAAAGAATAAAAACAAAGGCAATCATAACAAGGAGCTTTGACCGAGGGTCCATACGATGTATAACGCTATCTCCAGGAATGTAGCGCCCCATAATAAGCTTATCCACGTTTGAGCCTACTTTCCAGTTGAACAACTAGCTCTTGTTGTGTAGTCGGAAGTTTTTCAAAATCAAGCCCCCGTTTTTGAAGTTTCAGGGCAAAACTTGTTGCTTTGGGAAGTCCCAACTGATGTTTCAGAAGAAATTCTGGTCTCTGGAAAACCTCTGAAGGCAGACCAGACAATATAATGTGACCTTTTTCAAGTAAATAAACCTCATTCGCATAATCTGCCACATCATCCATATTGTGAGTAACTAGGACAACTGTCATCTTTTGCTCAATATGAAGGTTATAAAACATATTCATCATTTCAAGTCGTGCTTTAGGGTCAAGTCCAGCTGTTGGCTCATCTAAAACAAGGACTTGCGGTTGCATAGCTAGAATCCCTGCAATAGCCACACGTCGCATCTGCCCACCTGAGAGTTCAAATGGAGACTTTTCAAAAAATTCTTCCGCAATTCCAACTCGGTCCAACATTTCTCGAGCGGTTTTTTCGGCTTCTTCTAGAGAAACGCCAAAGTTTTTTGGACCAAAGGCGACATCTTTGAGTACTGTTTCTTCAAAGAGCTGAGCCTCTGGGAATTGAAAAACCACTCCTACCCTCTTACGTGCCACTTTGATATCCTTTTGTTTACTCTCAGGCTTGATTTCCAAGTCACCTATCATAACCGTTCCCTGAGTTGGCTTAAGCAAAGCATTCAAATGCTGGATGAGCGTTGACTTGCCTGACCCAGTATGACCAATTAGAGCAGTGAAGCTTCCATCTTTTATTTTCAGATTAATATCAAAGAGCGCCTTACTTGCGAAAGGCGAATTAGGCTGATATTCAAAAGAAACATTTTTAAATTCAATCATTTTTTTATATTTAACAATCAGTTTAAATTTTTTAAAACTGCTTCAACTAGTTCATCATCAGTCAGATAAGTTGCAGGTAAATCAAAACCATGCTGGTGAAGTTCGTGGGCAAGACTGGAAGAGAAGGGCAGGTCAAGGCCAAATTCAATTAGATCTGTTTGCTCCGAAAAAAGTTGGGAAGGACTTGAGTTTCGAACAATTTGTCCTTGTTGCATTACGAGGATGCGATCGGCATGACTCGCTTCTTCAAGATCATGAGTAATGGATATCACAGTTAAATTATACTTATCCTTAATTTCACGAATTACTTGCATAATCTCATCATGACCAGTTGGGTCAAGCATGGATGTTGCCTCGTCCAGAATTATGATCTGTGGGCGTAAAGCAATAACTCCAGCAATGGCAACGCGTTGCTTTTGCCCACCTGAGAGTCGTGCTGGTTCTTTTGTTTTAAAATCCAGCATATTAACTTGTCCAAGTGCTTCTTCAACACGTTTCAGCATTTCTTCACGAGAAATCCCTTGATTTTCTAGGCCGAACGCAACATCATCTTCAACAGTCGCCCCAACAAACTGGTTATCAGGATTCTGAAAGACCATCCCAATCTTACGACGCAAGTCCCAAACATTTTCCCGGTTGAGAGTCTCGCCACATATCTTAACAATACCCGCTTCTGGCTCCAGAAGTCCATCAATTATTCGAGCTGTGGTTGACTTTCCTGATCCATTTTGCCCAATTATCGCTAACCATTCCCCTACGTTCACATCAAAAGACAAGTCACTCAATGTAGGCTCTTCTTGATTTTTCTCGTACCTATAATTTAAATCTGATATTTCAAGAACTTTAGTCATCTGACATATTGTACCAAAAAACTGAAATCTTAGTGCTCTTTTTTACTGAAAAATGTGAAAACATATACAAAATCTTAAAATTATCTTTTCGCCTAAAAACTTATTCCAATTGTAAGTTGATTTTAAGAAATTAAAATTACTATTTGGCTAGTGAAAATATTCTTCACACCTAATAAGAATAACCATTGAGAGGAAATTTATGGATTTTATCAGACGGGCCTGGCTCTTTACAAAGGCTAAGATTTCTAGGACAATCTTACTTATCATTGCATTTACTGTAATATTAGTTTTTGTTCTTTCAGGATTAATCATTAACAGTGCTGCTAATCGATCAATTGACAATGCAAAGAAGGCGGCTGGTGCCACGGTCAATTTAGCAGTAAACATGCAAAACGTGATTAAACAAGCTCAAGCTACTTCTTCAAGTGGCACAGGAACTTCTAGCTCTAGCTCTACCCCTACTACTTCTGGAAATCACTTTGGAATTAGTCTTCCAACAATCTCTGAAGCAACAGCTCAAAAGATTGCTAACCTATCCAATGTTGCTTCATATAGCTATACTTACTCGGCCTCAGCTAGTGCTTCATCTGGTATCACAAAGGTTTCGGAATCAAGTACTTCTACAAATCAATCTACTGGTATGTTCGGAGGAGACCGTGGAGGACTTGGTGAACAAGGCGACTTTACAATCCAAGGTACAAACAATTTAACTAGTGATACAAGCTTTACAAACAGCTACAAAATTACCTCAGGAACAGGTATCACAAGCTCTGACGAGGGTAGCAATAATGTAGTCATCGAATCTACACTTGCTAGTCAAAACAATCTCAAAGTTGGTTCAACTTTTGTATTAACAGACTCAAACTCAAAGACTTACACAATGAAAGTTGTCGGAATTTTTACAACTACAAGCTCAAGTAACGAACAATCAATTTCTTATATGAACACAATGTATACAGCATTATCTGTACCTAACGCGATAAAAGCAACGACAGGTCAGATTTCAAGTGCAAGTTATTCAATGTCAAACCCGGCTGATTCGACCAAATTTGTGAAATCTGCCAATAAGCTTGTCAACAATAGTAGCTTTGAAGTCTCTGCCGATACTGCGGCTTATGATAATGTAAAAACATCCTTGTCAAACGTCGCTGGATTTGCAAAGAATATTGTTATTCTCGTAGCTATCGCTGGCGCTATCATTTTAGCCTTAATTGTAATGCTTATGGTTCGCGAACGACGTTTTGAGATTGGCGTTTTAATGAGCCTTGGTGAGACAAAAATAAAAATTATTGGTCAATTTTTCACAGAGCTCTTTATGGTGATGATTGTTTCAATTGTTTTTGCAACATCGGTTGGTGGCCTTGTAGGTAACGTGGTTGGTCAACAGCTTTTAAAACAAGAAGCGACAAGTGCCCAAACCTCGGTAAGCAATGGGATGCCTCAAGGCGCACAGACTAATAATCAAGGAAAATCAGCAATGGCTGCTGGCAATGGCTTTATAGGTCGGACCGGTCGAGCTTTTGGAATTGGACAATCTAGTTCACAAGTAAAGGCTTTAGAAAAACTTAACATTCAAATTTCTCCATCAGGAGTGGCGTTGTTGGTTGGTATTGCCATTTTGATTACTTTAGTTGCAGTCGGATTAGCCTCTATTGGAATTTTACGACTGAACCCTAAACAAGTTTTAACGAATTAAGAGGTAGCTAATAATGACACTAAAAATTGAGAATATAACTTATTATTATACAAGTCCTGAAGATTACCTCTTTAAAGATGTAACCGAAGAATTTTTACCGGGCACTATGTATGCAATCTTAGGTCAATCCGGTTCGGGGAAGACCACTTTACTTTCTCTACTGGCTGGACTTGATACGCCCAAAGGTGGTGGAATTTCATTTAATGATAAAGCTGTTAAAGGTATGGGCTTGACCAATTATCGCAAAAAGACAGTTTCCACGGTCTTTCAAGCCTACAATTTGCTTACCTATATGTCGGCATTCCAGAATGTCAAAACAGCGGTCAAAATTTCTGGTGTTAAATTTCCAGACGAAAAGGCCGAAATTACGGAAGCTCTTGCTAAAGTCGGTTTGGGTGAAGATTTAATCTACAAATCTGTTAGCAAACTTTCAGGTGGTCAGCAACAGCGTGTTGCCATTGCTCGAGCACTTGTCCTAAATCATGAAGTTATTATTGCCGATGAACCAACTGGAAACCTTGATGAGGAGACCACTTCGCAAATCGTGGCATTATTTAAAAAGATTGCCCACGAAGATAATAAAATTGTAATTATTGTCACTCATGAAAACGAAGTTGCAAAATCTTCTGATGTTATCTATCAATTGAAGCACAAAAAGTTTGAAAGGCAGACGAATTAGAAAGTAAAAGTGATCAAAATGATGCGCATCTAGTAAGTTAGACTTTTATCGAAGTAGAAATACTTCGATTTTTTAATTTGAATAAGTAAACCAATATTCAATTGAATTCATTCAGTTTAATTTTTTTTGATTCAATTGGTATTGTAATACTCAATCCATGTCAGAATTATCATTGCAATTCCTTTGCTATTATTTGCAAATCAGATTAATTTTGCTAAAAACAAAGATTTTTGGTAAAATGCTATAGGCAACAAGATGGAAGGATGTCCGAGAGGCTGAAGGAGCACGCTTGGAAAGCGTGTAATGGTGTATAATCATTCGCGGGTTCGAATCCCGTTCCTTCCTTAAATTAAGCCACTACAAAGCTTGAGTTTGCTTGTAGCGACGAAAAGTTAAGTATACTTATTTAGCTGAATAAATACTCAAGTACATCAATATGCTTGAGTATTTTTTTCTTCATAAGCAATAAATTTGTTTTTGACAAAATCTGTATTTGTTTAACGTGCTTAAACAAATCGCTATTGACTGGATTAGCAGGTGTACAACATAAAACAAATTAATTTAAAGCTGAATATGTCCAAATACTGTATCAATCAACTTATTCAAAATATTAAAAAATCGAAGTATTTCTACTTCGATAAAAATTTAGTTTTTAGGTTAATTACACTAAGGCCCGCTAGTTATTTCTCACTGTATTCTAGTCCTTGTTCACCTGTTTTACAATATTCCATGTAAATACACCTTAGGTAGCATAGTTGCTTAAAGTACTTTTGATAAAAAATCTTGTGTTCTTTGTTCTTGAGGATGGTCAAAAACCTGGTTTGGAGTTCCCTGTTCAACAATAACACCATCTGCCATAAAGATGACCCGATCAGCTACATTACGAGCAAAACCCATTTCGTGAGTAACAACAACCATAGTCATCCCTTCTAGAGCAAGTTCTTGCATGATAGAAAGTACTTCTCCTACCATTTCTGGATCTAGGGCTGAAGTTGGCTCATCGAAAAGCATGACATCTGGTTGCATGGTTAAAGCACGAGCAATGGCAACACGCTGTTGCTGACCACCTGAAAGACTCTGAGGATAAGCATTAACCTTATCCTCTAGCCCAACCCGAGAAAGCATTTCTTTTGCCTTTTTTTCAGCCTCTGCTTTAATCATTTTTTTATTCTGGACTGGAGCCAAGATGAGATTATTAAGAACGGTCATATTTGGGAAAAGGTTAAATTGTTGAAAAACCATCCCCATTTTTTCGCGATGGCTAAAGACATCAACTGATTTATCAGCAATGTTAGTTCCTTCAAAATAAACTTCTCCCTTAGTTGGTGCTTCTAAGAGGTTCATGCATCTCAAAAAAGTTGATTTTCCAGATCCCGAAGGGCCAATCATAACGACAACTTCACCTTTTTTAATTTGAATATCCAAGCCCTTTAAGACTTCGTTTTTCCCAAAATACTTATATAAATTTTTCGTTTCAATCAAAAATTCACTCATTGTTTATCCTTCTTACTTTATATAGCCCTTACCAAGTCTTTTTTCGAATCTTGCCATGACTCTTGATAGGAAGAAACAGACGACAAAATAGTATGCAGCTGCAATAAGATATGGAGAAATCGTTTGATAACTCAAATGTGCAACTGTGGTTGCTCCATTAAAGACTTCGATAATCCCAATTGTATAGAGAAGTGAGCTATCCTTTATTATAGTCACAAATTCATTCCCTACTGCTGGTAAAATATTCCGAATTGCTTGAGGTAAAATAACCTGAGTCATCGTTGAGGTTGGGCGGATTCCTAGCGAATATGCTGCTTCACGTTGTCCTGCTGGAACAGCTTCTATGCCTGCACGTACGATTTCTGCCATGTAGGCTCCAGAATTTAAAGCTAAAACAAGGATACCAGGAATAAGACGGCCTAGATCCTCAGATAAGATTCCCACATTTAACTGTGGCCAACCTGTTCCCCCTATCAATAAGAAACCAATGGTGATCTGAATCAACATTGGTGTGTCTCGAAAAATTTCAATATAAGCATTTAAAATCCAGCGCAATGGGGCTATTTTTGACATCTTTCCAATCGCTGCAAGAACACCAATCAGAGTTCCTAAGAAAACAACGAAGAATGAAATAATTATCGTTACCAACATTCCATCGTTGAAATAGGCCCAGTATTGCCCTAGAAAATCAAAATTCATTTATGCTCCTTATATTTGTAACCCACACTTATTATATTGTAACCAACAATTTATTTTGTTGTTTGAGATGATAAATAATTTTTTTGAATAATCTGATTCATTTGACCTGATGACTTCAATTCTTTTATAGTAGCATTAATTTGAGTTTGAAGATTAGATGAACCCTTTTTCATTGCAACAGCCATTCCTGCCTCATCAGCGGTAACGGGAATTTTTACGTTAGCAATTGCAAGATCAGAATTGTTTTGGACATATGCTTTAGCAATCATATCCTCAAGAACAGTTCCTGCAATTTTTCCTTGTTGTACTTCTGCAATTTCATCACCAGCATCAGCAAGTGATACAAGGTTTGAGTCCTTAATTTGATCTTTAATTGCTGTTTCTTGAGTAGATCCTGTTTGGCCGGCCAAGCTTAAGCCTTTAAAGCTAGATAAAGAAGTATACTTACTCAAATCAGACTTTTTTACAACAATTTCATTATATGGTGTGTAATAAGTTGTTGAGAAATCAAATGACTTTTTACGAGTTGGATTGGCAGAAATAGCTGATATAGCTACATCGGCCTTACCTGATGAGACAGCTGCTAAGGTATTATCAAAACTCATTGTAGAAATCTCAACCTTGACTCCTAGCTTCTTTGCAATTTGATTAGCAAGGTCAATATCTGCGCCCACTACTGTGTCTTTCCCATTTACTACCGATTTATACTCAAATGGTGGATAGTCTGGGCTAACAGCAACAACAATTTTTTTATTGTCTTTAATTGATTGAAGACTATCACTTGAAGTTGAGCTGCATGCAGCAAGTGAAAGTCCTGCTCCTATTACTGCGGTAATTGCTACAAATTTTTTAAAATTCATTTTTGATCTCCTAATTTTTAAATTATGTGTATTATTATACATTTAATTTTATAAATATCAAGAACTTAATTTTAATTTTAGAATTTTTATTCATTTTTTTACGAAAATTTTCCTATTTTTTGCATATTTTCTGAAATATATAAAAAAGAATGTATAAACACTCTTCTTCAAAATTCAAAAATATTAAATTAACTTTTCTTTATGTATTTGCTCAACAGGCATTACTGGATCATTCAACTTATCCCAGATATGAATCTGACCTTCCTTTATGGAACTTTTAACATCAATTATTCTTTGATTTGAGGAACCTCGAAATTGTAAATTGAGATTCTTCTTCGCCAACTCAAAGCGTCCATCAACCAGAATATCTATCAAACTTAACATTTCTAATTTGTCCTCGGTTTCAAGTTGAAGTTCTTCCCAACTATAGCCCGTCCAAGACCAAATATCTTTGTTAGGAAGTTCTTTTCTTACTCTCTTAATCAAAGGTAGTAATGTTCCAGTATTAAGAAAAGGTTCACCACCAAGAAGAGTCAAACCTTGCACATAAGGTTGAGATAGGTCTGAAATGATGCGTTCCTCAAGTGCTTGGGTGTAAGGAGTGCCATAGCGAAAGCTCCAAGTTGCTTGATTATAACACCCCTCACAGTGAAACATGCAGCCAGAAACATAGAGACTGCAACGAACTCCTTCACCGTCTACGAAGTTAAAGGGTTTGTAATCGGCAATATAGTCCTGCGTTAACTCTGAGGACTGCCATTCTTTTGGATTAGGATTATTCATTATTTTTCTATAAAGTATTTACTCTTTTTCTCGTCAACATCAATTGAATTAATTGTTTCTCCATTTGCTAGAGAACCTACAGAACCATTCATATGCTTCACTCTATTAGAGATTTCAGTATGCCGTCCATGTACCATTGGTCGAGCTTGAGGATTTCCTAAGTAGCCACATGTTCTTTTTACAACATCACAGGTTTTTGGGTCATCATTACCACATTGTGGGCACTTAAATCCACGTTCGGTTGGTTTAAAATCGCCCTCAAAACCACATGCATAGCATTGATCAATCGGTGTGTTGGTCCCCAGATATCCAACTTTATCATAAGCATAGTCCCAAACTGCTTCCAGTGCTTTGGGATTCTGTTGAATCATTGGATATTCACAGTAGTGGATGAAGCCACCATTGGCATAGACTGGATAATCTTTCTCAAAATCAAGTTTCTCAAATGGAGTTGGGTTTTTTCGAATATCATAGTGGAAAGAATTCGTATAGTAGTCTTTATCTGTGATATCTGCAACTGAACCAAACTTCTCCTTATCCAAGCGACAAAAACGATCAGTCAGGCTTTCTGAAGGAGTACTGTAGACAGAGAAATGATATCCATATTCTTTCGACCATTCCAAACAGTCTTCATGCATCCGTTTAACAATTTGCAATGTAAAGTCTTTTGCTTCTTTGTTGCTTTCCCAAATTGGTCCATAGAAAGTGGTTGCAACTTCATAAAGACCAATATACCCTAAAGAAACTGTAGCTCTTTCGTTTTTGTAAAGATCATCTACCTTACCTTCTGCATCAAGTCGACCTAATGCACCATTCATAAAAAGGATTGGAGCATTCTTGGGACTAGCTTCTTTAGCCCGATCAACACGAAAAACCAATGCATCTTTGGCAATAGCGATACGTTCATTAAAAATTTTCCAAAATTTTTCTTTATCCCCTGCAGCTTCAAGAGCAATACGAGGTAAATTGAGCGTTACGACACCAAGATTATTACGTCCTGCTGTGACTTCATTTCCTTCTGCATCCTTCCAGCCTTGCAAAAAGCTGCGGCACCCCATGCTCGCCTTGAAGGAACCTGTTAATTCAACAATTTTATCATAACTCAGAACGTCTGGATACATACGCTTTGTTGCGCACTCCAAAGCCATTTGCTTAATGTCATAATTTGGCGTTCCAACCTCAAGGTTTAATCCGCGTTTCAATGTAAAAATCAGTTTTGGGAAAATGGCTGTTCGATGTTCAGAACCAAGTCCACCAATGCGCACTTTAAGAATTGCTTTTTGAATCTCACGTGCATACCAATCTTCACCAAGACCAAAGCCAACTGTCACAAAAGGTGTTTGTCCGTTACTTGTAAACAAGGTATTAATTTCATACTCCAGAGATTGCATAGCATCATAAATATCTTTAGAGGTCTTCTCAATAGCATAAGTTTCACGCTTAGTAGAAGTATCAATCCACTTTTCAGCATCGCGCAGATGCTTTTCATAATTGAGTTTTGCATAAGGAGCAAGCACTTCATCTGCTCGATCAAAGCTACAACCACCATATTGTGAACTGGCTACATTGGCAATAATTTGTGACGCTTGTGCAGTCGCTGTTTGAATACTCCTAGGACTGTCAACTTGCGCATTACCTAACTTAAAGCCACGCTCGAACATGTTCTTAAAGTCAATCAAGCAACAATTCGACATCGTCGTAAACGGAGAATAGTCCAAATCATGATAATGAATATCTCCCTTTTGGTGGGCATTAGCTACATGTGGAGGCAACATTTTAAGACCAATTGCCTTTGCCACGGCACCTGCTGTTAGATCACGCTGAGTGTTGAAAACATTACTATCTTTATTAGCATTTTCGTTGACAACTGTTGAATCACGTTTTAAAAGTTTACCAACTGTGTAATTAATATCAGTGGCTTCATTGCGGGCAAAATCACGGGCAGTTCTGTAAGACACATACTTCTTTGCTAACTCGTGTTCATCTGAATCAATCAACATCTGCTCGACGATAGCTTGGATTTCATAAATTTTGACATTCTTATTAAAACGATCGTAAATTTCTGTCACAACTTCTTCTGTCAGTATTGAAAGTTTCCCCTTATCAAATGACTGGTCAAGCTCGTCAGCCGCTTTTTTTAATGCTTCGAAAATCTTTGTAGCATCGAAATTCACGAGCCGACCATCGCGCTTCATGACCTGCATTGCCCGATTTTCTACTTCATTCGTTTCTGTCAAAATTTTCATAATTGCCTCGTTTCTATTAGAATTATAATAACATTTTAAAATAAAAAAATCTACTGTATTTAGTAGATTTTCGTTTTATTTACATAATTAATAACTATATGTAGTGCTACAAATAATTAAGAACAGTCTCATATCAGACTGTCTCAATTCTTATTCTTCCTTTTTGTAACTCCTTTTAAAATTGAAGTTGGATAGGTTACTTTGATATCTGGGTGTTTTTTTCTTAGACCTGAGCTTGTTCTAAAACAAAAGACAATTGCAGCAATCGTCAAAGCATAATTAATTAGGAGTAATACCCCAAGAACTGTTGTTGGAAGATAAATTCCGAACAAGGAAAGTCCTATCCCTATTAAGCCAACAATATTTAATCCATAGATGCAGAGAGGCCCAATTATTGAAACGGAAGCCTTAGATGATGCAATGTGGGCACGAACCGCATAGTAGATTCCTAAAAGACCAATGAAGCTACCAGCATATGATAGATAAAAGCCAAATATCTGCACCACATTGAGAAAAATCATAACGAGAACTACAATAGCGGCACTTTGATTGAAACTAATTGCTTCAGAAATTAGTTTACTTTGTAAAACACTCTTCTCTTGGTTAATTGTTTTAATCATTACTCAAATTATATCATAGAAAAAACCGATGAACCTAATCCATCGGTTTTTCTCAAATTTTAAATAAAACTATTTTGCATATTTTTTTACTGAAGAAATTACTTCTGCAATAAGTTTGTCATCTTTAAGACCCGTAACTTCTTTAACAACGGCTTCGAGTGGCATAGAAGCTAATTTTTCTTGAAGTTCAACAGCTTGAGGATCCTCAATGTCAACATAAGCAAAGATCTTTCCTACGATATCCATGTGTGCAAAATAATCAAGGCCACGTTCATTCAATTCGCGGATCGGGCGTATAAAACGCTCATCATATCCAAGTTTACGAATAGGTGTGCGACCAACACGTGTAACTTCATCGATGATTTCTGGATTGGCAAAACGTGAAATGATGATATCGTGGTATTCAACCAAACTTTCTTCAGTGAAGTATTCTCCCCACTTTGCCAAGAGCAAGGCTCTAGTTTCTTTTTGAATAGCTTTCAAAGCTGCCACAATTTCTTCATGCTGAAGACCTTCAAGGATTGTCTTGTAACCATTGTACGCAGAGTTATAAGCGACTGTGGCATGACCTGAGTTGACTGAGAAGAGCTTACGCTCGATGAAAGGTTCCAAGTCTGTTGCATAATGTACACCTTCCAGACGAAGTTCTGACTTCGTTTGTGACTCATCAATGACCCATTCATGAAAAGGTTCAACTTCAACATAAAGTGGATCTTCATGATGTTGACCTGGTACAATCCTATCAACGGCTGCATTAGGGAAGCCAATATAGTCATTTGCCCAGTTCTCTTCTTCAGAACTTAAGAACGCAACTATCTTTTCCTTTAGAAATTCGGTTCCTCCAATCATGTTTTCACAGGCAGCAATATCTAAAGCCGAAGTATTACCTGCGACTTTACGTGCTTTAATACCAGAAGCAATCAATTCTGCAATAAAAGGCAATATATTTGGTCCGATAGCGGTTGTAACCATATCTGCTTCAGCAATGGCAGCAACCACTTCTTCAGGATTTTCACGGTTATTGATACCGCGAACATTGTCGATTGCAATCTTTTCATGATTTTGATCGGCAATTCCGATTTCATAGCTGTGGCGTACATTGAGAGCATCGATCACAGTTGCATTAACATCTACAAAAGTAATCTCAAAATCGTTTTGATGGAGAATTTCTCCTATAAATCCCCGACCAATATTACCAGCACCAAAGTGAACAGCTTTTTTCATTCTTCAATTTTCCCTTCATTTCAGGATAAAAGGCCGCAAGTTTGCAAGCCTTTTATCTTTATAATTCTTAATCCTCGAAATAAGCAGCAATTTCTTCAACAGATTTTGCATCTGCCAACTTGGCAACATTGTCCAAATCAGAGCAGAAGATGGAAATGCGTTGAATCAAATCAAGGTGTTCATTACCAATACCAGCAATACCAAACAAGACAGTTGCAATTTGTTCATTTTTCTCATCGCCAAAGTTGACACCTTTTGGTACTTGAACAATCGTAATACCTGTCTTCAAGACATCTTTTTTAGCTTCATCAGTACCGTGAGGAATTGCGATTGAATTCCCCATATAAACGGAGAGGTCTTCATTCCGTTTGATCATTGCAGGAACATATTCCGGTTTAACATACCCACCATCAACTAGAAGTTGACCACAAAAACGAATTGCGTCTTCCTTAGTTGCAAACTCTTGATTAATTTTAATCAAATTATGGTCAAGCTTGAAGGCTTTCTTTTCTTCAACTTCACCTTCAACAACTTCAACAGAATTTCCAGTTGCACCTGCTAAAAGTTCATTAACAACCTGATCATAAACTGGTGAAGCCATGAAGTTATCAACTTGATAACGGATGGCATCGGGTGCTTTCTGACGAGCACGTTCCGCAAGTTGAGCTTGTGTCACAACAATTGCATCAGGGCCAGCTACGAGATTTGCCACTGCTACATTAGTAACGTCTTGAGGTAAACCAGCTTTTTTTACTTTATCACGCAAAATTGAAGCACCCATTGCTGATGATCCCATGCCTGCATCACAGGCAAAGATAACATGCTTAACACCTGAGAAATTTGCAGCCGCATTTGAGTTTGTTGTAGTTGTTTTGCCTTTGGCAACTGCCTTTGCATCAGCAACAGCTTCCTGAGCAGCTTCAAGATCTTCGTCTGTTGATTTATCACGACGAATTATGAAAGCTGAGATCAAGAATGAAACAAGAGCTGAGAGTGCAACCGCTAAGAGAATACCAAGCAAGTTGCCAACATTACCGTTAGGTAATGAGACACCAATTAAGGCAATAATTGATCCAGGTGCTGCAGGGCCTACTGTACCAACATGTAATAGGCTGGTAGTCAATGTACCTGTCACACCACCAAGAGCAACTGACAAGAATAGAGCTGGCTTCATCATAACAAATGGGAAGTATATCTCATGAATACCACCGATAAATTGAATGATAATAGCACCTGGTGCAGAAGCCTTAGCAGTTGATTTACCGTAAATCCAGAAAGCCAAGAGAACACCAAGACCAGGGCCTGGGTTGTTTTCTATCATGAAAAGATTACTAAATCCATGAGCAGCTACTTGTCCTAAACCAATTGGAGCAAGGATACCATAATTTATGGCATTGTTTAAGAAGAGAATTTTAGCTGGATCAACAAAAATATTAGTTAAAGCAATCAGGTTATTCTTCTGTAAGACATCAACGGCAGCTGAAAGGACATTTGTCACGCCACCAATCACTGGTCCAACAATAAAGACTGCAAAAATTGCAATAAACATTGCCATAAAGCCAGCAGAGAAGTTGTTGACTAACATTTCAAGACCAACTTTAGTTCTTGGTTGAGCCCATGCGTCAAATTTCTTAATTAACCAAGCACCTAGAGGGCCAAGAATCATTGCACCAAGAATCATCGTTACATTTTGTGAGCTGACAGAGCCTTTAGCAGCATGAACTGTTATAATACCTGCATTTGTAATCGCAGTTTGAAGAACATCTCCTGCTTTCCAAATATCTGGGTTGGCACCACCTTGGTGAGTCGTTGCTGTAGCAATAATTGCACCAAATGCTGACACTGCACCAACAACACCACCACGGTGTTCATAAATTGTTTTACCACCGGTATAGGCAATCATAATTGGAATCAAGTAAGTTAGCATAGGACCAATCATGATAGCAATTTTACCCGTCCATGATGCAGCACTTGGCCAAATTAAATCAATCCAGCCACCGGGGGTTAGGAAGATGGATGTCAAAAATCCCCAAGCAATAAGGATAGGAATGTTTGGCATGACCATGTTTGATAGGAAAGTACCGACTTTTTGCACACGGACTTTCAATGAAACAGTTTCGTTCATAAGACCTCCAAAAAAAATATTTTAATAAATTACCACTTAATTGTAAAACGTTTTCAAATTAATTACAAGTTTGACCCCTCAAAGTGTATAAAAATAAAATTTTTTTATAGAAAAGAAGTTACGTTTATTGTAACTTCTCGTCATTTTTTATAAAGTGGCAAATTGCAAATTTAATTTAGCCACCCCGATACATCTGAAGTGGTGTCTGATACTTGAACATTTTTCTTGGATATTGATTCATCCAAG
>NZ_JACHHV010000025.1 GCF_014202895.1 Lactovum miscens
GAGACTTGGATGAATCAATATCCAAGAAAAATGTTCAAGTATCAGACACCACTTCAGATGTATCGGGGTGGCTAAATTAAATTTGCAATTTGCCATTTGTAAAAAATCCTTAGAATATCTTTGTTGATCCTTTGCGAAAACTATTTAGTTCTCGCAATAAAAATAAACGTGTCCATATGCACTTTAAAAATTGGTGGAAAGATTTAAGAAGATGCTAAAAGAAAAAGACCTTGGCAAAAAAATGTTGTAAGTTAACTCGTTAAAGCCAGAGGCAATTTGTGGAATTTTGATTCTATCAAGAGCCTTATCCAAAATGAAATGTCTGACTACGGCTGCAGAGTTAGTTTTGTTATGGTGGATCAATAGCTGAATCCATGATTTGACAGCATTAGAACAGGAACTTTATCCGTTATACTGTTCAATTTTTAGCATGACCATAAAAATCACTTATCGAGTATACTTTACTTGGTATTCATAAGTTATGAATAGAAGTATAATTAAACTAAGAAAAAGTAGTGATACAGTTTTTGAAAAGTATTCTTTCAAGATGAACTGTCCTTACTTCTTTATTCGATCAGCAAAGGTGGTGTATTAGATATGATTAATGATATCAAACAAAGTACTCCCGATTATGGAGCCTGTAGTCCTAACGAGGTCTATTTAATGGCAAACACAAATCCTGATGGACTTACAGATGAACAAGTGAAAGAGAAAGAAAAAAAATTTGGACTTAATCAAATAATAAAGGGAAAAAAGGAATCAGTAGTTTTAGGCTTTTTAAAAAATTTTTCTAGTCTTATGGCAATTCTTTTATGGGTTTGTGGGGTTATTGCTTTTTACAGCGGAATGCCTCAACTTGGTATCGCAATTTGGTTAGTAAATGTGGTTAATGGTCTATTTTCTTTTATCCAAGAATATAGAGCAAGTAGAGCTACAGAGGCATTGAATAGGATGCTCCCAAATTATGCCAGGGTTATTCGAAATGGACGGGAAGTAAAAATTCTTTCTGAGCAACTTGTACCAGGTGACATTATGTTGATTGAGGAAGGGGATGCTATATCTGCTGATGGAAGAGTCGTTTCTTCAACTGACCTTAAAATTAATCAATCTGCATTAACTGGAGAATCAAATCCTGTCCAAAAAAATAATCAGGCAGTTGACTCTAAAAATATATCTCTCTTAAATTATACGAATATTGTATTTGCTGGAACTACTGTATCAAGCGGTGATGCAAAAGTTGTTGTCCTAAAAACTGGGATGGAAACAGAATTTGGTAAAATTGACGAGCTTACGCAATCAGTAAAAGAAGAAAAAAGCCCCCTTCAAAAAGAACTTGATAAAATGACAAAGGAAATTTCATTTATTGCGATTTCTATGGGCTTATTATTTTTTTTAGTATCAATATTTCTTGTCAAAGAACCTGTGGCAAAGGCGTTTATTTTTTCAATAGGTATAATTGTGGCTTTCATCCCTGAAGGCCTACTACCGACAGTAACACTTTCATTGGCGATGGCTGTACAAAGAATGGCCAAACAACATGCTTTGGTAAAAAAATTATCCTCCGTAGAAACACTTGGGGAAACGACTGTTATTTGTTCTGATAAAACTGGAACGCTTACCAAAAATGAAATGACAGTTAATCATATTTGGACGCCAAATGGTGAATATACCGTCACAGGTGAGGGATACTCCTCAGACGGAAAAATTATTATTGAAGATAGTCCTTCTTCAAATGTGAATGAAAAAGATCTGGGTTTTCTTTTAAAATGTGCAACCCTTTGTTCTAATGCTAAAATACTTAAATCAACTGCTGAAAATCTAAAATTTTCAGTTCTTGGGGATCCAACCGAAGCATGTCTCAGTGTAGTAGCAGAGAAATTCGGAATTAATCTTGATGAGAATAAACTTTGGGCTAAGCGCTTGAAAGAATTTCCTTTTGATTCAGAACGAAAACGAATGTCAACTATTCATCAATTAACAAAATCAATATATGCTACAAATCTTATTTCAATCACTAAAGGAGCACCAAAAGAAGTAGTTGAACTTTGTCATTATTCATTACAAAACGGCACTATCAGTGAATTAAATGAAGAAAGTCGTAAGAAAATTTTAGAAGCTAATGATCAATATGCTCGCAAAGGTTACCGTGTTTTAGCCGTAGCATATCGGGATCTTAAAGAATCATTTGCTTCTCAAAATTCTATAAATGATTCTACTTCTGAAAGTATTGAAAATAATTTGATTTTTCAAGGATTAATGATAATGTCAGATCCTCCTCGTGAATTTGTAGAGGAATCTATTGCAAAGTGCCATAATGGTAAGATTAGAATTATCATGATGACTGGCGATTATGAGTTAACCGCACTAAGTATTGCCAAAAAAATTGGAGTTGTTCTTGGGGAAAATCCAAGAGTTGTTACTGGCAAAGAATTAGAGAGCTTATCTGACAATGAACTTAAAGACATACTAAAAAATGAAGTCCTATTTGCCAGAGTCGCTCCAGAGCAGAAATATCGAATTGTTTCTAATCTTCAGGAAATGGGACATATTGTTGCTGTAACTGGAGACGGAGTTAATGATGCCCCATCTTTAAAAAAAGCAGATATTGGTGTAGCAATGGGGATATCTGGAACAGATGTTGCCAAAGAAGCTGCTGATATGATTTTGACTGATGATAATTTCTCTTCAATTGTATCTGCTATTGAACAAGGTCGTGCCGTTTATTCTAATATACAAAAATTTCTAACTTACATTTTCTGTGGAAACATGGCAGAAGCAACACCCTTACTTGTGTTTCTATTATCAAAGGCTAGAATTCCTTTACCACTTACTGTCATGCAAATACTCACGATTGATTTAGGTACTGACATGGTTCCAGCTTTAGGACTTGGAGTGGAACCAGCAGAATCTGGTGTTATGAATCGACCTCCGAGGGAAAAAACAATTACACTCTTAAACAAAAATCTTTTAATAAAATCATTTTTGTGGTATGGAGGGCTGGAGTCAATGCTTTCGATGGGGGCATTCTTCTTTACTTTTTTAGTTAGTAATGTTGGACTTAATAATATGTCATCGAATGGGTCGGTCTATCACCAAGCAACAACTATGGCCCTAGGAGGAATAATTTTTAGTCAAGTAGGGATGGTTATGAATTCAAGAACAGTACAATCATCAATTGTTAATTTTAAGCTTTTTGCTAATAAAACAATTAATTTAGGGATTGTCGTTGAAATAATTTTATTTGCTTTACTATGCTATGTCCCTATTCTACAGATCGTTTTCAATACAGCCCCGATAGGACTAAAGGGTTGGTTGTATCTCTCATTATGTCCATTAATTATAATAATCTTTGAGGAATCACGTAAATGGTATTTACGAAAATATTATTAAACAGATAATTGAACTTTCAAAACATCAAATGTTGTCTTGAAGTTATGCATTGACCTCAAAATGATAAGTCAATAAATGTAATATTTCCGCTGTGTAAATGAGCCACTTAGAGATAATAAAAAGTTGTAAACAAGTATAATTACAACATACAGTTTCAGTATGCCCAAAGATGGAGAGATCTAAAAATTTCTAGATGTCTTGTTAGCAGATGAAATGAACACTGAAAAAGGAAAAAAATATTCATTATACTCCTTATTTTGATAATACTACATATAGAAGCAAATAAAGACCACCAAATATCGTAAATCTTTTGGTCGACTTTTCATTGGTATCTTTTCATATTAAACCCTAAAAATTTTTAAAATTATATCTATGGCAAATTGCAATTTTAAATAGTTATACAGGATCCTAAATCAAAAGTAGCTGCTGCAAGAAAAGAAGTTACCATTGCAAGCAATGAAATAATAACAGTGGAGATTATAAAGCATGACAACGGTTTGGGTAGCAAAGCTGAGAAAACCTTAGAAGTAGATAGTTACAGGTGCTACCTACAGTCTACAGTAGTAATATAATTTTAAAAGCAATAGAGAATGATCAAGGGAAAGAAATAAAATATTGAAAATGAGAACACTAATAATTTATTCAAGTAAATACGGATTTACTGAGGAATGTGCAGATTATCTAAAAGAAGGTATCAAATGTGAAGTTGCAATCAAAGATATTCGTTTGAACAAACAAATTGACCTTACTGGATATGACTGGATTATTATGGGGAGTTCCGTTTATGTCGGAAAAATAAGCAAAAAAATGAAAGCTTTCGCTGAGAGAAATATTGATAAGTTACTTAAACGAAACATTGCATTATTTGTATGCTGTACTACACCAAATGATGTAGACAAATACTTATCAGAAGGATTCTCAACAAAAATTTACGAAGCTTCAAAGTATAATGCTAATTTTGGAGGTAAGTTACAAAGAGATAAACTGAATTTTTTTGAGCGTAAAATAACAGATATGATTTCTAAGAAAGAAATGAAGCCTCAAGAAATACTTTATAAAAATATGGATAGCTTAATTGAATTTATCAATCTAAATGAAAATGGAGATGATAAGAAACGTGATGAATAAAAATTTGGTTATTATGATGTCCTGTCTGTCAATCAAAGACAAAAACATAAATAACTGGTAAAACAGTTCGTAAAGAGTTTCCGTTGTTTTATTCAAAATGGAATAATTATTTCCGTAATAGATTTAAGAATAGCAATAGAGCCGGACGTAAAGGCGCAGAGCCAATAGTTTGAAAATAATATTCCAATGTTTATGACTTATAAAGTGTTTTTTTCTCTCTCTTTTTGTTGATTTTGAATTCTTATTAGCAATCAATAATACGAAAGGTTATTAATAAGCTGAAAAGTACATCTAATATTATTTAATTATAGCAATGTATATTTTGGGGAAATCATTTATTTAAAGACATTGATTTTAATTTATTTCGCAGCTGATTACACACGCAAATATCGTATATACCTCCGTTATTTAAAAATTTTTCTTATAAATCTATTTAATGTTTTATGCTAAGAAAAGAGTGTATTAAATAGCTTTTTTCTTTTATTAATTAATGAATTGTAATCTGGAGGTTGTTTTTTGAACAAAACGATATCAAATAATACACGCACTCTTTTAATGGTCATTTTATTAGTAATGTCCTTTACAGCAACTTTAAACCAAACGTTAATGGTGACAGCATTACCCTTAATGATGAATATTTTAAAAGTCAACTTAAATACTGTTCAATGGTTAACGACAGGCTACGTGTTAACTTTAGGGATTATAACACCAATTTCTGCACTATTATTTGAAAAAATAGGTAATCGGTCCTTATTTTTAACTAGTACTTTTATTTTTTTAATTGGAACAATTATTGGTGCAATAAGTAATACCTTTTCTTTTATTCTGTTAGCAAGAATTATTCAGGCTGCATCAGGTGGAGTAATTGTTACTTTTACACAAATATTGTTACTAAAATTATTTCCTGTGGGGAAAAGAGGTATTGTAATAGGGTACATTAATTTAGTCATTTCCGCAGCTCCAGCAATTGGACCAACATTATCTGGATTTATCTTGAATAATTTCAAATGGCATACACTATTTTCAATGACCATACCGATAACAGTAACGATTATTATACTTGGATTCTTCTTTCTTCCAAATTATTCTGAAGTGAAAAATATTAAAATTGATATTTTGTCAATTACATCTTCGATTTTTGGTTTTGGATTGTTATTATCAAGTTTTTCTTTATTTCTAACGAAGCCATTATTGGGTTCCATTTTGTTAATCGGCGGATTAATAATTTCCGCTTATTTTGTGATTCGTCAATTGAGTAGTAATAATAGTCCTCTATTAAATATTCGCCTTCTTAAAAATTGTAGTTTTAGGAACATGACTATAGCTATTATGATTATTTTTGGGATACTAATGGGAACAGAAACAATATTACCTTTATTTACAGAAAATATTTTAGGATTATCTGCGTTGGATACAGGTTTATTGATGTTGCCTGGTGCAGCAATTATGTCATTATTATCACCAGTTATTGGAAAAATGTATGATAAATATGGAATGAAAATAATTTCAGCTGTAGGAATTGTTCTAGTTATCATTTCTTGTCTTCCTATGATGAATATGACAGAACAAACCTCTGTTACTTCAATTGCGATTGTTTTCACTTTTAGAATGTTAGGTCTTGGCTTATTGATGACCGCTATGACTACTGAAGCATTTAAACAAATTTCACAAAACCAAGTCAATCATGCAATAGCTTTAAATAATACTTTAAGGCAAATTGGAGCATCTTTTTTCAATACACTCATGATTGGAATTTCGAGTATATCGACTAGTTTTGTAGATGGAGTTCGATGGGCTTTTGGTGGAACATTAGTAATGGCATTAATCATAGTGGGTATTCTTTTAAATTATTTTTATAACACAGTTAAAAATAATAATTAAGACTTCTAAACAAGCTAATAATTATGGTTATAGAGGTGTTGAAACTGTTATTGGCAAAGATCTTTCTGCAACAAAACTAACTGAAATGATCGGAGAAAAAAAGTAGTTATCATTAACCGATTCAAGTGAAAATGGGTTGTTGAAGTTTTTGATAATGACAGAATTTAATTAACAATCACGACTTCATTATTACTACCGCACTGCTGTAGCTGTAGAGAAAAATGTACATTTATTTTCTGCTACAAGTTTGCTAACGATTATGTTTAGGGACAAAAAGCGGTAACTTTGTTTAGAATATTTACAGCATTATATTATTGACTTTGGTTTAAAGATAGCTCCATTAGGAGTTATTAGCTTGTAGATAAATCAAAATTTAAAATCCATATTTGAAGACTAAACATGGGAATTGTCGTAACATCAATAACTAGTTATCCTTTTTATTGTTCTAATATGTATCCAGTTTGTCTCTCTTATTATTCTCTCTAAATACAGAGCTAATCTCTATGGGATAGTTTTTTGATTTTCAGAAACTAGAAGGTAAGCAACAATGTCAAAAAAGTTATTTAAAATTATCAAACCAGCATAAAAGGAAATAAATGATTTACTAGGGATTTAACGCTTGACATTACAAACTTATAAATTTGTGATGAAACTAATAAGTATAACAAGCTTGGATGGAGTTAAAGTAAGGCTCTATAATAAATTGTGTTGGTTTTGAAATCAGCACAATTTTTTGATATGAAAAAAGCATGGTTTTCTATGATTGTGTAAGTGTCTAAACTATACAGAAAGCAGATAATTCCATGCCCGAACTTGATCATATTAAATTTCTTCTAAATATTCAAGACCCCACAGATGATGCCGTCACTCATGAGATCTTAGATGTGGTCAAAGCGCGACATCTTCAAACATTAATGCAGTGTTTCTTTAAATTTCATCATCAAATCAGATTAAAGGTAAAGTTCATAACAATTGATAGTTATGAACTTTACCTGTTGCTTATTAAAAAGCTGTTCTCTTGAGCAGTGCTGATTCTTGATTGCTTCCATATAGTTCACATGTTGAGAATGCCCTCATTTATCCTTATTCAAATCAGAGATTGAATGCCAAAACAACCACATTAAAGTCTTAAAACAAATCGCTTATGACTATCAAAATTTTGAACATTTTAAGAGGAGAATCTTCCTCGCCCTTGTGAAAAGCATAAGACCTGAACCTTAACATTTGCACAATCAAAAAAGCCATCACTTCCGTGACGACTTTCTACCAACACTATTTGGCAAAGAGCCTAAAATGCCCGTTTTAATGGCTTTATACGTGCTTAAATGCAGTTAAATTGAAATTCCGTCCTCAATTACCTATGACAAATTATTGCCACTCTACAGTAGCTGGTGGCTTTGGTGTTACATCGTAAACGATGCGATTAACGTGAGAAACCTCATTAACAATACGGTTTGAAATCTTAGATAAGACTTCCCAGGGTAGTTTAGCAAAGTCAGCGGTCATACCGTCAATAGAGGTAATGGCGCGGACGGCAATCGTATAGTCATAAGTTCTTTGATCTCCCATGACACCGACAGATTTAACATCTGTATTAACAGTAAAATATTGCCAAACATCACGTTCAAGACCAGCAGCAGTAATTTCTTCACGAAGAATTGCGTCTGATTCACGGACAGTTTCCAATTTTTCATTTGTCATGTCACCAAGAACCCGAATTGCAAGACCAGGCCCTGGGAATGGTTGACGCCAAACGATTTCGTCCGGCATACCTAACTGTGTCCCAAGGGCGCGTACTTCATCTTTAAAAAGAGTATTCAATGGTTCAATCAAACTAAATTGCATGTCTTCCGGAAGGCCACCAACGTTGTGGTGAGACTTGATAACTGCAGCAGTATCAGTTCCAGACTCGATAACATCTGTATAAAGAGTACCCTGGGCTAAGAACTCAATACCATCCAATTTAGTAGCTTCATCGTCAAATACCGCGATGAATTCAGCACCAATGATCTTACGCTTTTGTTCAGGGTCAGATAAGCCATTTAGCTTATTCATAAAACGTTTTTGAGCATCAACCTTAATAATATTCAGACCAAACTTACCGCTTAAAGTTTCCATAACTTGATCAGCTTCTCCTTTACGAAGGAAACCATGATCAACAAAGATAGAAGTAAGTTGGTCACCAATTGCGTGATTGAGAAGAACTCCAACTACAGATGAGTCAACTCCACCAGACAGGCCAAGAAGAACTCTCTTATTACCAACTTTTTTACGAATTGTAGATATTTGCATCTCAATAAAGTTTTCCATTGACCAGTCACCTTTGGCACCACAAATATTTAAGGCAAAGTTACGAAGAATGTTTTTACCATACTCAGAATGACGAACTTCTGGATGGAACTGAATGCCAAAAAAGTTATGGGCTTCATCCTCAACAGCTGCAAAAGGACTGTTTGGAGAGGTAGCAGTTACTGAAAAGCTCTCTGGAATTGCAGTAACACGATCGCCATGACTCATTAATACGTTTTGAGGAGAAGGAGTTCCTGAAAATAAAGCATTGTCTTTTTTTAATTCAAGTGGAGCAACACCATATTCGGCTTCTGATGCAGATTCAACAAGTCCACCAAGTTTATGCATCATCAACTGCATGCCATAACAGATTCCAAGAACTGGAATACCAAGCTTGAAAATTTCAGGGTCGATATCAAATGCACCCTCTTCATAGACGGAATTTGGACCACCGGATAGGATAATTCCTTTTGGAGCAAGTTCTTTTATTTCAGAAGCACTAATTTTGTGAGATTTGAGTTCTGAGAAGACACCGATCTCACGGATACGGCGGGCAATCAATTGATTGTATTGTGAGCCATAATCAAGAACAATGATTGTTTCAAGTGTAGTAGAGGACATTTCTCCCTTTCCATGTACATAAGTAAAATTATGTATTCGATGAGTCACGTAAATAAAATTATGTTATTTAAAATTTCTTTAAATATAATTTATCAATGTAATGTTTAGCTGCTTTGTGAATAATGACTTCAGCACGATTACGGGTGGGTTCAATATATTCGTGTAAATTACGCAAATTGATATTTTGCCAGGTTTCAGAAATCAACTCTTCAATTCTTTCATCAGAAAGTTTGGTAAATTGATGATAGAAATTTTGAGGATCATTTTTCGCCATTTTGAGTAAAGAATCAAAACGCTCACGGAACCATTTTTCAATCATTTTTTCATCTGCATCCACATAAATTGAAAAGTCGTAAAAATCTGAAATATAAAGCAGTTGATTATCTGGGTTTTGCAAGACATTTATCCCTTCAACGATAAGGATATCAGGATTTGCTATCTTCTGTGTCTCATTTTCTACAATATCATAAAATTCATGCGAGTAAACGGGTATTTCAGCATCTTGGCCTGACTTCATCTTATAAAGAAAGTCTAGGAGTCTTTCCATATCATAAGATTCTGGGAAGCCTTTTTGATCAAGAATTCCTTGGCTTTCTAGTTCTTTATTAGAATAGAGAAAACCGTCTGTTGTAACTAATGCAACTGATGTATTACCGAAAGCACGGGATAAGAGAACTTTTAAAAGTCGAGCAGTAGTCGATTTTCCAACTGCCACAGAACCAGAAATTCCAATAATCAATGGAGGCGTTTTAACAATTTTTTGTAGAAAAAGACCTTTCGTGAATGACATATCTTCCAGATTTTTTTTATAAACACGCAATAGATGGACCAAAGGCAAATAAACATCTGAAACATCTTTCAAGCTAATTTCATCATTCAAAGAACGGATGCTATCAAGTTCATCTTTTGTCAATGGGGCAAGTGAAGTTTTGTAAAGATTCTGCCAAGTTTCACGAGAGATTTCGTCAAAGTTGATGAATTCATTCATAGGGATTATTATAACAAAAAAATCCTTGACTACTCATCATAAATGTAAAAGAGTGAAGGGAGGTTAAAGATTGTTCGTTAAATTTTGAGAGCTAAAAAATTTAGAACTATGATAAAATTAATTCATGGTAAACACAAATATGTACTATGAAGATAACAGGGATTTGGCCCACGATTTCAAGGTTTTAAATTTTAAATTGTTAGATCAAGATTTGAAATTTAAGACAGACTCAGGTGTCTTCTCAAAATCTTCGGTTGATTATGGTTCACGTGTTTTACTTGAGGCTTTTAGCCCAGTAGGCGAGACATTGCTTGATATCGGCTGTGGGTATGGTGTTCTTGGACTAACTTTAGCCAAGAAGTACAATTTACTGGCAACTCTTTCTGATGTAAACCCAAGAGCGTTAGATTTGGCGATGCATAATTCTAAGCTCAACTCTGTAAATGCAAAAATTCAAAAATCTTATATGTATGACGAAATTATTGGAAGATTTGATAATATTGTTGCTAACCCGCCAATCAGAGCGGGGAAAGTTGTTGTGCATGGTATCTTAGCAGGAGCTTTTGATCATTTAAATTCAAGAGGACAACTTATCGCAGTTATCCAGAAAAAACAAGGAGCACCTTCTGCACAAAAGAAAATGAAAGAAGTTTTTGGAAATTGTGAAATTGTTATTAAAGACAAAGGTTACTATATTTTAAAAAGTGTGAAAGAGTGAATTTATAATGAGTTATATTTCTGATATCCGTAAAAAAATTGGTCACGATCTTCTTATTTATGTGGGAGCCGGTGTTATTGTGACTCATGAAGGAAAGATTCTTCTGCAAGTACGCAAAGATAATGGCCAATGGGCTCTTCATGGTGGTGGAATAGAAGTAAATGAAAGGCTGGAAGATACGGCCGCTCGAGAACTCTATGAAGAAACTGGACTTATTGCCAAGAAGTTAAAGTTATTTGGGGTATATTCTGGCCCTGATAGAAACCTTAAGTATCCAAATGGAGATGAGATCTATTCACCAGGAATCTTTTATCATTGTGAAGATTTTGTTGGAGAGCTCAATCCCCAGGCTGATGAAGTCAAATCCCTTATGTGGTTCAATTTTAATGAAATTCCGGATAATATATTTGCACCCAATCGTCAAGTGATTACTGATTTTATTGCCTCACAAACAAATTAAATATGAAGCTGTTCATAAATTTTTATGGATGGTTTTTTTATCTAAAAAATGTTGAATAAAATTGAAGAATATAAGGTATATAATTTGTAATCAAAACTTTAATTGAGTACAATTTAGTTGTACAAAATTAAAAGGAGAACACACATGCAAAAGATCTATACAACAAAAATGACAAACATAGGTGGCCGTTCAGGTGAGGTCCATAGCCCAGATCATTCTTTAGAATTGAAAATAGCAGCTCCAGGAAAACGTGTTGAAGGTGCAACCAATCCAGAACAACTTTTTGCTGCGGGTTACAGCTCATGCTTCAATAGTGCACTTGACATGGTGATGCAAAGTAAAGGTATCAAAGGGGAATCAACGATCAGTGCACAGGTTTCTCTTTATTCAGAAAATCCAACAAGCTTTGTGATTGGGGTGGAACTTGAAGGACATATCGAAGGTTTGGCTTTAGAACAAACTCAAGAACTTCTTGATATTGCTCATACTGTTTGTCCCTACTCAAAGGCAACTTCAGGGAATATTGAAGTCACAATTAAGGCTGTTTAAAAATAATATTTTTCCCTTTATATGAAAGGAGAGTTAAATGAATTTTTATGATTTTAATGCTGTCAAAATGAATGGTCAAACAGTTTCTATGGCAGATTATAAGGACAAAGTTGTTATTGTCGTCAATACGGCTAGCAAATGCGGCTTTACTCCACAATTTGCAGGGCTTGAAGAACTCTATGATAATTATAAAGACAAGGGACTAGAAATCTTAGGCTTTCCTACGAATCAATTTGGACGTGGTGATGCCGCAGAAAATGAAAAGATTGAAGAATTTTGTCAATTAAATTATGGCGTAAAGTTTACCATGTTTAAAAAGATTCAGGTAAATGGCGGAGATGCTCATCCCCTCTTTAAGTTTCTCAAAAAGGAAGCCAGGGGTGCTGTTGGAAATAGTATCAAATGGAACTTTACCAAATTTTTGATTAATCGAGAGGGTATCGTTACTGAACGTTTTGCTCCGGCCACAGCACCAAAAGAGATGATTCAAGGAATTGAAAAAATCCTTTAAAATTTTACATTCACACAGCTTTTTACGAACAAACATGATAATATAGGGGGCATATAAACAAGATAAAGGGAAAAAAATGAATGAACTAGCATTAGAAAACCAAATATGCTTCCCCCTGTATGCCGCTTCAAAGGGAATCATTAAGCGCTACAAGAAGCTACTAAGTCCTCTTGATCTTACTTACACTCAATACTTAGTTATGTTGGTTATGTGGGAGAAGGAAATGATTTCGGTAAGGGATCTTGGTAAAAAAATTTGCTTAGATTCTGGAACGCTTACTCCTCTACTAAAAAAATTAGAACAAAAAAAGTATATTATCAGAAAACGTGACTTAAATGATGAGCGTGTACTTAATCTTTACCTAACAGATCAAGGACAAAATTTACGTGAAGAAGCAAAGAGTATTCCTCCTCAAGTCGCAAAAATTTTCTCCCTGGAAGAAGAAGAACTTAATCGATTACAACTAATAACAAACAAGCTTGTTAGGAATCTTCAAAAATTAGAAGAGGCTTAACCTTTAAATTACAGCTAGAAGTGGAATTTATTAATCGGAATTCCACTTTTTAAATTCTTATTTAATAAAGAGTAGTGCATTATTTTAGTTTTTAAGACGAGAAACACTTGCCTAGTACAGAGATTTTGGAAAAGACTAAATGTTCAGGCTCCAAGTTTCCGAAACTCTGCTAATTTTTTATGATCAAGAAGAAGTTTAATATCTTTTTTGTCAAAAATACATTTATCTTCTGGGCGGAACGAGAAATTTTATAAATAACCTTGACAAAAAAATGGCACAAAAAAACGCCCCAAACAGAAGCGTTTATACCTAAATTAAGCAAGTTTTGATGATAAACGTGATTTGTCACGTGAAGCTTTGTTAGCTTTGATCAAGCCTTTTGATTTAGCTGAATCGATAGCTGAAGAAGCAGCTTTGAAGTTTTCAGAAGTTGGATCAGCTTCGAATTTTTTAACTGCAGTACGCATTCCAGCACGTTGGGCTGAGTTACGTTCATTTTGAGCATTGTTAAGTTCAGCACGTTTGATTGAAGATTTAATATTAGCCATTGTTTCCCTTTCTTTGGTGTCATTTGCAACTTTGTTCAGTTCTCAATTACAAAGATGTAATGAACCCCGAAAAATTGTACTTAGGTATTATACATGAATTTGGAATGTTTGTAAAGTATGAGCCTTTAAAGGCAAAACAAAGTCACGGATTATTGGATTTAGCGCAGACAATTTCCCTAATTTTTGTTATAATAACGAAGAAAAAAAATAGGAGACAAACTGAAGAAATGAATATTATCATTATTATTTTGGTACTTGTTATTGGCGCATTAGCAGGATTTGCAGGTGGCGTTTGGACAACTCAACGTCAGACTAAGAAAATGTTACTTGAAAATCCACCATTGAACGAAGACTCTATCCGCATGATGATGAGTAACATGGGTCGTAAACCTTCAGAAGTTCAAGTTCAACAAACTTTGCGCCAAATCCGCGGTGCAGCCAAGGCTCAAGCAAACAAAAAGAAAAAATAAAATTTGAGATTTTTCTTAATTAATAAGAAGGTAGTCAAATGGATAATCGTCCAATTGGATTTCTAGATTCAGGTGTTGGCGGGCTCACAGTGGTTCGTCAACTTTTTCGTCAATTGCCAAGTGAAGAAGTGGTTTATATTGGGGACACAAAAAGAATGCCTTATGGTCCTCGACCTGCAGAAGAAATTTTGGCTTACACTTGGGAAATGGTCAATTTCTTAATGTCAAAAAACGTTAAGATGATTTGCTTTGCTTGCAATACAGCCACAGCAATTGCCCTAGATGAAATTCGTAATGAGCTTGGAATCCCTGTCATTGGAGTAATTCTACCAGGAGCTAGTGCTGCTATCCAGAAAACTAAGACAGGTCATATAGGAATCATTGGTACTCAGGCAACTGTCAACTCAGATTCATATCGAAAGGCAGTTCATTTTAAATCACCTGATGTAGAGGTAATAAGTCAAACATGTTCGCCTTTTGTGCCACTAGTTGAGTCAGGTGATTTTGATAATCAATCAGCTTATGAAATTGTTAAAAAAGAGCTTGAGCTTTTTGTTGGTAAAGTTGATACATTAATTCTTGGCTGTACCCATTATCCTCTGCTTGCTCAGCATATCCAAAAAGTGATGGGGCCAGAGGTCAAATTGGTTGATTCTGGTGCTGAAACTGTTCGTGATATTTCAGTCCTTTTGAATTATTTTAAACTGAATCGTAAAGCAGGCCTGATGTCTAGCAATAATCAGTTCTATACAACCGGATCGGCTCTTCATTTTAAGGAAATTGCAGAGAAGTGGCTTGGGAAAGAAATTGACGTTGAGACAGTGAACATAGAAAGTTATTCTGAAAAGAAAATTCTCATTGCAACCCGAAATCAAGGCAAAGTTAATGAGTTTAGAGACATGTTTACCACTCTGGGCTATGAAATTGAGTCTTTATTTGATTATCCGGATTTACCGGATGTAGAGGAAACGGGTTCAACTTTTGAGGAAAATGCTCGACTTAAAGCTGAAACAATCTCAAAACTAACGGGAGAAATTGTTATCTCTGACGACTCAGGTCTTTGTGTTGATTTATTAGGTGGTCTACCGGGTATTTGGAGTCACCGTTTTTCAGGGACGGATGCAACAGATATAAAAAATAATGTTAAGCTTTTACATGAACTTGCTTCAACTGAATTGACTCCAAAACGACGGGCTGCTCATTTTCATTGTACTTTAGTGGCTGCTCGCCCAAATCACGAGAGTTTAGTAGTGGAGGCAGATTGGCAAGGGCGAATCGCGAATCGAATTCAAGGAGAAAATGGATTTGGGTATGATCCACTTTTCTTAGTTGGAGATTCTGATAAATCAGCTGCCGAGATTTCTCAAGATGAAAAAAATAGAATTTCTCATCGAGGCCAGGCCCTTAAAAAGTTGATGCAAGTTTTTCCCGACTGGGCTAAAGATTAGAGAAATTTAATTATTAATTCATAGTAATTTTAATAAGCGAACTCTCAAGACTTTCTCATTTTTATTTATAAGGAGAGAAATATGATTATCGTAATGAGTGATTCACATGCTGATCGAACTGCGATTGAAGCAATTAAATCAGAATATTTCGGGAAAGCCTCAGCCTTGATTCATTGTGGTGACTCGGAACTTCAAGCTTCAGACCCTATTTGGAATGGCGTAACTGTTGTTAAAGGAAATTGTGATTACGACTCAGATTACCCAAGTTCAGTGACTTTAAAAATTGATGGACAGAACCTTGTCGTAACTCATGGTCACTTACAAGGTCTGACTGCTTGGGGGGAAGGTAACTTGTATGACTTTGCAAGAGAAGAGAGAGCAGATATTCTTTGTTTTGGTCATATTCATCGTCCAGTTTGCGAGATTCGTAATAACTGTCTTTGCATAAATCCTGGATCAGTTGCCAAACCGCGAGGAGAATGGACTGAAAAAATGTATGCGGTCATTGAAGTTGTACAAGACAGCATTCATAAGAGTTTTAGAGTTTCCTACCGAGATTTGCAGCATAAACCCATAAGCGGTTTACAGTTAGAATTGGAGTTGTTGAAATGATGATCCCTGAAATGGAAAAATTCTTGAGTGAGCATCAAGATCATTTTGTAAAAATGGCTGATTCTGTGGCTGTTTTGTTAAAAGACCATAATGTTGCTCATGCGAAATTACTTTTGAGCCAGTACAAATATAATCGTGTTCCAGTCATTGACAAGGATAAAAACTTTGTGGGTGTCCTAGGTTTAGGGGAAATCGTTGAGTTTGAAATGGGTCAAGATTTCTTTTATGATAAATTATTAGAGACCAAAATCGAAGAGATTATGAATTCAGAGGTTTCCACTCTACAGGAAGACTTTACTATTGAAGAAGTCCTTCATGAATTAGTTAATGAACCTTTTCTACCCGTCTTGTCAGGCACAAAATTTAAGGGAATCATTGTTAGACAAGAACTGTTAAAATCAGTTAATGCAATGGTTCACGACTTTACAAAAGAATATGAAATTACAAAACGAAATCCCTAAATTTTTAGCCACAAAGTCTCTATCAGAAAACTCTCGCTTAAGCTATAGTTATGACTTAAACCAGTTTTGTGCTTTTTTTGAGACCCACGAAATGAATGAGGCCGGAGTTTTATTGTTCAAAAAGAATTTGAAAAGTCTTTCTCCAGCAGCTCAAAAGAGAAAAGTCTCTGCCGATAATCAATTTTTGTCTTTCTTATATCACCAGCGCATCATTCATGATTTTTTACAGATATCAAAAATTGAGAAAAATCTCAAAAATACAATTAAGGTTGAGATTCCTCAGCAGCGTGATTTTTCTTCATTTTATGGCCCAATTCAGACACCGGGACAGTTTCTGGCAACCCTAATTCTTGAAACTGGATTAACACCTTCGGAAATTTGTCATTTAAAATGGGAAAACTTTAACTGGCGTTTTAATCTACTAGAAATCAATAAAAACGGTGCACGTCGTGCGATTCCTTTGCAAAACAAGTTTGCAGTCCGAGCAAAGGTTATTCAAAATGCTGATGAGCTTTTTGGAAAGTCTCGCCAGTATTTGCATGGTGAATTAAAAAAATTCACTGACTTCACTGCGAGAGAACTAAGGGAACAATTCATCATGCGTAAGGTTAAAGAGGGGCATAGCATTTATGATTTGTCCGAACTACTGGGTTTGAAAACTATTGTGACTTTGGAAAAGTATTTTAAAAAGTTGAGATAAGTTGACAGAGAGGGGAAAGCGTTACTATAAAAAGATTGTGGAGGTACCTAATTGATGAATGAACTTCAAATTAAATTATCTGAAGAAGAGTTCGAGGGACCGATTGATCTTCTTTTAACATTGGTTCAAACGTATAAAGTAGATATTTTTGAAGTTCCTTTACTTACAGTGATAGAACAATATTTAGACTATATCGCAGCCATGGAGCGTCTTAATCTTGAACTGGCAGGTGATTATATGGTGATGGCAAGTCAGCTTATGTTGATTAAGTCTCGACGTCTTCTACCTACAATCAATGAGACCTTTGTTGAAGACACAGAAGTGCTTGAACAGGAGCTATTGAATCAAATTGTTGAATATCAAAAAATTAAGGAAGTGTCGCCTGATTTAGATGTTCTTCATACGGATAGAGCAAAGCACTATTCCAAAAATCGGACTGAGATCATCTCAACTGAGATTAATTTAATTCATAATACAACGGCAATTGATCTCTTTTTAGCCTTCTCTCAAATTTTAAAACAAAAGCAGGTTGAAAATAGAGAAAACCATACAACTGTTGAGTTAGATAGATTTACCGTACAAGAAAAAATTGATCAAGTCCAAGGACTTCTAAAAGAGAGAGGATCACTCAAGTTTAGTTCACTTTTTGAAGTGGTGACAAGCAGAGATGAGCTTATTACTCTTTTCTTAGCTGTCCTTGAACTAGCCAAGTCAAATCTACTTTTGATTGAACAGGAAGAAAGTTTTGGTGAGATTTTGTTAACTAGTAAGAAACAGAAGGTATAATTAGCCAAAATGGATAAAATTAACAATTCAGCGAAATTTGAAGCGCTTTTGTTCGTAGCTGGTGAAGAAGGTCTTAGTTTAACGGAACTTTCTAGTATCAGTAATCTCTCTCTTTCGGCTTGTCAAGAACAAATATTGAAACTAAATGAAGACTATGCGACGGATAAAAATTCTGCCTTTACCATTATACAGACAGCGGGACGCTTTCGTCTGTCAACTAAGGAGGATTTGGGAGATCTTTTAAAGACTTATGCCAAGTCGACGATAAACCAGTCCCTCTCAAGATCAGCTCAGGATGTTTTGGCTATTATTGCTTATAAGCAGCCAATTACTCGGCTTGAGATTGATAATTACCGGTCAGTCTCTTCTAGTGGGGTTTTGACTACACTACGCTCACTTGGCCTGATTGATGTTGTTGGACAGGTAGATGCCCCAGGGCGACCTTCTCTCTATGCAACGACTGATTTTTTTCTTGACTACTTAGGAATTAACACACTGGAGGATCTTCCTGCGGTTGATGAAATTGAGTTGCAGAGTCAAGATGATAATGTTGAGTCATCGCTTTTTGGAAACTTAGATTAGTATTAAATCAATCTTTTAAGGTAGAATAAGGCACATAATAGAACCATCACTAAAGATTAAACACCTGTTTAATTAAATTCGGAGGAAAAATGCGAATTAATCAATTTATCGCTCATGCTGGCGTTTCAAGTCGTCGCAAAGCTGAAGATCTGATCAAATCAGGTCAGGTCAAAGTCAATGGTAGTAAGTTGACTGATTTAACCTATCAAGTGACAGGAAATGATCTTGTTGAGGTTAATGGGCAACAACTTCGCAATGAGGAATATGTTTATTTCATGCTCAATAAGCCAAGGGGTGTAATTTCTGCCGTGACAGATGATAAGGGACGTCCAACGGTAGTGGGTATCCTGGCAGGTGTCAAAGAACGCATTTATCCTGTAGGTCGTTTGGATTGGGATACCAGTGGACTTTTACTTTTAACCAATGACGGAGATTTTGCTAACTACATGACTCACCCGAGTCATCAGATTGATAAGACATATATCGCAAAAGTTGAAGGTTATGCTACAAAAGAAAATCTGAGACCTTTGACACTAGGTATGAAAATTGAAGGACAAAAGATTAGCCCTGCCCGTTATAAAATAATCCGCACTGATAAATCGAAGAATGCCTCGATTGTTGAGCTGACAATACATGAAGGGCATAATCATCAAGTCAAAGACATGTTTGAAACACTTGGGCTACCTGTTCAGAAACTCTCACGCATTGCTTTTGGCAATTTAAACCTTGATGATGTACCCGCTGGAAAATACCGTGAATTAACGCACAAAGAAGTCAAAGAACTCGTAAATCTTGCAAAATAGATGCAAGATTTTTTTATTTTTATTAAATTCGATTCAAAAATTCTTGAAATTATCTTTGCAAGTGCTATAATAAAATTATCTTCAGGGCACCGTGTAATTCGGGACCGGCAGTTATAGTCTGCGAAGCTTTAAAGCTTGACTCAGTGAAATTCTGAGACCGACAGTTGAATACAGTAGTATTCAGATAGTCTGGATGGGAGAAGAGGTCATGTGTTTTTCGCGAGACCATGTTTTTACAGATTAATTTTAAGAATCTTTTTGAGCGAAAACACCCATAACTGAACACTCCCTTCAAAAAGCGAAGTAGGATGGAAAGTTTTTTCCTGAACCATCCGCATCAAAATTTTGGAGGACTTTTTATGTCTAGCACAAAGAAACTAACGCTGATTGCCATGCTCTCAGCCATTTCTACACTTCTTGCAGCACCTTTTCTGCAATTCATTCTTTTACCAGCGGTTGACTTTCTCAAAGTTGAACTGACTATTTTACCAATTCTTATTGGTGTCTTTACACTCGGGCTTGGTTCAGGATTCATTATCCTAACTATCCGTACCATTCTTTGGCTACTCTTATTTAACCAAGGACCCTCGACTTGGATTGGCTTACCAATGAACTATCTTGCAATTTCTGTGTTCATGGTCATTCTTTGGTTATTCATCAGAAAAGAAGTCACGATTTCAAAATATATCAGTGGAGCTGCCCTTGGTACTATAGCTTTTACTGCTGTTATGTTTTTGACGAATGTGATTTATGCAATTCCTATGTATGCAACTTTTGCCGGTTTTGATATCCGCACCATGTTTAAGGGAGGCGTAAATGCATACCTCTGGGCTGGTGTTCTTCCGTTCAATTTGATTGAAGGAATCATTTTTGCAGTGGCATTTGCTATAATCTTTGCACTTTTACGTAAAAATAAAGTTATTAATTTCTACAATGCATAAAATTTAAATCAAGCACGTATCTTGACAAAACTATAAATATTTGATAGACTGTAAAAGGTTTAATAAACCGCCAAAGACAGCAGGGGGCTATGAGCCGTAAAAATCCCGCCGAGGTGAGTCTAATATTTATGATATTTAACTCTCTTTGTCTTTGTGATGGAGAGTTTTTTATTTAATTAATATAGAAGATCTCTCTATTTCAAAATAATATAGGAGGAAATAAATGAACGATTACAAAGTAAATCCTGCCACTATGGCCGTAAAGGAAAACCTCGTTGACGTTTATGCAAAGAAATTTGAAGAAGCAACTTCAGTAGTTGTTGCCTCATCACGTGGATTAAGTGTAAACCAAGATACAGTTCTTCGTCAACAACTTCGTGAAGCTGGTGTAGAACTTAGAGTTGTCAAAAACTCAATTCTTCGTCGTGCTGCTATTAAAGCTGGCTTCGAAGGAATCAACGACTCTTTCGTAGGCCCAACAGCCATTGCCTTTTCAAATGATGATGCAATCGCACCTGCAAAAATTATTGCAGACTTCGCGAAAAAAGCTGAACCACTTGAAATCAAAGCTGGTATCATAGAAGGTAAGATTTCTTCAGCCGAAGAAATGAAAGCAATTGCTGCATTACCATCACGCGATGGCTTGCTCTCAATGTTGCTTAGTGTGCTTCAAGCACCTATCCGTAACGTGGCATATGCTGTTAAGGCTGTTGCTGATGCAAAAGAAGAAGGCGCAGCTTAAACTGCTCTTTACCAATTATTAACTAAAAAATAAGGAGAATATCAATCATGGCATTGAATATTGAAAACATTGTTACTGAGCTTGAAGGCGCTACAATCCTTGAGCTCGCAGATCTCGTATCTGCAATCGAAGAAAAATTTGGCGTTTCTGCATCTGCTCCAGTTGCTGTAGCTGCTGCTGCTGCTGTTGAAGAAAAAGATAGCTTTGACGTTGTATTGACTGCAACTGGCGACAAAAAAGTCGGCGTTATCAAAATTGTTCGTGAAATCACTGGACTTGGCCTAAAAGAAGCTAAAGGTGTCGTTGATAGCCTTGGCACTATCAAAGAAGGCGCTACTAAAGCTGATGCTGATGCAATTATCGCTAAAATTGCTGAAGCTGGCGGTACTGCTGAAGCTAAATAATCGATTAAGTATTGATTCTGAATTCCCTGCACTCATGTGTAGGGAATTTTTTTTTGAAAGAAAGGTACTAAAATACAACAATGCAATGCCTAGTCTTTAAAATTTATTAATTTTTTATAAAACAACTCAAACACAATTTTAGTCTCACTGTAACTTCTCAAAACAGTTCTCAAGGTAGGAAGGAACTTTAGAAATTACCTTCTTTAAGTCAATTTTGTCATGCTTTAAAAACAAAGGTGACCGGCCTGCTTAGGTAATGAAAACTTTAAGAGTGGTGCCATTCTTGTTAACAATTTTTTGAGTAAGCTAATTTTTTAATTACGGTAAAAATTTGTTAAGTTCAAAGTTCATAAATTTCGAATAGAATAAGTTGGTGTGCTCTATAATTAGAAGAAGACATATGACGAAACTTTCAAAATAACAAAAAGATCTCTTCTCCATCACTGTAAAGATCTTTTTTGTTTGGCTGCTTCAGTTAGTCGATCCTCATTAGGGATGGAAATGTTTCTGATTTGGTCAATTTGAATCTTTTTCCCAGAAATATCTAAGTAGTCAATTCCGTGTTCAGTTACAATTCCTAGAACATTTCCAATGATGCTGAAAAAAGCATCTCCTTCATCAGATAATCCATCACATTGGATTTCAATTGGATACTGAGCGATTCGAGCTGGGATGAGGAGCTTTAAAATGTCATCTGGATTCATTTTTTTTCGTGCGATGTACCAAGAATTTTTGCTTTTATTAGCCAATTTGATAGCTTCTAAATCCTGAGGTTCAAACCAGCCACCCCAGTTCATAATGTGCCCCATTGGGGCTATTTTTTTAGTTTTTTCCAGTTTTATAACAGATTTTTCAAGAGCTGTCATCATATCAGACTTATTATTAAAGCATTTTGTCCAGTCTTTAAGAGCATTGATCATTTGGGGTGTCCTCCGATTAGGGTTGTACGATGGAGATATTGCGAGCCAGCTGAGAGCGCATAGCCTAGATAAACAGCTCCTTTGCCATAGATTTGAGTCGTGTCAAAATAGGCTTTATACATTTCTTGTCTTTTGCGACTAATCTCTGGGTCTTCAAAAAGGCTGGTTTGACTGCCCCTATCTTCCTGAAGCTTTGAAACATGAACACCGAGCCTACGGATAGGTGGTGCTGTGAGATAGTTATATTTTTTATTAAAAAGATATTCCACGGCTTCATGAAGCTCATCCAGTCGGTTAGTAGGTACAATCTTTGTTTGAGCAATGAAACCTCGAGAATTCTCGTGTGTGTTGTTTTCGTAAGAATTTTTTTCATAGCCAACATAAATTGAAATGCAAGCGGCTTGTTTATTAATTTTTAATAGGTCTAGAGCACACGCGTCAGATAAGCCTTTGAATTCATTGATAATATTATCAGTCAAGGTAAAAGCACGAGGAAGTGTCATGCCGTGACCAATACTGACAGATTTTGGCTGATACTCTCCCCTTTGTTCAACCCTCGTATGATCAAGTCCCCAAGCCCTCATATAAATTTGTAACCCTCGCATTCCCATCTTTTTACGTAGGAGTTCGGGGTCACCAAGGGCAATATCGGCTAGAGAATAATAGCCCAGCTCATTCAAAGTGCGAACAGAAGAAGCACCAATATTCCAAACTTCAATGAGTTCGGTATTCCAGAGCTTGTCAAAAACGTCATCATAAGTCCACTGAGCAAAGAGGTGTCTCTTATCATAGAGATGTTTTTTAGCTTCAATGTCCATAGCTACTTTTGCTAGAAAGAAATTAGGACCAATGCCAGCGGACATGTAAAAGCCCAAATCTTTACGGATATCTTCCTGAAGTTTCATGGCAAAAGCAGCTGGGCTCTCGGATCTTCCCTTCCAGACTGTAGTGATGTCGATAATCATCTCATCTCGTGAATAAACATGGATATACTTAGGAGGAATTCGACGACAGAACCAATCATAAACCTGAAGAGAGCGCAAGGCATAGAAGCCCATCCTTGCTGGGTAGACGATTACGTCTTTAGGGACATCCTCAGGTCGGATACGCATAACATTGGAGAAACCGTATTTGAGTTTTGCAAATTTTGAAGTTGACATAATTAAAGTTCCGCTTAGAACAATTCCCAGCGTTTGTAATGGGTTTTCTCCATGATCAATTGCCTCGCAGGAGAGGTAAAATGCAGAGACGTCAATTCCCAGATAGAGTCGATCTTCCTCCTCCTCATAAAGATTGAGGGACTTCAAATATTTCTTAGCAGCAATGTATTTATGACTGGTCAGATAATCTTTCGCCATTTTTTGTCTAATTTTCTTATTCATAATGGCAAATTGTAAAATTAAGTTAGCCACCTGAAGCAAGAAAAAAACACCTGAAACCTTTATACTTGAATTTGGAAAAATAAAGTAGAAAAGG
>NZ_JACHHV010000026.1 GCF_014202895.1 Lactovum miscens
AAGCACATCTTGGGCCTCAGGAGCTCAGGAGGAGCTTTAAAATATAAACAAAAATTCAGTTTTGAAGATTTACAGCCAATTATTTGACACTTACAAATGCGGATTTCCGCATTTTTTGTAACTCTTTTTTGGTAAAATAAAGTTATGAAAAACTTGAAAAAACAAGTCGGTATTGAAGCTGCAAAATATGTCAAGGATGGTATGATTCTTGGCCTTGGAACGGGCTCAACAGCAAGTTTCTTTGTTGAGGAAGTAGCACGTCGTGTGAGGGAAGAGAAGTTAAGTCTCACTGCGGTTACTACTTCAAGTGTGACTCAAGCTCAAGCTGAGTCATTGGGAATAACAATCTCAAGTTTGGATTCAATTGATTTTATTGATCTTACAGTTGATGGAGTTGATGAGTTTGACCCAGATTTAGCTGGAATAAAAGGGGGCGGAGGGGCACTCCTGATGGAAAAAATTGTTGCTAATATTTCGAAAGACTATATCTGGATTGCAGATGAAAGCAAGCAAGTTGATCAGCTTGGGCACTTTCCTTTACCTGTGGAAGTTGTTCAGTTCGGAGCAGAACTATTATTCAAGAAGTTCAAACAAAAAGGATATCAACCTTCGTGGAGGTTGAACTTTGAGGAAGAAAAATTTATTACAGATCAAAAGCATTTCATTATTGATCTTCATTTAGGGAAAATTGATAACGCACAAAGGTTAGCTTTTGAACTGGATCAAACAATAGGTGTTGTTGAGCATGGACTATTTATAAATATGGCTAAACATGTAATTATTTCGGGGGAAAATGGAATCAAGGTATTTGAAAAATAAAAAAGAAAACGAATCGCAAATTTAAAAGCGGTTCGTTTTCAATAGTTGATTTGTTTTGTTTTCCAAGCCTCAAGTCCCCATTTGTGACTTCCTCGCTTGAGTAATTTCACAGCTTCATCATATGTAAACCAAATAACCTTATTAAAATCTTCAAGAGGAGCTTTATCAATATTGAAGGAATTAAGAGAGTAGAAATATGCAGGATTATAATAATGTTGATCACGATGCGAACTATAGAAATACTCATTGGCCTGCCCGATAAAATCTCCAACGATAACATCATCGGCGCCAATTTCCTCAATAAGTTCACGTTTTAATGCTTCTTCTTGGCTTTCCCCAGGTTCAATTTCACCACCCGGTAAAAAGAAGGCACCATTTGGTGCTTGGACAAGGCAAAAGTTCCCATTTTTTTCAACTATGGCATGAACACCATAACGAGATTTAAATTTTACATTTTCCACTTTATCTCCAAAAACTGGAATTGTCATAATTTCTCCTAAATTTTATTACAAGCTAGCTTGAGTTTTTAGCTCAAGTTTTTTCTTTATTCTATCAAATGTTCTACAAAAATAGATGAATAATGTTAAAATAAACCCAATGAAAAAATTCAATTTCAGCAAGGTTATCATAATTGCCTTGCTTATTATTATAGCTAGTTTTTCAATTATTACAATATCATTTCGAAATTATCAAAAGGGGAAAGCGCCTAATGATTTGATAAAAGTGATCAACGATGGAACAGGTACTGTAGATGAGCTATTTTCAAGTCCATTAAAGTTTGTTGAATCAAAATTTAATGATTTTCAAAGTGTAATGAATGCTTATAATCAAAATGCAAGTCTGAAGATGCAGTTATCAGATTCAACGATGAAAAGTCAAAAGATTGCATCACTTGAGCAAGAAAATACTGAATTAAAAGCAGCTCTAAATATGCAAGCTTCATTGACAGGTTATAAGATTGAAAATTCCTCAGTTATTAGTCGGAATCCATCCAGCTGGAATAATTTGTTGGTAATTGATAAGGGAGGTAATTCTGGGCTAAAGAATAATATGATTGTGATGTCAAATGGTGGAATTATTGGACTTGTAGCGCAAGTAAATGATGCGACCAGCAAGGTTGAACTTTTCTCTGCTTCATCAAACTTAACTAATAAGATTCCCATAAGAATTGGGAATAACTACGGCCTTTTAATTGATTTTGATAAAAAAAGTGGCGATTATATTGTGTCAAATATGTATAGCTTGACTAGTGTCAACGTAGGTGATGAAGTGGTCACATCGGGTCTAGATGGCTCTACACCAAGTGACTTATTATTTGGTAAAGTTGAGAAAATTAGTAGCGCTTCAGCAGTGGCAGCAAAAAATATCTACGTTAAACCAACAGCTGACTTTAACGATTTACGTTTTGTGGCAATCATCTTACCAAATTGACTAAATAAATTGAGGAGATATTATGAATCGATGGGCCTTTCAGTTTTTTAGTCCAATAATTTTGTTTTGCCTAATGTTAATAGATGGGCAATTGAGCAGTTTTTTTGCAAGCCTATTTGGCTATTCAATTTTCCCAGTATCTCATATTATGCTGATTTTCCTAATGTATAGTGTAAAGCAGCATCAGCTTCCTTACTTGCTTACAATGACAATTGTCTTGGGAATAATTTATGACAGTTATTTTATTGGAGTTTTAGGGATTGCAGCGGCGCTTTTGCCACTGATTGCTATGTTTGTTAATGAAATTCATGAAACAGTTTTTCAAAATAATTGGACTAAAGTCTTTACAGTGATAATTATCACCTCTATATTTGAAACATTATTAAGCACAATTCAGATTGGATTTCACTTAGTAGAACTCAACTTTAATACTTTTGTTGTTTGTCAGCTTGCCCCAAGTTTAATACTTAACGTTATTCTTGGAATCCTTTTGATAGTTCCACTTGATATTCTGTATCAAGATAGACCAAGGAAAAATTTAATAAGTAAGGCGACTTCAACTGAATTGTAAAAAAGCTGTAATATTTACCCTATTTTTCTGTGTTATAATTATTGAAGTTATTCTTACAGCTACGGAGGCAGATAGATTTCAATGAATTTAAAAAACAAAGTACTATCAGGGGTAATGCTATCGTTAGTCGTTCTTGCGACGGCATCACCTTTAACGACCGTTAAGGCAGATTCTTTTGATGCACAAATCGCAGCGCAAAACGCTAAAATAGATGCGGCGGCAGGAGATGCAGCAGCAGGGAATGCAGCAGTAGCTGAGATACAAAAACAAGTGGACGATGCAAATGCGCGTTTGAAAGATTTGGAAGACCAATCTCTTAAAAATTCTGCCCAAATTACTTCCTTAGCAGCAAGCATAAAAGATCGTAACGACAGCTTAAAAGCTCAAGCTAGAAGTGCTCAAACCGAGGGTGGTGCAACAAGCTATATTAATACAATTTTGAACGCGAAATCTTTGACAGACGTTGTTCAAAAGGTAACAGCTATGTCACAAGTGGTTAATACAAGTAACGCAATGGTTAAGCAACAGGAGGCTGATCAAAAGGCCCTCCTGCAAAAGCAGGCTGATAATCAGAAGGCTTACGCCGAGGCTACAACCTTGAAACAACAATTGGACGTTCAGGGACAACAACTTCAAGTAGCACAATTATCTCTTCAAGTTACATTAGCCACTGCTCAAGATCAAAAAAATTCTTTGTTAGCTCAAAAAGCCACAGCTGAGGCCGCTGCAACTGCAGCGGTTGCAGCACAGGCAAAAATAAATGCCACACAAAAACAACAGGAATCAACAACTAACTCAAATCCTACTCCAATCGTTCAAAATGGTGGAGGTAGTACAGGCTCAACTCCTTCAACTCCTTCAACTCCTTCTACTGGTGATGATTATAGTGGTCCTTATCCATGGGGACAATGCACTTGGGGAGTTTGGGAATACTTTGGTAAATCAATAAATTATCGGGGAAATGCTGCTGACTGGGTAGTTTATGCAAATTCAGGTCTAGCTGTTGGAACTATTGCCGTCTTCCCTGGTGGGGTTGACGGAGCAGATCCAGTATATGGGCATGTTGCTGTTGTAGTCAAGGTTAATGGGGATGGAAGTTTCGTAGTTAGTGAGACTAATGCTGCTGGTGGCCTTGGGGTACGTGTTACTCGACTAATTCCTAATGCTAGTGGAGTTAGTTTCATTCGTCCTTAATTAAAATAAAATTGCACTGGATGGTGCTTTTTTTATGAGTTTAATTACTTATCTTTTCCAATAGTTGGGTACTGACTTTGAAATTTGCGTTGAAGGATTGTTGGCTCACTTTTTTTAAAGGGAACCAGATGCTGATTCACACGAAAAAAAGTTATTTCGAAACTTTTGAGTGATATTTTAAAAAGGCAAATTGTAAATTTAATTTAGCCACCCCTATACATCTGAAATGGTGTCTGATACTTGAACATTTTTCTTGGATAATGATTCATCCAAGTCTCAATTTTGGCAACAGCCTGAACTGTTGTTTGCTTTGTTCCTTTGGGTAAGAAGCGTCTGATCATGCGGTTATGATTCTCATTGCTTCCACGCTCAAAGCTCGCATAAGCATGGCAATAGTACACAGGACAAGGCACTACTTCATGAAGGCGGGCAAATTCGCGACCATTATCCGAAGTAAGGGATTTGAACTGAACCTCCTCTTGGAGTGTTAAAAGAGCCCTATTGACTGACGCTGAAGTCTTGTCAGGAATCAGACGAATGATTTCAAAGCGTGTTTGGCGCTCTGTGAGCGTCAAAAGGCAGTCATTTTTTTCTTTGGTCAACAGCACCGTATCGATTTCCCAATGGCCAAATGCTTCACGTTGGTTAATTTCCTCTGGACCGTTGGTCAATGGACAAGCCATACGGACGCTTGGGGTGTATTTTTCGAAGCTTCTTAGCCTTCTTATAATGAGGATAAAGCAAGTGATGGGTTTTCACATCCAGCCAGCCTTTGTCTACCCAGTGATAGAGGGTTCGAAGGCAAACACCTGTCAGTTCTTGGAGAATCACTTCTAATGATTTCTTATCTCTGACACCTGCACTAATGGTTTCGTTGAGGGCCGACGTGAGCTTCGAAGGACGACCACAGTGACTTTTATTGGCTCTGTGGTGTTCTTGTGCATGAAGTGCAGAGTACTTTGTCTTGGTCTTCAGTTGAACCTGTCCCCGCTTGAGTTCATGATGAATTGTCTGAGGGGCTTTATTTAAGCGCTGAGCGATCTGACGATTACTTAGCTTCTCCTTGTTGTGCCAACGTTCAATCAACTGACGTTCTGTATAAGTAAGTTCCTTGCCTTTTGTGTTAAAATAATCGTGCATCTGAATTCCTTTTCTACTTGTCTTCTTGCAAATTCAAGTATAAGAAATCCAGGTATTTTTTTGCTTTCTTAAAGTGGCTAAACTAATTTTATAATTTGACCCAAAAAATAGTAATAAAATACATGAATGAAAACTATTGCATCTATTTGCAGAAGGCAACGCGATTAGAGAAGGTGCGCTAGGAGAAACTTTAGTGGAATATTAAGCTAGAAAATTCAGTTTCTGAATTATAGCCGGCTTAATAGGGGTTAATCAAATGTATTATCATGTTTTCAGATGACAAGAAGCTACCTGAAGGACTTTGTGAGGAATAGGTTATATTATAATTTTCGTTATCGTAAGCTGTGAATGAGTAAAAAATACCTAATTGAATAGAGAACAGGTTGAAACCTTTGGCTCTTTCAAATACAAATTTTTAATCAAAAAATCTTTCTGAAATCAAGGGTAAAACGTATTGAGTAACGTAATGTTTTCAAGATTGTATAAGCAAAACGATGAAATAAAGACATGGTAAATTTAAGTTTGGAGACGGGTTGCCCGTCTTTTATTTGGCCTTTTTATGATATAATTATTAATTGACTGAAACTATAGTTTAGAGTTTAACAAGGAAATGATATATGCCAAATATTATACAACGTATTGTAGAAAATGATAAGAAAGAGCTTCGAAAGCTTCATCGTATGGCGAATAAAGTTGAGTCATATGCTGATCAGATGGAACACATGACAGATGCTGAACTTCAAGCTAAGACTGTTGAATTTAAGGAACGTCTGGCTAATGGAGAAAGTTTAGATGACTTGCTATATGAAGCATTTGCTGTATGCCGTGAGGGTGCGAGACGTGTGCTTGGCCTCTATCCTTTTCATGTGCAGATTATGGGAGGAATTGTTCTTCATAACGGTGACATCCCCGAAATGCGTACTGGTGAAGGTAAGACCTTGACTGCCACCATGCCTGTTTATTTAAATGCACTTCCTGGGGGAGGTGTTCACGTTGTTACCGTAAATGAGTATTTGTCAGCTCGTGACGCTGAAGAAATGGGCGAACTTTATAATTGGCTTGGTCTTTCAATTGGTATAAATCTCAACTCGAAATCTCCAGATGAAAAGCGTGAGGCATACAATTGTGATATAACTTATTCAACATCTTCTGAGTTGGGCTTCGACTATTTACGCGATAATATGGTTGTGCGTAAAGAAGATCTAACACAACGTAAGCTGAACTACGCTCTCGTTGATGAGGTGGATTCAATATTGGTTGATGAAGCTCGAACTCCATTGATTATCTCAGGTCAAGCTTCTGGTAACTCGGCTCTTTATGCTCGTGCTGATATGTTTGCTAAAACATTATCAGGTCATGAAGAATATGAAGAAGGTGATGACTATCAGATTGATATTCAATCAAAAACTATTTCATTGTCAGAAGAAGGAATTGATAAGGCTGAAAGATATTTTGGTGTAGAAAATCTTTATGATCTTGAAAATGCAGCATTAACTCACTTTGTGGACAATGCATTGCGAGCAAATTATATTTTCTTCAACGATGTTGATTACATGGTAGATGAAAATCAAGAAGTACTAATTATTGACCAGTTTACTGGACGTACTATGCCAGGACGTCGTTATTCAGATGGTCTCCATCAAGCACTTGAAGCAAAGATGGGCGTACCAGTTCAAGATGAAGCTAAGACCAGTGCATCGATTACCATCCAGAATTACTTCCGTATGTATAAAAAACTTGCAGGTATGACAGGTACAGCCAAGACTGAAGCTGAAGAATTCCGCGAGACTTATAACATTCAGGTTGTTCCTATTCCAACAAATAAACCGATTCAACGTTTGGACCTGCCAGACTTACTTTATCCAACTTTGGACTCTAAGTTTAAGGCAGTGCTTGATGATATTAAGAAACGTCACTCGGAAGGCCAACCTGTATTGATAGGAACTGTGGCTGTTGAAACCTCTGAGTTGATATCTAAACGACTTCAGGCAGCCCGAATTCCTCATGAAGTTTTGAATGCAAAAAATCATGCCAAGGAAGCTCAGATCATTATGAATGCTGGCCAGCAAGGATCTGTTACTATTGCGACTAACATGGCTGGACGTGGTACTGATATCAAACTTGGTCCGGGTGTTAAAGAGCATCCAGTTAAGGAATATCAGGGACTCGCTGTGATTGCGACAGAACGTGCAGAATCACGCCGTATTGATAATCAACTTCGCGGTCGTTCAGGTCGTCAAGGAGATCCGGGTATTACTCAATTTTATTTATCACTTGAAGATGAATTGATGAAACGTTTTGGTTCAGAGCGTGTATCAGTGATTTTGGATCGATTTAAGATTTCTGGTGAAGAGGCTGTAATCAAGTCACGTTTGATAACCAACCAAATTGAATCCGCACAAAAGCGTGTTGAAGGAAATAACTTTGATTCGCGTAAACAAACTCTTCAATATGATGATGTCATCCGTGAACAACGTGGTGTTATTTACGAACAACGACAACGTGTCATTTTTGCGGTAGAAGATTTAACTCCTGAGCTTGTGGGAATGTTCAAACGTGCTATAGATCGCTTTGTTGATAGCTATTCCTTAGCCAATGGTGGAAAACTTGATAAAGCTACCTATAAAGATATGTTTGTAACATTGGAATCTGCCTTCTTTCGAGATGGTGCAGTTCAACAATCGGAGATTGAAGGATTAAAGGCTGATGAGTTGAGAACCTTTATCTTTGAAAAAGTCAAAGAAAACTACAAATTACAGATGTCTAAACTTGATCCTGAACGTCAGGTTGAGTTTCAACGTGCGGTGATTTTACGTGTTGTAGACAATAAGTGGTCAGACCATATTGATCAGCTTGATCAAATGCGTCAAGCTGTTGGCCTTCGTGGTTATGCACAAAATACGCCAATTGTAGAATATCAAGAAGAATCATTCCGTCTTTTTGAAGCAATGATTGGCGCTATTGAATTTGAGATTACTCGCTTAATGATGAAGGCTCAAATCCATAACCCACAAGAACAACAACGTATTCAAGAACTTCAAATGAAACAGATGCAAGAGCAAGCTGCTCAATTATCCGCTCATCAACATGGAGGTACTGAATCAGACATTGATTTAGATGAAGGGCTTGACTTTTCTAAAGTAGGTCGTAATGATCTCTGCCCATGTGGTTCTGGAAAGAAATTCAAAAACTGTCATGGTCGTACCCTTGGTGTTTTGTAATCTGGACTAGATTACTTCAAAAATAAATATGTGCAAAAGCTGGGTTAATACTCGGCTTTTATTATAAATGTTAATAAATTAAGAAGATAAAATGTCATTTAAAAAAATTGGACAAAAAATAAATGTAGATGAACTCAAGAGACTTGGGAAACTCAATCGTGAACAAATTGAGGTTAAAGCCAAGAGAGACAAAGAATTATTTGATATCATCACTGGACAAGATCAGCGCTTACTATTGATTATTGGACCGTGTTCATCGGATAATGAGGAAGCTGTACTAGAGTACGCGAAGCGTTTATCTAAATTGCAAACGGAAGTGGTAGATAAGATCTTTATGGTCATGCGGGTTTACACTGCAAAGCCTCGAACAAATGGGGATGGTTACAAGGGAATTATTCATCAAGCTGATCCAAATGCTAAACAGAATTTGATTAATGGGATTAAGGCAGTACGTGAACTTCATTACAAAGTAATTGCTGAGACAGGACTAACAACAGCTGATGAGATGCTATATGTGGAAAATCTTAACCTGGTAGACGATCTAGTTAGCTATATTGCAGTTGGTGCACGATCTGTTGAAAATCAAGTACACCGCTTTGTTTCAAGTGGTATTGATACACCTGTTGGAATGAAAAATCCTACCTCTGGAAATCTAAATGTGATGTTTAATGCAATCCATGCAGCACAAAAGCCACAAACTTTTCTATATGATCATGAGGAAGTCCATACAACAGGAAACCCACTTGCCCATGCGATACTTCGTGGAGGTGTAGACGAATTTGGTATTAATCATCCCAATTTCTATACTGAGAATTTACTATCTGCAATTGAAAGTTATAAAAAATTGGGATTGGAATACCCATTTATATTGGTTGATACGAACCATGATAATTCAGGAAAACAACATTTAGAGCAAATTCGAATTGTCCGTCAGACACTTTTAAATCGTAAATGGAATGAAGATATAAAAAATTTTGTTCGTGGTTTTATGATAGAATCTTATTTAGAAGATGGAAAACAGGATGAACCAGTTGTTTTCGGAAAATCAATCACTGACCCCTGTCTAGGTTGGGAAAAGTCGGAAGAATTAGTTCGTGAAATTGCTGATTCATTATAAAAAGGACGATTTGAAACAACTTTCCAATTATCAGCTTTAGTTTTTGACAAAGCTAAAATGTTTTGTTATGATATAAATGCGCTGTTTTAGTGAGTTAGAAAAGCTGACTAATTCAAGAAAATCAGAGGGAAGGAATTATAAAAATGTCAAAAGTATGTTATTTTACTGGCCGTAAGACAGTATCAGGTAATAATCGCTCGCACGCAATGAACCAAACAAAGCGTCAAGTAAAACCAAATCTTCAAAAGATAAAGATTGTTGAAGATGGGAAAATTAAGACAGTTTGGGCTTCAGCTCGTGCACTTAAAAAGTTGCCTGCTGGTGTAGAACGCGTATAATTCTATTATAGATTGAATATAATTAAGCCAGCGTTGCTGGCTTTTTTTGCCATCAAGAAAATTTAACAAATAGACGATAAGTGAACCAATTGACAATTTTCCTTCTATTTGTGGTAAAATAAAATGATTAATTTGCGACTTTTGAGTAATTTGAAGCGTAAAACAAGGAGAAAATATGCCAGTTACATTTCGTACTGCAAACGGCGAAGTTGAAATTTCAACTGAAGTAATTGCGACAGTAGTGGGTACTTCAACTACTGAGATTTTTGGAGTTGTTGGAATGACAAGCCAAAATGCTGTCCGTGATAATGTAAGACAAATTTTGGGTCAGGATAATTATAGCCGTGGTGTGGTTGTGAATTCTGATGTTGAAGGTACTACCATTGATGTCTTTGTTGTTATTAGCTACGGGGTGAAAATTTCTGAGGTTGCACGTAATATACAAGAGCGTGTATGCTTCAATCTTGAAAATCAACTTGGACTGACTAATGTCAAAGTAAATGTAAACGTTGAATCAGTGAAGGTGGTGAATGAGTAATGACAACTGCAAAAATTACAGCGGCGATTTTTGCCGAAATGATTCAAGCAGCCAGTGATCGCCTTAATTCACAAGCAGAGTATGTGAACTCATTGAATGTTTTTCCAGTACCAGATGGTGACACTGGAACAAATATGTCAATGACCATCAATAATGGGGCAAAAGATGTTTTTGAGAAACCAGCCAATACAGTTGGTGAAATTTCTCAAATTCTCTCAAAAGGCTTATTGATGGGTGCACGTGGAAACTCAGGCGTCATCTTGTCGCAGATTTTCCGTGGTTTTGGCCAATATGCTAAGGATTATACCGAACTTGATGGCATTCATTTAGCTAATGCAATTCAAAATGGAATGGAAGTGGCTTACAAGGCAGTAATGAAACCCGTAGAAGGCACAATTTTGACCGTCTCACGTGGAGCAGCCGAATTTGCACGCCGTAAATCAAACGAAACTGATGATGCAACAGAGGTTATGGCAGCAGCTCTTGAAGGAGCAAAAGCTGCTTTAGCAAAGACACCTGATTTACTTCCAGTTCTTAAAGAAGTTGGTGTTGTAGACTCAGGGGGACAAGGACTAGTCTTTATTTATGAAGGTTTTATGTCGGTTTTAAATGGTGAGTATGTTCCAATCGACCCAGAATCAACACCTGCTGCCATGGATGCTATGGTTAAATCTGAACATGAAATGTCAGGTGTAGCCAATGCTTCAACATCAGATATCAAGTTTGGTTACTGTACAGAAATTATGGTTGAGCTTGGAAAAGGACCAACTGCGAAACATAACTATAATCATGAGAAATTTCAAAATTATCTCGCGAGCATAGGTAACTCTCTTCTTGTTGTAGATGATGAAGAAGTTGTTAAGGTACATGTTCATACTGAGGATCCAGGTCTTGTGATGCAAGAGGGATTGAAATTTGGTCGTTTAATTAAGGTCAAAGTGGATAATATGCGTCTTCAAAATGAAAGTGTGGCAGAAAAAGAAGCAGCTGCAGCACCTACAAACAAACCCAAGTCGGAGTGGGGAATCATTGCAATTGCAGCTGGAGATGGTCTTTCAGAAATATTTACACAAATGGGTGTGAATAAGGTTGTATCTGGTGGTCAAACAATGAATCCATCAACTGAAGATATTGTTTCCGCAATTAACTCAGTAAACGCTGAGAAAGTTATTATTTTGCCAAATAACAAGAATATTTTCATGGCAGCAAAGTCTGCTGCTGCTGTTGTTGATATCCCAGTAGAAGTCGTTGAATCAACTACTGTTCCACAGGGATTTACAGCTCTCTTGAGCTTTAGTCCAATGGCAAGTCTTGAAGACAATAAAACAACAATGACCGCTGCGTTGTCAGATGTTGTCTCAGGATCTATTACTGAAGCAACTCGTGATACAAATATTGATGGAATTGATATCCGTAAAAAGGATGTTATTGGCATGATTAATAATAAGATTGTTGTTTCAACGCGGAGCTTGACTGAAGCCTTATATGCAACTCTTGAATCGATGATCGGTGAAGATTCAGAGGTTGTCGCGATTTACCTTGGTGAAGAAGGAAAAAAGCGCATTGCTGAAAAGCTTGTTAAAGAAGTAATGAAACTTCATCCTGACCTTGAGTTTGAAATTCATGAGGGCAAACAACCGGTGTACCCATACATATTGTCTGTTGAATAGTTTTTTATTAAATAGACGAATTGCTAAAAAAAGTATCAGAATTGATACTTTTTTGGTATTATGGGTAAAATGGATAAAAAACAAAGCATTATTTTAGTACTTTTGAGTTTTTCTCTTTATATTTCATTGGGGCTTCCAGATTCGTTAATTGGCTCTGGATGGCCGGTGATTCGACAAGATTTTCATTTCTCGCTAGAATTAATAAGCGTAATAACAACAGTTCAACTATTATTCTCACTACTTTCCAATGCTCTCTATATTAAGGTATCTACGAAAGTTTCTGAAGGAAGTGTCATTTTTTTGTCAATGTTCTCAATTTTGATTTCTCTTTTCTTGATGTTGTTTGCTTCAAATGGGATTATCTTTTTGATTTCAATTCCATTTTTAGGGTTGGGGCAAGGTGCAATAGATGTTGCAGTCAACACAATAGTAGCGCGACGTTTTTCGGAAAAAATTATGAATTTTGTTCACGCTTTTTATGGCTTAGGTGTGACATTGTCTTCCATTTTTGAAGCCATTTCAATTCGGTATACTTCAACTTTCCGTCTAGCTATACTATTGGTATTAATTCTGCACAGTATAATTTTAATATTCTTTATGACAAAGAGGGCAACTTTTACAGAGCATGGTGAAGTTGATAAGAAGAAAAAGAAAAGTAAGCTCAAGTTTACTTTGGCAAATTGGCTCTTTCCAGTTTTTTATTTTTTATATGCCATCGAGCAGATTTTTTCTATCTACATGGCATCTTTTTTAGTTTTTCAACATTTTGACGCAGCCTTTTCAGCCCTAATAACTGGAATTTTTTGGTTTTCACTTATGTGTGGGCGAATAATCTCAGGATTTCTACTTGATTATTTAGAGTCAGAAAAATTCATTCTTATTTTACTTTTCATTTCTTTTATAGGAACACTCCTAATGTGGTTTTCTCCTCTTTTTTCAGCAATTCTCATTGGGGGTGGATTCTCTGGACTATACCCAACAATAATGACATTAGCACATCGTTATTTTAATATAGAGAAAGCTAACAGAATAGTTGCTCTTAATGTTACTGCAGCTGGATTAGGAATGTTTGTTATGCCCCTTCTTTTTTCAGCCTTGATTGCAAGTTTTAACTTATTAATTTTTCCTTGGCTATTTGAAATATTTTTTATTCTTTTAGCAATAACTGGAATCTTTATGCTTAGATTAAATGTGAAGGAAGTCTAATTTCAGCCACAATCAAGGGCACTTGCAATTAGACTTCAATTTTGATAAACTATTCATTGTTGTAATGCGGGAGTGGCGGAATGGCAGACGCGCTAGCTTCAGGTGCTAGTATTCGAAAGGGTGTGTGGGTTCAAATCCCATCTTCCGCAAAGGTAAGTCTTGATTAAACTGTTAGAGTATAAACAAGCTTGAATTTTTCAAGCTTTTTTTGTTTCAAATTTTCCTAAAAATAATCCATAAGTAAGAAAATCTGATAAAATTGACAGAAACAGAACAGAAATCAGGAAACAGATGTCAAAAATAGGGTTTATTGGTACGGGTGTGATGGGGTCTGCAATGGCAGCTCATTTATTGGAAGCGGGTCACGAACTTTTTGTTTATAACCGGACATATTCAAAAACTGAAACACTGCTTTCTAGAGGTGCGGTTTATTGTAGTTCTCCTCAAAAGATTGCAGAACGAGCTGAATTTGTTATTACAATCGTCGGTTACCCCAAAGATGTGCGAGAAGTTTATTTTGGAGATCAAGGAATATTCAAGGCAGAATTGGATGGAAAAACTTTGATTGACATGACAACTACTGAGCCCGCCCTATCCAAAGAAATTTATGCAGAAGCCTTGAAAGTTGGAGCAAATTCACTGGATGCGCCTGTGTCAGGAGGTGATTTGGGAGCAAAGGAAGCAACCTTAACCATAATGGTTGGAGGAGATGCTAAAATTTTTGAGAAAGCCTTACCCCTATTTCAAAAAATGGGACAGACCATAACCTTACAAGGAAGGGCTGGATCAGGGCAACACACTAAAATGGCCAATCAGATATGTATCGCAGGTGCGATGACTGGAATGGTTGAACTATTAGCCTATGCTAATAAAGCGGATCTTGATCTTGAGAAAGTAATTGCAACAGTTGGTGGAGGATCAGGCGCAACTTGGTCGTTGGCTAATTATGCACCCCGTATTTTACGAGAGGACTATAGTCCGGGTTTCTTTGTAAAGCATTTTATTAAGGATTTAGGAATTGCCTTGGCAGAGGCCGAAAAAATGAGCCTTACTTTGCCAGCAACTGCTCTAGCGAAGCAACTATATGACCGACTTGCAGGAGAGGGATTTGAAAATGATGGCACACAAGCCTTAATCAGGCTTTATTGGCCAGAAGGTATTCCTGAAAAATAGACAATCTTAACTGTATAGAAAATTTACAGCTATCATGTTGTTTAACTCATAGGGGTTAGTACATTTTTATGAGTGCTGAATTGTAAGGCAAATTGTAAAATCAAGTTAGTTACCTGAAGAAAAAAATGGCTCTATAATAAATCGTGCTGATAAAAAAATCAATACGATTTTTCTTATACAAAAGACATAAATTCTGTTACTGTATTGTCACTACAAAACACAGAAAGGGAAATTTATGTCCGCTGAACCATGTTCGCTTTCAAGACCTCATGTCTTACCTGAAGTGCTCTCCTTGATGAATTTAAATGCTTCTCTCTGAAATGGCCTTCAATAGGGTAGATATAAAAACCCATCAAATCATTAATCTCATTGCTAGCCGAAGGCTTGATGTACTTTTATCAATTCAATTTCTAAGAGAAGTCCAAAATCAGGTAAAAGTGAGCATCATCGATGGATACATTCCCTTTCCTTCACTCATTAAAGAATGTTTTAAGAATGCCAAGATTTCAATTGATTGCTTTCGCATTGTCCAGAATTTCGCATAAGCGTTTAATAAGACGTGAATCAAAATCATGAAAAAATTCTCGAAAAACTCGAAAGAATACCATCGACTCTAGCACCCTTGTAAGCTTCTTCAAATAGATCAAACACACTACATAATTCAACTTTCGCTACCTCACCTCTGAACGCGACATACTCCATGAATGACTCAGTTATGGTCCAACACATGAGAGTGTATCAAGAAATCCCTCAAGCTGTTTCACTCCATCAATCTCTGCGCTTTGGACGCACGTTGAGAAGTAACTCTTTCTCAAATCTTCACTCAATGAGAACTTCCAACCTGTTTTCAAGGTCTTTAAGAAGTTTAAGGATGATAGAGACAACAGTCTTAGCCTTTCTTATAGCAATGGTCCTAGCAATCACATTGCTTATAGCTATCACAACTTTACCAACTTCAGAAACCGAATCCTCCTCGTACTAGTTATTGCCAAAACCATCCAGCAAAACCAAGTGGTCATCCAGAATTTCAAACGTTGAGCATAACAAAAAAATTCAAGAATTTCTTCTCGAATCTTGAATTCTGTCTTTACCAACATAATTTGATAAAGGCCTTTAAAATTTAACGGACTTAATTACATGTGTCTGATAATAGACACAAAAAAACATTGACAATTGCTAAATAATAATATATATTTAAACATGTTTAAGCTTAATGAACTAAAAGTAATGACCCAGAGCTAAAAATTATCTGAGCTTTTTTCGATGTTGAAACAATAAGCAAGGGCCTCCACTTCGAAAGTCTTTTCTATTTTATAACACGCTTAACTTGTACATTGCTTTACGGCTTTATTATATATAATACAAATTCAATTGTCAATCATTGAGACACTAAATTCTATTAAAGAAATTAGTGTCTGTATTCACCATAGTTGAATGAGGAAATTATGAAAAGTCACTCAAAATTTTAACAGTTTTCAAAATAAAGGTTTAAGAAAGTTTTTAGGTAATGAAAAAAAACAAATTTTTTCTTTTCTTTGTCTTCTTGATTTGTATCATTGGAGGAGGATCCCGTGTCACTGCGGATAGTTTAGGATTCACCGTCGCACCAATCTTTCCGTCAAATCAAAGAGCGACTAGTTTAGGATATTATGATTTAATTCTGTCTCATGGTGAGACTGAAAACCTCCAAGTAAGATTGTCAAATGCGACCAATAAATCGATTGTTGTAGATGATTATGTGACCTCAGCTACGACAGCGATAAATGGTACCATTACTTATTCACCAACTGGCAAGACAGCGGATAGCAGTCTTATCTACAACATGAAAGACTATGTATCGCTCCCTGAAAAGACGAGGGTTCCATCAAACTCGAGTGTGACGGTAAATATTTCTATCCGAATGCCCCCCTCTTTATTTTCAGGAGTGATGGCAGGCGGTTTGACATTTAAACAAGAAAGTGCAGCAACAAAGGACAGTAAATCGGGAGTTTCACTCACAAACGAATATCAGTATGTCATCGCCTTACTGATGCGACAAAATGAGATAACGGTCGATCCTGATCTGCACTTTAACAAGGTAGAACCAGGACAAGTTAATGCTCGAAACGTCATTAATGTAAATTTCCAAAACACTGCCATGGCCTTTCTTAATAATATGAATGTCCATGCCACAGTTGTGAAAAAAGATAACCCAAATATCAAATATAGTTATGACAATGCTAATATGGCCATGGCGCCCAATTCAAATTTTGACCTGCCCATCCCTGTCAGCATAGTAGGCATTGTAAGCCAAAATCAATACTCTAAGCCTTTACTGCCAGGAACTTATAAAATTTCAATGACCGTAAATGGCCAAAAGAACAATTCTGGACCTTATAGCGCAATAGTAGATGGTAAATCTCAAACTTATCAGTACCAATGGACCTATGATGGCTCATTTATCGTAACAGCTGAGCAGGCTAAGACATTGAATCATCAAGACCAGACCATTAAACACCCAGATTATTCCTTCGTTTATTGGATCATAATTGGTCTTATGGTGGTTACTACGCTCGTTATTTTCTTCATTTTGACAAAACGGCGTAAGAAGAAAGATGAAGCAGAAAAGCTAGAGCTAGCCAAACGTTTAGAAGCAGCTGAAGAAGAACTCAAGCAAGTAAAAAATTTAAATCAATCAAAGGACTGATTTCAGTACTGATTCTTCTTTTGTAAAAGAGGAATCCTAACAAAAAACTAAAAAAATATAAATTATTCTAACTAAAAGGAAAATCATATTATGAAAAAAAAATCACTCTTAAGCTTTGCCTCACTTACAGTCTCATCTTTATCAATCGCTTTACCAACTTTAGTAAGTGCATCTGATACAGGTATAACAGGGACTACAAATGTTAGGGTAACTGTTTCAGGATCTTTAACAGGTACAATCACAAGTACTTATACATCAGGAAATTATGTAGATTTCGGAAGCATTGCTAACTCAGATACACCAACTAACAATATTGCTGCTCAATCAGATGGTTCAGTGACAGCTGTAATTGCAAATACACTTGGAACTGTAACAGCAAACGGAGGATATTCTCTCTATGCCTCTTATTCTGGCCTTACTTCGGGAAATGGACAAAAACTTTCATCAACGCTATCTGCAAGTGGAGTGGGAGCCACAACTACTGATGGAAATGGCAACACAAGTATACTTGCTGGGGATATCACCAAAAATTTGTCATTAGCAGGGGATAAAACGAATACTTTGGCAGTAAGTGCAGCCGAGTGGACAACAGGTGCAACTTATGAGGGTGAAGGAACAAATAACTATACCTTTGGTACTTTTAAACTTAATTTAACAGGCTTATCTACAAGTACAGTTGCTGATGCCTATTCTGGTACCGTTACTTGGACTTTGGCTAATACACCAAAGCAATAATTAATATTATCCTTTAATGAAAGTAAGCAGTATTCGATTCATAATACATTTATTTAATGATAATGAATAAGATTTTTAAATTTATTCTATTTTCATTCATTTTAGCCATAATTGTAGGGATTAGTGAAATTTCAAAGGCTGATGAAAGTTCTTCTTTGGCCTCTTTTTCATACCAATACAATGGACCAACCTTTCCCTCTTTTCAGACGGTCCCAACAAGTTTAGACTTTGGAAATGTTGATCCAACTCAGAACGAAATTGTTTACCCTAGAACTTATGGGGATGGACTAACTATTGATATTACAAAAAGTCAATTGACTGACTTTTCTTTACAAGCTCAATTTATTCAAGGAAATCAGCAAATACAGGATATATCGAGCCAAGTCTATTTTATTGATGGAAATCAAAAGCTTCCACTCTCAATTCCCCAAACAATTATCAGTCAGGAGTCTTTGTCAGCATATCTATCTGCTGACCCAAGTCAAACCGTTTTGAATATTTCCGATCCTTCAACACCTAACTTACCAACTTGGACGATTCAGTCAGATGTTCTAAACAATCCAGATTTAGCTCTAAAAGCACCAGGATATGGAATTGGAATGTATTTTTATAGTAGCTCATTGATAGCAGGGTCCTACTCTGGGGAAATCATCTGGTCCTTGGTTATGGCTCCCAGTTAAAATTACATTAGAATATGATAGCTTTATTATAAATAGATTCAGTATTAAAAGACTCGGCTCTACGATTTGACTTCTTAGAAAGGAATATAATTATGAGATCAAGGGTAAATCTTAAAAAATTTTTTAAGACTAACTTCGTTTTTTTGAGTCTTCTTATTGTCATTATAATGCCATTAAGTTCAATTTTCTCCGCCTTCCAGCCTTTAATGAATTCTAATTCTCTCGATAAAGGTCCTAAGCCTTCATTAGTTTCTTCCAAAAAGCCGACATCAAGTGACATTTATGCAGACAGTTTGGCAAGTATGCCAACCAATACTTTTGGCGCTCAAACGAGCCTTAGTAGCATTTCTGGCATCAAAAAAGTAGGGATTACTTTGTGGGATGCGGTAGATGGTATAAATAGCTCAGTTGATGGACTAACTGTGTCAGATACTTCTTTCCAAGAGGCTCTAGATGTAATCAGAGCTGAGAATACAGCACATGATTACATCATTTATATTGGCGGTAATTTGGCGATGAGTGATACAAGCTCGACTCTTTTATCATCAATCACAAGTTCGATGGCAACGAGTCTGACCTTTGTGTCAGATTTGACGGATAATATTAATTCAATGTCTAGTGTTCAAGATGCAAATGCCTCTACAATCTCTTTACCTTCTAGTCTGACATTTAATTGTCCTCTTGTCTTCAGAAATATTAATCTGGCTGGATCAACGACGATCTATGCAAATGGAAGTCCTCTAGCTATTCGGAATGGTGCTTATTTCACAGGAAACACTGTAACTATTTATGGTGGTTCAGCAACAAGCACTGTTGCCCAAACTGCTCTTTGGTTTTCAGCCACAGGTTCTGGAAGTTTTGCTATCTATGGCGGTGGATTAGGCACAAATGTCACGGGCGACACAAACGTGACTGTCTATAACACTTCAGGCAATTCTAATATTGTTTATGGGGCTGGAAATGGCGGAAGTGTAGGAGGTTCTACCAGTGTTAATATCATAGGAGCCACAGGTGGGAGTCTTACGACTTCGGGAAGTAGCCCGAATGGAGCTGTTACTGGAAATATCAATCTGAGCTTATCAGGCATCTTTAGCACGACAAGAGTTAGTAATGTTTACGGGGATGCCAACACGACAGCTCCAGTTTTATCTACTTCTCGGACCGTCACAGTTAACGTTAATTGTCCCCAATATACTTTTGTAAATAATATTAATGCTACCGCCTATAATTTAGCAACAACAAATGGCTTGCTTTTATCAACGGTCATGAATATTAATGCTGGAAGTTTGCCAAAAATCTCTGCGGCGTCAGATGGAATTGACAATTTCACAAATGTTACTACTACCGCAAATTCAAATACTGCTGTCTTAAACCTTGGTTCGGCGACTGCTAAAGTCGACAATCCAGGAAATCTAATGGTCACTTCCCTTGTCCATAACTTTACAGTTTTGAATGTTTTACCTAATAATAATTTAGATATTGCATCAACAGGTTATATCTTGAATGGAGGGTCCGGGGTAACTGGAGCTGATGGGGATAAGATTTATCAAAGTTCCTATTCTAATTTTGGAACTTTAAATATTTGGCAAAATTCTGGAATTACGGATTCAAGTCTTGCTGGTTCTAGTTTAAACAATGGAGTACTGACGCCAAGCGAAGTTATGGTTCAAGTTGGGAACTGGAATTTCTCGCCCAATAGCTTTATTAAAACATATATGTTTAGTGGAAATGCAACATATAATAGCTACGGAAACCCTACTGCAGCTCCACAATCTGCTTTTCCAATCCTCTGCTCAAACATCACACAGTCTTTATACGACCAGAGTGGGCTTTTATACGACCATGAATCTAGTTTGACCTGGGAACCTCTTGCCCCCGTAACATTGGGAATGTACATAGGTGGAGCGCAAACAGGCAAGTTTTGGGGAGCTTCAGACCAGTATTGGCAGGCTTTGATTCTAGTTATTCCATATAACAACATTAATGTGACTACTCTGAGCCCTTCTGAGATTGACGGTATGGATCCAATTAATGGGTTTGGCTTTATTTCAGACTACGAACAGCAAGCTATAGGAAATGGAAACAACGGATATTTAATTTTTCTTGAGTCGGGAGGGATACGAGAGTTTGAGTTTAATGGAAGCAACATCTCAGATGGGACAGGAGCCTGGACATTAAATGGAGCACCTTCTGGTGGTGAAATGCCCCCTGCAGCAAGCTATAATTCAAATGGAGTAATGGTTAATACTAGTTCTGTTGTTGCCCCCACAAATGGAACGATGAAGGCTTACGCCTCGTATTTTAAAAATACTATAAATGGAATAACCCACTATAATCTTTCGAAATTGATTTATCCTACGAGTACTTGGAGTGACCAGACGAATATTAACCCAGCTACTTTTAACACAATTAATTCAGATAATACAAAAACAAATTTTATTACTTACGCAGATGTTGAAACTCCTAGCATTTTGGGAAGTGAGCCAATGATTCAATGGGAGTGGCCGAGATCTAATTTTAGCCCAATACTTGCGCCTTCTGCTAAAAGTAGTGATCCAGAAGTATATAATACTACAAATTCAAATATAATATCCTATGCGCCAGGGGTAAAAGGTAATGCTAATTCTGTCCCTAACTCAAACCAGGATTTTGCTTATCCCTTAAATTATCCCATTGGTGCTAGTACTAGCTTCAATGCATATGTTGAGACTAATTCAGTTCCTTACAATGAATACAATGGACAATACGGTTTCTTTCCAGGGCCATTATTTAACGGGGCTTACTCAATTTATCATTCATCTGGTGTTAATGTTCGGAATTGGACTAATTACAGCACTTACGTAAACTTACCAAGCTATCTGGTCTACAACACTAAAACTTTTTTTACCGACCCTAATGGCGGTTCGGCAACTTCACCAGTTTTTAGCTCTCCAACCTTTACGGCTTCGGATGGGGAAATTTCGGTCTTCCAAGAGAAATCTATTGCCAATGTAAGCACAGCGAAACCTTACATTTACAAGGGGGTAAGCTATACTGACCCTTATCAGGTTTTAAAAGCTATCATGAATCCTCAAGCTCTAAACTATGATGGAACAACAGCTACAGTTACTCCTGTTTCTGCAGTCTTAAAAAATGGAGTAAACACCGTAACTCTCAACTATACAACAGATGCGGCTTTTGCTTCAAGCATTGGAACTAATTTAAATTCATTGGCCTATCAAACTGTTGGAACGACAATTCAAATTAACTATGCCTCAAGTAATGGTTTAACAAAAACTTCGACAATCACCATAGGAAATGGCAGCTTGAGTGCCCAAAACGTGATCTCAGTCTCTCAACAAGTTAATAAGATAGCAAGCGACATACAAAGTAAGGTTTCCGTTAATGCTCCTGCAGCCACTATCTCCCAGCCTCTCGTATCGCTTTTAGGAGTGGTAGCGAATGATAATAATGGAGCAAATGTGACTAGTTCGGTTATCGTTACGGGCTGGAAGGATAGTACGACAAGCTATTCTGGAACAAATTTATTCTCTCAAATTATTTCTGATCTCAGTAATGCAAACATTGTCTCTGGGACGAAATTTGAGATTGAATTCACATCTCCAGATGGGACTACTAAGGTGACAAACCAGCTGACGATAGTAGAAGGGTCGATTTCTGCCTCAGATATCATGCTACCTATGGCCCAGGTTGATAAACTTCTGGCGACGGATACAACGCCAACTTCTTTAGGAAGTAACTTAATCAGTCAGACTTTGGATCTTGGAAATGCTAATGTTTCTATCTCTGGAGCGAATGTTCAAGCTAAAGTCTTAAACTCTAGCCAGCAGGTCACGCTTACCAATGCAGCGGAAGTATATAATTGGCTCAATAAAATAGATCATAATTCGAGGACAATTCAAAAAACAACTTTAACATTCACAACATTCCAGTATGGAATCACAATAACTGCCTCACTTTCGGTTGCGCCAAACGCCTTTCTAAAGCTAGAATCAGTCCCAAATGTCAACTTTGGTGATTGGTCTAGCGATCCACCTGATTGGAGCAAAATTTCAGCTCAAGATCCCGCACCGGTTCTGATTTATGATTCAAGAAATATTGTTGGCCCTTGGCAGTTAACTGTAGAGGATGACCAGACTGGAGATTTAGCAAGTCATCAAGCGCTAATCTATTTGGGAGTTACCAAGGCGGTATCAAGCAGTGGAACAGCTTTAACTGATCAAGGAAATTCACAAGGAGTTTCCATAATGGGAAATCCTGTGCAAGTGTATAGCGATTTTAATCCAGTGGGAGGAACCAGTAGTTCTGGTTTTGAGACTGTTTCGGTTACGCCACAATTTTATTTATCATTTCCGATTGCGCCAAATTCAAGTATTTCAGGGACTGACACCCTCTTGTGGTCTCTAGTGATGGCCCCTGGGAATTAGGTGAAAATATTTTTTTAGTATCAATTAAGACATTAGGATTGAAATTTTCTTTATTGCTTTATCTATCGGTAGCAATGCTGATTTAAAAGGAACTACATTTATTAGCGTCACTGTTAGGAGAACTTTGATTAGAACAATTAGCGACACTTATACAGATCCAACAAAGCAATTTGTTGGTTTTGATGTACCCTTAAGTTTGGCAAATTCGAATGTTGTTCTTGAAACTACTTCGGATGTCACGGAACAGCTAAAGTTACAAATACCTTTTCTTCGCGTTGGTTAATCTTCTCTAGACGTTGTTCAATGGACAAACCATAAGGCCGCTTCGGCTGAGTTTAACGTAGTTTCTTCACCTTTTTGTCGTGGGGATAAAGTAAATCATGATATTTTACATCTAGACGGCCAGATTCAATCCAGTTGTAGAGCGTTCGTAAACAAACAGGATGAGAAAGCTTATGAGAGAGCAGTTCAAGCGATAATTCTCCTTAAGCCCCTCTCAGCAGAATACTTCGTCTTGGTCTTCAATTGAACTGAGTTCATGATGAATCTTTTGTGGTGCCTTCCCTAAGAGGCGTGCAATCTGATTCCCACTTCGGTGTTCTCTTGTTGTGCCAACGTTTAATTTGACGTCGTTATAAGTGTAAAATAATTGGCGGTAGCTCGAAAGAGTGATCGCTTTTTGATTTCAGAAAAAAGACAAAAAGAAAAAGAACCTTTAAAATTGAGT
>NZ_JACHHV010000027.1 GCF_014202895.1 Lactovum miscens
TAACCTGCTTGTCAAGAATTTAACTTCACTCGTTTGAGCTTCCGTTGCCCTCGTTCGCTTCCTTCAGAGTCAACTTGTATATCTTATCAATTCTTACCTCCCTTGTCAACTATTCTCGCACGTTTTTGAGTGTTTCTTTCAAATTAGACTATTTTGTCTAAAAAATTTTATAAAATAAAAAAATCTTATTCAGATCTTTTAATAATATTAATTGAGTGATCCTCCGAGGAACAGAATTGTTCCTCGGAATCACGAGCTAGACTAAGCAACGCTACTCAGAAAATAAAATTTTCCAACTCAAACGCACCGCCAACATCATTACACTCAAATAACTTTAATATGAACCTTATACGAGTTCGATGATAGCCATTGGGGCTGCATCGCCACGACGTGGTTCTACCTTAAGAATACGTGTGTATCCACCATTACGACCTTCATAACGCTTAGCGATATCGTTAAACAATTTTTGAGTAGCAGTTGGGAATACTTCTCTCTCTTCGTCAAAATTGTTGATAGCAACTTCTTTACGTACATATGTTTCTGCAGCACGACGTGAAGCTAAATCACCTTTTTTGCCAAGAGTAACCATTTTCTCAAATGTACGGCGTACTTCTTTAGCACGTGCTTCAGTTGTAACGATAGTTTCGTTGATGATGAGATCTGTTGTCAAATCACGAAGCATAGCTTTACGTTGTGAAGATGTACGACCAAGTTTACGGTTTGCCATGTTTTCCTCCTGTTTTATTTACGGATTTCTATTCCAAGACTCTTAAGCTTTTCTACCACTTCTTCAAATGATTTCTTACCTAAGTTCTTAATTTTCTGGATTTCTGTGATGTTCATATCAGAAAGATCTGAAATAACATTAATGCCAGCACGCTTCAAACTATTATAAGCACGGACTGAAAAATCAAGTTCTTCAATCGTCTTATCCATAACGCGTTCTGAAGCCACTTCTTGAGAAACAGTCAAATTACTTGTTGAGGCTGCATCTTCAGACAAATTCACAAAAAGTCCAAGATGATCAGTCAAAATCTTCGCAGCATGGCTCAATGCCTCTTGAGGTTGAATTGCACCATTTGTAGAGATTTCAAGCGTCAATTTGTCAAAGTTATCTTTATCACCAACACGAGCTGGTTCAACTTGATAATTCACTTTTGTAATAGGTGAAAAGAGCGAATCAACGGCGATTGTACCTACGGTCTGAACATCCGACTTATTAACATCAGCCAGTACGTATCCACGTCCTTTTTTCACTGTCATCACTGCATGGAACGTATGTCCTTTTGCAAGTGTAAACAGATAATGATCTTTATTGACAATCTCAACTTCGCTATCAGTTAGGATATCCCCAGCACGAACTTCAGCTGGACCTGTAATATCAAGCTCAATTTGTTTTTCTTCATCAGAAAATGATTTAATTGCGAGTCCTTTGATTGCAAGTACAATCTGAACTACGTCCTCACGAACACCTGCAACAGTCTGAAATTCATGTTGTACACCTTCAATAGCAATGCTTGTGACAGCAGCACCAGTCAAACTAGACAAAAGAACGCGACGAAGTGAATTACCCAAAGTTGTGCCATACCCACGTTGAAGTGGTTCAATAACGAACTTTGCAAATGTTGAACTGTCATCAATTTTAGTGATTTTTGGTGTTTCAAATTCGATCATGTGTTTTCCCCTTTTTATATAGTAGCGAGAGTTTCCAATTTACTATAGGTTATACACGACGACGTTTTGGAGGGCGTGCACCATTATGCGGAACTGGGGTTACATCGCTGATTGAAGTTACGTTCAGTCCAGCAGCTGCGAGTGCACGAATTGCAGATTCACGACCAGGTCCAGGGCCTTTAACTGCAACAGCAACTGTTTTCAAGCCTTGTTCTTGGGCAGCTTTAGCAGCAGCTTCTGATGCCATTTGAGCTGCAAATGGAGTAGATTTTTTTGAACCTTTGAATCCAAGAGCGCCAGCTGATGACCAGGCAAGTGCATTACCAACTGTATCTGTAATCATCACAATTGTGTTGTTGAAAGTTGAATGAATGTGAGCAACACCTGATTCAACGTTTTTCTTTACACGACGTTTACGAGTAGGTTTTGGCATTTTATCTCCTTTCTATAGATTATTTCTTCTTACCTGCAATAGCTTTAGCAGGTCCTTTGCGTGTGCGTGCGTTGTTCTTTGTGTTCTGTCCACGAACAGGAAGTCCACGACGGTGACGAAGTCCGCGATACGCTCCAATTTCCATCAAACGCTTGATATTAAGGTTGATTTCACGACGAAGATCACCTTCAAGTTTCAAGGCGTCAAGTTCACGACGGATTGCATCTTCTTGATCAGAAGTCAAGTCTTTAGTACGTACATCTTCTGAGATTTCAGCAGCTGCAAGCACTTTCTTAGCAGTTGTAGATCCAACACCAAATACATATGTTAATGAAATAACAATGCGTTTTTCGTTTGGAACATCAACTCCAGCAAAACGAGCCATTTAGTTCTCCTTTCTTGATTCTATCCCTGACGTTGTTTGTGTTTTGGATTCACAGGGCAGATTACCATAACACGTCCATTACGACGAATAACTTTACAGTCATCGCACATCGGCTTTACAGATGGTCTAACTTTCATTGTTTCCCTCCTTGCGATATTTGATGGGTCATTTGACGAAGCGGTATGTGATGCGTCCGCGTGTCAAATCATATGGGCTCATCTCCACTTGCACACGATCACCAGTTAGTATACGAATATAATTCTTCCGCATTTTTCCTGAAATCGTAGCCAAGATTTGATGGCCATTTTCTAATTGAACCGTGAACATCGCATTAGGCATCGTATCAACTACGCGGCCCTCGATTTCAATAACATCATCTTTTGCCAAAGATTGGCACCTCCTCAAATTTCCCGAAAGACGCTAAAAAAGCGCCTAAAAGTCGGACTTGAATATTTTAACACATCTTGTCAACATTAGCAATAGATGTGCTCGAAAGAATTACGAAACTTTTTTAATTTTTGCCTTTTAGCTTCAATGGGTTCTCTAGCGCTCCTATTCATCTGAATATATGCAACTAATATAGAGTTATTCTTTCTTCCGCCTTTACCCTCTTAAGAAGACATTGCATGCTTTTTTATAAATTATCAAGTACTGCTTTTACAGAAGATTTTATATCATCAATCCCACCCATACCATTGATATCTTTAACAAGACCAAGTTTACGATAGTGTTCAAGGATTGGAGTTGATAATTCTTCATTAATCTTAATACGCGTCTCCACAGTTTCAGGTTTGTCATCATCTCGTTGATAGAATTCATGACCACCACAAATATCACAAACCCCTTCTACTTTTGGCAACTTGTTAAGTTTGTGATATGTTGCACCACATGTACAACATATAAAGCGACCTGAAATACGATCAACTAAAATAGAAGGGTCAACTTCAATATTAATTACTGCGTCAAGATTTAAACCAAGCTCTGCAAACATCTCATCTGTTGCAATAGCTTGATCTATATTACGTGGGTAACCATCCATCAAGACCCCATTTTTTTTAATATCTTCTTTCGATAACCGTTCCATTACTACACCACGGGTTACATCATCAGGGACAAGCTCTCCTTTGTCAATAAACCCTTTAGCCAACTTACCCATTTCAGTCTCATTTTTAATTGCTTCACGGAACATATCACCAGTTGAAACGTGTTTTACACCATAATTTTGAACAATCATTTCAGCCTGAGTACCTTTTCCTGCTCCTGGTAAACCCATAATTAATAAATTCATTTGACTCTCCTTAAATAATAACTTCCCATTAATCAGTGGCCTGGGGGCCGCAACTTACTTATTATAGAAAAAAACCTCGCAAAGTGCAAGGCTTCTTGTTTCTTAAATTAATATTCATTAATTGGGTTATCCATAAAACCAACATACTTTTTCTTCAGCATATAACCTTCGAGTTGTTGAACTCCTTGAATAGCTGTCATGATAATGATTAGGAGTGATGTACCGCCAAGCGCAACTAGCTTTGGTAAGCCCCAAATACTCGTCGCCATAATAGGTACAATTGAAATGATACCAAGAAAAAGTGAACCAACAGTTGCAAGCCTAATTAAAAGCCCAGAAATATATTTCTCCGTTCCCTTACCCGGACGGATAGAAGGAATATAGGCTCCAGACTGAGTCAATTGCTCCGACATCTTTTCTGGATTGATTTGAACAAAGGAATAGAAGAACGTAAAGAGAACAATCAAAACCGCGTAGACAATCATACCCTTCCAATTGCTGTAGTCAAAGAATTCTTGGAGTGTGACAAGCCAAGGCGCGTCTACATTTGCTGCCTTTAAAAATTGAAGAATTGTTTGAGGAGCTGAGGATATTGTTGAAGCAAAGATTACAGGAATAACACCAGCTGGATTCACTCGCAGTGGTAAGTAGGAACTTGACGCTGCACCTTGAACCAACTTAGTATATTGTATTGGAATCTTACGTTCTGCTTGTTGCACCCAGGTAGAAACGAAAATAATCAATATTGCCGCAACGATCAAAACCCCAGTGTTAATCCATCCTTGTGTAATCTGATCTGGTCGAACATTTTCAAACCAAGCGACTCTCACTTCATCCACTGCTGATGGAATTGAGGAAACAATACCCGCAAAAATTATTAGCGAGACACCAGACCCCCAACCCTTATCATTAATCTGCTCCCCCATCCAGGTTACAATCATGGAACCAGTTGTGAGTAATATACCGATCATAATATAAGTTTGCCAAGTTGGATTTGTAACCACTTTGGCTTGAGCCAAAGCTTGGAAAGCAGCGGTGATACCTATAGATTGTCCAAAAGCCAGAGCCAAAGTAATGTAACGGGTCGTTTGATTTAGCTTTCTACGACCAATTTCACCCTGCTTAGACCACTCTACAAACTTAGGTAAAATATCCATTTGTAGTAATTGTACAACGATTGAAGCTGTAATATACGGGGACACACCCATCGCAAATAAAGAATAGGTTTGCAATGCATTACCCGATACCAAATTAAAAACTTGTAGGAAGGGGACGTTGATATTTTTTAGAGCCAGTGCATTGACCCCAGGAACGGTAATGTGAGCACCTAAACGAAAAACGAAAAGAATAAAAATCGTGAAAAAGACCCGGTTTCTTATCTCTTTGAGCTTAAAGCCATCGAATAAAAGTTTAAAGAACATGATTTTCCTTTTAATAAAAGTCAATTCATTGATTTATTTAAAAATCGTAGAAAACTGCTATTTATTATAGTAACAAATGCCCTGTCAAAAAGCAAGGTATGCAAAAAAGCGATTTATAAAATCGCTTTTTTTAATTAAATTTCAGTTGAAAGAATGGTAACAGAACCACCATTAGCCTCAATAGCAGCTTTAGCTGATGCCGAAACTTTTACTACAGATACTATAAGGTTCTTGACCTTAAGTTCACCATTACCAAGTACTTTAACACCATCTTTAACAGCTTTTATAATGTTCGCATTGAGTAATGTTTGTGCATTCACTTCCGCTCCATCAGCAAGTTTGTTTAAGCTATCAAGGTTAACAATTGCATATTCTTTGCGGTTAACATTCAAAAAACCACGTTTTGGCATACGACGGAACAATGGAGTTTGTCCACCCTCAAATCCAGGACGGATTGAACCACCTGAACGGGATTTTTGACCTTTTTGTCCTCGACCTGAAGTTTTACCATTACCAGATGAAGTACCACGACCTACGCGGTTACGATCTTTACGTGATCCTTCTGGAGCTTTTAATTCATGAAGTTTCATTTTACATTTTCCTTTCGTTGTCTGACTAACGCTTGAAATTTTAGAAAGGTGACCGTTCCAAGCTCGCCGACATTTTATAAAGCTTTATTCCTTAACTAGTGCAAGTAAGTCAGCTTTTTTTGCTGATGAATCATAACTAATGCCTTGTGCGTCAAGGTAATCTTTAATTTCAGCAACTTTATTTGCAGAAGTTGGTTTTACTGATACTTCAACTTTCTGGTTAACCGTCTTTTTAACAGCCTTTGATACTTCAGCAGCGACAACTTCAGTAACGGTTACTAAGTGAGAGATTGAGGCAGCCATAGCACGTACGGCGGCTGTATCTTCCTTAATAGTACTAGAACCCATTTTGCCAAGTCCAAGTGCAACAACAGTCTTGCGTTGAGCAGGGATACGGCTGATAGGAGATTTTGTCAATGTAATTTTAATTTGAGCCATTTTCTAATTTCTCCTTTCTTAGTCAAAATCAGCGACTGATTTGCCACGAAGCGCAGCAACATCTTCAACTTTTTTTAGTTGTTTCAAACCATCAACAGTTGCACGAACAACGTTGATTGGTGTGTTTGAACCAAGTGACTTTGAAGTGATGTCGGCAACACCCGCAAGTTCGATAACGGCACGAACTGCACCACCAGCGGCAACTCCGGCACCTTCGACAGCAGGTTTAAGCATGATCTTACCACCACCAAATACGCCAAGTACTTCATGAGGGATAGTTGTGCCAACCATTGGTACTTTGATCAAATTCTTCTTAGCTGATTCGATAGCCTTACGGATAGCTTCTGGAACTTCTTGCGCCTTACCAGTACCAAAACCAACACGACCTTTACGATCACCCACAACTACGAGAGCTGCGAAACGAAGACGACGTCCACCTTTAACAACTTTTGTTACACGGTTAATACCAACAACGCGTTCTTCAAATTCTTTAACTTCGTCGCGGTTATTTTTTCTATTTTCTGCCATTTTTGATTATCTCCTTCCCTTAGAATTTCAAGCCATTTTCGCGAGCCGACTCAGCAAGAGCCGCAACACGTCCATGGTAGAGATAACCACCGCGGTCGAAGACAACTTCTTCGATCTGGATAGCTTTAGCAGCCTCAGCAATCGCTACACCAACTTTAGTTGCTTGTTCTGTCTTAGAACCAGTTTCTTTCATGGATGAAGCAGAAGCGAGTGTCGTACCAGCTACGTCATCAATTAATTGAGCGTAGATGTTTGTGTTAGAACGGAACACGTTCAAACGTGGACGTTCAGCAGTACCAGAAATTTTCCCACGTACACGTGTGTGACGTTTCTGGCGATTTTTATTTTTGTTGATTTTGTTAATCACGAGTTTTCCTCTATTTAAATTATTTCGATAGTTTCTACCATCGATGTTCGTGTCAATAGACACGTTGGAGCTTTAGGTTCCCCTAAAATTTGGCAAGTTAACTGAGAAATCAACTCACCAACCAAGCAGGAAATTGCATTTCCTGCTTGGTAAATAACTTCTCAATCTCACTTCTAAATGAATGAAAAACAGAAAAAAGAAATTATTTACCAGTTTTACCCTCTTTACGACGTACGAACTCACCAACATAACGAATACCTTTACCTTTATAAGGTTCGGGTGAACGGCGACTACGAACGTTTGCTGCAACTTGACCAACTGCTTCTTTGCTTGAACCCGAAACTGTAATATGAGTTGGATCCGTAACTTCAAGCTTTATACCTTCTGGAGCTTCAACTTCATCTTGGTGAGATTTTCCAACATTAAGTACAAGTGTTGTACCTGACATTTGAGCACGATATCCAACCCCAATCATTTCAAGTTTCTTTTCAAAACCTTCTGATACACCTAAAACCATATTTTGGAAGAGGGCACGGGTTGTCCCATGAAGAGCTTTGCTTTGTTTTGAATCATCAGGACGAGTAAAAGTAGCTTCTGCACCTTCAATGTTAAGCTTAATTTGCTCGACAAAAGTGCGAGTCAATTCGCCTTTAGGTCCCTTTACAGTTACAACATTGCCATCTTGCTTAACTTCTACACCAGCAGGAATGACAACGAGTTTGTTACCAATACGTGACATTTTTTCTCCTTAAATTTTCTGAGTGAGCCCAGTTTTCAGGAATTAGATTCCTATAATTTTATTTAATAATTAATTACCAAATATATGCTAACACTTCACCGCCAACATTCTTAGAACGTGCTGCTTTATCAGTTAAAACACCTTCAGAAGTTGAGATAATCGCTGTTCCAAGTCCGTTAAGTACTTTAGGAACATCAGTAGATTTAGCGTAAACACGTAAACCTGGTTTAGAGATACGCTTCAAATTAGTGATAACTTTTTCGCCATTCTTACCATACTTAAGGAATACACGAATCATGCCTTGTTTGCTGTCTTCAACATACTCAACATCTTTCACATAGCCTTCAGCTTTGAGGATTTCCGCGATTTCGCGTTTGATTTTTGATGCAGGTGCCTCAACAACGTCGAATTTACGCATGTTAGCGTTACGAATACGTGTCAAGAAATCTGCAATTGGATCTGTCATAACCATTCTATGGTTCTCCTTCTTTATTTGTAGTTCAACCGAGGCCTACCTGTCTGGGTTGAGACAGCTGGTTCCATGAGTTGCTTGCAAATTAATATATCCATCTTTGTGCAAAAAATACACAATGATCGAACTTAAGTATTATAGCAGAAGCTTTCATCAGTGTCAAGATATAGATCCGGGTGTATCGGGTTTTTGAGCCTTATTATTTTTAAATAGTCATTGAGGCAAAAAGTTTCTCCAAAAGTAGAATAAGTAGAATTTTTTCCTTAGCAATTGAATTATATTCTTTAATAACCTCCAATGCTTCATTTAAAATTTATCTATTCTTCAAAATCAATTTACAATTGTATCGTCGAAGCGTAAATTTCTGCTTTATTAATAGACTGGTGCAGAAACTTGGAATATTTTTTGACACACGTGTTATTTATCATTTAAATAAAGGCTCTTCCGATCAAATTATAGATGCTTCTGGACAATTCCCATTAATTTTAACAAATAAAAAGTCATCCAAAGACGACTTTTTTTTCGCTTCTTAGCAACAAATTACCAAGATGCTTTCATTACGCCTGGCAATTGACCCTTGTAAGCCAAGTCGCGAAGGCAGATGCGGCAAAGTTTGAATTTGCGATAAACTGAGTGTGGACGTCCGCAACGTTCGCAACGTGTATATTCTTGCGTTGAGAATTTTGCAGGACGATGGTTCTTGTTAACCATTGACGTTTTAGCCATTTATATTCTCCTTATTTTGCGAACGGCATGCCCATTTGAGCAAGCAACTCGTGTGACTCTTCGTCAGATTTAGCTGTTGTTACAATAACAACATCCATTCCGCGAACTTTATCAACATTATCGAAATTGATTTCTGGGAAGATCAATTGTTCTTTAACACCAAGTGTATAGTTTCCTCGACCATCAAAGGCCTTATTAGAAACACCACGGAAGTCACGGACACGTGGAAGTGAAACTCCCATCAATTTGTCCAAGAAATCATACATGCGTTCACCACGAAGAGTGACCTTTGCGCCGATTGCTTGTCCTTCACGAAGACGGAAAGCTGCTATTGATTTTTTAGCCTTAGTGATCAATGGTTTTTGCCCTGAGATAAGGGCTAATTCCTCAACAGCTTTGTCAAGGTTCTTGCTGTTTGAAACAGCATCACCAACCCCCATATTCAAGACTATTTTGTCTACTTTAGGAACAGCCATAATAGTTGTGTACCCAAACTTTTCAGTAAGGGCAGGCACGACTTCATTGTCATATTTTGCTTTTAAACGATTTGTCATTTTTCTTTACCCTTTCTGTTAGTCTAGGACTTCGCCCGATTTTTTGTTGTAACGAACTTTCTTGCCATCAACTTCTTTATAGCCAACACGTCCAGCAACACCGTTCTTATCAAGAACCTGTACGTTTGAAACGTGTATTGGCATTGCGATTTCAACAATCGCTCCCGACGGATTAACGGCATTTGGTTTTTGGTGTTTTTTAGCAATTGCAACACCTTCAACAACAACTTTATTTACTTTTGGTAAAGCTTTTGCGACTTTACCAGTTACACCGCGGTCTTTACCTGCGATGACTTTAACTGTATCACCAGTTTTTACAAACATTTCTGTTTCCCTTTCTTACGCCCAAACGGGCACCCAGCCAGTAGCTGGGGACTATAAGTTGATAATTTGATTAAAGAACTTCTGGCGCTAATGACACAATCTTCATGTAGCCGCCTTCACGGAGTTCACGAGCAACTGGGCCAAAGATACGTGTACCACGAGGTGTCTTGTCATCTTTGATAATAACTGCTGCGTTTTCATCAAACTTGATATAAGATCCATCAACACGCTTAGCACCTTTTTTAGTACGAACGATGACTGCTCTAACAACATCACTTTTCTTTACAGCTCCACCAGGAGCAGCTTGCTTAACAGATGCAACAACAACATCACCAATGCCAGCGAATTTATGCTTTGAACCACCCAATACACGGATGACAAGCAATTCTTTAGCACCAGAGTTGTCGGCAACTTTTAAACGACTTTCGTTTTGAATCATTGCTTTCTCCTCCTAGTAGATTATAATACTACAGCTTCTTCAACGATTTTGACAAGACGGAAATGTTTATCCTTTGAAAGAGGACGAGTTTCCATGATTTGGACGATATCGCCATCTTTCGCCTTATTTTCTTCGTCGTGAGCTTTATATTTTTTTGAGTAGTTAACACGTTTGCCATAGACAGGGTGGTTACGCTTTGTTTCTACTACGACAGTGATGGTTTTATCCATCTTGTCAGAAACCACGCGGCCTTGCAAAACTTTACGTTGATTACGTTCCATTTTAAGACTTTCCTCCCTTTTTATTTAGCTTGTTCTGAAAGAACAGTTTTTACGCGAGCAATTGATTTTTTGACTTCGTTAACACGAACTGTGTTTTCAAGCTTGCCTGCAGCAGCTTGGAAACGAAGGTCAAATAATTCTTTTCTCAATTCAGTTTCACGAGTAGCAAGAGCTTCACCAGACAAGGCACGAAGATCGCTCAATTGAGATTTAGTTTCTCTTAATTTCATGTTAAGCTCCCTTCCTTACAACTTTTGTCTTAACTGGCAACTTGTGTGATGCCAACCGGAGTGCTTCACGAGCCACTTCTTCGGATACGCCACCAATTTCAAACAGGACTTTACCACGTTTAACTGGAGAAACCCAACCAGCAGGAGCACCTTTACCAGAACCTTGACGCACACCAATACCCTTTGTAGTATATGATTTGTGCGGGAAGATTTTAATCCATACTTGACCGTTACGTTTCATATAACGAGTCATAGCAATACGGGCAGCTTCGATTTGACGGTTAGTAATCCAAGAAGAAGTTTGAGCTTGAAGTCCAAATTCGCCAAATGTAACTTCTTTTCCACCTTTAGCTTCTCCGCGCATTTTTCCACGGAATTCACGGCGGTGTTTTACACGTTTTGGTACGAGCATTCTTATTCTCCCTTCCCTTGTGATTTAGCACCTTTAGTAGGAAGTATTTCACCACGGTATACCCAAACTTTAACGCCTAGCTTACCATAAGTTGTAAGAGCTTCTTCCCATGCATAGTCAATATCCGCACGAAGTGTGTGGAGCGGAACTGTACCTTCTGAATAACCCTCAGAGCGGGCAATATCAGCACCATTCAAACGTCCAGAAACTTGAGTCTTGATACCTTTAGCTCCAGCGCGCATAGCACGTTGTATTGCTTGCTTTTGCGCACGACGGAAAGCTACACGTGCTTCCAATTGTTGTGCAATGCCTGCACCTATAAGATGTGCATCAAGATCAGGTTTTTTGATTTCAACAATATTGATATGTACTTGTTTACCAGTCAATTTATTAAGTTGTGCACGTACAGCATCAACGTTTGCACCAGATTTACCGATAACCATACCAGGTTTTGCAGTATGAAGAGTTACAATAACTTTGTTAATAGCACGTTCAATTTCAATAGTCGAGATTGCACCATCCGCCAACTTTTCAGCAATCAATTTGCGGATTGCCAAATCTTCGTGAAGGTAATCAGCGTATTCTTTTTCAGCATACCATTTGGCATCCCAATCACGGATGATACCAATACGCATACCTATTGGATGAATTTTTTGTCCCATGATTTCCCTTCCTTATTCTTTTTCTGCAACAACTACTGTGATATGAGTAGTGCGTTTATTAATTGGTGAAGCTGAACCTTTCGCACGTGGACGGAAACGTTTCATTGTTGGTCCTTCGTTTGCGAATGTTTCAGATACTACCAAGTTTGATTTTTCCAAACCAAAGTTATTTTCTGCATTAGCAATTGCTGAGTTAAGAACTTTTTCAATCTCGTGCGCTGCAGAAGTTGGTGTGAATTTAAGTGTTGCGATTGCATCAGAAACACGTTTTCCACGGATAAGATCAAGTACAAGACGAGTCTTACGGGGAGAAACGCGAACTGTGCGAGCAGTTGCTTTAGCTGAAGTAATTTCTGCCATTTCCTTATCTCCCTATTATCTCTTCGTCTTTTTGTCGTCACTTGAATGACCACGGAATGTACGAGTTGGTGCGAATTCACCAAGTTTATGGCCAACCATGTCTTCTTGAACATAAACTGGTACATGCTTGCGCCCATCGTATACTGCAATTGTCAAGCCGATGAAGCTTGGGAAAATTGTAGAACGACGTGACCAAGTTTTAATTACGGTTTTCTTTTCGTTGGCTAATTGAGCTTCAACTTTTTTCATCAAATGCTCATCAACGAAAGGGCCTTTTTTAAGACTACGTCCCATTATTGAGATACTCCTTTAATTTAGAACCACTGCCGCTACTAAGGCGAAGTTGGCGGATTTATTAAATTGTAGAAACTTCTTTTGAAAGAAACTTTTACTTTTATTTACCGTTAATACGTTTAACAATAAGTTTGTTTGAACGAGAATTCTTATCTCGAGTTTTGAGTCCTAGAGCTGGTTTGCCCCATGGAGTCATTGGTGACTTACGTCCAACTGGTTGCTTACCTTCACCACCACCATGTGGGTGATCATTAGGGTTCATTGCTGAGCCACGAACTGTTGGGCGGATACCCTTGTAACGATTACGTCCAGCTTTTCCCCAATTGATGAGCCCGTGTTGTTCATTACCAACTACACCGATTGTTGCACGGCAAGTTGACAATATGTAACGAGTTTCACCAGATTGAAGACGAACAAGTGTGTACTTACCTTCTTGACCAAGTACAGTTGCTGAAGCACCTGCTGAGCGAACCAGTTGCCCGCCATGTCCAGGATTCAATTCAATGTTATGGATTTGTGTACCAGAAGGTATGTTTGAAAGCGGCAATGCGTTACCAATTTTGATATCGGCATTTTCACCAGAAACAACTTGCATACCCACTTCAAGACCTTTAGGAGCCAAGATGTAAGCTTTAACACCATTTATGTATGTAATCAAAGCAATATTAGCTGTACGGTTTGGATCATATTCAATAGTTGAGACTTTAGCAAAAACATCATCAAGTTGGCGTTTGAAGTCAATCATACGGTATTTACGCTTAACTCCACCACCTTGGTGACGTACAGTGATCTTACCTTGATTGTTACGACCAGCTTTACTATTCAATGAAACGAGCAGACTCTTTTCAGGAGTGCTCGTTGTGATTTCAGCGAAATCACTTGATGTCATATTACGGCGACCATTTGAGGTTGGTTTGTAAAATTTAATACCCACGAGTTACTCCTTTCTTATTCTGCGTCTTCGCCAAAGACATCAATTGCCTTTGAATCAGCGCTCAATGTTACGATAGCCTTTTTGTACCCAGATTTAAAACCTGAGTAACGACCAACGCGTTTAGCTTTTTGTTTTACTGAAATTGTTTGAACTGAAACAACTTTAACACCAAAAACTGCTTCAACTGCTTGTTTGATCAAACCTTTTGAAGATTTTGGTGCTACTTCAAATGTGTATTTCTTTTGGTCCATTGCCATCATTGACTTTTCAGTGATGATCGGCTTGCGGATTATATCATATAAATTAGCCATCTTATGCAAGAACCTCCTCTACTTGAGATAGAGCCTTCTTTGTCGCAACAACTGTATAAGCTGATGACAAATCAAGAACTGAAGCAGTGTTTGCAGTTGTTACTTGAACGAATGGAAGATTACGAGCTGAGAGTTCAGCAAAATCATTTCCTTCATCTTCAAGAACAATCAAAACATTACGATCAAACTTGAGTGTGCTCATAAGCTTTGCAAATTGAGAAGTCTTTGGTGCGTCGAATGAGAATTCGTCGATAGCAACAAGTGCTGAATTAGCAACTTTATCAGACCAAGCCGACTTAAGTGCCAATTGACGAACCTTTTGTGGCAACTTATAAGCATAGCTACGTGGAGTTGGTCCGAAGACTGTACCACCACCACGGAATTGTGGTGCACGAGTTGAACCCTGACGTGCTCGACCTGTTCCTTTTTGACGGAAAGGTTTTCTACCACCGCCAGAAACTGCTGAGCGGTTTTTATGAGCGGCTGTGCCTTGGCGGAGTGAAGCGCGTTGGCTGATGATTACATCAAAGAGAACTTTTTCATTAACTTCAATGCCAAATACTGAATCATTCAATTCAACATCGCCTGCTGCAACACCATCTTGCTTAAATAATGATACTTTAGCCATTATTTTATCTATCTCCTTTCTTATTTACTTTTAACTGCTGATTTGATAATAATCAGAGATTTCTTTGATCCAGGAACATTACCTTTTACAAGAATAACATTTTTTTCTGGAATCACTCGAACAATCGGCAAATTCTGAACTGTGATACGTTGTCCACCCATACGGCCTGCAAGGCGTTTGCCTTTAGGTACACGGTTTGCAGCAACTGGGCCCATTGAACCTGGACGACGATGGTAGCGAGAGCCATGGGCCATTGGTCCACGAGATTGACCCCAACGCTTGATAGGCCCTTGGTAACCTTTACCTTTAGAAGTTCCTGTTACGTCAACAACATCTCCAACTTCGAAAGTATCAACTTTGATTTCTACGCCAACTTCTAAGCCTTCAAGTCCTTTAAATTCACGAACGAAGCGCTTAGGAGTCGTGCCAGCTTTAGCGACATGACCTTTTGCGGGTTTGTTGCTCAAAACTTCACGTTTGTCATCAAAGCCAACTTGAGTTGCTTCATATCCATCTGTTTCAACAGATTTAACTTGAAGCACTACATTTGGTGTAGCTTCGATAACAGTAACGGGGATTAATTCACCGTTCTCTGTGAAAATTTGAGTCATTCCCACTTTTTTCCCTAAGATTCCTTTTGACATTTTAGTGAAAATACCTTTCAAATTTTTTCTGTAAATTTGCGAACTGCTTAGCTTACAGAATTTAACTAAATACTTTTTTATGAGCCTTTATGCTCGCGTTGATCGATCTAACTTAAAGTTTGATTTCGATGTTAACACCACTTGGCAAGTCGAGTTTCATCAAAGAATCAACAGTCTTTTGAGTTGGTTCGATAATATCGATCAAGCGCTTGTGTGTACGCATTTCAAACTGCTCACGTGAGTCTTTATATTTGTGCGTTGCACGAATAACAGTGAAGACGGTACGATCTGTAGGAAGTGGAATTGGTCCGCTCACTTCAGCATTTGTACGTTTTGCAGTTTCAACGATCTTTTCTGCCGCTGTATCTAAGATACGATGCTCGTATGCCTTTAGGCGGATACGAATTTTCTTTGTTGCCATTTTTTCTCCTTCTCGTCTATATTGAATATAGGCTAGCTCCGCGTGAATACCGGCTCAACCATGGCTATAGGTTCGGGTGTGTCGCAACCTCACGCATCTTTGCTACATACTGAATTTTTTGCAGTACTGGGAAATAATAACAAAGTTATTTCTCTTTGTCAACTAGAAGACATAGCGGTGAAAGGAAATCACGAAATTTCTGATTTTTCGTCATAAGTGTCAGTTTAATGCCACAAGTTTTTATGGTCTTCTTTGATCCATTTCGCCTTATCTTCCCTTATTGCTTTGTTACCGTTTCAGATTCTATAAAATAATTGTTAGTTATTCAAATATTAATTATCATCACAAATGAGTTGAATCTTGCTCAAAAATATATTACATTTATTAAGTCTAATGGAATTAAAAATCTCAAAATTATTATGTGATTCATTATCTGTGGCAAAAAACATGAGATAATAACACTATGGTAATAAATTATCTAATAACCCAAAGTTTTTGGATACTTCTAATTGCAGGTATGACGAGCTGAAATAAATAGAAATGGAGCAAGTGATTTTTTAAATGAAAGAAATGTGCTGGACCTAGCTGTAGGCGTCATAATTGGTGGTGCAATTACTACAGTCATTAGATCAGTTGTTGACAATCTGTTTAACCCATTAATTGGTTTATTAGTTAGTGGGCAAGCCCTGCAAAGTTTGAATTTTAAAATTGCTTCCGCTACTTTTACTTATGGGAATTTTTTAAATGACATCTTAAACTTTTTAATTACTGCATTTATCGTATTTATGATCCTTAAATTCATCCGTAAAACCTTTAAAACAAAACCTAAAGAAGAAAAATTTGATGAAAGTCTTCAAACTCTTAAGGATATTCGCGATATTTTACACCGACAAGAACAAGATATACTCGAATTGAGAAAATCCAAGAATTAAATTCTTGGATTTTCTTATTCCTTAACTTCTTCAATCTCTTGAAGGCTCAGTTCAACTGGCGTCTTACGACCGAACATATCAACTTCTACTTTAATCTGATCACCATGAACTTCTGTGACAAATGTTTCAAGGCCAGCAAAAGCACCGTCAATAATTCGAATCTTCTTACCAACAAAAATTTCAAAGCCAATCTCTCTTGGCTCAGCGCCTTCTGCTCCCATACCGCGTAAAATTTCTTGGATCTCTTCTTCGAAAAGCGGTGTTGGTTTTGAACGGTTACCATGAGAACCAACAAAGCCAGTCACATTTGGGGTATTACGCACGACAAACCAAGCTTCGTCAGTCATATTCATTTCGACAAGTACATAACCTGGAAAGAGATTCTCTTCAACATCTTTCATTTTACCGTTCACTTCCTTGCGGACGATTTCCATAGGAATTTCTACACGAAGGATGTTATCAACCATATTATAAGTATCAGCACGTTCAAGAAGATCTTCTTTAACTTTTTTTTCGTAACCTGAATAAGTCTGTACTACAAACCAGCCTTGGTCCAAATTTATTGTTTGTTCATCCATTATTTCTCCTTTTATCTCATGGATTGCCTTTTCGTAAAAGAAAAAGGCTCTCGCCTGTTTCACATATTTTATCACATTTATTTAACATATGGAAGTAAAATAGCAATTAATCGATTAAAGCCACCCAAAATAGCCCAATCAAAGAGCATTATAAATGCCATAAAAAATATTGTATACTCTATCACCATCCAAAAGTCATGCCAAGATTGCTTGCGGTCAGGCCAAGCTGTCAATCTCATCTCATGACCGATACTTCTAATGAATTTAAACATCTTATCTCGTCTCCTTATGTAATGTATGCTTATTACAAGTACGACAAAATTTTTTTACTTCTAACCTCTGTTCTCGGCCATTGGCGCTCAAAGTCAATGAATAATTTCTAGATCCACAAACCGTGCAAGCTAAACTTCCTCTTTTTAACATTCTCTCATTCTAGCAGAATTTAAAAAGCTTTTCAAGTCACTCCCATTAAAAAACTAATAGCGCCGCTAAATAGCAAATCATTTCTCGCCTCCGACGTCTCTTCTTAACAGTCAATACCAGCCATGCGCCATCCAAAATGACCAAGCATTTGTCCAAGAACCATAACGACCTTGAACATAAGAATTTGCAGTCGCATCCTGATTGGCTGGGCTCACATCTCCATTTAGATATTTGATATCAAGCTGATAAGCACCATAATACTGGCCATTTCTAGCCTGATAATTTCCACTTGACTCACGAGAAACAATGTCCGCTCTTGCCTGTTCTTCACTAAGTCCTAAAGGTGCGACACTTGTCTTTGGAGTAAAGCTAGTTGGTGGAGTTGCTTTAGCTAGACTACTTTTGATTTCCTCACTTTGCTGGTCTAACTTTACTTGTGTTGTACTCAAAAGAGTTAAAGCTTGATCTTTCTTATCTTTCTCATCTTTTAACAACTTCAATTGTTTATTCATTGAAGCTGCCATGATATTTTCAGCCATAGCTTGTCCGATAAATTTGGACAGAGACGAAGATGAAAGCATCATTGTCAACATCCGATGAGTTGGATTTGTAATCTGGACTTGTCTAGCCAACTCACTTACTGCAATCTGGTTGCTCTCAATTTTTTGGTTGAGTTCATCTACTCTCGCTTGCGTTGCAAGAATTGTTGAACGATTTTCATTGATTCTAGCCGAAATAGTCTGTTGTTGACTCAAAACACTGGAAATTGAATCAGCTCCAAATTGCCCAAAACTAAAAAGCATGATCGGAAGAGTTAAAGAAAACATGGCAAATTTTTTCAAACTTGTTTTCATCTGAAACATTATACCATAACCCTATTTGAATAGATTTGTAAATTTATTCCATATATTTTTTACATCGTCGGTGAAAGTTTTCGAAGCTGAACTTGATGAACTTGTAGCTTGATTCCCACCAGTTCCCGATGTTCCCTCCTCAGAGTTCACAATCCCGTCTTGAAACTGCCTTAAATAAGTCCACGCAGGATAGATTGGCGGAATATTTGCGGTGACATATGGATTGTCAACTGTAAATTTTGTTCCTTTTGTATAAGGTAAGATGTAACTAGCCGAGGTGCGAAAAATGTACGAAGCTTGTATTTCTGATGTCCCATCCAAACGATGATCCACAGGCTGTGGGTTTGAAAAACCAAGCCATTCAGCCATTACAATATCTGGTGTGTAACCAACAACCCACTGATCAATATCCTCATTAGTTCCCGTCTTTCCAGCCAGAGTGTAATCTTTTGGCCCCGCCCAAGCACCGGTGCCATTTGAATAAGTCCCCAGCATCATTTGAGTCATTTTATTAGCTGAGTCTACATTAATTACCTGTATTTGGTTCACTTTAGCAGTTTTGATTGTTCTACCAGATGCATCTTCTATTTTAGTAATCAGATGGGCAGTTTCCATAAGGCCACCATTTGCAAAGACTTGATATGCCTGAGCAATTTGCCAAGGGTTAGTTTCTACACCCGCACCAAGCGAAGTTGGAAGAACATTATTTTCTGAGGTCAGATTCAACCCAAACTTTTTACCAAGAGCATTTCCTGTAGAAGGCCCTATTTCCTTGTAGGTATTAATTGCTGGAATATTATAAGAATTTGCCAATGCTTGATACATTGGCATGTCTCCATGGAAATTCCCATCAGCATTTTGGGGTGACCAATTTCCATCATAAGTCGTTGGCACATCATGTACCGTTTTGTCAATTGCCCAGCCAGCTTCAATGGCTGGCGCATAGACAATAAGTGGTTTAATAACAGAACCTGGACTTCTTTTTGCATTCATTGCAAAATTAAAGTCTGTTAAAGATGAATAGCCCGCTACTGGAGAGTTTCCCATAACTGCTAGTGCTTCCCCAGTTTTAGGATCTAGAGCTACAGTACCAGACTGAGCCATTACTCCATCATCAGCAACTGGGAACGCACTGGAGCTTGAATAGGACTCCTGTAGGCCAGATTGCATTGCTTGATTCATACCAGTATAGATTTTATAGCCAGAATTAAGAACATCACTTGAAGACAACCCATAAGTTTTTTCAGCCTCAGCAATGACAGCATTATCATAACTAGGGTATTTTGGATTTTTTTCTTGAGATGCATAATCATCTTTTACTTCTGAACCCAGATTTTCGGATTTAGCCTCCTCCGCAGTTGCCTGATTAATATATCCTGCAACAACCATATTACTTATTACAGTATCCCTACGATTTGTAGCGTTAGCTATGCTATAGATGGGGTTATAAATTGCAGGTCCTTTAAGCATTCCAACTAAGGTAGCAGCTTCCCCTAACGTTAGGTTAGCTGCATCCTTTGCGAAATATTTATGGCTAGCATCTTGGATTCCAATGACACCATTCCCGTAGCCATTAGAATTTAAATACATTGTTAAAATGTCATCTTTACTATATTTTTTTGTAATCTGAAGCGCTAGGAAAATTTCCCGCGCCTTACGGTCAATTGTTTGAGCTTGACTCAAATAAGAATTTTTTGCTAACTGTTGAGTAATAGTTGATCCACCACCAAAATGTCCCGCTGTAAGCATTGCAAGAATGGTACGTGTATAATTAACCCCATGATTGGTGTAGAAAGTTCGATCCTCAGTTGCCACAACCGCATTTTTTACATTATCTGGAATTTCATTATAGGTCAAGGTACTTCCTTTATCTCCCGATAGTTTATCTGCAACTTGCCCTTTGTTATCTATGATTTGAGTTTGTTGATAAAGTGATTGTTCCAAAATAGACACATTAGTAACCTTTGATAGAAAGTAAAGGTATCCAGTAACTAGAATTAAAAAAATTGTGATCGCAAGCAAGAGAACACGTGATAAATTATATTTTTTCCAAATTCGCTTTATCGGTTTCGGAATAAACTTATATTTATTTTTTGAGAGTTTGTTTTCAGCCTGAAGTTGACTCCTTCTAAAATTTCCGTTATCCATTAAGGATATTTTACTAAAAATAGACTTATGATACAATAAAAAGCGATGAATAGTATTGAAATTAAAGTCACTGAGCTTTTTAACGGGCTCACTGTTGAAGAATTGTTAAAAGCTTGGCTAATCCCAAAAGCTGAGCGCCATCTGATTCGTATGGAAAAACGCTTAAGTTTAAATGGAATAATTCCCAATTCACAGTCTTTGGTAAACAGTGACAACACAATTATCATAAATTTCAAAGAGAAAAGTAAATTTCTTCCTGAGGGAAACCCTGATCTTTGTCAAGTCTTATACGAGGATGAGAATCTTATAATAGTCAATAAACCAGATAATATGAAAACCCATGGTAATTTTGAAGGGGAAATTGCCCTTCAAAATCATGTTGCCTCATATTGCAAAAAAGCAGTTTATGTTGTACACCGGCTGGATTTTGAGACATCAGGAACAGTTTTATTTGCCAAGAATCAATTTGTACTTCCAATTTTAAGCAGCCTTCTCGAAAAGAGAAAGATACACCGTGAATATGAAGCCCTTGTGACTGGTCATTTCCCACAGAATCAATTTACAATCAACAAAAACATAGGGAAAGATCGTCATGATTCAAAAAAGAGAATTGTGAGTAAAACTGGTCAGACCGCCATAACACAGGTGGAAGTTTTAAAAAAATTTACTCAATTGTCTTTGGTGAAATGTAATTTAGAGACCGGGAGAACCCATCAAATTAGAGTTCATTTATCCAGCTTAGGTCATCCTATTTTGGGAGACAATTTGTATGGAGGACAACCTAATCGACGAATGATGCTCCATGCCAGAAGAATGATCATAACACTTCCCTTTTCTTTTAAAAAAATAGAAGTAATTTCAAATAGTCCTTCATTTGATCAAGCTTTATACCGTTCCAAAATAGTGATGGAGTAAACTCATCAATAAAGCAAATCCCAATGCACCTATAATTAGTAATAAAGATTGTGTGCCCATAAAACGCCGATCTTCGTGAACATGAATATCAGGAATGATGTCACTAACAGCAATGTAAATAAAGAAGCCTGCCGTTATTCCAATCAGCATATCAAGCGGAAGCTTTAATTCGTGACCAATCGCATAAATGATTATTGCCATCAGGGTTGTAAACAATGCAACCGAAATATTGATAAGCAATACCTTAACGCGGTCTAATCCCTTGTAAATCAGTAGTCCAAAATCTCCAACTGTGTGTGGAATTTCATGTAAAGCAATAGCCAAAGTAATTAAAAGACCTGTTTTAGAACTTGTCAAAAACCCAGCTGCAATTGATACTCCATCAATCGCTCGATGAATAAAATTACCAAAAATGATCAATGGAATTGTCGCATCATCATCTTGTTTGTTATCCCCTTCGGACCGATGATGATGAACCCAGTGAACAAAGCGTTCAAGCAAAAAGAAAATCAAAATTCCAAGTAAGGCACCAAAAAGTCCATTTTGATAGCTACCGGAATTAGCCGCATCTGGGAGAAGATCCGTAAAAGCTGCCCCCAGTAAAGCTCCTGCGGCAAAAGGTGTAGCATAACTGGAAAAACGCTCAACCCCCCGTTTCCAAAAAAGCATTGAAGCTCCAAAAGCAATCGCCACAACATCCCCAATAAGACTAGCGAAAATTAATGTAATCAAGATAACACGCTTTCTAATTCAACAATAAAGCGTTCAATAATCCCTTGCTCATCGGGATTAAACTTTTTAAGTAATGATTTATAGGCTAAAAGTGTTTTATCATGATGATCAGCATGCTCTTTAGCAGCTGGAATCCCCTTTTCTGTTAAAAAGAGTTCCATTACCCGCTCATCAGCTTGATGACGTTCAGAATGAATGAACCCTCTATCCTGAAGGACCTTTACTGCTTTACTCACTGCTGCAGCTGATATTCCCAGTTTTTCTGCTAAATGACTACTAGAAACATTAACGTTTTTAGAGAGTAACATTAATATATGCTCTTGTGTACTCGTCAAAGCATCTTCACTTTCACATTTACCAAGTAACATTTCGCGTTGACTTACTTTATTTACAAACTTATTAATTGTATTTTCTAATTTCATATTGCCAAACCTCATTCATCCAAAACCTTAACTGGTTAATTAACCAGTTAAGGTTAACAAATATTTTTTTTAATGTCAAGGATTTTGACTAAAATCTTAAAAGTTATGAAATTACATTAGTTGCTCGTAGTATTCAATCACCAAAAATATTTTCTATTTAAAAAATTCCAATATAGCTTTGATCTATCCATTCCACATTAAAATAAAAAATTCTTTATACCAGAATTCATTATCTCTCCTATAATTCTTACTTATCTTTTATTTTCATCTTTGATCATTTATGCAAAAAATTAAGTATAGTTTAAAAATTTATAGAATGGCAAATTGCAAATTTAATTTAGCCACCCCGATACATCTGAAATGGTGTCTGATACTTGAACATTTTTCTTGGATAATGATTCATCCAAGTCTC
>NZ_JACHHV010000028.1 GCF_014202895.1 Lactovum miscens
TCCTTTTCTACTTGTCTTCTTTCAAATTCAAGTATAAGAAATTCAGGTGTTTTTTTCTTGCTTCAGGTGGCTAAACTAATTTTACAATTTGCCATATTTAACTCTATAAAAAATTTCAGAAAATTTCGATTTATTTCTAGCATAAGTAAAATTAAATTGTTTTTCACGATTTTCACGAATTCTAGGTTATCGATAATAAATATATGGATGAACTCTTGAATGTTGGAACTTTTATATCTATATAGAGGCTTTCTTACGAATTCTATCATTAAATTTGTATTTTACATACTATATATAGTATAATAAAAAAATGATAGCTAGGTTTCTATTCCTGAATAGATAATATTTGAAAAAATTTTTCTAAGAAATTAAAGTCTAGAAATTTGTGAACCCCAGTCTAAGTATACACTGACATTAAATTCATAATATCTTTTGATCAAATTATGAATGAGGAAATATTAAAGGTTGACTACCAGAAGGGCTAGTAAAGGATGTGATTAAGCTAATCTCTTCTTAATATTCAAATAATATACAACATTGATTTGCGATTGTTACTGCAAATTTCGATTTTATTCAAAATCTCTATTTATAAGTTTAACGATAAGTATAAAAGAATATTTTTGTTATTGGAACCTCAGGCATATAAAGCAAAATGAAATTCTAACAAACTAAGCTTAAAAGTTGTCTTAAAAAAATAGTTACTTAATGAGACAACTTTTTTGCTTATCTTATTAGGAGGAAGAATAATATTTTGAGTAATAATAAAATAAGAAAGCTATTGATTTATTATGAGATTTAATTCGAAATTATCCATACTTGGCAGCAGAGGTTTTTTGTACTTCTTTTTATTTTTTTTCATAGCTTTTCTTTTTATTTTTCAAAGATCGATAATTTTAGTTTGGATAGATTTTCTAGTAGTTTTTATCATTATGCTTTGCTCTATTTTCATAAATTTGAGCCATATAGAGCATAAAGATAAACAGCTTTTAATTTTTAAAGACATAGTTAGAGATCTAAAAAATGTAAATTTCTTCGTAATAGACAGAGATATGAATTATTTACTAATTAGTGATTTAGATTTGAAGTTTATGAAGGAGAATTTTCATGCTACTCCCAAAGTAGGCGGGAACATGTCGGAGATTTTAAAACCAGAGTATTTTGAAAAAACAATGGAAAATTGTAATAATGCAATCAAATCTGGTATATTTTCCAATGTTGATCATTTTTTTCTTAATGGAGAGGACTTACACTTTTTGAACTATTATTCTCCATTATATGATAAAAATCAAAAACCATATGCAGTTTTGGTTGTGACGCTTGACATTACAGAAAATGTAAATAGTGAGACAGAAAAAAACAAATTAATTGTTACAGACCCACTAACAGGTGTATATAACAGAAGAAAATTATCTGAATATTTTAAAAAAATATCAAAATATATTGGCAAAAAGTACTGGTTGATTCTTATTGATATTGATGATTTTAAATTGGTTAATGATACGTTCGGACATGATATTGGAGATAAATTACTGGCTCGATTGTCAAATCTATTTAATGAAATATTTCCAGAAAAAGCCATCGTTACTAGATTGGGAGGGGACGAATTTTGTGTAATTTTTGAATCAATTGAAAGTTATATCCTAGAAGATAATATTGTTGGAATAGAATCTAGAATTAACAGTAAGTTCAGACCGTATTCAATTTCAATGGGGTTCACTTTCATAGAAACTCCAACTGATAATAGATTTGACTACTATTATCGAATAGCTGATCAAAATATGTACGCAAATAAAAAAAGTAAAAAAGCATAATCGAAGATTGATGGTCAATAAATTTTTAAGCTCATATTGTTAAGGCGAACGGACTCACAATATTTTCGGCATGATTGATTTCTTGCCTTTTTCAAACAAATAAAATATATAATTTAAGCTCATCAAATTCCATATTAATTTGATGAGTTTCATTTTTTAGAATGATTATCAGTTTATATCCATATAATATAACCTTAAAAATAGTTTCAGGCAAGTCTTGTGATTCAGCGATAAAGGTCTTCGAACCTTGAAATTGAGTATAGTTTAAGTTATGCTTACTTAAAAATAAATATAAAAGCAGATTGTTTTTTAGGAAAATGCAAAGATATTCAATATAATTTTCATTTATCATGACATTGTCATGCCGTTAGTATTAAGCGAGGTAAAAATGGCTATTGACATATTTAAATGACTTATGCTTTAAAAATTACTTTCCTATGGAACAAGTCAAACTGGGATTAAAGTTTTTAGGAATCTATTTATAGCCACCAAGTATATGTTTTAATGCACGTCCTGAAATTTATAGTTGTAGTAAAATACACTGAATGTTTGAAAATAATAAATACAATCTTTTTATTCATCAATTTTATGGCACTGTCAATTATCTTTCAGATTTTTGTGTTGTTTTCTCGTGTACAGGATTACCAAACACCTACAAACAATAATTTTACAGAATGCTTTGTAAAAAATTGTTAGTTTCATTATATTGTATTGTATGTTAAATTGATTGTGAAAATATCTGAAATTGTATAAATATTATATTATTTCGGGATTGCTAGGATAGAGATTCAAACTTATGAGTATTTAATGTGGTAATTACTTGCCTTATGTAAAGTTTTCAAATTATATTTTAACCTAGACGTTGCTATATCTTATACAGGATATTACATGATTGTTTATTTTAATAACATTTACAATTTGTAAACGAATTAACTCAATGTTGTTTGGAGGAAACTCTAATATATTTAAGCTTGAGGATATAAGGAAGTTTGCTTATTTTGTAATAAAATCAATACTGCTGGTCTTGCAAGAAATGATGATACTTTGTTTCCTGATAAACAAATAGATACTTAATGGTTTTCAAAAAGTCTGATATTCAGTTGACAAAATGTACAAAACAAAAAATAATGATTTTCAATAAGATTTATCCATTGCAATAAGTATCTTTGTAAAGTAGAATTGGGTGTTAAGTAAATTTACAATTTGTCAAATTTATAATTATTGAAGGAAATTAATAAATATTGAATATAAAAACATTAAATGAAAAGTTCTACGTGGTTTATCAGCCAATTGTGCAAGCAATTGGCTCGAACCAATTTCAGTGTAATGAGTATGAAGTGCTGCTTCACTCAAAAGATGATGATAAATTTCCAATTGACGAATTTAATATTATTAATTCTTCAGAGGATTCAAATTTGATTTTTATGGAATGGTATGCTGAACAATTAATCCCGCAAATAAAAGAACATAAAAATAGCAACTTTTCAGTGAACATTAATCCAGATCAGTGGAAACAACCATCAACAGTTTGCTTTTTACAAAAATTATCTCAATATGCAAATCGAATTACCATTGAGCTAACTGAGCATGTTCCTAAGAGTTCATGTTCTATTGATTTTACAAAAATTCTCAAAAATGTTAAAAAATTAGGATTTGGTATTGCTTTAGATGATATTACTGTTGGAAATAATACTACTCAATTTTTTTCCAAACACGCTGATAAAATCGATCGAATAAAATTTTCTTTGTTAGATAACAGTATTGAGACAATCCAAAATATTGATTCCATTGTTGAACTTGCGAAAAAGTTTGATAAACAATTAGTGGTTGAAAGAATTGAAGATTTAAGAACCGCAAATTGTCTTAAAAAAAAGGGAGTCTGTCGATTTCAAGGCTTTTTATTTGGGAAAGGGACGATTAAACCAGGATTAGGTAACACCAATAACGAACAGTTTGATTTTTCTATGTTGTAAATTTCAAAATCACATTGTTTCAATTTTTGACAACAGCTTTTGCTGTTTTTTTGTTACGTTGACCAGGAATGCTAGATCATTCAGCTTTTGACCCTGTGGGTGCCTTCTTTTTCAAAGCTCTTACGAGCACAATACAATAATAGTAAACTGAACAAGTTATTGCTTTATAAATGCTTTAAAATTCACGACCTTTATCCGAAGTAATGAATATCTAAACAAAATCTCCTGAATCCTAAATGATATGTATTGACCAATGTTGAGGTAACTAAAAAGATACAGATATTTTCAAAACAAGTTTTACAATTTATAAGCATATTGTATATCGTCTGTAGAAAATTTTTTCAGGGGCTGAGTCGATCTGACGATTTACTGATATGCCAATATTTGATCGACTGAAGTCGCATTTTGGTAAATTATCTTCCGTATGTTTCAGTATAGACTTGATTTAAAAACTTTTTACCTTTTGAAATTCAAGCAAGAATGTTAATTTTTTTTGGGGGTTGGAAAAACAAATTTTACATTTGCCATTTTCAAAAATAACATTTCGGTATAGTATCACAATTAAAATTATGTTAAAATCAATTTGGCATCTAAATAATTTTTAAAGATGATTTCTAGCAGTTTGGGGGATTGGCTTGAGTACAATTGTTTTATATTTTTACTGTTGTAACTTTTTAAAAAGCAAAGGAAGTGAATATAGTTGATAAAGGGATTAAAAAAAGGAAAAAATATAAGCTCTGAATTTTTGTTTTTCTTATTATTCTTTATTGAACTTATATTATTAGTAATTTTTATTTATGATGACTCTTTCCCTCTAATTTTTTTAATTTTATTAAACTTTATCTTTTTTTTTATCTGGTCTTTCTATCAATATAAAAATGAAAAAAGAAAGACAATAGATATTGTTTCATCTATTATGAGGGATGTTAAACAGATTAGTATATATGTTGTCGATTTAGAGTTAAATTATTTAGCAGTAAGCGATTCTGATGTAAGGTTTATGGAACATTTTTTCAAAGTGACTCCAGTTGTAGGGAAAAATTTATCTAGTATATTGTCAAAAGAACATTTTTTTAAAACTAAAGAGACCTTTAAAAATGCTTTATATAATGGCCTCACAAATCAAGTTGAGCATTTTAATAAAAATGATATTGAATTTTACGTGTTAAATTATTACACTCCCCTTTATGACAAAAGTGGAAGCCCATATGCTCTGATGATACATACTATTGATGTTACTGATGATATCTTAGAGCAAGACAAAATATACCATTTAATTTATATAGATCCATTAACCGGTGTCTATAATAGGCGTAAGTTGATAGAATATGTGGAAACTGAATTGCCATTAAGCGACAAAAACCAAATTCTAATCTATATTGATATCGATGATTTCAAGCAAGTCAATGATAATTCTGGGCATCTTGAAGGAGATAAAGTACTTATACGCTTTACGGAAAATCTTCGTAAATATTTTCCAGAACCTAATATGATATGCAGATTAGGGGGAGATGAGTTCTGCCTTCTTTTTGAAGAAATTGATGGCAAAGGAATTCAGAAATGTGTTTGGGATAGAATGCAAAAAGTTGAGGAAGAAATGGCGCCATATGAATTTTCTATTGGGGCTATTATAATGGAATTACCATTCAAGAATAATTTTGATTACTATTATCAAAAAGTTGATAGAAAAATGTATGAAATGAAAAGCCGCAAAAAAGAAAAATTCAGTGAGTAATTGTAAATATTGATTAAAATATATGTAGTTTTTTACCTATGAATTTTATTTGGCAAATTGCAAATTTAATTTAACCATCCCTAAACATCTGAAGTGATGTCTTATAGTCAGGCATTTTTCTTGGATAACAATTTTTCCAGGTTTCAATTTTGGCAACAGCTGAAGCTGTTGTTTTCTTTTTCTTTTTGGTAAGAAATGTCGGATTATACGATTATGATTCTTATTGCCTCCACATTCAAAGCTTGCATAGGCTTGGAAATAGTAAACCAGACAAGTCAACACTTCATGAGACAGGCAAATTCACGACTATTATCTGGAGTCTTGCCAGAAATCAGGCGAATCATTTCAAAACGTGGTTGGTGCTTTGTGATGGTCATTTTTTTCTTTCGTCAAAAGCGCCGTGTTGATTTTCTAATGGCTAAATTCTTCAGGATGAGTAATGGACAAACTATACAACCGCTCCGGTTGAATTTTTTAAAGTTTCTTAGACTTCTTATAATGGGAATAAGGTAAGTCATGGTATTTTCATCCAATCAGCCTTTGTCCACCCAGTGATAAAGTGTTCGAAGACAAGTAGCCTGTCAGTTCTTTGAGAATGACTTTTAATGATTTTTTATCTCTGGCACCCGTACTAAGGGTTTCATTGAGTTTCAACAAGAGCTTGGAACGACGACCGCAGTGATTTTTATTGATGCTGTGGTGTTCTTATGCATGAAGCACAGGATACTTTGTCTTTATTTTTAAGTGTACTTTCCCCCAAATGAAGTTCATTGTTTGTCGTCTGAGTGATTTATTTAGGAGCTGAGCGATTTGACAATGACTTAGCTGTGCCAGCCACTCAATCAGCCGGCGTTCTGTATAGGTAAGTTGTTTGTCTTTTGTGTTACAATCGCCTTGCATCTGAACTCCTTTTATACTTGTCTTCTTACAAATTCAAGCATAAGAAATTCAGGTGTTTTTTACTTTCTTAAGGTAACTAAACTAATTTTATAAGTTGCCAAAATAAATAAAAATACGTTAATAAATAATTATAATTAATATATACCAATTATTTATTCAAATAACTTGACAAACAAAATAATGAATAATATAATGATTTTATCATTGTTATTAAATGAAAATGGTACTATACCAATTTTATAAAACGAAAGAAGGATATATATTTATGTGTGGAATTGTTGGTCTAGTGGGCAATCGTAATGCAACAGACATTTTAATGCAAGGTCTCGAAAAACTGGAATATCGAGGATATGATTCGGCTGGTATTTTTGTCACAGGAGAAAATGGTAAATCAAAACTCGTTAAGTCTGTGGGACGTATTGATGATTTACGGAACAAACTGGGGATTGATGTTGCTGGAACAGCTGGTATTGGTCATACGCGTTGGGCGACCCATGGTAAACCAACTGAGGAAAATGCTCACCCACATACCTCTGCATCAAAACGATTTGTTCTGGTACATAATGGCGTAATTGAGAATTTTAAAACTATCAAAGATGAATACTTAGTCGATGAAAGTTTTATGGGTCAAACTGATACTGAGATAGCAGTTCATTTGATTGCTAAGTTTGTTGAAAAAGATGAACTTTCAGTTCTGGATGCCTTTAAGAAAGCTTTATCAATTATTGAGGGATCTTATGCTTTTGCTTTGATGGATGCGAAAGATCCAGAGACGATTTATGTAGCAAAGAATAAATCTCCATTGTTAATTGGTTTGGGAGAAGGTTACAACATGGTATGCTCAGATGCCATGGCTATGATTCGTGAAACGTCAGAATTCATGGAAATCCATGATAAAGAACTTGTTATTGTTACAAAAGATTTGGTCACTGTGCTTGATGAATCTGGGCATAAAGTAGAACGTGATTCTTATACGGCTGAACTTGATCTTTCAGACATTGGTAAGGGAACTTATCCTTTTTATATGCTTAAAGAGATTGATGAACAACCAGCTGTAATGCGCAAACTTATTGCAACTTATGCCGGTGAAAATGGTTTGATGAAGGTAGATCCTGAGATTGTTAAAGCGGTCCAAGAATCTGACCGACTCTACATTATTGCTGCTGGGACTTCATACAACGCTGGATATGGTTCAAAAATGATGCTTGAAGCTTTAACCGAAACTCCTGTTGAACTCGGCGTGGCTTCAGAGTGGGGCTATGGGATGCCTTTGCTTTCGAAAAAGCCATTCTTTATCTTCCTTAGTCAGTCAGGTGAAACAGCTGATAGCCGTCAGGTACTTTTGAAGGTTAATGAACTTGGATACCCAAGTTTAACAGTAACAAATGTACCAGGATCTACTCTTTCTAGAGAAGCCACTTATACCATGTTGATTGGCGCAGGACCCGAGATTGCCGTAGCCTCAACTAAGGCTTATACAGGGCAAATCGCAACACTTGCATTTTTATCGAAGGCAGTTGGAGAGTCCAATGGTCTTCAAATTGCTAAAGATTTTGATCTTGTTAAAGAACTTTCACTTGTTGCACAATCAATTGAGGCAACCTTATCTGAAAAAGAAAAGATCGCGAAGATTGTAGAGAAAAATCTTTTGACAACTCGAAATGCCTTCTATATTGGAAGAAAAATGGATTACTTTGTTGCCATGGAAGCTTCATTAAAATTGAAGGAAATTTCATATGTACAGTGTGAGGGATTTGCGGCTGGAGAGCTAAAACATGGCACAATTTCTTTAATTGAAAAAGGCACCCCTGTTCTTGCTTTAATCTCTGATCCGTCGGTGGCTGCTCACACGCGTGGCAATGTCATGGAAGTTGTTTCACGTGGGGCTTCTGCTATTGTAATAGCTCAAAAGGGACTTGAGCAAGAATCTGATGATTTCGTAGTTAGCAAAGTTCACCCTTGGTTAACAGCTATCTCAATGGTAGTTCCGACACAAATATTTGCTTATGAAACTTCAGTACAGCGTGGCTTGGATGTGGATAAACCACGTAATCTCGCTAAAGCTGTAACTGTTGAGTAAAAAAGGTCAAATATAACAAAAAATCGTTCCATTATGGCGATTTTTTGTTATATTTGACAAAAAATTATAAAAAAATTTAGCCATTTTTAAAAGTGTCTAAATCATCAATAAAAAAACTGCTATAATATTTAGATGACAAGATTTAAAGCAACAATCTCTTATGACGGAAGTGACTTTGCTGGTTTTCAAGAACAACCTGGTCGTCGGACGGTGCAATCTGAAATTGAGAAAGTTCTTCAAAAGCTTAATTCAGGCAAAGAACTTAAACTATGGATGGCGGGACGAACTGACTCGGGCGTTCATGCATGTGGTCAAGTTATTCATTTTGATTTGGAAGATCCTCGTCCTGTCGAGCGTATTCGCTTTGCTCTTGATACTCAGACACCTGCTGATATTTCGATCTGGAAACTGGAAGTAGTAGCATCTGATTTTCATGCAAGATTTACCCCGCATGAAAAAATTTATGAATATTTACTCGACAATTCAGTGTCACGAAGTCCGTTCAAACGCCGTAGTCAAGCATGGTTCCGTTATCGCTTGGATTTAGGATTGATGCAAGAAGCAGCAAGTAAAATTGTTGGTACCCATGATTTTGAAGGTTTTACAGCTGCTGGCGGTTCAGTTAAAGATAAGGTCCGTACAATCAGTTTAGCAACCGTTGAAAAAATTGATGAAAGCAGTTTTCGCTTTCGCTTTCGTGGGAGCGGATTTCTTTACAAACAAGTTCGAAATATGGTTGGGACTCTCATAAAAATTGGTAATGGCAAGTTTCCAGTTGATCAAATAGACAAAATTTTATCAACTGGAAACCGTCATTTTGCTGGCCCTACTGCTCATCCAGAAGGGCTATACTTGAAAGAGGTAATATATAATGAAGATAGAAAATAAAAATGTTTTAGCAATACATGATATTTCTTGTATAGGTCGTTGTAGCCTAACGGTCGCTTTGCCAATTATCTCAGCTTTTGGAGTTGAATGTCGACTATTACCGACTTCCCTCCTCTCGACGCATACCGGTGGATTTAAAAATTTTACATATTTAGATCTTACAAATGAGATGGAAAACATTTTAGAGGCATGGAAGCAATTAGATTTGACATTTACAGCCATTTATTCTGGATTCATGGCTAATCCAAAGCAGATTGATATTCTTAAGTCAACAATTAAAGCATATCCAAGTTTGAGTGTAGTTGATCCAGTTATGGCTGATAATGGTGAACTTTATGGAGTTTTCGATCAAGCTTTTGTTGAAAAAATGAAGGAAGTTGTACCAGTAGCCAATATTCTGATTCCAAACATTACTGAAGCATGCTTACTGACTGACTTCCCTTATCAGGAAAGCATTAATGAGGATTTTATTGAGAATTTGGCATCAGCCTTACAAAATATGGGAGCCAAAAACATTGTCATTACGGGGATTAGCTTTGAGCAATCTAAAATAGGTGCTGCGGTCGTTGATGAGGATGGCAATATTTCTTACGCTATGGCTGAGAAACAACCTTCTTCTTACCATGGAACTGGTGATATTTTTGGCTCAGTTTTCACAGCTGAGTTGGTTAATGGGAAGTCAATTCAAGATGCTGCCCAAGCGGCTTGTGAATTTGTAGTATCCTCGATCAAAGCGACTGACCCTGATGCCGATAAAAAGTATGGTGTCAATTTTGAAATGGCATTAGCAAATAGAGCAAATAAGTAATGGCAAAAAAATATACAACTAAAACAATTGCCCTTTTGGCAATTTTGACTGCCTTGACCTTTGTGCTTGGACGTTTTATAGAGATTCCAATTCCTGCGGTTAATGGTTATGTAACATTACTTGATGCAGGTATTTTCACAGTTTCTCTGGCATTTGGGAAAAAAGAAGGAGCTGTTGTAGGGGGGCTGGCTGCCTTTTTAACTGATTTGACCTCTGGTTTTCCCCAATGGATGCTCTTTTCTTTAGTAATTCATGGCCTTCAGGGTTATTTTGGTGCTTTTACGAAGAGTAGAGCATTGAACTGGTTTATCTCTGGTGCAATCATGGTGTGTGGATATTTCTTAGCGAGCTGGTTTCTTTATGGGTTTGCAACAGCTATTAATCCATTGACAAATATTCCGAACTTGATTCAGACCACCATTGGTTACCTAGTGGGACTCATGATTTCACAAATTTTACAGAGAGCAGGTGTCTTAAATGGACTTTGATAAATTAAGAGAAGAAACTCAAACAATAATTGATGACGTCATCGAAAAAACTTGTATTCAAGCAGGGCAAATTTTCGTGTTGGGACTTTCGAGCTCAGAAGTAAATGGTGGAATTATAGGTAAGGCGAGTTCTGCTGAAATTGGCGAAGTCATTGTTGGAATGATTCATAAAACTTTGAAGACAAAAGGAATTTACTTAGCTGTTCAGGCTTGTGAGCATCTAAATCGAGCTCTTTTGGTTGAACGCGAAGTAGCAGATAAAAATGACCTCGAAGTGGTGTCAGTTGTTCCCCAACTCCACGCTGGTGGCTCAGGTCAAGTCGCAGCATATCAACTTTTTAATGATCCAGTTGAGGTTGAGCATATTGTTGCTTTTGCAGGCCTTGATATTGGTGACACCTCAATAGGTATGCATGTTAAGCATGTTCAGATTCCGATTCGTCCAGTCTTAAAGGAACTTGGTTGGGCTCATGTGACTGCATTAACTTCACGTCCTAAACTGATTGGCGGGGAACGTGCAAAATACAATTAAAGTGAAATGTACCTCTTGCTTTCAGACAGGCATTTTGCTATTATTAATAGGGCACCTCATTTGGATGAGGTAATTCAAGAAGCTCCTCCAAGGGGAGCGTTTTTTTATTTTAGCGCTCAGATAAGCTACATTTTTAATACTAATTAAAAGAAAGAGGATTAAATGGCAACAAAATACATTTTCGTTACTGGCGGTGGAACATCTTCAATGGGCAAAGGCATCGTTGCCGCATCACTCGGACGCTTGTTAAAGAACCGTGGGTTGAAAGTTTCTGTTCAAAAATTTGATCCATATCTTAACATTGATCCAGGGACCATGAGCCCTTATCAACATGGTGAAGTATTTGTAACCGATGACGGTGCTGAAACAGACCTTGACCTAGGTCACTATGAACGATTCATTGACATCAATTTGAATAAATATTCGAATGTCACTTCTGGTAAAGTTTATTCAGAAATCTTACGAAAAGAACGTCGTGGCGAATATCTTGGAGCAACCGTTCAAATGGTTCCTCATGTCACCAATATGCTAAAAGAGAAGATCAAGTTAGCTGCAACTACAACTGATGCAGATATCATTATCACTGAAGTAGGCGGAACAGTTGGAGATATGGAATCTCTGCCATTTATTGAGGCCCTTCGTCAAATGAAATCAGAAGTTGGGTCCGATAATGTGTTCTATATCCATACTGTCCCAATTCTCCATTTGCGTGCAGCGGGTGAGTTAAAGACAAAAATTGCACAAAATGCAACAGCAAAACTTCGTGAATATGGTATTCAGGCAAACATGTTGGTTCTGCGCACAGAGGTACCAATTACTCAAGAAATTCGTAACAAGATCTCGAATTTTTGTGATGTAGCTCCTGAAGCAGTGATTGAATCGCTTGATGTTGAACATCTCTATCAGATTCCGTTAAACTTGCAAAAGCAAAAAATGGATGATATTGTCTGTAAGGTACTTAAACTAGACACCCCAGCGGCAGATATGACTGAATGGACTGCTATGGTGGATCATGTAGTAAACCTCAAAAAGACAGTGAAAATTGCTTTGGTTGGTAAATACGTTGAGCTTCCTGACGCTTACATTTCAGTAGTTGAAGCCTTAAAGCATGCTGGCTATGTGGCAGATGCTGAGCTTGATCTCAAATGGGTAAATGCAAATAGTGTGACAGATGAAAATGTTGCTGAAATAATTGGTGAAACAGATGGAATCATTGTACCGGGTGGGTTTGGAGCCCGTGGTACAGAGGGGAAAATCTCTGCCGTTCGCTACGCACGTGAAAATGATATTCCATTTCTTGGTATTTGCCTTGGAATGCAAATGGCCTGTGTCGAATTTGCACGTAATGTTCTCAATTTGAAAGGTGCCCACTCAAAGGAGTTAAATCCAGAAACACCCTATCCAGTGATTGATCTGATGCGTGACCAAATTGACGTTGAAGACATGGGAGGAACTCTCCGTCTTGGCCTCTATCCAGCCAAACTTAAGCCGGGTTCCAAAGCTGCTCAAGCATATGGTAATGTGGATGTCATTCAACGTCGTCATCGTCATCGCTATGAATTCAATAATGATTATCGAGAGCAGTTTGAAGCAGCAGGTTTTACTTTTTCAGGGGTTTCTCCAGATAACCGTCTTGTTGAAATTATTGAATTATCAGATAAGAAATACTTTGTAGCTTGCCAATATCACCCAGAACTTCAATCACGTCCCAATCACGCGGAAGAACTTTACGTAGGTTTTATCAAAGCAGCTGTTGATAATAAAGACTAATACAGAAAAAACCTCAATTCTTAAAAAGAACTGAGGTTTTTATGGTAGGTCTTTATCATTCTATAAAATTTTAAGAGTGGCAAATTGCAAATTTAATTTAGCCACCCCGATACATCTGAAATGGTGTCTGATACTTGAACATTTTTCTTGGATAATGATTCATCCAAGTCTCAATTTTGGCAACAGCCTGAACTGTTGTTTGCTTTGTTCCTTTGGGTAAGAAGCGTCTTATCATGCGGTTATGATTCTCATTGCTTCCACGCTCAAAGCTCGCATAAGCATGGCAATAGTACACAGGACAAGGCACTACTTCATGAAGGCGGGCAAATTCGCGACCATTATCTGAAGTAAGGGATTTGAACTGAACCTCCTCTTGGAGTGTTAAAAGAGCCCTATTGACTGACGCTGAAGTCTTGTCAGGAATCAGACGAATGATTTCAAAGCGTGTTTGGCGCTCTGTGAGCGTCAAAAGGCAGTCATTTTTTTCTTTGGTCAAAAGCACCGTATCGATTTCCCAATGGCCAAATGCTTCACGTTGGTTAATTTCCTCTGGACGTTGGTCAATGGACAAGCCATACGGACGCTTGGGTTGTATTTTTCGGAGCTTCTTAGCCTTCTTATAATGAGGATAAAGCAAGTGATGGTATTTCACATCCAGCCAGCCCTTGTCCACCCAGTGATAGAGGGTGCGCAAGCAAACACCTGTCAGTTCTTGGAGAATGACTTCCAATGATTTTTTATCTCTGACACCCGCACTAATCGTTTCGTTGAGGTTCGGCGTGAGCTTAGAATGACGACCACAGTGGCTTTTATTGGCGCTGTGGTATTCTTGTGCGTGAGTTGCAGAGTACTTTGTCTTGGTCTTCAGTTGAACCTGTCCCCGCTTGAGTTCATGATGAATTGTCTGAGGGGCTTTATTTAAGCGCTGAGCGATCTGACGATTACTTAGCTTCTCCTTGTTGTGCCAACGTTCAATCAACTGACGTTCTGTATAAGTAAGTTCCTTGCCTTTTGTGTTAAAATAATCGTGCATCTGAATTCCTTTTCTACTTGTCTTCTTGCAAATTCAAGTATAAGAAATTCAGGTGTTTTTTTCTTGCTTCAGGTGGCTAAACTAATTTTACAATTTGCCAAATTTTAAGAGTTTAAATTTTTTAATGATATTATCAAGTTTGTCTACTATAAAGAAAGTAGCTAACTATTCTAGTTTTATTTTAATTGTAGTCATTAAGGATGCAATTCGAACGCACTCTAAAGGGTTAGATTTTTTCCAAAAGATTGACTCATGTCAATAAAATAACTTCTAACTATTAACACTTTTATAATTCATTTTATGTGTTGCTTTAAATTTATCCCATTACCTTTAATTGACTTAAACAATTTTTAGAAAATTTATGTTAGAGTTATCAAATTTTTTTAAAAAACCACTTTCAAAAAAGAAAAAGTGATTTCGTAAATAGAGTTTATTTAATCTGAGCATGTCGTAAATCAAAAATCATAGCTGAGTTGAAAGTAGAGATACCTTTGAGTTTTGGATTCATCAAAAGCGAGTATGCCTCAGTGTCAATAGGGTTGATGTTAGAAGCTTTGTATAGGGCCGCCTCGGCATCCTTGTAATCAGAATAGCGCTTGTTGGCATCAAGTACGTCTGGGGTAGTTGTTGCAGCTTTATAAGCTTTGTCAAAGTCAGGATTGCTAAGGAATGAAGTGTTCAACGAACTTCCTGTTACATAATTCATTAGATAGTCGGATGGTTCATTATAATCAGCTCCCCAACTCGTCAAAATAATTTCATAATTTCCGTTTTGAGCATCTTGCATACGTTGTTTGCTTGGAACAAGATTCTCATTGATTGTCAAACCAGGTAAGTCTTTTTCAAGATTCGCTTTGAGGTAGTCTACCGCAGCCTTGCGGAATACATTATCCTCATCGCCCTCAAGAGAAAGAGTAAGAGAGTCTTTTCCTATTTCTTTAAGACCTTCTTTAAAAAGATTAGCAGCTTTGGACGCATCATATTTATATGGCTGAGCGGCATATTTACTAAAGTCTTGTCCATTTGGAACTGTATCCAAGCCTGTTGGAGTGACAGTTGAAAGTACACTGAAGTTTGGGGCAGCTGTTGCAATCAAACCCTTGCGGTTTGTTGCAAGATTAATTGCTTCACGTATTTTTTCATTAGAAAGAGCTGGAACTATACCTGATTGATTGTATTGAAGGGAATCTGTACGTGGTGCGGGTAAGCTCTTGTATGTCTTATTTGATTTATTTGCCGCAATCAATTCTTTTGTAGGAAGACTTGAAAAGTCAAGTTTGCCAGATTTGTACAAATTAATTGCAGTTGTTGGATTTGTAATGACTTGAAAAGTAACCCCAGGAGCTTTGACATTCTTTGCATCATAGAAGTTGTCGTTTTTGACAATAGTGAAAGATTTATTGCTTCCATTCCAGCCATTTTTACTACCAAATTTATAGGGACCATTGTATAGGGTTGTGTTAGAGCTTGAACCATAAGCTTTACCAACTTTTTCGACAAATTTTTGATTGATCGGATAATAAGCTGATAATGTCAATAATTTTTCAAAATAAGGAGTTGGCTGAGCTAAAGTGATGGTTAAGTGAGTAGCATCTGTAGATTTGATACCAAGGCTTGAAACGGGTGCTTTTGAAGCCATAATGTCATTTGCATTAGCGACAGGTGCAAGTGCATATGCATATTCAGAACCTGTTTTTGGATCAATTGTCCGTTGCCATCCATACACGAAATCTTGAGCGGTTAGTTTATCACCATTTGACCACTTGAGCCCGTCACGTAAAGTGATATTGTATGTTAATCCATCTTTTGAAACTTCGATAGATTTGGCTAAGTCATTGACAACTTGTGCTTTGGGGTCCCAGCGCACCAATCCTGCATCAACATTTTCCAAAAGGTCAATCGAATTGACATCAGCCGCCATACTAGCGTCGAGTGTCAAAATGTCACCTGGAAGCATGTAGTTGATATTACGAGTTGTTACGTTAGCTGACGTCGTGTCTCCAAAACTCCCTAGTAGTGCAATAGCGGAAGCCGAGACAAGGCCAAGTGAGAGGGTTTTATTAATTTTCAATTTAAATTATCTCCTATAAGAATCTTTTTAAAAACTATTTATAAAAACTCACAAACATAAATAGTATAGATCCTGAGGAAACGATTGTCAAAATATTTTTACATTAATTTATTCACAAGCTTTCCAACTCGGAAAAAGATTAATAATTGATTACTGTTTGAAGAAACATATTGTCATATTCTGATTAAATTTTGGATCAGTTCTTAGATTGTAAAAGATAATTGACACTCTGTTGGTTATCTTTTTTTAAGCCTTAGTGATAAAATTAGCTTGTCAAAATAACCTAAGAGCCCTTGGTTTATCCGGCTTTGCCAAGTTTCTTGAATCGACAATACTTGAAATTATGGATAAATTGAATAAATGCTTTTTACTAAGGAATTTGAATTGAAAAAATTTAATAAAAAAACAATGGATGGAAATATGGCAGCTGCTCATATTGCTTATGCTTTTTCAGAAATTGCAATGATTTATCCAATTACACCCAGCTCACCGATGGCTGATTATGCAGATGCTTGGGCAACAGCAGGCCGTAAAAATATATGGGGACAGAAGGTTCAGATTACAGAAATGCAGTCTGAGTCAGGTGCGGCTGGTGCTATGCATGGAGCTATCAAGGCGGGAAGTCTTGCTACAACATTCACCGCGTCTCAAGGCTTACTTTTGATGCTGCCTAACATGTACAAAATTGCTGGAGAATTATTACCTACAGTTATTCATGTGGCAGCCCGTGCTATTGCCACAGGTGCTTTAAATATTTTTGGTGATCAATCTGATGTAATGTCAGCTCGTTCTACTGGATTTGCCATGTTGGCTGAATCAAGTGTTCAAGAAGTAATGGACCTTTCAGCAGTTGCACATTTAGCAACAATTGAAAGTTCTGTCCCTTTTATGAATTTCTTCGATGGCTTTAGAACTTCACATGAGATTCAAAAGATTGATGTCATTGACTATGAAACCTTAGCAAGTTTAGTTAACCAAGAAGAATTGGCAAAATTCAGAGATCGCGCTATGAATCCGGATCATCCCACTGTCTCAGGAACCAATCAAAACTCAGATATCTATTTTCAACAACGTGAGCTTGTTAATCCCTTTTATGAGAAAGTCCCAAGTATCGTTGAAAAATATATGAAAGCAATCAACAAGCTTAGAGGGACAAATTATAACTTGGTTGATTACTATGGTGCACCTGATGCAACTGAGATTGTCGTCACCATGGGATCAGTTGCTGGCACAGTAAAACAAACTGTTGATTACTTGAATGGACTTGGTCGTAAAGTTGGTTTTATTAATATTCACCTCTATCGTCCCTTCCCAATGAAGAAATTCTTAGAAGCTCTTCCATTGACTGCCAAGACACTAGCAGTTTTGGACCGCACAAAAGAGTCAGGTTCAAATGGCGAACCTCTTTTCTTGGATATTCAATCTACTTTATTCGATAAGAATATTAAAGTTATTGGTGGGCGATACGGCATTGGTGGTAAAGATACACGGCCTGAACATATCATTGCTACTTTTGATGAACTTTTGAAGGAAAATCCTAAACGTCAATTTACTATTGGTATAAAGGATGATCAAACTAATCTTTCCCTCAAAACTCGTGCCAATACTGATTTAACTCCAAAAGATACCTATCAAGCTAAATTTTGGGGATTTGGTTCAGACGGAACGGTCGGTGCTAATAAAGCAGCAATCAAAATTATCGGAGATCATACTGAAAAATATGTCCAGGGAGCTTTTGAATATGATTCCAAGAAATCGGGTGGTTTAACAGTAAGTCATCTTCGTTTTGGTGACTCGCCGATTTTATCAGAGTACATGATTTTAGAGTCAGATTTTGTGGAAGTAGCAAATCCAACTTATATTCATAAATATGATTTATTAAAAGACATAAAATCGGGTGGAACTTTATTACTGAATTGTCCATGGCCGGCCGAAACAATTTCAAAAAATTTACCAGATAAAATAAAAAAATCTTTGGCAGAAAAACATATTAATTTCTTTGTAATTGATGCTGCCCAAATAGCACGTGATAATGATCTCGGTCGTCGAATTAATACCATTATGCAAGTAGCTTTCTTTAAGTTGACTGAGATTATAGATTTCGAAGTAGCTTATGATTTGTTAAAAGCCGATGCTCAAAAGTATGCTAAGAAATCTCTGAAGATCGTAGAATGCAATCTCAATGGGATGTCCCAAGCTATTGAGGGACTTCAAAAAGTTAACATTCCTGCTGAATGGGCAGAGATCGAAGTGAGGAAAGGTTCTACAATTGAACATTTAGATAGCCCTGTAAAAAAATACAGCTGGAATTTCCTTGATAAGGTAAATGCTTTTGAAGGAGATGAATTAACAGTTAAAGAATTGGTAGATGTCAATCTTATTCATGGAGCCGCTATTACTGGAACATCAGCAGTTGAGAAACGTGGGATTGCCTTAGAAGTTCCTGAATGGAATTTAAATTATTGTATCCAATGCAACGAGTGTGCCTTCGTATGTCCTCATGCTGCTATTCGACCTTTCCTGGTAGATGAAGATGAGTGGAATGTTGCACCCGAAGGATTCAAAGTCATGGATTATACCAAGGCCAATGGCATGAAATACCGTATTCAAGTTTCGGTTGAAGACTGCACAGGTTGTGGCCTATGTGTACAAGCTTGTCCTAAAAAAGATCTTGCTCTCAAGATGGTTCCTTATGAGATGCAACATGAGCAAGCAATTAATTGGGCGTTTGCAATGACTTTAAAAACGAAGACAAACCCCTTTGAAGGACGTCCAAATTCTGTTGTTAGCACACAGTTTAATCAGCCCTTGTTTGAATTTTCAGGAGCCTGCTCAGGTTGTGGGGAGACACCATACATCAAATTATTGACCCAAATGTTTGGTGATCGAATGATGATCGCAAATGCTACCGGATGCTCATCAATTTATGGTGGTAGTCAGGCAACTCCATATAGCACTAATCTTAAAAATCAAGGTCCAGCATGGTCAAATTCTCTTTTTGAAGATAATGCTGAATTTGGCTATGGGATGCATATGGCCTCAGTAGCGCGTCGTTCAAAGCTGAAAGAGGAAGTAATGTCAGCTCTGGTAGATATGTCAGAGGATTTGAAAAATCTTGCCAAAGATTGGGCTGAACACCTCTTTGATTCAGAAGGCACGCGAGCGCGTGCTGAAAAATTAAAGACTGTCTTGGGTTCAGAGCGTTTCAACTCACCTCATCTTGATGCTATATATAAACAAAAAGATCAATTTGTCAAACCAAGTCAATGGGTATTTGGAGGTGATGGTTGGGCTTATGATATAGGATTTGGCGGACTTGATCATGTCATTTCAACGGGTGAAGATATTAATATTTTGGTAATGGATAATGAGGTCTATGCTAACACAGGCGGGCAAGTCTCAAAAGCAACTCCTTCTTCAGCAATTGCACAATTTGCATCTGGGGGAAAAGTGGGTGCTAAAAAAGATCTTGGTGCAATGGCAATGACTTATGGTAATGTATATGTGGCACAGATTGCATCTGGTGCCAATATGATGCAAACTATCAAAACTTTTGAGGAGGCAGAAAAACACAAAGGTCCAAGTTTGATCATTGCTTATACACCATGTATTTCACATGGACTTTATGCGGGAATGTCAGCTGTACTTGAGGAAGCTAAACAAGCTGTGAATTCAGGATATTGGCAGCTTTATCGCTACAATCCTTCCCTAGAGGAGATTGGAAAGAATCCGATGAGTTTGGATTTCAAACGACCAGATTTCTCATTATTACATGATTTTCTTTTGACACAATCTCGATTTGCAAATCTAAAAAAAGTAAATGTGGATCAAGCAGAAAAGTTATACGAAAAAGCTACTTTAGATTCACGTAAAAGATTTATGCGTTATGCTCGTATGTCAGGAGATGATGCAAAATTCTTGGAAAGAGAATCCAAAGCGACTGGAAAAGCAAAGAATTAAAAATGTGTTTTTTATAAAAAGCTCTAGTTTAGTCAATCTAAGCTAGAGCTTTTTCTATTTTTTAGTTTTCTTAAACGATTATAGAATAGAAATGATATAATTCCAAGAACAAATGCAATGCTTCCTTCCTTAAGCCCTTCTGGGAAGAAAGAGATTTTTATCTGATGCTTTCCTGCAGGTGCATCAATTTTCATGAAACCAGATTGAGCTTTATAGAGTTTAACTTTTTTCCCATCAAGGATAGCTGACCAGCCCTTATCATAAGGCACAGTTAGGAAGAGTTGACCATTTTGACTGGCACTATAGTTGATCGCTGCACCATTCTTAATCGTTTTAACTGAAACGGGATTATCCTTTATTTTTGCCATGGCTTGCGTATAGGCATTGATATCCATAGCCCAAAAGTTTATTTGATCAAAAGATACCCAGTCATTTTTTGGAAAGGTAATTGTAATTTGCTGAGTACTCTCCTTTTCAAAATACCCAAGATTAAAATATTCTCCAGTATCTTCTGTAGGCATCGTGGAGAGGTGGTTACCTACAGAGATCACAATGCTTTTATCGTTTTTAGAAGCATAAGTAATGTTCGGAATCTGAATATAAGACTGAGAATTAGCTGGTACAGTCAATGAATACGTAATTGAAAGATCGGTTGAAGAATTTTTTAACTTGGTAAAGGAAACATGTCCATTCGTATTTACGACCTGCCCTTCTGCTTTTTCTGAACTACTATGGATCTTCGTATATAGCTTGGTATTAGAATTTGTTAACGCGTTCAAAAAGTTTGTTTGATTAGTGAGTGGATTATTTTGTACGATATTAATATCATGATACCCACCTGGAACAAACATACCAATAGATTGTGAATAAGGATTTTGTGTAACATAACTTGGTGCATTTAATAAAGGATCAAAACCAAACTTTGGAGGTTGGGCCCAATAGTTGATGTTATATTTCACCCCAAAAAGGCTGTCCATAAGGAGTGTATTGCCTGGGTAGCGAAGGTTGAGATAAAGACCGTCCGTCTTGAAACCTAAAGCAGACATGATAGCACTTGAATTAGAGTTTCTGACGCTGGAAAATTGAGCAATTCCATTATAACCAAACTTCATACCATCATTGGCAGTGTCAGGAGCGACATTGTCCGTTCTTTCAAGCTTATTACCGCTGGCCTTTTGAATAGCCTGAGTAGCGGGGAGAATACGACTGGTAACATCATTGTAGAAAGTTCTTGATGCAAATACCCACTCTTTACTGACACCAGAGATTTCGTAATAGCTATTAATACCAATGTCTGCAATTGCGAAAATCAAAACAATGATTGCAAATATATTCATGGAAATATATTTTTTTTGTAAGCCATAAAAAAGGATTAGGAAAGCAAAAAGGAATAGAGCAGTTAAGACTGGCATATAAAAATGAATATAACTATAGTGATGGCTGATGATACTTCCAATAAAACCTGTTGCCAAAATAAGAGTCGCTATAAAGACTTTCCAAAACTTAATTTCTTTTAGTTTTTGCAGTGCTTCTAAAGCCATGATAACCACAATGAATGAAAAAATAAAGCTGTAACGATGCAAGAACATGTTTGGTGAATGGAAGCCTTGCCAAGCAAGATCTAACCAATTGAAGTAGAAGCTAGCAATCAGCAGACCACCCAAAAGAAACATTCCTACTTTCAATTTCCAATTGATTGACTTAATAAAGAAAAAAGTAATGGCAAGGATTAATGGAAGCAGGCCGACGTAAATCATTGGTACTGCATTAAATTGTGTTGTGTCATAAGAACCGATAAAATTTTTTGAAAATAAATCAAAATACCAAGAATTCTGAGTAAAATATCCATCAGGGTTAGAAAATCCTTGTCCATTTGCCTTTAAATCGAGATACATGGGCCAAAGCATGACCAAACTTGTCAAAGCAGATAAAATAGAAACAACAGTAAAATCAATCAATTTCCTTATTGAAAGCCTTTCAGCAATCATTCTTACTATAAAGTAGAGGCTAATAAAGATGGCGATAATATAACCGAAGTAATAGTTCTGAATAAAAAGGATTGTTAATGATATATAATAAATCCATCGTCCTTTTTCATCAATAATTTGATGCAATCCCCAGAAAATCAATGGTAAAAGGATAAAGACATCAAGCCACATTGTAATCTCAATCTGACTAGTCATATAAGACATTAGTGAATAAGAAATCGATAAGGCAAGAAGCAACCATTTATTTATACTTTTATATACGTTTGAAAAAGAGACAAAAGCAGATAGTCCAATAAATCCAAATTTCAAAATTGTAAAAAGGTAAAGGGCGTCAGGCATATTTTTTACGTTAAAAAAGAAAGTTAGGGGCATAAAAAAGCTTCCCATATAATAAGAGGCAAAAGCATATAGATTTAATCCAAGGCCACTTGTCCAGGTATAGAAGAAACCTTTACCTGACTGGAGAAGTTGACTATATAAACTATGTAAGCCAACATACTGATGGTAAGCATCTCCTGCTAAAATAGAAGTAGCACTATTCCAAAAAATGCCATTTGCCAATAAGGATAAAAAGGCAATAACTAGAGGTATAACGAAAGCTAAAAACAGATATAGTTTATTAGATTTGAAGTAAGATTTCATAGTCTTATTATATCAGATGAAATAGCTATGAAACGTTTAGCAACGGTTAGTATAGGAGAAAATAAAATTTGCAAGGGCTTTGAATCATCACTTCCCTCCAAAAACGTGCGAGAATAGTTGACAAGGGGGAGAAGAATTGATAAGATATACAAGTTGACTCTGAAGGAAGCGAACGAGGGCAACGGAAGCTCAAACGAGTGAAGTTAAATTCTTGACAAGCAGGTTA
>NZ_JACHHV010000029.1 GCF_014202895.1 Lactovum miscens
CCAAAGGAACAAAACAAACAACAGCTTCAGCAGTTGCTAAAATTGAGACCTGGATGAATCAATATCCAAGAAAAATGTTCAAGTATCAGACACCATTTCAGATGTATCGGGGTGGCTAAATTAAATTTGCAATTTGCCTTTTTCAATTAATTTTTATTCTCTTTTCTCATCCTTTTACTGGCAGCTTCTGTATCCCACTTTCTTAATATTGATTATCATTTTTTAATTTTTCTATTTGCTTTAATATCTGTTCGTGTAAATTTTTAAGACTTCCAGAATTATCTATGACTACATCAGCATATTTGACTTTCTCGTCCATAGACATTTGCATTGCAATTCTTTCTTTGGCAGTTTTTTCAGTTAATAAATTTCTCTTCATTAAACGGTCTAATTGTAGTTTCGGTTGCGCTGATATTAGCCAAATTTCATCAAAATAAATTTGATAAGATTCTTCTATTAGTAGAGGAATATCCATAAAGAAAAGATCATGTTCTAAAGAGAGCTGATTCTTTTCTTTTAAAATCTCCTCCCGTATGATAGAATTTTGTAGCTTCCCAAGCCTTTGATTCACTTCAGGATTGCTAAAGACCTCTTCCGCAAGTTTTTGGCGTTTCATTTCCCCCATTTCGTCAAAATAATCGGATCCAAATTCTGAGAAAATCAAATTATAGAGACGACCACCAACTTTTTGTAAATCATGTACCAGATCATCTGCATCAAAGACAACAAAACCTTGTGAACGTAAAAACGACGTTACCGATGATTTCCCTGTTGCAATACCACCCGTCAATCCTATGGCTTTTTTCATTAGTATAGTATATCACTTTTTCAAAAGGCTTATAGAATCTATATATTCACAATATTATCTATAAACAATTTTCTTCACACTCTAAAATTAAAAAATCGAAGTATTACTACTCCGATTTTTTATATATAAAGTTTCTTCTTATACATATGGTTATGTCTGATACTAATCTTCAAAAGCATCAAGCTCTGGATACTCTGCATTCACAATTTTCACACAGTTTGAACAGAGATTAGTAAATTTATGATCATCCCCCACAGTTTCGTCTACACGACGACAACGTTGGCAAACTTCGCCCGGAGCCTTATCAACCAAAATATCTAAGCCATCAAAACGGATTGCTCCTTCAGGAGCTGTCACATTCTCTGAACCCGCAAATTCAAACCCTGAAACAATCAACAGTTGAGCCAAATTTTCATCAATTTCCTTGAGCATAGCTTTTGTTGGCTGATCAGCGTAAACTTTAACATAAGCTTCTTGAGAACGGCCGATGAGCTTTGTCTCGCGCGCTTTTTCAAGCGCCTTAAGGACTTTATCACGGAAGTCCATAAAGTTAGACCACTTTTCTTCAAGTTCATTTGTTACAGGATAATTTTTTGCTTGAGGCATCTCTGTCAAGTATGCAAATTTTTCTTTTTCAAATTCCAGATATGACCAAATTTCTTCAGCGGTATGAGGTAAAATTGGTACGATAAGTTTAGTCAAGTCAACCAAAATCTGATAGAAAACAGTTTGCATACGGCGACGAGCTAATGACTTCTTAGGCTCAATATAAATAACATCTTTTGCAAAATCCATATAGAAGCCTGATAAATCTGTCAGGAAGTTCGTAAGTTCTTTATAAACTGTCATAAAGCTGTAGCTTTCATAAGCTTTAAGTACTTTATCAACCAGCTTTGAAAACTTTTCCAAAGTATATTTATCTGCACTGCGAAGTTCCGAAAATTCTACAGAATCAAAAATTGGATTGAAATCAGAAGTATTCGCAAGAAGAAAACGGGTAGTATTGCGAATTTTTTTGTATTGTTCAGCGACTTGTTGGAGAATATCCATGGAAACACGAACATCAGATTCATAGTCAACTGAGGCCACCCAGAGACGAAGAATATCCGCACCAAGTTTCTTGGTTACATCAGAAGGCACAATTGTGTTGCCAAGTGACTTTGACATCTTACGACCTTTTCCGTCCAAGACAAAGCCTTGAGAGAGCACAGACTTGTAAGGGGCAATACCATTCACAGCAATTGAAGTTGTGATAGAAGAATTGAACCATCCCCGATATTGGTCAGATCCTTCAAGATAAAGATCAGCTGGATAAGACAGCTCAGGACGTGTGTTTAAAACACCATTCCATGAGGACCCTGAGTCAAACCAGACATCCATTATGTCATTTTCTTTAGTGAATTCCCCATTTGGCGAATGTTCATTGGTAAATCCTTCTGGTAATAGGTCTTTGGCTTCACGTTCAAACCAAACTTTAGAACCAAATTCAGAAAAGAGTTCAGCAATGTAATCTGTTGTCTCCTTAGTAATGATGGCTTCTCCATCTTCTCCATAGAATATTGGAAGTGGTACTCCCCAAGCACGTTGGCGTGAAATTACCCAGTCTCCTCGATCACGAACCATATTATAAAGCCGTGTTTTCCCCCAAGGGATGACCCAGCTAACATTTTCAACTGCAGTTAAGATTTCTGAACGGAATTTATCAATTGACGCAAACCATTGTGGCAAGGCACGATAGATAACAGGTTTCTTTGTACGCCAATCATGTGGATATGAATGCATAAAATAGTCAATGTGTAAAAGACGATCATTATCTTCAAGCCATTTTTGGATAGTTGGAATAGCTTCCTCGTAGAAAAGCCCTTCAAGACCTGGTGCATTTTCGTTAAAGCGGCCTTGGTTGTCTAAATCTTCAATAACCTCAATTTTGTACTTACGCGAGTAAAAATAGTCATCTTCACCATGATTAGGCGAGCTATGCACAAGGCCTGTACCCGAAGTTGTCTCAACATAATCACCAAGCATTACTAACGAAGTCCGATCATAGAAAGGATGTTTAGCTGTCATTTCATCAAGTTCTTGGCCTATGATTTCTTGAATAACTTCATAAGACTCCCAGCCAATCTTGGCAGCTACATCTTCGATTAAGTCTTTGGCTACCATAAATTTGCGATCAGCCACTTGAACAATGACATAAGTCACTTCTGGATTCACAAAGATACCACGATTTGATGGGAAGGTCCAGACAGTGGTTGTCCAAACGATAAATTCAGTATCAGCAGGGATCTTATCAGCTTTGTTATCCACAACTGAAAATGCAACATATAAGGATGGGGACTTTATATCAGCATACTCTATTTCAGCTTCAGCCAGTGCTGACTCAGAAGAAGGTGACCAATAGATTGGTTTAGCACCTCGATAAATGTAGCCTTTTTCAGCCATGGCACCGAAGACACGAATTTGTGCTGCTTCAAATTCAGGCTGAAGTGTTAAATAAGGATTTTCCCAATCACCAAGGACACCTAGTGACTTAAAATCAGCTCTTTGGGTATTGACCTGATCAAGAGCAAATTGACGACAAAGTTCTAAGTACTCAGTACGTGGCAATTCCTTACGCTTAATTCCCTTTTTAGCCAATTGCTGCTCAATTGGAAGACCGTGCGTATCCCAGCCAGGTACATAAGGACTACGAAAACCTGACATTGATTTATAACGAATGATGATATCTTTGGAAATCTTATTCAATGAATGCCCCAGATGAATATTACCATTTGCATAAGGAGGGCCATCATGAAGCATAAAGGAAGGTTTACCTTCATTTAGCTTTTGACGTGATTCGTAAAGTTTTTCGTCTTCCCACTTTTTTTGTGCAATTGGTTCCTTTGTTGGAAGACCAGCACGCATCGGAAATTCAGTTTTACCGAGATTTAAAGTATCTTTTATTTTCATAAATTTTTTCCTTTCATTGATGATTAAAAACATCATCATTACTGTTGCTATAAACATCTGATAACTGCTCTAAATACAAAAAGGGCAGTACACAGTTTTTCGCATTAAAGGACGAAAAACCGTGTTACCACCTTCATTCATTTACAGTCTCCTGTAAATCTCAAAACGCCTATATCGAGGCGAACCGGTCCAGCTTAATCTTTTCAGCCGAACTAAATTCAGATGATAATTATATAGGATGGACCATACTGCTCTCACCAACCAGTACTCGCTTTAGGGATCACTATAAAATTTTGTTCTGAAAAAATTTTTATATTTATTTAAGAAGACTCAGACTGCTTTGGAATCAGGCTCTGAAGACTCATGCTCTACTTCAACAGGTTCCTGAATTGCAGAAGATATATCGGGTGAATCATTTGAAGTTTCAGAATTGAGTGCATTTGTGAAGCTCTCAAGTGTTTCAGGAGCACGATCACCAACACGTTGGATTTCTTCACCTTTATCATTAATTGGCATAAAGTTTTGGCTAGTATGTTCAATGATTTCCCTAAGTTTTTCTTCAGTATCACCAACATAGATAGGTGACGGTTTAAGAATCTCATCCCAATCAGAAGATTTGATATTGGCTAATTGTCCTTCCATCAACATTGTAATACGTTGGTAGTAGCTACGCATACCACGTTTCAACTCATCAGATTCATGAACCAACCGTCGAGCTTCATCGTAAGTTGATTGAAGAATTTGACGTGCTTCACTATGAGTAGCATTCAAAATTTGTTCACCACGTTGAGCGGCATCACGATTAATACGCTCCGCATTGGACTCAGCTTGCAATTTTACACTATCTGCTGTTTCCTGAGCAACTAGAATTGAACGATTCAAAGTTTCCTTCATGTTATCAAAGTCATTCAAACGTACTTGCATCGTCTTGATGTCACGCTCTTGATCCTTAATCCGCTGAGCCATTTCATTATAGTCACGGATCACAATTTCTAGGAACTCGTCAACTTCTTGACGATTGTAACCCCTAAATTTTATATTAAAGGTTTTATTTTGCACGTCTAAACTATTGAGAGCCATATTTACCGTCCTTTTCGATTTAGATTTTTTTCAATCTCAACTTTAATTTTATCTTTTTTGCTTAAACCCAGTTGTCTGAGAATCTTTACTCGACCAAAGCCTCTAATTGAAAGTAAATCACCATCCTGTAAGCCAAAATCATTTCTATCCATCTCAGTATAATTTACCTTAACACGGTTAGATTGTATCATATTTACGGCCAAATTGCGAGGAATTGCAAGGCTAGACGCAATTACTTTATCGAGGCGAAGGGAACTAACCAGAATGGTTGTAAATTCAGATTCAGTTTCTGACTTAATCTGCTGGCTAAAATCAACTTCTTTAATACGAACTGACAGATTGTTGATTTTCTTGATACTCTGCATGAAATAATCTCGCAATTTTGAGTTCACATAAATTTGTGCTTTTCCATCAGATATTAATATATCACCAATTTCCCTACGATCTAATCCCGTCTCGTGGATGAATGTACCCAAAATTTGTCTATGAGAAATTGACCCAAACTTATTGGGATAATTAATTTCTAAGAGACTTATCTCAAAGTCTGGCATCTGAAGTTCATAGTAACTAGGAGCAATAATTACGCGTGCATATTCTAAGTCCCCATGAGATATAAACATCTTAAGTAAGTTTTTATTTACTATAAATTTTAAAATATCGCGTTCTCTTGGATTTAAAAAATGGCTAAGATGAATATACTGTTTATCTTGGACTTGCTTTGTCCAGTCCGTGGCCTTATCCAAAAAATCACGCTCAGAAAGCGCAAAATGTTGATAAATTGATTCCATTTCCTTAAGCCTCTCCGTATTGAAACTTTACAATTAGAAGATAATAAATAGAAACCTCTTTATAATTAGAAGAACAATCATCCCGATAAAGACCTTAAAGTCAAAAATTCCAAACCTAGTCGGAATTTTATCAAAGAGGCTAAGATAAGGATCGACAATTTTCCGAATAAAACGACCAATAAACGACTGATTAACTGAAGGCAGCCATGATAAAAACGCATAAATTAAAAGTACATAGGTATAGACATCAATCACTATGCTAACAAAATTGAGGATATAATATATTATCATTTATTAACTTTACTTTACTAAGCTGTTATAAAGCTTAATTAAATTGACTTAAGACAAGTCAAAACTTTCAAAGCCAGAACCACCTTGTGCCAAAAGACTTTCTTTAGCACCATCAACATCCACACCAGTTGGTGTGACAAGAAAACTCTGGCCACCAATATTTTGAATATCCCCATCAAGGATATAAGCAACACCCGTTAAGAAATCGATTGAACGACGTGCCTGTTGATCAGCCATGTTCTTAAAGTTAACAATCAAGGTTGTACCTGATTTAAGCATCTTACCCATTTCCATGATATCTGCATAGACATGCGGAACCGTCATAGTTATTTTTGAATTTGAAGGATTACCTATCATATTATTTTGAGATACCACTGTTGTTTGGCTTCCTACTGAAGTTGAGGCTGGACTTGAAGTTGATGCAGAACTTACATAAGCTGAAGAATTCATTCCAGAATTTGAACCAGGAACTGGTCGGCGAATAGCTGATGCGGCAGATGCCGCAGGAATTGGACGTTGAGGATTAGACTGTGCCTGTGATCGCGGAGCAGTTTGAACTCGTTGAGGAGTTGGCTCATGTACTGGAACTTCTTCGACATAGTCATCATCATCTTCGTCTTCGTCCTCGACAAAATAATTTCTTAATTTTTCAAACTGGTCGCGTAAACCCATGTGTTGGCTCCTTTAGTAGGTGTTCTTAATCTTCTAAGAATGAGCTCCCGATTCGAACCATGGTTGCTCCTTCTTGAATTGCTATCTTATAATCTCTTGACATTCCCATACTTAGTTCAGTACATAAAATATGTTCAAGATTCATTGCTTTAATTTCTTCTTGTAGCTTTTTTGTGGCACCGAAAATCTGGTGAAGTTGATGCTCATCTGCATCAATTGGGGCCATGGCCATTAAACCAATAATTTCTACATTACTTAATGTAGAAATTACCCTAACAGCTTCTAATACATTACTTGCGCTAAAGCCGTGTTTAGAATCTTCTCTTGAGATATTCACTTCAAGTAAACATTTAATCGGATGCTCTGCTCGTTTTGAAATTTCTTCAGCTAGCTGAATACTGTCTAAGGCATGGAAATAATCAATCGAATTGATTATCGTACGAACTTTCCGGCGCTGTAAGTTGCCAATGAGATGCCAATGAAGGTTCGTTAAATCTGTCAATGCTTCTTGTTTTTCTAGAAGCTTGTCTACTCTGTTCTCTGCCAAGTCAAACAAACCATTTCTCGGAAAGTTTCGAGCAAAATCAGAGTCACGATATTTTGTTACTGCAATAATCTTGACAGTCCCAATTTCACGTCCTGATGCCACTTCGGCTTCATGAACAGATTCAATAACATCTCTAACATTTTCATTTATTGGCATGAATTAACGATTACGTAAAAATGGTGGTGTATCCAAGTCTTCATCAGAACCACTTTGGAAACCGTTAAAAGTGTTTATGCTTGTAGATGGTGTTGAACCAATGTTTGGACGTGAACTTGTAGGGGCAGGGGTCTCACGACGGAGATCCCAATCACCAAATGCTGAAGGTTTTTGAGATTGTGACGAAAAATCATTTCTTGGAGTAGATTTCTGACGATTAGGGATTGTTGCATCAAACGCATTATTTCGTGCAGAAGTGTTTGAACCTAAGCCTGAAACACGATTTGATTCATCCCTAGAAACACCTGTTGCAACAACAGTCACTCGAATTTCATCCTTCAAAGTTTCATCGATTGAAGTACCAAGTAAGATATTAACATCATTTCCAGCAGCTGAAATAACAATTTCAGAAGCATCTTGAGCCTCTGTCAAAGTCATATCCATTCCACCCGTCACATTCAAGAGCACATTTTCAGCACCCTCAATAGTGGTTTCAAGAAGTGGTGAATATATGGCTTTACGAGTTGCTTCAAGCACACGATCTTCACCTTGTGCAGTGCCAATGCCCATCAAAGCATCGCCACGTTTTTCCATAACAGTTTTAACATCTGCAAAGTCAAGGTTAATCATACCAGGGCTTGTAATTAAATCTGAAATACCTTGAACGCCTTGGCGGAGGACATTATCTGCTTCACGTAAAGCCTCAGCCAAAGGGGTCTTTTTATCTACAATTTCAAGCAAATTATTGTTTGAGATAATCAGGAGCGTGTCAACATTCTCACGAAGATCTTCAATTCCTTGAGTCGCAAAATATGAACGTTTTGAGCCTTCAAAGCCAAACGGACGAGTCACAACCGCAACTGTCAAAGCGCCAAGCTCTTGAGCAACACCTGCAATAATGGGAGCTGCACCTGTACCAGTTCCTCCTCCCATACCGCAAGTGACAAAGACCATATCAGCACCACGTAAAGCCTCTGTAATTTGTTCAACTGATTCCTCAGCCGCCTTACGACCAACTTCTGGTTTTGCTCCAGCACCAAGCCCACGTGTCAATTTTGGACCGATTTGGATTACTCGATCGGCCTTTGAGAGACGAAGCGCTTGAACATCTGTATTTACGGCGATAAATTCTACGCCGTTAACACCTTCTTCTACCATACGATTTACAGCGTTTCCGCCACCACCACCAACGCCAATAACTTTGATGACTGCTCCAGTAGTGCTTTCTGTGTCAAATGAAAATTCCATTGTATAATTCCTTTAGTCAAACATGTTCGTTAAGATACCACGAACGCGGTTAACAAATCCTTCCTTTTCTTCTGGTTCTGCTTCAATACTCTTGTGAGATTGAGGGAGAGGCGTAACTGGAGCAACTGCTTCTTCATAATATTCAGTTGCCGATTGAGAAACAACCGGCTGAACAATGGCCGAAGCCACTGGAACTTCATAAACTGGACTTGGAGCAGGAACATCACCCATAACCGTACGGGTCACAAGTACTTCGATATCAGATCTGCCTGAGATATAGCTCACGACAGAAATGACTTGAGAATAAGCGGGGTTACGAAGCCCAACTTCGGCAGGAACATATAGTTTAACATTTTGTTCGAAAACTCGACTTGCTACATCTACAATACCAGGCATTGCAGCCGCTCCACCCAGAAGAACAACGCCACCAGGAAAACTATCCACGCGGTTCGTTTCAAGATCTTGACGAATTTTTTCAAAGATTTGAGCGACACGTGCTTCTACGATTTGAGACAGGTAGTATTCAGAAACTTGTTCAGGATCTGGTTTTCCAACCATGTCAACCAAGAAGAATTCCTCACGACTAGCACGTTCCGTAGAAGCTTCAGCATAGTTCAATTTAATATCTTCAGCTGACTTTACAGATGTGTTCAAGATATCAGAAATATCTTTCGTAACATAATCGCCTCCTTCTGGGCGCCAATTAACGTAACGAATTTGATCATCTTTAACAGCCGCAACGGTTGTTTGCCCAGCACCAAGATCAATCATCACAGTGCCAAACTCACGTTCCTGCTCAGACAAAACACGTTTAGACAAGGCAAGAGGTGAGACAACGATATTGCCAACTGAAAAGCCTGCACGCTCAATAGAAGTGATAATGTTATGAATCAAGGTCTTTGGTCCTGTATAAAGAACTCCCTTCATCTCAAGACGAACACCAAGCATACCACGTGGGTCTGAGATCTCAGAAAAACCATCTACGACAAACTCTGTAGGCTCCACAGCGATAATTTCACGTTCAGGAACAAGGCCCCGCATCAAAGCATTTTGGACAACTTCTACTACATCGTTGTCCATAATTTCTTTGCTTCCACCAGAAATCTGGACCATTCCTTGACATGGCTCAATTTGAAGTTGATTAGCAGGTATTGCAACATTTACTGTATCAATAACAATGCCAGCTTTTTCTTGAGCCGCATTAACTGCTTTACGAATCGACATTGCTGTTTTTTCAATATCGACGATAATCCCTTTACTGAGACCTTCTGCCTTTGCATTCCCGTTTCCAATGATATTCATCTCACCAGAAACATATTCCGCAACAAGCACTTTTATCGTATTAGTACCGATATCTATTCCAGTATAAAGTCCATTTTTCGCCATTAAATGGCTCCTTCCTTAATCCTTGGACACATTCCCATTATTCCAAATTAATATATTCACCCTGTATTCTACACAAAAAGGAGATAAAAAGCAAATTATTTTTTAATTTTTTTAGTTTTAAAAATCCCCTGTTTGGACTTTGTAACCTAATTGAAATACAAGAAATTGTCTATTATAAATTAGCTTATCTGCTAATTTTCTGGTAATCTTCACATTTAGCCGTTACTATACTCGAACGGTTTTCCCAATGGAAAAGATAGAAATCGTTCCACTACCTGTATGCGCACAGATTACTGGACCAAGCTGCCGAGTAATCACTTCTACATTTTTTAATGATTCTTCAAATATAGATTTTGCTTCTTCAGCTAAATTATCGTCTCCTGAATAGGAGATGATAATTTTTGGAAATGCAGGATCAAAATCCTCTATCGTATTTTGTATCAAAGTTCCAATAGCCTTTTTACTTCCTCGCACCTTAGCAACTGCTCTCAAGTGACCAGTCGGATCTACATCTAACACTGGTTTGATATTTACCATGGAGCCAAAGACCGCAGCAGTTTTGGAGATTCGCCCTCCCAAAGCCAGAAAATTTAAATCATCAACCATAAACCAGCTTTTTAAACGAGGAATAATATCGGCTAAAATGACTTGAGCTTCCTCTATAGAATTACCTGCATCTCTAAGCTTTACCAGCTCTTCAAGAAGGTAACCTTCTCCTGAGGCAGCTGCTAAACTATCAACTACAATGATTTTTGCCTTGGGGTATTTTTCAAGAACAAGGTCACGTGCAATATTTGCTGACTGGAAAGTTCCCGAAAGTCCTGAGGAGAACACTAAGTAAAAAATTTCTCTACCTAACTTTACATAACGTTCAAGAGCTTCTTGAATTTCACCCGTTGCAACAGCGCTGGTCTGAGCCTTTTTCCCAGCATTAATTTCAGCAATCAATGTCTTTGCATCAATGGCATCTGGGCCAACCGTATGCCGATTGACGCCATCGACGGAGATTTCCATTCCTAGAACTTCAATACCATAGCGTTCTATTAAGTCAGTTGTGAGATCTGCCGTTACATCTGTAAAAATTTGAAATGCCATATTATTTCTTCTCAGTTCTTTCTAGAATATCAATTCTTATTTCTAAAAATTTCGTACATCAGTACACTAGCGGCAACTGAAGCATTTAAGCTCTGTACATGCCCCACCATTGGAATTGTGATCATTTCATCAACTTGTTTCTTTAAATTTGGACTGATTCCATGTCCTTCATTACCGATAACCAATGCGACTTTCCCAGCTGTATTCCAATTAGTATAAGGAGTACCATCCATGTCTGTTCCAAAAATCCAAAAGTCCGATTCCTTCAGTTTATCAAGAACCTGTGAAATATTCGTCACACGAACTATTGGGACGTATTGTAGAGCACCCGTTGAAGCTTTAACTGCTATCGGTGTGATTCCGACCGATCGGTGCTTAGGGATAATAATCGCATCAACACCAGTCGCATCTGCTGTTCGAGCAATTGAGCCAAGATTGTGTGGGTCAGTCAATTCATCAAGAATCAAAATAGTTACTGACTTTTGTGATTCAACCTTTTTTAGTAGAGTTGAAAATTCCATATATTCAAACTCAGAAACGAATGCTACAAATCCCTGATGGACCCCGTTATCCGTCATTTTGGAAAGTTCTAATTTATCAACCCAGTCAATCTTTACTGATTTTACGCGGGCAAGTTCTTTAATTTTGTCCGTGTTCTTCCCGCGCAAATCTTGTTGCACAAAAAGTTTATTCACACGCCCAGACTCAAGTGCTTCAACAATTGCATGAAGGCCGTAAATCAAATCAGAATTTTCAAATTTTTGCATAGTTAATTATAACAAAAAAATCCGCTCGACGCGGATTTTATTTGTTTATCCGGCTTTCAAAGCGAGATATTATAAACTACACCTCCTGCGCTTATTTAAAATGCTTCCACAATTAAAAGGTTGTGGCGAGTTGATGTATAAGACTATTATATTTTAAGCAAGAGCACCCATCGGATCCCACGGAAGCAAAATAGCTGGCTCTGCTTCATAGGCAACCAACTCTGTGGCTGTCAAGAATTCTTTCCGAATAACAATTTGGTAAGTAAATTCATCCATCCATTCATCAGAAGCAACGAAATACCCCTTCTTACCAACATCTTCTCCCCATGAATTTTCAACTTTCCATTTGTTGGCTGAGCCATCTTCTTTCAAATCTACACCTGTCAGGACCATTGCGTGTGTCATCAAGCTTTCAGAATATTCAAGACGTGAGGCCTTGTCTTGAGTGAACTTGATATCAAGAGCTGAATCCCAATCATAAGCATCAAGTGTTAAAAGACCATCTTTACGATTGGACATTTGACCGACATCACACCCAAACCATACAGTTTCGCCTTGTTGCATTTGAGCAATAGCTAGTTCCTTAAAACGAGACATTTCGATATTTAAGTGTTTAACTGCTTTAGCACCTACTACATTACCGAGGAACTCAACTGTATAAGACTTGTTAAATGGTTTATCAGCTGTTGGTGCGTTAATAATTGAAACATACTCATTTAAATCAACACCTACAAACTGATCATAAAATTCTTTGGGTGTACCTGAAAATTTTGTGAAATTCTTTCCTTCCTTATCGCGGAAGCTAAAGTCAAAATTCTGTGGTGGAAGTCCTAAAGTAACTGCCAGATAATTAAAGATTTCCTTTAAAAGCATAACGCGCAAGAGTTCAACATCTTCAGAATTTTCTTTTGCTTCACGTAAGAGCTGTGCATCTTGACGAAGCAGTTTATTTAAATGCTGATCAAGCTCACGTGAGTTACTTGAAGCGATAGATTCTGGATAAACGGCCTTTGGCACGACCCCGTATTTTTGAAAGATAGCCACAATCATATCCCATTGTCCACCATCTCCTTGGGGTTCATTGAGCAAAAATTTTAACTTACGGTCATCCATATCATAGTTGCTAATGATTTGTTCCATGAACCAGTTTGATTTTTCATACTTATCCCAGAAGAAAGTATAGGCTTGTGAAAGTTCAAATTCGCCAAGATTTAGTCCCTTAATCATTTTATGGCGGAATGTATTTAGTGCCGCGAACATCCAGCAACGGCCTGAAGCCTTTTGATTCGCAACAGGATCCTTTGTCAAATCAATTGAAAACTCTTGAACATTATTTGCATGCGAACTACGTCGTTCAAGTGCGTTTAACAACCCATTTTTTGTAACTGCATTTTCAACAGCACGATATTTTGAGTTTGAGGCAAAGTCATCATAGAGTGACTGAGTAAAATCATTTTTTAATTCTGTCATTTATTGTTTTCTTTCTAAACTATATTGTAGCTATTATATCTAAATTTTCAGAAAATTTAAAGCATTTTTTCTGAGTTATGAAAATTGCCGAAATAACAGTTTAAATCATATTGTGTAAAAGTTTAATCAGAGTGGCTGCAGAGTGGCGACCTGCCTCAATGACAAACTCATCAAATTTCAAATTGGCATCATGCCTTGCTGTGTCGGAGATAGCACGAATAACTACAAAGGGTTTTTTCAAGGCCGTAGCAGCTTGGGCTATAGAAGCACCTTCCATTTCAACCGCCAAAACATCAGGAAAATGTGATTTTATCTCCCGAATTTTGTCATCGCTAGCAATAAAGCTGTCTGAACTCGTAATTAAGCCAACTTTTAGATTAGCGATAATTTTTTTTAGCTCAGAGATAAAATACTTGCTTGATTCATAATACAAGGGTTGTTGTGCCATTTGACCAAATTTGTAGCCAAAGGCAGTCACATCAACATCATGATATGCCAAACGTTCTGCCACAACAACATCACCTATTTGAAGAGACTCATTAACAGCACCTGCTGATCCTGAATTAATGATTGCGTCTACTTCAAAAATCTCAGCTAAGAATGATACCGCCATTGCACTCATAACTTTCCCAATTCCAGATTGGATGAGTACCACCTCGTGTTTTCCAATAGATCCTGTGTGAAAAATGTAGCCAAAGCGAGATTTCTTTTCAGCATTTTCAAGATTACTTTCAAGCACACGCAATTCTTCTTCCATTGCGCAGATAATTCCTATTTTCATATTTGACTCATTTCTTCAATTTATTAAGACCAAGGACTAAAAATAATCCAAGCTATCATGGCAATCAAAACTGCCCAAAGGATGAAAAGATACTTTAGTAAACTTTTCCCACGCTTTTGGGTCTTGGCATTTTCTATTCGCCGACTCTTATAAATGGATTTCTTTTGGAGCCTTCTCTGTTCCTCATCATACTTGCGAGCAAGCTCTGTATCTTTTTCCATATCATAACGGAGATTTTCCTCTAAGCGTTCACGCTTCAATCGAGCCTCTTTGACGATATCATCAGTTAATAGTGGTTTTTTAGGCATGTTATTTACTTCTTAATCGAATTAATTCCCAATATTGCAGTGCAATCAGGGTTTTTGCATCTTGAATCTCACCTTGAGCAATCAATTTTTGAACTTCATCAAAAGTCATCTCAATAACTTCAATAAGCTCACCGATATCTGCTGGCTTAGCATTTTGGACTTTCGTTAATCCTCTTGCTTCAAAAAGAATGTTTACTTCATTACTTATGCCAGGTGAGACATAAAATTCATGAATTTTCTTGAGATGAGACGCATGATAGTCTGTCTCTTCCTCAAGCTCCCGTAATACTGCATTTTCGAGATTAGAATATTCACCTTCTTCAAGCTTTCCAGCTGGAACTTCGTAAATCATTTTTTCTAAAGGTTTTCTGAATTGACGTTCTAGAATTACCTTATCTTCATCAGTGATAGCAAGTACCGATATGCCACCTGGATGGAAAACTAATTCACGAGTCTGCTGGCCTAATCCATTGGGTAATTCTACCGTATCAACCTTAACCTCTATGATCTTGCCTTTAAATATTTCTTTACTTGAAACTGTTCTTTCTGTAAAATTCATGCCTATCCTTTAAACAACAAAGATTTTGAAATAAACTCAAAATCTCTGTTAACTTCCTCTACTGCATTAAATTCATGTAAAATATTACTCACCACGGTAATGGGGTAACTTTTTGGCTAAGCCATTTTTATCAATTTGACGGCTACGACCTATTGCAACACTATTTTCTGCCACATCCCTAGTGATAGTAGATCCACCTGCTGTAACAGCATTCCTACCAATATGAACTGGGGCAATAATCGTGGAATTCGAGCCAATAAAGGCAAAGTCCTCAATTTCAGTTAAAAATTTATTTTTGCCATCAAAGTTAGCAGTAATTGTACCAGCACCAAAGTTAACTTTTTCTCCTACAACTGCATTGCCAATATAAGTCAAGTGACCAGCTTTTGTTGCACGTCCAAGGCTTGAGCTCTTAACTTCAACATAATTACCAATGTGAACCTCTTCATGAAGGACAGTCCCTAGGCGTAAGTGTGCATATGGTCCACAATCTGACTGTCGTTCCATGGTTGAACCTTCAACTGTTGAATTATTGATGGTCACATTCCCGTAAATCGTTGAATCCTCAATGCGTGAGCCATTTGTAATCAAGCACTTTCGACCAATAACGGTTTTACCTTTGATGGTGACATTACCTTCAATAATTGTATCTGTTCCAATGGTAACATCCGCCCCTATATATGTCGTATCAGGATCAATCAAAGTGACACCATTAAGCATGTGTTTCAAGTTAATCCGAGCACGAAAAGTCTTTTCAGCCTGTGCTAGTTGCACACGATCATTAACACCTAAACTTTCATCAAAATTTTCTAAAGTATAACCTGAAACTTTTTCACCAATGGTCTTCAAGATTTCGATAACATCGGTCAAATAAAGCTCACCTTGAGTATTGTTTGTATTTAAGCGGGAGAGAGCTAAAAATAATTTATGATTATCAAATACGTAAATACCAGTATTTACTTCTTGGATTTTTCTCTCTTCTTCGGTTGCATCTTTTTGCTCAACAATCTTAACAATTTCACCATTTTCGCGAATAATACGTCCATAACCAAATGGGTTTGTAGCAATTCCTGTTAACACCGTGACTGCTGAACCTGATATTTCATGAAATTTCATCAATTTCTGCAAAGATTCTTTGGTAATGAGTGGCATATCTCCATAACCAACAATAGTTATTCCCTCAGCAGTACCAAGAAGTGGACGAACCATAGCAACAGCATGGCCTGTTCCTTTTTGCTCAAATTGCTCAACAAAACGAGTATAATCTGGCAAAGCATCTATAACCTTATCAGATCCAAAACCAACCACAACAAAACTTTCATCAAGTGACAAAGCTTTGAAGTTTTCAATAACATGGCTAATCATCGGTTTATCCGCTACCTTGTGTAAAACTTTAGGTAGCTCAGATTTCATTCGCGTTCCCTTTCCGGCTGCGAGAATAATTGCATATTTTTTCATAAATTGCTCCATTTCTTTTGCTAGAAATCATTACTCGGTTAATTATATCATTTTATTATGGTAAAATTTAACCATGAAAATAGGATTTATCGGTGCCGGAAAAATGGCACAAGCAATCATCGCTGGGCTTCCTAACAAGTCCGAAATATTACTTTCCGGTCGAGATTTTGAAAAAAGTAAACAAACTGCCCTTCAACTTGGAGTAAAAGCATGTCAGAGTAATTTAGAGCTGGTAAAACGTTCGAATGTCATCATTCTTTCTGTCAAACCTCAAGTTCTGCCTGCCGTTTTAAAAGAAATTAAAGATGAACTGACAGATGAAAAAACTCTTGTTTCAATAGCTACTGGAATTAGACTTGATAAACTTGAAGAGATGACCTCTAAAAAGCAAGCTATCATCCGTGTCATGCCAAATGTGAATGCGGCAATACAGAAATCTACCAGTGCAATTGTTGCTAACAACGCTGTTGAGTCTTCAGTCTACAAATTTGTAAAAGAGCTTTTTCAAAAAGTTGGCTCTGTCTTTGAACTGGCTGAAAATGATTTCATGACTTTTGGTGCCTTAGCAGGTTCAAGCCCAGCGTATATTTATATGTTTATCGATGCCATGGCGCGTGCTGGTGTTCTACATGGTCTTCCTAAAGATGTGGCAACAAAAATTGTTGCAGAGACAGTTGCTGGGTCTGCCCAAAACGTAATTATTTCAGGAATTCATCCGCAAGCGTTGGCTGATTCTGTAGCCAGCCCTGGTGGAACGACAATTGCAGGAATTGTCTCGCTTGAAAAGCATAACTTCAATGCGGCCGTAATTTCAGCTATAGATGAAACAATTAATAAAGAGAAATCGATTTAAAAGAGATAAAAAAATAGAATTCATTGGTGAATTCTATTTTTTTATCTCTTCACATTACAGAATCCATTTTTTGATAGATGGAATTCTTTGGAGGGCGGGTAAGATAATCATAATCACGATTGTTCGGAAAGGAATTTGCCAAAGTAAAGGTAAACGTGTCATCAAATAAACTGAGAAAGGGTTATGATAAAGGATTGAAACCCACAAAGTGTTGAAAAAAACAGTGTCAACTAGCATGATTACAGCTACAGCAATCAATACATATAGCCAATCTTTCCATGAATTCCACGCCAATTGTTTCTTGTAGAAAAAAAGGCCATAAATTATACCTACAATAATTGCAGAGAAAGTAAAGCCAGGAAAATAACCAAAGTGGCCAAAGAGTAGGGTTGAAACAACATCCCCAATACCCATGGCAATACCTGTCCAAAGGCTACCAGCGAATGCACCTATGACAGTATTCACTATAAAGCTAAAGCCAACCTGGACAATGTTTGTGCCAAAGGTAAGAAATGTACCAACTATGACATCTAGGGCAACAAAGATTGCCAGCAATACGACAAGTCGAAGATTTAACTTCGCCATACGAAAACTTTTCATAAAAAAAGCTCCTTCTAAAAAATATGAAGTGAGCTGTAAAAATTTGTTATATTTTACAGCGGACGCGAGCAAGTACCGCGCTGGCGAACCAGCTTCGTCCATGACCAACATCCCGTGTCATGGCACTTAACGCAACTTACCCTACTCTGTATGAGTAAATAGATTATAACACATTCAGATCCAGCTATTGTCTTTTATCTTTATAAGTCAATACTAAAAAAGCATAAACATTCGTCTATGCTTTTTTAGTATTGACTTATATGAAATTTTATTACTTAACTTTTACAGATTCAGTAATTACTTCAACAGCTCTCTTCATCTTGATATCATGTTCAAGCATTGACACAGGGAGCATTTTCTTAATTTGATCAACGGGGAGATTATATTGAGTTGCAAGATCAGCAACTTCAGCTTCAACTTCATCAGTACTAACTTCAAAGTTTTCAGCATCTGCAATAGCTTCAATGACAAGATTTGTCTTCACACGAGCTTCTGCGTCTTCTGCATATTGTTCGTGCATCTGGTCTTCAGTTGTTCCAGTAAGTTGGAAGTACATCTCAGGTGAGATACCTTGTTGTTGCATACCTCCCAGAAATTCATTCATCGCACGATGAATTTCTTCGTGAATCATAGCTTCTGGAATTTCATCAATCGTTGCGTTAGCAACAGCAGCCTCGATTGCTGCCGATTCAACAGCATCCTTGTATTCTTCTTCTTTAGATGTAGCAATTTCTTCTCTGTACTTAGCCTTAAGTTCGTCCAAAGTTTCTACTGAATCATCAATATCTTTTGCAAGCTCATCATCAAGTTCTGGTATTTCTTTAGCTTTTACTTCGTGAACTTTTGTTGCAAACACAGCTGCCTTACCAGCTAATTCAGCTGCTTGGTAATCTTCAGGAAAAGTCACTTCAACAGAAGCTTCGTCGCCTGCTTTGGATCCAATCAATTGATCTTCAAAGCCAGGTATGAATGAACCTGAGCCTAATTCAAGGCTGTAGTTATTACCTTTCCCACCATCAAATTCAACACCATCAACTGTGCCATTGAAATCAATCACAACTGTATCGCCTTTTTCTGCTGCTTCTTCTTTAAGAACAAGTTCAGCCATACGACCTTGTGCAGCTGATAACCGTGAATCAACATCAGCATCTGAGACTTCTTTGTCAATATTAACGGAAACTTCAAGATCCTTGTAGTTACCAAGTTTAACTTCAGGCTTAGTAGTTACTTTTGCAGTCATTTCCCAATCTGTACCTTTATTAATTGAAACAATGTCAATTTCAGGTTGAGCAACAGATTCAATATTTGCTTCTGCAGCAGCAGCAACAAATGCTTCTTCAAGGACCTCGTTTACAGCATCTTGGTAAAGAGCTTCTTCACCAAACATACGGTTAAACATTTCACGTGTGATCTTGCCCTTACGGAAGCCTGGAACTGTAATATTGCCTTTTTGTTTTTTAAAAGCGGCGTCAAGACCTTTCTTTTGAAGCTCTTGATTGATTGAAAAGTTAAGTGTACCTGTAGTTGCACCTGTTTTTTCAAAAATTGCTGTCATTTGATTTCTCTCCTTCAGTGTCTCTGCGCATTTACACTCCAGATGCACTGTTACTAAATTTAATCTTTTGTCGTATTTCGAAAAATTCGTACTTGTTCAGATTAACATAAAATCAGATTTATTTCAAGAAAAAAGGGCTTAAAAGCCCATAACTACTTACTTTAGATTAGCTTAGAAGCTCCGTATTTTAGATCTCTTTAGGCTTTACCTGGTACTTTAAATGTATCTTCCATAGGAATACGTTCAAGATCAGCTCCAAGTGCACGAAGCTTTTCAACAAAATGCCAATAACCACGATCTAAATGATGAAGTTTTGTAACAGAAGTCTCGCCTTCCGCCACAAGTCCAGCCAAGATCAAAGCAGCAGCAGCCCGTAGGTCGGTTGCTTTAACTTCAGCACCTTGCAAATTGTCAGTTCCTTGGATAATAGCACGATTTCCAAGAATTTCAGTTTCTAGCCCCATACGTGACATTTCAACTAAGTGTTGAAATCGATTTTCAAAAACTGTCTCATACATATCAGACTCACCATCAGCAACCGCTTGTGCAACCGTCATTTGTGCTTGCATATCAGTTGGAAAACCTGGATGTGGCATCGTCTTTACGGTTGTTGGCTTTAAACGATCTGGCCCAATCACTCGAAGTCCATCATTTTCTTCAATGAACTCAACTCCCATTTCTGAGAGCTTTGAAATTAGAGGGCGGTTGTGTTCAGAAATAGCATCAGCTATCAAAACATTTCCTTTTGTAATAGCCGCAGCCACCATGAAAGTTCCAGCTTCAATGCGATCTTGGACAACTGAGTGGTTAGCCCCGTGCATTTTTTCAACGCCTTCAATACGGATAGTATCTGTGCCGGCACCACGTACCTTTGCTCCCATCTTATTCAAGAGGTTTGCCAAGTCAACAATCTCTGGTTCTTTTGCAGCATTAGAAATGATCGTTTTACCGTCGGCTAATGTTGCAGCCATCATCAGGTTTTGTGTTGCACCAACTGAAGGAAAATCAAGATAGATCTTTGCGCCTACCAAATGATTGGTTAAAGCTTCAATATAACCATTCTTTTGAGTAATTGTTACACCCATCTGAGCAAGACCACGTAGGTGCAAATCAATTGGACGCGATCCAATTGAGCAACCACCTGGCAATGCAACCAAAGCTCGACCATTTCGAGCAATAATCGGACCCATAACTACGATTGATGCACGCATCTTAGTAACAAATTCGTAAGGCGCTTTTGATTTTACATTTTGCGTTGAATGAATGGTGATTTTTTTTGCTTCACGATCAAATTCAAGTGGAATATCAAGGTTATTAACCAAGCTAGACATTGTTTCAACATCCGATAAAATTGGGACATTGCTTAAAACCGTATCACCTTCAGAGGGCAAAATTGAGGCAGCTAAAAGCGGTAAAACCGCGTTTTTGGCACCCTCAATTTCTACGGTACCAGTCAAGCGTGTTTGCCCACCCTTGACAACTATTTTTTCTTCCATTGTTTGGATTAACTCCTTGTTACTGAGACTTGGTACACAATCACGCACCTTGTCTCTTCATTTTGGATTAATTCTTTCCTTTTAAACTATTTGATTATATCATAAATCATAAAGCTTCGGACTCTTTCCTCCCTATTTGGACCTTACGCCTTTAATAGCTTGATAACTTGAGTAGCCTGATACTTGTTCAAACTCTCGGTCCAGTTGTTTCTCTTGACCGATTGAAGGAACGACTTTTTTGAAAGCTTGATAGGCTAAAAGAAATTTTTTTTCGTCAACTTTTGCCTCGTAGTAGTTTTCAACCTGATTTAAAAAAGCGATCACAATCGCCATTTCTTCAGGTGTCCATGACAAGCTAAGAGGATATTGATAATTCTCAGACAAGTTTATCTTCCTTTAATTTTTCTTCTTTGGATGCTGCCATCTCCACTCGTCGATAATCACGTGGCAAGAATGCTCGAATGTCATCCTCGTTAAACCCTATCTGGAGTCGCTTATCGTCTAAGATAATTGGGCGACGCAACAAAGAAGGGTTTTTTTCAATTAAGTCAATTAACTCGTTCACTGACAAGGATTCAACATCTACGTCTAATTTTTGAAAGATCTTTGAACGCATCGAAATAATATCTCCCGTTCCATTATCCGTCTTTGATAATATTTCACGGAGTGAATCAGCAGACAAAGCCTGAGTAAAAATATTATGTTCGTTGTAATTTACCTTGTGATCTGTCAGCCAAGAACGAGCTTTTCGGCAGCTGGTACAGCTCGGTGATAAATAAAGTTCTACCATAGATTCCGCACTTTCTAATACTTTATAATGATTATATCAAATTATTTTTACATAGCAAATCGAATTGAAATATTGTAAGTGTCAAATAATTGGCTGTAAATCTTCAAAACTGAATTTTTGTTTATATTTTAAAGCCCATCCTGAGCTTATGAGATCCAAGATGTACTTG
>NZ_JACHHV010000030.1 GCF_014202895.1 Lactovum miscens
AGTACATCTTGGATCTCATAAGCTCAGGATGGGCTTTAAAATATAAACAAAAATTCAGTTTTGAAGATTTACAGCCAATTATTTGACACTTACCATATAAATGTCGAAAAATTTCCAATATGAAAACGCTATAATATTGGTGTAGACAGGAATTATATACACGATGCTGAAAGTATAAAATTTGTAACTTTATATTTAGTGCTTTCAAAATTATAAGGAGGATGGTATGCCAGTACCGAATATTTTATTGACTCGAATCGATAATCGATTAATTCATGGCCAAGTAGGGGTTACTTGGACAAAAACTCTTGGAGCAAATTTAATAGTAGTCGCTGATGATAACGCTTCAAAGGATACAATAGCTCAAGAATTAATGTCGATGACTGCAGAGAGTTCAGGAGCGGGAGTAAGATTTTTTACTCTCCAACGTACAATTGACATCATTAGGAAAGCGGCTCCTCAACAAAAAATATTCTTAGTTGTCCAGAATCCACATTCTGCACGTGTGCTTGTGGAAGCTGGGGTTCCAATTAAAGAAATCAACGTCGGAAATCTTCATTTTTCTGAAGGAAAGCATTCTTTGAGTAAAAAAGTCTATGTCAATCAGCAGGACACGGATGATTTGAACGCTATTATTAAAGCAGGAGTTACTGTCTATATTCAAGATGTTCCTGGAGAAGCTAAAGAAGTGCTGAAAGATGTTAAGTAATTTAGAGTTATTATAAAAATTTATTTTGGAGGTGTAACACATGCATGTTACGTTGATTCAAGGTCTTCTCTTGTCGATTGCTGCAATAATCCAAGGTGTGGACTTTTGGCTGGAGGGGCTTTATATCTTCCGCCCTATTATTGTTGCTCCTATTGCTGGTCTCATCCTAGGCGATTTGCAAACCGGACTTATTGTTGGCGGGGTTACTGAGCTTGCCTTTGCGGGTTTAACGCCTGCAGGAGGAACTCAACCACCTAACCCAATTTTGGCAGGTGTAATGGGAGTGGTAATTGCACACACAACTGGTGCAAAGCCTGAAGCTGCTATGGCTTTGGCATTGCCTTTCTCACTTTTGATGCAATATGTTATCTTGTTCTTCTATTCAACATTCGCTTTCTTCATGCGTCAAATTGATGCAGCTGCTTATGCAGGTGATACTAAAAAAGTTGGACGGATCAACATCACGACGACCGGCATTGTGGCAATTACATATGGTATTATCGTCTTTTTAACCGGTTATTTAGCGCAAACACCAATGAGGGTTTTTGTTTCCTCGCTTCCGACCTGGCTTACTCACGGTTTTGAAGTCATAGGTGGTATATTGCCGGCCATTGGTTTTGCAATGCTTTTGAATACAATGTTAAAGATGGAATTTATGCCCTTCTTATTAATAGGTTTTATTCTCTCTAGCTTCTTAAATTTTTCAAACTTATTACCAGTTGCGGTTGTTGGCTTGGCTCTTGCTATCTACACATATACAATTGATCAAAAGATTAAAAATAATAAACCCAAGCTTGTGATAGACCCGAATTTAAATCCAGAAGGGGAGGACTTTTCAAATGGAATCTAATGAAATAACAAAAGTTCCAGAACGTGTTCTAACAAAGAAAGACTTAAACAAACTTGCAGTTCGTACTGTATTACTTCAAGCTAGTTTTAACTATGAACGTATGCAAGCAGGCGGCTTTATGCTTACACAAATTCCTTTCTTGAAGAAAATTTACAAAAATGATCCAGATGGTTTGAAAGCTGCAATGGTAGATAATCTGGACTTTATTAATACGAGTCCTCACCTTGTTGGCTTTTTGGAAGGATTACTTCTATCTATGGAAGAGGGACATGAGGAGCGACAAACAATCCGAGCCTTAAAAAATGCCATTTTTGGACCAATGGCTGGTATTGGAGATGCTATATTTTGGTTTACGGTATTGCCAATCTTAGCTGGTATTGCGTCATCAATGGCAATTGGTGGATCTGTTGTCGGGCCAATTTTATTCTTCTTAGCTTATTGCTTGATTTTTGCATCACGGTTCTTCACAACACGTTTAGGTTATAATCTAGGTGTCAAGGCCATTCCAATGATCAAACAACAATCAGAAATCATTGGCCGTGCTGCAACGGTACTTGGTGTTACAGTAATTGGTGGATTGATTGCGTCATATGTTCATATTACAGTTTTAACAAAGTTTGTGATTAATAAATCAAGTAAACTTGAACTTCAATCTGGTTTCTTTGATCGGATCTTGCCCAACTTGTTACCGTTTGCATTTGTTTTCTTACTTTATTACTTGATCAGAAAAAGAAAGACTAATCCGGTTATTTTGATAGCCGCAACTTTTGTCTTGGTATTAGTTCTGTCGTTCTTAGGTATTCTTTGACCAAAAGTAAGACCTTGCGCATGCAAGGTCTTACTAATTTGAAAGGATTTTGTATGGTAAATATTATAGTTACGGGACACGGTAAGTTTTCAGAAGGCATGATTTCTGCTCTAAACTTGATTGCAGGTCCACAAGGGAATATTCAAAATGTAAATTTTCTTGAATCTGATAATACTGAAGAATTGAGAGAACATTTAGAAATAGCATTATCAAATACAGATAGTGAAGTAATATTTTTAACTGATTTAAAAGGTGGATCACCTTACAAGGAAGCTGTAATGCTTAAGTGGGAGAACCCAGAAAAGAATATTGAAATTTTATCTGGAACTAATTTTCCTCTTTTGCTAACCGCAACGTTAACACCAATGGATTCAGCATCAGTTCTAGCAAATGTTTTAGTTTCTGAAGGACAAAATGCGATAGATAAGTATACTCATATTGATATAGTAGATACCGATGATTTAGACTTTGAGAATGGAATTTAGATGAAAGCTCAAAGATTTGAAAATGTGGATAGCCTTGTAAACAGAACTGTTGAAGAGGTCAAAAGAATTCTTTCTGAAAAACCTGATGCTGTTTTCTGCTTTGCATGTGGTGAGACTCCACGTCCAGTTATGGGAAAACTTATAAAAATGAATAGGGAGGGTGAGATTGATTTTTCACGTGCAAGATTTGTAGGACTCGACGAATGGGTTGGAGTCGGGCGTCAAACAATTGGGTCATGTAAGCAGATGCTATATGATGACTTTTTTACCCCTCTCGACCTGCGTGAAGATCAAATTACTCTTTTTAACGGTTTAAGCAATGATTTGCAAACAGAGATAAGAAAAATAAATTCACTTATATCTGATTTAGGTATAGACTTTGTTCTCTTAGGGGTTGGTATGAATGGTCATATTGGCTTAAATGAGCCAGGATGTGATACAGATTTAGAAGCTCACATTGTGGATTTATCTGAAATGACAATTAAAGTGATGACTAAATACTTTAGTAAAGAGATGAGTTTAACAAAAGGTATAAGTTTGGGATTTGCGCAATTACTTAAGGCAAAAAATATATATTTAATTGCAACAGGTAAGAGGAAAGCAATAATTGTTGAAAAGATTATCAATAGTTGCCCTACAAATTTGCTACCTGCTACCCTACTTAAGGATTCATTGTATGAAAGTAATTTCTATGTGGATTCAGAGGCAGGATTTTTTATCTAGAATTAATACCTTTTATAATATATCATTTGATCTAGATATTGTGAAAAGGCCAAATAATTGGTAGTAGCTCGAAAGTGATTTACACCCAAAAAACTCAGGTATTTAGATGTGAGCCCCAAAATATAAACTTTTGATGTAGTGCACTCATAAACCTGGACAAATGCTCGAACGATTACGTTCGAGTTTTTTGTTGTTGTATCATTTTTAATCGGTATTCGGTTAGAGAAAGCCACCCTAGCTTTTCTTTTACTCGATGAGTATCGTAGTAATGAATCCAATTCACAATAGCCTGCTTTAATTCTTCAAAGCTTGTGAATGTATAACCATAATATAGCTCTTGTTTAAGCAATCCAAAGAAGTTCTTTATGGTCGAATTATTATGACAATTCTCCTTACGGTTTATCGACCGAATAATTCTGCGAGATTTGAGAATCTGGACATTGTTTTTCATCTGGTAAGCCCTAGTCGAGGTAAAGGTAAGCCGATAAGGACAATCCGAGGTGACTTCAATCTTATTAAGCTCAATCGAAACCATTTTATGTTTACCAAGCAACGCCAGTTTTTTAAATATGAGGCTGGAATGGATAATTTAACACCTACACTGGCTACCAATCAGTTCCTTAGATTGAAGTATATGCTTACAACTGGTACCGTCTTTTTAGGTATCATCAGAAGCCGACAAAGCTAAAAAAATGAAAATGGGACTACTTGTTCACTTTACTAATTCCATCTCCGCCCGCATTAGCTCAGAATGAGCATTAACATATAAACCCCAAATTTATTTTTGAAGATTCGCAGTAAATTATTTGACATTTATGGTCTTGTGCAAAAAGATTTTGTTATAATTAGTCTGTATAAATAAGAGGAAAATAGTAAATAAATTATTCTGTTGTGGTAGGTTCTTCCAGTGACATGAATCTAGCTTGATAGTTTTATGTGCTATGAGGTTTTAAATATGGTATTTAAAAAACAACTAAGTGAAACAGAATTTTTTTGTTGGAATTTTATTCAGGATAATTTATCAAAAATAAGTCATATGACTATTTCAAAAGTAGCTGAAGAGGCCCACGTATCAATTTCTACTGTGAACCGTACCCTGAACAAGATGGGGTATGATGGTTACTCAGATTTTAAGCATACTGTAAAAAGTAGTAAAAACTACCCTATTAATGGTTTCTCAAATGAAGTAAATGAAGCTTTTTTGAAAAATGAAACAGAAATAACACGAACAATCAACCAACTTTCGGTCGAAGAGATTGAAAATGCTATTCGCTTAATAAATCGGCATGAAAATATTACTTTAATAGCAATGGGGTTGAGTACGACAGTTTCCCAAGAGATGATGGCTAAGTTGCAGTTATTTGGAAAACGAGTTACAAGATATGATGATCCAGAATTTATGAAATATCATGCTGGAAAAATGAATAAAACTGACTTGGTTATTGTGATTTCTATTTCAGGTGAGACTCCAGAGCTTGTGGATACGATTTCTATTGCTAAGGCTAAGGGAACGGAGATTTTAGCATTAACAGCAAATCCATTAAGTTCTATAGCTAGAGCAGCAGACATAAACATTTCTGCTTACAAGTCAAAAGTCAAAGAACTAAATTTTGGGCTTGATGTTGCTAGCCGAATTCCTTTACAAATTGTAAACAGAATTCTGATTGACGCTTTTGCGATTTATAAGCAAAACGCGACAATACGCAATATATGAATACTCAGGACAGTCACAAATTGCGGAATAAAATAAAAATATAAATATATAGGAAGAGTCTTTGCATAAGTCTCTTTTTATAATTTTTTCTGTATAATAAATCTATGAGTATGCGCTTAGATAAGTATCTTGCATCTGCGGGTTTAGGCAGTCGAACTGATGTTAAGGTTTTGCTAAAAAAGGGTCGTGTTACTGTTGATGGGCTTGTCCAAAAAGATGGAAAGTTTCAGGTAGATAAAAATTCTGATGAAATAAAATTTGATGGTCAGGGTCTCAATTATCAGAAATTTTTCTACTATATGTTGAATAAGCCTGCAGGAGTAGTCAGTGCGACTAGGGATAATCTTGATAAAACGGTTGTACAATTATTGAGTGAGTCAAACTTTCGTAAAGATATTTTTCCTGTTGGTCGTCTAGATAAGAATACTGAAGGTCTTTTGATTTTGACAAATGACGGGGTACTTGGCCACAATTTGACTCAACCAAAGAAACATGTTGAGAAGGAGTATTTTGCGCATATTGATGGACGGGTGACTGATAAAATGATTGTTATTTTTAAAGAAGGTTTAATGTTAAAAAATGGTGAAGTGGCTCTTCCCGCAGAATTGTTTATTGATAAAATTTATGAAAACTCAAAAACTCAGTTAGGTGTTGCTAGTGATATTCATGTGATTATTCATGAAGGAAAATTCCATCAAGTGAAGCGGATGTTTGAGGCAGTAGATATGTACGTACTCTATCTTAAACGTATTCGAATGGGAAAACTGAAACTTGATAAAAGATTAGCACTTGGTGAATACAGATCATTGACAGATGAGGAAGTTTTGCTCTTAAAAACTGAAAGTAAATTCTTGTAATTGTGAGTGTTTTATTTCTGAAGTGAACGTTTACGTATCTTTTTAAGATTTGGAAAAACATCGAAAGGATTTTTTTAGACTGTTTGAAAATTTTAGCTATTTATTAATTTCCTAACAATAAAATTTTGGATAATTTCATAAATAACATAAAAGATTGTTAAGAAGCTTTATGAGATTCATCGGTGAAGTGATTTAGAATTTGATTTCTATACTGAAAAATATTGAGAACAAGTTACCTGTTGTGGAGAGATTCTGTCAGGCTTAAAGAAATTTGCTTGTCACTATCAAGGAAAAACTGTAGCTAAATTTGATATGGCAAATTAAACGATAAGTACTAAGCAGATAGTAGTGATTAAAACGAATAGATTTTTACTACCAATGGTGTGTGGGGATTCATCTGGGTAATGTTGTCAAAGCTTTCAAAAAAGAAAGAGAATGTGGGAGGACTTTATAAATGACAAATCCAGTAATAGTCAAAGGTTTAACTGTTAGCTTTGATAAAAAAAGGGTTTTGGATAACCTTTCTTTAGAGTTGAAGCCGGGAGAAATTGTCGGTCTTATTGGACCATCAGGAGCTGGAAAGTCTACTTTTATCAATTCTTTGCTTGGAATGACTAAATCTGAAGCCGGAAAAATTACTATATTTGATAAGTTGATTCCTAATCGCGGAGTCATGGGAAAAATTGGTTTTATGGCACAATCTGATGCTTTGTTTGGAGAATTAACTGGTCAGCAAAATCTTGAATTTTTTGGCGCTTTACAAGGCTTTTCCAAAAAAGCTTTGCTAGACAAGTTGGTTAAAGCTGCACAAACGGTAAATCTGACGGACCAGCTTGGTAAATCTCTAGCTAGTTATTCAGGAGGAATGAAACGTCGCCTTTCTCTAGCAATTGCTCTACAAACTGATGCTCCACTCATATTACTTGATGAACCCACGGTAGGAATTGATCCCGAGCTTCGCCAGAAGATTTGGAAAGAACTACGAGAATTGGTGGCTGCGGGAAAAACCATTCTTATGACAACCCATGTTATGGATGAAGCTGAAAAATGTGATAGAGTCTTACTTTTACGAGAGGGCAATTTCGTGGCGGAAGGTAGTCCAGATGAAATAAAGGCACACTATGAAGCGAAGAGTATTGAAGAGGCTTTTATCAAAGCAGGACGTGAGCTTGAATTCAAAAAGAAGGAGAAATAATGAGAATCTTCGCAATTTTTAAACGTATTCTTCTACAGCGCTTAGGTGACAAGAGGTCTCTGGTATTGTTATTTATCGCTCCTTTGGTCATCCTAAGCTTACTCTACTTACTTCTTCAAGTCCCAACTAAAGTTTCTTATCGGATTGGCATTGATAATCAGGCAAGCGAAGTTGCAAAAAGTTTACCCAAAAAAGATCAGCTCCCCTATCAGCTTAGTCAAAATAACAAATTGGTCATAATTAAAGTCAATAACAGTAAGATGTCGACGTTCAACGAGAATAATTTAGCAGCTGTAATCTTGATCAATGATAATAGTATTGATGTGACTTATGCAAATAAAGATACCGGGATGACACAAGTTATTAGCGGCATTGTTAATGGGTCGGTTCAGAAAACTCAAGCTAAAAAAACACAATTGGAGATTCAGCGGGCAGTTGACAGTGCAATAAAGAAGGTGATAACAAGTGCACCACAATTATCTGGGAAGGATTTGCCAAAACTTTCTGAAAGTTCAGCATCTAGTTTTAAAATCGCTGATCACTATCTCTATGGAGATAGCAAGCTAAATCCTTTTAATAATTTGGCACCAGTCCTTGTCGCTTTTTTTGTTTTTTTCTTTGTCTTCTTGATTTCTGGTATTTCTCTTGTTAATGAACGTTCAAGTGGCACACTTATTCGAATGTTGGTGACACCAGTGAAAAGGAGTGAAATTGTTGCTGGGTACACCTTGTCCTATGGCCTTTTGGCAGTGATACAAACGGTGCTAGTTGTTTTATGGGCTCGATACGGTCTACATATGAAAGTTTTGGGAAATTTTGGTTGGGTCCTCTTGATTAACCTACTGATAGCTTTGATAGCACTGTTGATGGGACTCATGCTATCCGCTTTCTCTAAGACTGAGTTCCAGTTTGTCCAGTTTATCCCAATTGCTATTGTTCCTCAGGCTCTATTTTCTGGGCTAATCAATGTTGATACAATGGCACAGCCCTTGCAATGGCTAGCACATATTATGCCTCTCTATTATGGTGTAGATGCTTTACAAAAAGTTATCAAGCAAGGGATGGGCTTTAACCAGATATGGATAGATTTGTCAATTCTTCTAGGGATAGTTATCTTATTGTATTTTGTGAATGTAGTAGCTTTAAAAAATTTACGTAGAACATAAGATTAAATATTTAAAAAGCCAAACATTTTTGGTACCTGACTGGCTTTTGTTTTTTAATTAGGAGGATTTATTCAGCTTTGGAGGCATGTTTACCTACAGAGATTGCTTGAGATTCGATTATTGTGATGACGTTAGTTTTGTTGGTAGAGGCGGGCATATCGTTCTCGTTGTACCAGTAAGTATCAGACTTTCCTTTATTAGCCACATAGACTAATCTACTGCTGCTTGCAGGAGAAAGCGGAACTTGACTGACAATTGAGGTACTTGGTTCTGTTTGACCAGATTTTGAGCTTGAGTTTTTTGTATGAGTAAAACTTCCAGTGTTATAGTTGATTAAAAGGTCTTCGGCTGAGTTTATTACAACAATCTCGGTGTTAATTGTATCATCGGAGGATTTTTCGTCAACTATGGATCCACGAGGGATCTTCTCATTTCCATTATAAATTGGTGTGGTCATATAGGAGATAGTGATATTTGTGTTGGGATGTGACTTCCAATAGTTTTCAGCAATTTCTTCGGGAAATCGCATCCCACCTCTATCATTGGCACCAACATTTTGACTGCGTGTTCCTGAAGTGAAATTATATTTTGATGAATATGACAATTTTCCTAATAAGCTATCGGCGATTGAATGACTTTTATTCCAAATATATCCTTTTTCAGTTTTTCCAGTTAAAGAAAAACTGATTGAGGTTTTGACGTTTTTAGGATAATAAGGTGGTTTCAAAGGATTACCTTGGCGCGCTCCTTTTGAAGCAACGAATTCAGAATAGGTCAAGATCGCCACTGCAGTGCCAGAACGACCTTGAGAATCTGGAAGGAAGAGTGCTTGTCCAGACTTGATTTTTGTGAAGCCAGTCATGTCAGCTGCTCCATTATCATAATAGTAATTTTGGGTTGGACCAGGGTAGCTTTGATTGGTGTAGTCAATAAGGTATGTCTTTATTTGGGTTCGACTTTGATTGGCAGCCTGAACTTGTTGAGAAAATCCAACTGATAAAAAAAGTGAAATAGTCAGAGCCACAAATAATAATTTGAATTTATTTTTCATAAGTATACCTTTGTTTAAATTGTAGCATAAGAATGTATGGAAATATCAGAGATAATCTCTTATATATAGGCTTAAACTACATTTACAAAGCCTAGATAATTTAGTGTATAATAATTCCATAGGCAGACCAAAAAGTTTTTTGTAATTAAATCTGTACTTGCACTTATAGACAAATTGTTTACTGGAGGAATTGTGACAACAACTATTAACGTTGAGATTAATCAATCTTTTGTTAAGGCTTATGAATACTTACAAAATCCTTTAAATTTATCAAATTGGGTTAGTTTTTTCCACAAAATTAGTCAGGATGAGAATGGGCTAAATGCAGAGACATCTCTAGGACCCTGTGACTTGGCTTTTGTTGCACCAAACGACTATGGAGTTATTGATTATGTGGTGCGCGATGAAAGAGGGCAGGAGTATTATAACCCAATGCGTGTGCTTCAATATGATGAAAAAACTCTGTTAACTTTTACTACTTGGTCTGATGAATCTGACACTCTTGAAAGAATTAAATCAGATTTAGCGAAACTAAAAGGAATTCTAGAAAAATAACAATGGCTTTAGAATATTTTGGAACTTTAAAAAAACCAAAATTGGGTATTGGCTAACCAACACGTGCAAAATTGTTTGGGCTTACCGTGTAACCTTTGTATTAGAAGCAATGGATATGTAAATTTTTTCAGTTTTGGTCTTGAAGTAATTTCTGTTTTTTATCTTTGTGCTAAACGGCTATGGTCAAGGTATATCAATTCAGAGAACAAACTAGGCTAAGGCATTATTTGTAGGAGTGAAGCACCAAACTTCTCCTCTTTGAAAATTACTTTCAAATGGAAGAAAACGATAAAGCAAGAAAATGATTAATTAATATTGGTATAGTAAAGGAAATTTAATGGAATTAACAGGAAAACAAAAACGCTATCTTCGTAGTCTAGCTGTGAACATGAAGCCAATAGTGCAAGTTGGTAAGGGCGGAGTATCAAATGAAATCTTGACCTCTGTTCGCCATGCATGTGATGCACGTGAACTTATCAAAGTGCAAATACTTCAAAATTCTGAGGTTCGACCTGATGAATTATCAGGTATGATTGAAGAAATGGGAATTGATGTCATCCAAATTATTGGCCGTAACTTGGTAGTTTTTAAAATTGCGGCTGAGAAGAAAAACCGCAAAATTTCAGAAGAAGTGAAGAATTTAAAGATATCAATTTAAATATCTAATTTTGACAAATATCTTTGCCTATGTTATATTAGGCGGAATGGGCTACCCAGTTCTGGATGAGAGATTTAGAGAATATGACCGTTGATTTATTGACTCCCTTTACAAAAGTTGAAATTAAAAGAGAAATGACTATACATAAGAATGGAATTGGTCTTTTTTGGGGGGCTTTTAATCCAGTTCATGTGGCACACTTAATTATTGCTGATCAAGTTCGTCAACAGCTTCACCTTGAAAATGTGCAATTTTTACCTGAAAAGGGCACTGATCAGGTTGTTGAAATGTTGAAACTTGCGACTGAAGGAAAAGAAAATCTGATTGTTGAGGAATCCCGTAGTTCTGGTGTGGCCTGCGGAATTTTTGAAACTGTTGAGACATTTAAAAAAAAGTTCCCAGATACAGATTTATATTTTATCATTGGGGGAGATATGGTGAATTCTTTGTCTCGTTGGCCCCAGATTGATGAATTAATGAAACTTGTTACCTTTGTGGCTGTTCAACGTCCAAAATATCGTGCAGGTACTTCTTATCCGATCTTATGGGTTGATTGCCCACAAATGGACATATCTTCAACTCAGATTCGGGAACAGATTGCCAAAGGAATTGTACCTAACTTTCTTTTGGCACCTCGTGTGTTGGCATATATCAAAAAAGAAGGATTGTATCTGAAAAATGTTTGATAACTATGATGAAATCTCAATGAGCCGTACAGAGTTACTTGAAAAAATTCAAACTCAAGTTAAGCCCTCACGTTTCAAGCATATGCTTGGAGTGGAAAAGATGGCAACTGAATTGGCTGAACGCTATATGGGAAATATCTATAGTGCAAGCTTGGCAGGTCTTCTTCATGATTATGCTAAAGAGGCTTCCACAAAAGAATTTCTGAGACTGATTGACAAGTATCAGCTTGATCCAGATCTTAAAAAATGGGGTAATGCGGTCTGGCATGGGAAAGTTGGTTTTTTGAAAGTCAAGGAAGATTTAGGACTTGATAATGAAGAAATTCTCCATGCCATAGAAGTGCATACTGTAGGTGCAAAAGAGATGTCCCTACTTGACAAAATTGTTTATGTTGCTGATTATATCGAGGAGGGGCGTGATTTTTCTGGAGTAGATAAGGCACGTCAATTGGCAAAAAAATCTTTGGATATTGCTGTTGCATATGAAACGCGCGAAACGATTATCTATCTGGCAGATCACAATTTACCAATTTATCCACAAACTTTAGAAACATATAATTCATATATTGGAGCCTTGACAGATAAAGATTAGAATGTAGATTAACTAAATACACAATACAAAATAGAATAAGGAAAAATTTTGGAAGCAAAAGAATTATTAGAAATCGTTGTTAAAGCAGCCGATAGCAAAAAGGCCCAAAAAATCGTAGCACTTGATGTGTCACAAGTCTCAGGAATTGCAGATTACTTTGTTATTATGCAAGGAATGAACAATCGTCAACTTGGAGCCATTGTTGAAGCAATTGATGAGGCAGCTCACTTGAAAGGTGTTGAAGTTGGAAAAGGAATTGAAGGTCAGCCAGATTCTGGTTGGGTCTTAATTGATCTTGGTGATATCATTGTCTCAGTATTTGACGAAGATACACGTCTCCGTTATAATCTTGAAAAACTATGGAACGACGCACCGATACTTAACTTGTCTGAATGGGTATCAGAATAATTAAAATAATTTGATAAGTCCCGTAAAAGCGGGGCTTTTTATTTGACATAAAATGGTAAAATGGTCTTAACATGACATTTTATGAAGATTTTTCAAAAGTTTATGATCAAGTAATGGACCAATCGCTTTATGATGACTGGTTGGCTTTTACAAAGCGCCACATAGCAAAAAGTTCAAAGTCAATTTTTGAACTGGCTTGTGGCTCTGGTGCTCTGTCAGTCTTACTTGCTCAAAATGGCTATGATGTGACTGCTCTAGATATTTCTGAAGATATGCTTAAGCTAGCAACGAAGAAGGCTAAGAGTGCGGGAGTTGAGATCACTTGGATGCAAGGCGACATGCGTTATTTGCCACCTTTTGCAAAGTTTGATGTAGTGACTTGCTACTCTGATTCGCTTTGTTATTTGTCTGACCTATCAGAGTGGGGTCTTGCTTTTGAAGGAGTTTATAGTTTGCTTGAGGAAGAGGGTGTCTTTATTTTTGATGTCCATTCAACTTATCAGATAGACGAAGTGTTTCCAGACTATTCTTATCATGAAAATGAGGAAGATTTTGCTTTCCTTTGGGACTCATACAAGGGAAAAGTTCCTCATAGCATAGAACATCAATTATCATTTTTCATTAAAGAGAAAGATGACCAGTTTGTGCGTAAGGATGAGTTACATGTTGAGCGGACTTATGAGTCGGCTGAAATTGTAAAAATGTTGAATTCAGTTGGCTTTTCGTGTATTACGCTATTTTCAGACTTCACTGATAATTCTCCATCAAAAGACTCAGCTCGTTGGTTTTTTATATGCAAAAAGTAACTGGAATTATTGCTGAATTCAACCCTTTTCATAACGGTCACAAGCTCTTACTAGATGCGGCAGGCGATGACAGAATTAAAGTAATTGTTATGTCCGGTAATTGGATGCAAAGAGGTGAACCGGCCTTTGTCGATAAGTGGACAAGAACTGAGATGGCTTTGGCAAATGGAGCAGACTTAGTGGTTGAGCTTCCACTGATGAGCGCTTTACAAGGAGCTGATTTTTTTGCGACAGGTGCTGTCAATATATTACATCAGTTAGGCGTGGATGAAATTCTCTTTGGTAGTGAATCGGATGGGATGAATTATCAAAGGATATCTGACATTTATGCCAAAAAGTCTTCTGAAATGCAGGCTTTTATGGAAGAGCTTCCAGAATTGATGTCTTATCCTTTGAAGGCTGAGAAGGCCTGGAAGCATTTTGCTGGAGTTGAGTTTGATGGGAATACACCGAACCATATTTTAGGGCTAGCATATGCAAAAGCTGTATCCGGGACTGAAATTAAATTAAGAACTGTTCTGAGACAGACAGGGTACAATGAAACTGAATTATCAGGATTGATTGCTTCGGCAACAGCTATTCGACAAAACTTTTCTGAGGCTTCAGCCTTTGTTCCGGCAGATACTTGGAATTTATTAAAATCTTCACCGAAAAGAAGCTGGGATGATTTCTGGGAATTACTTAGGTATAAGGTTACAGTTTCTAGTAGGTTGACCAATGTTTACCAAGTCAATGAAGAATTGTCTGTTCGTATAAAGAAATATATCAAAACCGCAAACAACCTCCAGGAGCTCATTGAGCAAGTTTATACAAAACGATACACTAAGGGGCATATTCGTAGATTATTGACGTATATACTTTTAGATATTCCAAAAAGTTGCCCACTACCTGAATCTATTCATGTGCTTGGTTTTACGGTTAGAGGACAGAAGATACTTGCAAGGGCTCGTGAGAATGAGGTTTCTTTGACCACAAAAATTGGTCAGTATCCTTGGGATTTCCTAACTCAAAGAGCAGATGAGGTTTACCGTTTGGGCAATCCAGAAATTCCTGAGCAAACCTATTCGAGGAAGCCAATAATATGGAATTAAGAGGGATGAATCGATCTCAATTTAGACAAGCGAAAGAAATCTTTGGGCAATCCAAGGATTATTTGCAACTTGATGGTAAAGAAGTAGATATCAAAAAGAGTGCACGTAACTTCTTTGACACATTACCACCAGGCAAAAGTTATGCTGAGAAGTTTAATTTTGGAATCTATGAAGGAAGCCAACTTGTTGGGCTCCTAGATTTTATTCAAGGTTGTCCAGAAAGAGAAACGGATTTTGTTGGATTGCTATTATTGTTGCCAGGTGCTCGCCAAAAAGGGGTAGGAAGCCAGGTTCAGAAAAAAATTGTAAAATTGGCAAAAAATCATGGTGCAAAAAAGATTGGATTGGCGGTTCTCCGAAACAACCCACAGGCTATTAAATTTTGGATATCAAAAGGTTACAAACTAAAAAAAGAGACCCGATCACTCGGGATCAGAGCAAACCCAGTATCACTGTTGAAATTAGAGATTTAAATTTTTTAGCGAACAAAAAAGGATTCTATATTAGAATCTCTTTTTATTTTTTTATTATCATATTTATAGCTTGTTTAAGCTTTGTATCACGTTCTTCAGAATTTTCTTCCATTAAACAAATTGTTAGATTTTCCGCTACAATAGTGCCAATCAAACGGCCCAAACTTGAGCGAACCGCACTTAGCTGAGTAATTACGTCTATACATTCTTTTTCAGGTTTCATCATAGTAGGATACCTTTAAGTTGACCGTCAGCTCTCTTCAATCGGTTGGTAATTTTTTGATTATAGATTTGCATCGTCTTAACACTCCAAAAGTTTATTTGTGACAGTGCTGTATAGGCCATAGGCACCATCAAGGTTTTGAACATTGAATCCATTTTGGCGAAGGAGACGCTCAGCAATATAACTCCGGAGGCCTGATTGGCAACTAACAATGTACTCTTGATTCAAATCTAGTTCATCTAAATTACTATGAAGCTCTTCAAGAGGTATGTTAACAGAGTTTTGAAAATGGCCACGTAAAAATTCGTCAGGGTTTCTAACATCAAGTAAAATTTTACCTCTTTCTAACTCTCGCTCTAACTCATGCCATTGAACATTACTTGAAATTCCTTCTAAAATGTTGAAAGCAGCATAACCAATCATATTAACTGGATCTTTAGCTGAGCCAAAAGGTGGTGCATAGGTTATTTCAAGTTCTGGCAGAGCGGATTCCTGATTGACATATAATGTAGTCACCATCTTGAACTTCGTTAATTCTCTCTTCGAGTTGCGAAGGTATAAAAGCTCATATTTCTAGGAGGATTGTAGTATAAGGAGAATCCTGTTTTATGTTATAATGTAAAGGAAAATTATGGGCAAAGCCTCACTATTACTATTATAAAAAAGAAAGGACATTGCGAGAATTCGCAATGGACTCTGATGTAGGTCAGAGCAGGACAGGACATTCCAATGGGACGTAAATGGGCAAATATTGTAGCAAAGAAAACAGCTAAAGATGGTGCTAACTCAAAGATTTATGCAAAATATGGCGTAGAAATTTATGTTGCAGCAAAGCGTGGTGGTTCTGCTGAACCAGAAGCCAACAGCATGCTTAAGTTTACTATAGAGAAGGCTAAACAAGCGCAAGTACCACGTCATGTTATTGATAATGCCATAAAAAAAGCTGAAGGTAAGTCAGACGAAATTTTCGTGGATGGACGTTATGAAGGTTTTGGACCAAACGGCTCTACTATAATTTGTGAAACTTTGACTTCGAATGTTAACCGTACAATTGCAGATGTTCGTACAATTTTTCACAAAAATGGAGGAAATATAGCTGGTGAAGGTGCTGTAAGCTATGCATACGATAATACAGGCGTCATTGTTTTCAAAGGCGAAAATTCTGATGATTACTTCGAAAAATTGATGGATGCTGAAGTAGATGTTCGTGATGTTTCAGAAGACGAAGGGAACATCATAGTTTATGTTGAAGCAACTGATTTACACAAAGCTATTGCGGCCCTTCGTGAATCTGGTATCCAAGAATTTGAAGAAACTGAACTTGAAATGATCGCTCAAAATGAAGTGGAACTTTCAGATGAAGATCTTGAAATCTTCAGGGGCTTGGTAGATGCACTAGAAGACTATGATGATGTACAAAAAGTCTATCATAATGTAGCAAATCTTTAACAGTTTAGTTATATCTTTTGTTTAAACCGTGTGGAGTGGTTTTTGCTTTATAACTGGGAATATAAGAGACACAAAAAGATAAAATTAAAACGGTGATTTGTCACCGTTTTAATTTTATTTAATTGTTTCACCGGCTCAGTCTTTACCATCCTGTAACGTATGTATAAAATCTGCAGTGTTCTGAGCAAGCAACCCAAGGCTGAAAATATTTTGACCTCCACAAAAATTTTTGGAGGTTATTTTTGTTTGGCAAAGCCAGTTTCATAATTTATAACTGCGTTTGGTGAGGAGTTAGGAATTATCACAATGGTTACGCCCTCTTCGTTTAGTTTTTCCCTATTGCTACCAAGAATAAGAGGTAAAATCTGGCTTTTTGGTGAATAGGCAACGTAAGCTAAACGAATCTCACGCGGGACTAATTCATTACCATGGTAAATTGGAGTGACCTGGTAGTCAAGATAGAGTTCAGGGAAGGTATTAATCCACTTGTCCAGCCGACTTTCATAAAATATCATGGAATCAACATTTGATTCGTCTGTTTCGAAATATGAGCCAGAATTACACCAAACGGTTTGAGTAACTAAATTTCTTGGTTCATTATCAAGACCCGAAAACTGGTGGCCAACCAAGTGACCGCGTGTCCACAAGTAATCATTATATGATTTTCCGTTCGACATTTTATTTTTTAAAAAAATATGCTGGTAACCTGGCGGGTGATAGTCAAGGTGTTTACGTTCGACAAGTGGCTCAAAAGCATCTCGAAGTTGGATATGTGCATCTCGAGCACGACCCAATATATCCAAAGGCGCTAAAACAAGTTGGCGCTCTAACATAAAGTGCAGAGGTTTTTGTGGTATTTCAACTATTTCCATGGCTAAATTTTAACACAGCATGTTATAATCATCTCATGGAAATGAGCTGTTTGAATAAAAATGAGGCTTGTTTTCGGAGGAGCACGTAAAATTAAATTGATTACTTTTATGTAGATTTTTTTCATAATATTTATCCAAAATGGAATAAAAATTTCCTAGGAAATGCCAATTTTGAAGAAGCTTAGGAAATAATCTTTAAAATATATGCTAGTGTAAAACACCATAGGACACATCCCATCAATTCAATTAGAGAATATAAAAGTTTTCTTAAGCCTAAAAAATTTAGTATTCAAAAAGAGGTGATTTAAATTTATTTTGAACCTTGTCAAGATAAACTACCTAATCTAATTAAGTGAAAAATTCATTTTAATTAAAAATAATATCACAAGATTATAGGAGAATAAAGATGTCAATTATAGTGTGTAATATGCTCTATGTTAAGGATGTCTCAAACTCAGCTAACTTTTGGAAGTCAATTGGTTTTATAGAGATTTCTAGAAGTGGAAAAGCGGAACAAGAAACAGTTGTTCTTTCGCCGTTTGAAGAGGCAACTGCTCGCTTTCAACTCTGGAATGTGGACTTCATTCGCCAAGTTTCTCCTGAAGTGGCCGAAGCTAAGTCAAGTCTTTTGTTTATGGTTGACGATCTTGAATCATGGCATGAAAAGGTTTCAAAAGTTGCAGTGACAATTAGTGAAATTAATGAAGTACCATTTAAAAACTTTAATTTCCAAGATTTTAATGGTGATTATTATGCATTTGCGGAAGAGAAAGCGAAAAAATTTTAATGATTGATTTAGAAAAACTTGAAAGTCTCGTCAACAATGAGGGAAATGCTAAGAATTTTGCTCAATTAGCTAAGGGGTTAATTGGCATGGGCATTATCAAATACGATTATTATGTTTCTGATGGCCTTTATCGCTACTACGACCAATATGGTGAAGTAATTGATTTGAAATTGAATGCTAAGCCGCATACGATTATGCCTGATTCAAATAAAGAAACCTTGGCAGAAGCTATTCGGGTTGCTCAAACTGGAAAATTATCTCATTTTGATGATTTTTGTCAGCGAGCTTCTTTATCAGGTGTTCTTTACTGGACGACTGATTTAGAGGCAAGGCTGGTAAATTATTATGGTTGGGGAAATGAGCTAATGCAATCGGAGCCTATATAAATGGCTCTTATTTCCTTAGTGAGTATTAAAGAGAGGAAAATATCTTTATGTTAGCTTATGATGTATTTTCAGCCGAGAAGCCAGGCAAGAGGTTGTTACTACTTGGGACTGTTCACGGGAATGAGACTTGTGGATATTTTGCAATTGAACGTCTACGGAAAAAAATAATTTCGGGAGAACTTTTGCTCGAATCGGGGGAGATTACAACAGTCCCTATTTCCAATGAACGTGCTTTTCGTCAAGGTGTGCGATTGACAGAAGACAACCTAAACCGCTCTTTCTTTTGGTCGGGTGATGGTCATTTTTTAAGTGATAATGGCAATAAAATTGTTGAAAACGAAGACGTGGGCAACCAATTCGACATGCGTGCTGAAATGGGAGACATTGAACTTCAAAAAAAAGTAGGGCAAGCACCATCAAGCTACGAACAAGAGCGTGCTAAGGAACTCGCTAGACTTTTTGTTAGTAAAGATGCAGAGATTGATATTCACTCTCAAACTGCCGAAGGTGAATCCTATTGTTTTGGCCAGAATGAGAGCTTAGAGCTTAAGTCATATTTGAACGCACTTGGAACTAAAAACATCATCTACGGATGGGATAAGATGTATCCTGAGGGTGATTTTACGAGTGAAAATTTAGCAGAAAAGATGGGAATACTTGGCACTACGGTGGAATGTGGAAGTCACGAGAATCCAGATTCTATTGAGTTTGCGTGGCGGGTAATCCTTAATGCTCTTAAATACCTTAAAATTATCTCAGACAAAACTTATCTCCAACAATTTGTACAAATGGATGAAAAATATCGTTATCAGAAAATATCCAAAAATCTCCGTATGATAAAAATGTACCGTTGGATTGACGGAGGAAAAATGACACACGACTGGAAACATTTGGAAACGATCAACGAAGGAGACGTCATTGCCCATACCAATTCAGGAGAGACAATTATTGCCGAGGAAGATTGTCTCATGATTTTGCCAAATTATCATCCGATTCGTAACAATGAAGAGTGGTTCTATCTCGCAAAAATTGAAGATTAACTAAGAACAAATAAATCCCGAGTTAACTAAAAGTCGGGGTTATTTTTGTTTATTAACAAATTTCCAAATCTTATGCAGGTCTTTCATTGTAAGACCATCCTGTGGATTGGGTTGAAAAATCTTAATCAGATTGTGAGGCTTGTGCCGTGTTACCTCGTAACTGGCTAAGTCATCGCATAGAATGATTTTATCTTTAGGGTGTGTTTCGCAAAAATTTACAATACTCTGCCACTTGTACCACTGTTTCGGATTATCATTAAAAAAGACTAGATATTCATCGCTTTTTATTCCAAGATATTGTGCAATCTGAATAGAAGTTTCGCCCCAAGAGCTGCACATAATAATTTTCACGTGGTTTGAATGAGAGATCTTCACTAACTCATTCGTGATGTCCTCATAAAGGCTCAGTGGTAAATTAGTTTCAGAGATATCCAGCGAGATTTTTGTAGAAGGGTGCGACTTATCCGATATATGAGTGGGTAGAATTGTTCCGTCGATGTCAAGAAGAATGTATAACATTTGCCTTAATTGTATAGGCTTTCATCTTAAAAATCAAGGGCTTATTTTATTTACCAACTGCTGTTAGCTATGAGGGAATAGACGTGGTGAGTTAAATAATCATGAGTTAAATCAAGAGATATCAATTGATGAAATCAAAATACTATTATATTAGTTAAATTTAAATACATATGAAAAAATCCCTGCCTTTCTGATCCGTGGGAAAAATATACTCGTATTGCCGTTGTAAATGAATCTTACTCTATTTCGAGATGGATCTTCTGAATAATCCTTATTGTTGAAATATAAATTAACAAAAATCCGGACCTCCCTCATCTTGGAGGAAAATTAGCAGAACCAGGATTTATCACTCAGACAAGTCCCTCTGGATAATAAATGATGACTGTACTTGTCACTAGTTAATACAGTTAGATCATTGTTGTTGAACTGTTTTTATTTGAGGTATTTTAATGTTAAATTACAAAAAAAAATTTAAATGTGGAAAAGTAATGAGAGCGTTTTCTTTTGATATAATGTAATTAACAAAGGGAGTCGAAATTCACATTGTAGAAAGTAGGTTAGCATGAGAAAAAAACTGCTAAAACTAAAGAAATTTAACTTGATAATGGGAAGCTTGCATTTTATACAAGGGTGTATAATGCTTATCCTTTCTTTGACAATTACAAAAGTTATTGATTTCAAACCGCCTATATGGTCCTATTATCTAACTTTTGATAGAGCTAAAATGGCACTTGTTACTGATCCCAAACAAATAGGGAACATTCCGTTTGGGATATTAGTTTCGGTATTCTTATTTTTATCCGCATTTGCTCATTTTTTAATCATAACTCCAAAGCTTAATCAAAGGTACAATAAGGATTTACAAAATGGCATTAACTATTTTCGTTGGTATGAATATGCATTAAGTTCATCCTTGATGATTGTTCTAATTGCTACTTTATTTGGAGTATATGATATTGGAGCATTAATTTTAATGTTTATTTTAAATGCGACAATGAATTTGTTCGGATTAATGATGGAAGTTCTTAATCAATATACCAAAAAAACTAATTGGTTAGCGTTTATTTTTGGTGCAATAGCAGGGTTAGGTGCATGGGTAGTCATTGTTTTATACGCTTTTGGTAATTCAAATCCGTCAGATGTCCCATGGTTTGTTTATGCAATATTTGGATCATACTTTATATTCTTTAATCTCTTCCCAATAAATATGTTTTTACAGTATAAAAAAGTCGGTAAGTGGTCAGATTATTTGTATGGAGAATATATATATATTATTTTAAGTTTAGTTGCAAAAACAACTCTCGCATGGCTTGTATTTTCCGGAGTTATGCAACCATAGAAATAATTATCTGATACCGCCAGCTACATTGTAGAAATAGTTTATAAAAAGATGAATTTAAAATTTGTCTTTTTTGGTATAAAAAAAGTAAAAAAGAGAATGGAAAAACTTAAAAAGTTATATCGTTAACTTAAATAGATGAAAATGAAGAGAATCCAACTTGTAGACTGGCTGAATTGTCAATAGATTGTTCATTTACTTATAGAAGAGTTGAAGTAATAGGGAGAATCGGATAATGAGAGAGCATTATTATGAAGTTTAATTTTTAATAAAAATAATTTATGGCAAATTGTAAAATTAGTTTAGCCACCTGAAGCAAGAAAAAAACACCTGAATCTCTTATACTTGAGTTTGCAAGAACAAAAAGTAGAAAAGGA
>NZ_JACHHV010000031.1 GCF_014202895.1 Lactovum miscens
GAATCCTTTTCTACTTTATTTTTCCAAATTCAAGTATAAAGGTTTCAGGTGTTTTTTTCTTGCTTCAGGTGGCTAACTTAATTTTACAATTTGCCGTAGATATATTTTATAAAATTGTCGCATTTATATTATCCATTAATATATCTTTCAAAAAATAAAAATCTTTTCTCATAAGCATATTATCTGTTAGTTTATGATATTATAGCGCCTCATTTAGAAAATATCAAAAAAAACTACTATTAGTAGTCAATTTTTTGTATTATAAAGCGAATAACGGGAATCGAACCCGCGTTGCTAGCTTGGGAAGCTGGTGTAATAACCACTATACGATATTCGCATGTGAAAATTATACACCTTTTTTAAAAATCTAGCATATTTAAAGTTAGAATTAGAAAAAAAGCCACCTTTGTGGCTTTTTTATATTTGTATCTACTTTGTTTTTTATTGATATTGCATAACAACTTCGTTCTTATATGCACGATCGATGGTTGCACCTCCGAGACACTCTTCACCATCGTAAAAAACAACAGCTTGACCAGGAGTGACTGCACGTACTGCCTCATCAAAAGTTACAAAAGCATTATTTCCTTCAAACTTAACTGTTACAGAAACATCTTGCTGGCGGTAGCGAAACTTAGCCGTACACTTTAACTCAAAATTCTCCGGCATCTCACGAGTAAAGCTAACACCTGAAGCATCAAGAGAGTCAGTATAAAGAGCTTCATTATGATACCCTTGGCCCACATAGAGAATATTTTGTGATAAGTCTTTTCCCACAACAAACCACGGCTCACTCTCAATCTCACCTGATTGACCACCAATACCAAGTCCACCACGTTGACCAATTGTGTAGTACATCAGCCCCGCATGAACACCCATATCTTTACCATCAAAGGTCTTCATCTTCCCAGGTTTAGCAGGCAAATATTCGCTTAAGAAATTTTTGAAGTTTTTCTCACCAATAAAACAAACACCCGTTGAATCCTTTTTTTGGGCAGTAGCAAGGCCCGCTTCTGCAGCAATTCTACGAACTTTTGGCTTATCAATATCACCAAGTGGGAACATCACTCGATCCAATTGTTTTTGTGACAATTGGCTCAAAAAATAAGTCTGATCTTTATTATTATCAACACCACGAAGCATGTGGACATGACCCTCTTCATCACGAATTACACGTGCATAGTGACCAGTTGCAATATAATCTGCACCCAGCCCCATGGCATAGTCAAGGAAAGCTTTGAACTTGATTTCCTTATTACACATTACATCTGGATTTGGTGTACGTCCTGCACGGTACTCAGCTAAGAAATACTCAAAGACTCGCTCCCAGTATTCTTTTTCAAAGTTAACAGAATAATAAGGGATACCGATCTGATCCGCAACAGCTGCGACATCTTTAAAATCTTCAGTTGCAGTGCAGACACCAAATTCATCTGTATCATCCCAGTTTTTCATAAAAAGGCCAACTACATCATAACCTTGTTGCTTCAATAGAAGTGCAGTTACACTTGAGTCCACACCACCTGACATACCCACGACAACGCGAGTTTTACTATTATCTTTCATTTACCTTGTTGAATGACTTTTTAACAAAATGTCATTCTTTCCTTTCGTACCCAGGGGAAGTTTGGGCGATTAGTTTTTTTCTGTTGACTTATGTAAACAGTTTTATCATTATAGCACTTTTTCAAGAGAAGTAAACAGCTTCAATTACTAAAACTACTCAGATTAATGAGTGCAAAAATATTCCGTGAATCCTAGGCACCGGTGTACATGGTCAGACTTTTAAAAAATAACAGCTCCTACTTCTACTCGTTTCAAAAAATAAACACTGTTCAATTTTTAGCTAAATTTTATTTATAATCTTATACTTTCCTTGATCCAAATCACCAAGTTCATATTCCCCAATCTTCGTACGGATTAACCTTAAAGTAGGTAATCCAACATTAGCAGTCATACGACGAACTTGTCGATTTCGTCCTTCTTTGATTGAGATCTCTAACCAACTTGTCGGTATATTAGCACGATAGCGAACAGAGGGAGTACGTTCCCACAACCATTCTGGCTCGCGTTCTAAAATATGAACTTTGGCTGGCAAGGTTATTCCATCTTTCAAAAGAACACCCTTATTGAGTTTCTCAATTACTTCTCCAGTTGGAATACCCTCAACTTGTACCACATAAGTTTTAAAAGACTTTAACTTTGGATCTGTCAAACGATGTTGTAATTTTCCATCATCAGTCAGCAAAAGTAAGCCTTCTGAATCTTTATCCAATCGTCCAGCAGCGTATACATTAGAAATATCTATAAAATCCGATAAGGTTTTTCGTCCCTCATCATCCGTAAATTTTGTGAGTACTCCAAATGGTTTGTTAAATAATAAAATCATGTTATTTTATAAATCCTTCATACAGTTCAAGTAATAAATTTTAATAAATTCAAACACCAACTAGAAATTTATCATTGACTTCACTTTTGGGCTAAATATTATTTCCTTATTAGACTGAGGTGGCTTATAACTCCGATATTAGAGATAAATATCTACCAATAACTTTTCTTCTGATAAATCTCTCTTTCAAATCTTTAAATTATTTTTGTCAAATTTACAAAATTATTTTCTTTTTATACTAAAAAATAGCAAACCAAAGGCTAGGATACCTGAAGTTTAATTATAATCCTTTTTGTAAAGTTTGAATTCGATACATATCCGCATAATAACCATCTTGAACTAGCAATTCATCATGAGTCCCTTGTTCTATAATTTTTCCTTTATCAAGTACTAGAATCTGATCGGCATCTTTGATTGTTGAAAGCCGATGTGCTATAACCATAGTCGTTCGGCCTTGCGACATTTTTTCTAGTCCATCCTGAATAAGTGCTTCTGTTTCAGTATCAATACTGGCAGTTGCTTCGTCAAGCAGCAAAATCTTTGGGTTTCTTACAATAGTTCGGGCAAAGTTCAAAAGCTGACGTTCACCTGAGCTAAAAGCATCTCCTCCCTCAATCACTTGAGTTTCATAACCGTTAGGTAATTTCTCAATAAAATGATTGGCCTGAACAAATTCAGATGCAGCGATGACATCATCAATTGGAATATTAGAATTCATCATTCTAATATTGTCGGCTACATTTCCAACGAAAATAAAACTATCTTGAAGAACCAGACCAATTTTGTGACGAAGTTCTTCCATGCTATAGTCTCTAATATCTCTATCATCAATCAAAACTTGACCATCACCAAATTCATAAAAACGCATAAAGACATTGATGATCGAAGACTTACCTGATCCAGTATGACCAACAAAAGCAAGCGTTTCGCCGGGGTTAACCACAAATGAAATATCTTTTAAAATCGGTATCACACCATCATAACTAAAATTCACATGGCGAAATTCGATTTTTCCTTCTACAATTTTTACTCCTTCAACAGGATGTTGAGCAGGAGCATATTCCGTTTCATTAAGAATTTGACGAATACGAGAACTGGCTACCATACCATCAGACCAGAAGGAAAGTGAGTCCATTAGCCCTGTTATTGGATTGAAGTATTGTCGTACGTTTTGAATAAAAGCATAGACGAGTCCACCCTCAACCAGTGAATAAGTTGAACGATTTCCAAAAAGAAAAAGGACCACCACAATTGATATTGCCATTAGAAAATTAACCATAGGACTAAGTAAAAGCCCATTGATAGTTATTACACGCATGCGCAAACGATAATACTCATCATTGGTCTCATCAAATTCATTGTTCAGACGAGTTTCCTGGCGGAATTCTTGAATAATACGCATTCCTGAAATATATTCATTAAGTTTAGTATTGAGTTCTGAAAGGCGTTTACGCATCGCTTTATAAACCTGAGTAGAAATGTGATTGTAAAGCCAAACTGCAGCAAATAGAATTGGAAGAAAAACCATCATTCCAAAAGTTACTGGAACGTCAATATAAAAGAGCGCAATAAATGAAATTATAATTGAAATAATTGAAATAATTCCATTGAAAATCATAGTCCAAAATTGAAAGAGGTCTGTATCATTTGTTACACGTGTAATCAACCAACCTGTTGGTTTCTGATCAAAATAACGCATACCTAATGTGAGAAGTTTATCATAAAGTTTCCCACGAATGTATTGATTGACCATATTTGAACCATTTTGCAAAGTAATCCAGCGGAAAAACCAAGACATGGCATTTATCATAGCCACAGAAAAGTAAAGTATGGAAAAATAAACCAGTGTTCGATCTGTTACCTTACCAATTACTAAGTGCTGATCCATAAAAGTTGAAAGGATAAATGGCATGATAGCTGTAAAAATGGTGGTTAAAACTCCGAAAAAAAGAGCACCAACAAAATACCATTTAAAAGGCTTGAGAAATCCCAAAATAAACTTTAGAGTTGCCCATTGTTCTTTGAAGGTGAGTTTGATATCCTTTTCTTTACTCATCAATTCCCCTTTCTCTCAACATTGGTAATAATTTCAACTTCATCAAGAAGAATATCCATCTCTGTTTCTTCTCGGCCAAGTTTCGATTCAATTTGCTGCATTTGCCACATCTGAGAGTACCAACCATGAGCTAGAATAAGTTGTTCATGAGTCCCACGCTCAACTACTTTTCCTTCATCAAGTACTAAAATCTCATCAGCTTTCATAACTGAACTGAGTCGATGACTGACAATTAAAGTTGCAGAATTAGCTCTTATCTTACCTAATTCTGTCAAGATAAGATTTTCAGTCTTTGCATCCACAGCAGAAAGAGCATCATCCAAAATTAAAATTTTGGGGTCTATTAAAATAGCTCGAGCAATCGACAGACGTTGCTTCTGCCCTCCTGAGAGAGAAACGCCTCGTTCACCAACTAAAGTATCATATCCCTCTGAGAAAGTTAAGATATCTTCATGAATACCCGCCACTTTTGCTGCCAATTCAACTTCTGCTTGTGTCGCACCCATTTTTGCAAAGCGGATATTGTCCCTTACCGTAGTAGAAAATAAAAAATGTTCTTGCGGAACATAACCGACTGAAGGAAGGTATTCATCAAGTTGATAAGCCATAATATTTCTACCTGCGTAATCTATATGACCACTATAATCATCATACTCACGCATGAGTAACTTAATTACGGAGGATTTCCCTGCGCCAGTCCTTCCAACTAATCCCAAAACTTGTCCTTTTCTAAGTGTAAATTCAACCCCTTCAAGATAATGTCTATCTTCACCAGGATATTCAAAGACTTCAACATCAAAGTGTAAATCTCCAGATTCAGGCATCTTCAATTTTCCGTTCATCACTTTTGACTCTGCTTTTTGAGCCAACAAACGGTCCACACGAGTGAGTGAGGCAGATCCACGCTCTATCAAATTAAAGAGTTGTCCTATTGCAAACATCGGCCAAACAAGATTTGAGATGTATGCAAAGAAGCTGACCAATTGACCAATAGAAATTACATGATGGAGGACATAGTAGCCACCCAAGAAAATAGTAAGCGCATAACTCAAGCCAACAATCAAATTGATCAATGGGTCATATAAAGAGTCAATAAAATTCACATCATTAAAAGCCTTGTCAACCCTTCTTAAATGAGCTTGAAAATTCTTTTTATCTTGTTCTTCTTCACCGAAAGACTTAATAGCTTTAATACCGGAGATACCTTCTTGAACTTTATCATTCATCTCTGAGAAAGTCGCTTGAGCGTGGTCGAAAGTCGTGTGAATTCTATCTCCTAAAATCTTTGCCACCAAAGCTAATAGTGGCATTGGCAGAATTGCAAGCAGGGTCAACCGCCAATCAATCACAACAAGCATGGCAATTATGGTTGTTCCACCTGACATAAAAGAATCTGCCAAAGTCAAAATTCCTGATCCCGCCATATCACGTATGGCATTCAAGTCATTTGTAGCATGGGCCATTAAGTCTCCAGTCCGATTACGTTGAAAAAATAAACGATCCATGCTTAAGAAATGACTAAACAAACGAGCACGAAGTACCTTTTCAAGTTTGAAGGCAGCTCCTCTAAGATTAATGGTCCAAAAATAACGGAAAAAGTACTCTACCCCTGCCGTTATTAATAAAACCAATAAATATTCAGCCATCAACCTTACAGTTAAATTTCTTTTTGCAATGTTATCAATAAATCTTCCAATGATAATTGGTGGAATAAGATGGGTCAAAGCAACACAAAAAAGGGCAAAGATTCCTAATCCATAGCTCTTTTTTTCTTCTTTGAAATACCACCATAACTGGTGTAAAGGTCTCATAAATACTTCCTAAACTTTCATGTCAAATTTTACAATATTCTGATAATTTTACGTTAAAAAAAAACTTCTGTCAAATTAAATCAACAGAAGGAATATCTAACACAAATACCTAATTTACAACAAGATGTAATTGACTTTACAGATATCAGCCTGATTTTTGAATTACACTGTAAGCTGCACCTAATAGACCAGCATCATTTCCCAAAATAGCACGACGAATTTCCCCAATAAGTCCCATTTCATTTATGCGGTTAAGTGACTCGTGACTTTTGATAAGTCTCATAAACTTATTTCTTAAGTCTCGCATAAAAATATCACTTTCAGAGATACCACCCCCAACTAAAATCGCTTCTGGATCAAAGATAGCCATCAAATTTATTAAATTAATAGCAACATCTTCAATGTAATCTTGCCAAACCGCTGCTGCTTTTTGATCACCTGATTTGACTCTCTCAATTAAGATAACAGCATCTTCTAAAAATTCTTTCTCTCCCATAGGATTAGCCAAAGCTTGATATCTCGTCAAAAGTCCCGAAACAACTGAAGAGCGAAAATTTTCAGATTGAAACTCGATATTACCTCTTCGATAGATACCATGGTAAAGTGGCCAACCAAATTCACCTGCTCCACCGTGTGCCCCAGTGTATACTTGACCATTGATGACAATTCCACCACCAATCCCAGTTCCTAAAGCCATTACAATATAATTCTTCAGTCCTTTTGCGCCACCCTGCCAACCTTCGGCAATCGCTACTGCGTTTGCATCATTTTCAACAGTTACGGGGAGAGATGTCAAAACATTTAAGCTCTCTGCTAGGGGAAGACCATACATTTTTTTCAATGCACCAAAAGTGATCATTCGACCTTCGTCAGAAACGATCCCCGGTGCTGAAATCCCAATTCCCTTGATATCAGGATATTTCCTATTTGCTTCATTCACGAGACCTAACAGATTTTTCAATAAATCTTCTTCGTTATGCACCGTTGGAATTTTTGACTTCTCTAATATTTTACCATCATCCGAAATGACACCATATTTTGTAAAGGTACCGCCAATATCAAATGCAAAAATAGTCATATCTTTCTCTCCTCACGCTGATAATCAATGGGCAACCAATCAAGAATTCTATCAATTTTTTGTGTCCAGTAATACCAGTCGTGAATACCTTCTGAAATCTCGTAAGTGATATCATACCCTAGATTTTTCAACTCTTTTGTCACCACATTATTGACTTCAAAAAGAAAATCTTGAGCTCCACACCAAGCATAGAGTTTTGGACGTTCTTTAGAATTTCTTGCAAGATTTTGAAGATTGTTTGTCTCAGACAGATCAAATTCAGTTTTCGATCCAAAGATACCTGACCAATAATTTTCATTTTCTTCAAAAATCAAATCTTCTTGAAAGTCAAAACTTAAAGCACCTGACAATGAAGCAGCACAACTAAATTTGTCTGTCAGAAGAGCAAGCTTAAAAGCACCATATCCCCCCATAGAAAGACCAACTATAAAGTTCTTCTCACGTTTCGTTGAAAGACTTGGGAAGAAGTTATGGATGACTCTTGGAAGTTCTTGAGCAATTGCATCAAAATAATTCATTCCATATTTAGTATTGCTATACCAACCAAGATCTGTTGATGGCATTACCAAAGCTACATTAGTTTTACGAACAAGGCGGTCAATACCTGAACGATTTAACCAAGCATTTTCATTTCCTGACATACCGTGAAGCAGATAAATAACAGGGATATCTTTAGCATCTTTTACCCCTGTCTTAGCCGCTTCTGGATAGATAACATTGACTGGACGGTTCATGCCAAGAACTTCTGAATAGTATTCAATTTTCAGAATTGCCATGCTTATAGTTCCTTTTCAAGAATTTCTGAAACGATTTGATGTGAAATTAAAATATTATCTTGCTTCAAATCAAGTACTTGCCCCGCTACTGAAGCAATTGCTGAATTAACAATTCCATCAAATCCACGGTTGTAGGTTGCTGATGCCCAGCCATTTGGAAGGGTTACAGTGTGTGAGCCCCCATGTCCTTCTTCCAGCATAGTTAGCTCTTTCAAGCGATAAGTGCCAGATGATGACTCAACCTCAAAGATTTCCTCATAGACTCCTGCACTTAAATTCATAGCTGCAAGTCCGGTAGCTGTTTCTGTGCGAACAGTTACCAAGATACGAGAAAGTTTATTATCTTCTGTTGTAAGCTGGTATGTCCAAGACTTAATTTCATCATCAAGTAGATAAATCATTGTATCAAGAGGATGAATGAAAATGTCGTAAAGCTGGAATTTGACATCACCCGTTTGATTGCTAAGATTCTTTGTAACTTTAACAAAGTTCTTACTTGCTACTTCCTTGAGTTTGACATTCATTGGTGCAAAGCGTCTATTGAAGGCTATCATGAAAAGAACATTCTTATCTTCAGCAATATGATAAAGTTCTTGAACTTCGCCAAAGTCTTCAGAAATAGGTTTGTCCATCACCACAGGGATACCTTTTTCCAAAAAATGTTTAGCTAATTTAAAATGTGCACTAGTAATGGCATGAATAAAAACCAGATCTGACAAATCAAGGTTAGCCAAGATATTAGTTGTTTTAGCAAAATTGTATTTTGCTCGCACTATTTCAGCCTTAGCTAAGTCACGTGAGTAAATGGTAAATTCATGTTCGGTCTGAAGACCTGCGTATACAGGCAAATAAGCTTTAGCGGCAATTCCACCACTTGCTCCAATTATTCCAATTTTCATAGTTTTATTTTATCATTTTAAAAACTAAAATTCTGAAAGCGTATCCTAAAATCAGTTCAGAAATCCAAAATGTTCTTAAATTATTTTTTCAGTTGAATCAACTTTAGACACAAAATTATAAGAATAATTCATTTCTCCTAATAATTATTTAGGCTAACTATCATCTTTAAAATTTATATTTAATTTTGCCTTATCTCAATTTTTTAGTTAAAATTGATACCCAATTGATAATTTCTACCAAAAGACTACCAATCCTGTTTATCCATTCTATAAATTACCTAGATCAAAAATGATCAAAATAAGGCAGAGTGGCCTCGACTTATTAACAAGTTAAAAAAAAACTCATATTCGCTTCACTCATAAATTCAACCAAATTAAAAGTCTCCAATAGCTTTAACGTTTAGTTTGGTATCGCTTGAATGGATAGCAATCACTACACCTGAAGTAAAGTTTATAGTAATTAATTCATCATCTGCTAAAAATTCGTTACTGGCGTAAATTTCAGAAAAATTATCTACAGCTTTCAAAGGATACTTAGCATTTTCAATCGAAAAATTATCGGCTCCAACTTTTATGAAGCCGATATACTTCATTCCGGCAATTTGTTTAATTCTGTTCTTTCCAGCTGAAAAATATTGAATAATATTATGCTCGTTTTGAAGCATGATTTGTCTGGCAAAATTAGAGAATTTTGGAGTAGTTGCAAGAAAAATATTGGTCAGTTCATGATCTAAACGGCCACCCAAAGCACCTATGACTCTTATTTTAGCATCCGGGTGATTCTCCAAGCTATCAGAGAGTGCTACTTCAAAGTCAGTTTCATCTTTAATTGGATTCAATTTATGAACTTCAGCACCTGACTGAATGATCTGTATCATTTCTTCATCAGATACAGAATCAAAATCACCTACAGCAACATCTAAAGCTAGATCATTTTTTACAGCCCATAGAGCACCTGCATCAACACCAACAATGGTATCATAATCAAATTCTGGTAAAGAATTTGGCAATCCTGCAATTATTAAAATCCTCATCGATTGTCTCCAGAGCCCCTAAGTTGGCCATGGTCAAAACGCGATTCAAGTTTGGCAATATTTGCTGTAGCTACATCTTCAAGTGTCAAACCCAGATAACGAGCTGTTGTTGCGACATACCAAAGGATATCGCCAAGTTCTTTCGCAAGTTCAATTTGATCTTTGGCTGAAATTTTTCCTTTTTTATCACGAATCAATTTCTTCACTTTATCCGCAACTTCTCCAGATTCTCCAACTAGCCCTAATACTTTGTCGACAAATGCTAAATCTATCAGTACAGTTTCAGGTCGTTCATCAAAGAGGTCAAACTTGATAATTTGATCTTGATATTCATTCATTTTCATAACTTTATTTTAGCAAAATTCTTGATAAGAAGCATTTTTGTAAAATCAACTGTGTGCAAAAAAAAAACCAGCACTGCCGGCTTTTAACATCACTTCTAAAATCTTGATCAAGGTTTAATTCGATTTATCATACGGGGGAATGGAATCGCCTCACGGATATGATCTGTTCCAGCTATGAAAGTGACCATACGTTCAAGGCCAAGACCAAATCCGGCGTGTGGGACTGACCCAAATTTACGCAGATCAAGATACCAGTCATAATCTTTTGGATCAAGACCAAAATCAATGATTTTTTTTCTGAGCAAGTCATAATCTGTTTCACGAGCTGAACCACCAATAATTTCACCATAACCTTCTGGTGCCAAAAGATCAGCGCAAAGCACTCTCTCTGAATTTCCAGGGACTGGTAACATATAGAAAGCTTTAAAACTAGCTGGGTAATTGACAACAAAAGTTGGAACCCCATAGTAGTTTGAAATCCAAGTTTCATGAGGACTGCCAAAATCGTCACCATGCTTTAGCAATTCGTAGTTTGCGTCATCTTCACCATGGTGAGCATTTAAGATATCAATGACTTCATCATATGACACGCGCATAAATGGTGTGATTACATATTTTTGAAGTTTGGTGGTATCACGTTCAAGTACCTCAAGAGCATAAGCGGCATTATCTAAGACACTCTGGATCATTTCCTTCACATAAGCTTCTTGGATATCAAGTGATTCTTCATGGGTCACAAATGGATATTCTGCATCCATCATCCAGAATTCAGTCAAATGGCGACGTGTTTTAGATTTTTCAGCGCGGAATACCGGACCAAAGTCAAAGACACGACCAAGGGCCATCGCACCTGCTTCAAGGTAAAGTTGACCCGATTGTGAAAGGAAAGCGGGATTATCAAAGTAATCTGTTTCAAAAAGTTCTGTTGTATTTTCAGCTGCATTACCCGTAAGTATAGGGCTATCAAACTTTATAAAACCATTTTCTTGGAAAAACTTATAACTTGCATAAATAACAGCGTTACGAATTTGCATAATAGCCATTTGGCGCTTTGAACGTAACCATAGATGACGATGATCAAGTAAAAAATCCGTTCCGTGCTCTTTCGGTGTAATTGGAAATTCTTGGGAAGTTCCAATCACTTCAACATTTGTCACGTCCAATTCATAGCCAAACTTAGAACGTTCATCTTCTTTAACGACTCCAATCACGTATACGGAAGTTTCCTGACCTAAGTGCTTAATTTCATCAAACTTAGCTGATCCTTCATCTTCTCCATATATTTCAACAAAATTTGGTTTAAAAACAACAGCCTGAAAAAAAGCTGTTCCATCTCGGAGTTGTAAAAATTGCAATTTACCCTTTCCAGATTTATCAGCCAACCAAGCACCAATTTTTACAGTTTCACCAACGTGCTGTGAAATGTCTTTGATCATTACTAATTCCGTCATAAATTTCTTTCTACTTTAAATATTTATACAATTATAACAAGAAAGGTTAGACAATACCAGCCTGACCCTTTCTAGTTCTATACTTCTTTACCTGTTTTGAAGTCATAAATTTTGAAATCAATTTTTGTATTGACTTCCCACACTGTCTTACCTTTATACAAAGCTAGATCAATGGTCGTTGCTCCTTTTTGAGGAAGACTGTACATACCCACCCCATCGGAAAGCTTAATTACCGAAATCGCACCTTTTGCTTTAGGAAGTAGAACACCTATTTTTTCCCCAGAAGCTGTCGTACCTAAAAGGCTATAATAACTTTTATCCGTCGTCACGATATTAAAAGTATCAATATTTTTTAAATCAGTTTTTGATTTGGCAATACTAACTATCTGATTTCGCTCCGATTCAAGCCGTTGGATTGCTACTCCCATGTATATAAAATAGGCTAAAAAGCCAGCAAATACAACCGACAAAGATCCAATCATGATCTGATCTGCCAATGAAATTTTTTGTTTTTTTCTCATTTCTACTTATTCTAACAGAAAATCAAGAACACATCTTTTCTTTAATACCCCTAATTCTCATTACATTACTATTAGTTGTCTTTTACATGAAACTTTTACCTCAGAAAATCCTTTATCTGAGGTAAGAGAACTTCAAAGGCTCCAGTTTCAATTGTTGTTAATTCTTCCAAATTTCTTCTGAGGCGCTTCGCATAAGAATTTCCCATAATTCTTCGATCGAGAATCACTACGCATGAACGTTGTGACATTTTCCGATTTACACGTCCCATAGCTTGGCGAAGCTGCATTGCAGCCATTGGTAAATTGAAATCATAAAATGGATTTTTAAATTTCTCAGAAAATTTCCTTGTCAAAACATCCTCAGGTGTCGCAAATGGGAGACGAGGAATAACCAGAATCACATTTTTTTGTTTTTCAAAATCTACTCCCTCCCAAAAGGCTCCAGTAGCTAGAAGAACTTGAAATTTTCCTGTATCAAACTGATTTTTCAATAATTCATTGTTGGCCTGAGAACCATGTTGCTGAACACCCACTTTAATTTCTGACTTTTCAAATTGCCGTGCCGTCCAGTTAAGCATCTGACGTGAACTAAACAACACAACAATTGGGCGATTTAATTCGGCCAATTTAATCAAATTTTTGAAAACATAGTTGCTATAGTCCTGAACAGACGTATTTTTTACTGATGGTCCGTCACTAATCGCATAAATTCTTTGATTCTTTGCAATTTTAGCTTGAAGTTTAAAGAATTTATAAACTGAAAACCCCAAAAGCTCAGGAAGTAAAACCTTATCATTACTAAACGCAATTGAGGCTGAAACAAAGATTACTTTTTGATCTTCTGGAATCAACTTTTTAAAATTATTAAAATCTGGTTGACTAGAATTGAGGGTATTGCCTGTCGTCCAATAGATATTATCAGGATTCATCAAAAAGTCACAAATCCGATTTAAGCCTAACTCTGCCGCATCCATAAAAATCTTTTTTCGGGAAAAAGGAAACTTACCTAACTGAAAAAGAAAATCTTCTAAAGCTATCCGATTTTCATCCGAATTTATAAGTTGTAGAGGCAAGAGTTCATCTAAGATTTCCAAATGCTCTTGATTAGAAGCTTCTAAGACTGTTAACAACCGCTGCGCTTCATCAATCACCAGATGTCGACCATAGAATAATTTTGATTTTTTCTTTAAAAGTTCAATCATATATGCATGATTAAGTACTAAGACATCAGCATTTTTCGCACGCTCATTGGCAATTTTCCAAAAGTCAATGTTTGAATTATCATTTCCAAAATTAGAGATTCTTTCAAACATATCAGGATTAGTTAAATTTTTTGAAATCTCTGAAAGTTCGCCTGTTTGAGTTTGTGTTAGCCAAACAAGGACTTTCATCTTGAAAATTTCTGTATTAGTTGATGCCATTATATCTGATAAATAAAGGTCAAACTGATCAAGTGAGATGTAATTGCTTGAAGCCATTAGCTTAGTCGTTTGAATACCAAAACTTTCTTTCATTTTGGGACCTAAGTCATGTAAAAGCTGATCTTGCAAAACTTTAGTAGCAGTTGAGATCACCAAACGACGTCCCTTTGCTAGAATTGGAATAACATATGCTATGGTTTTACCAGAGCCTGTTTGAGCCTCAATAAAGACCGCCTCTTTTTCCATCAAATTCGCGTTCACAATCTCTGCGATTTTATCCTGAACGCGACGTTTCCTCATTCCTAAAGCTTTCACATTTTCGCTAAATTCTTTAGAAATTTTAGTCTCTAATAGCTCTTTCTTTTGCTTTAAAATTCCAAAATATTTATAAAACTCAAAATTTTCTTGTCTTACTTCAGCCCGAGCAACAAACTTGTCAATTATTAAATTTGTTTCATAAGTCAAGCATTGAGCATGCTTTTTAATTTCCAACAAAACGGATTTTGGCAATTTTTGGATTTCATTTTGAATTTTTAAAAGGAGTTCTGCTGTTTCACTTGCGTCTGACAAAGCTGAGTGTAAGTGATCATTTTTTAAACCCAGCTTTTGTTTTAAAAATTCAAGTCCATATTTTTCAAAGGTTGGGAAAAAAATCCGAGCTAGCTCAACTGTATCAACGCGAGGCATTTCCAAGTACTCTTCAAATTCTTCAAAGTTTTTTGATAATAGCCCCCAGTCAAAGATTACATTATGAGCTACAAAGACACAATCCTTTAGAAGTTTCTTTATTTTAGGGATGAGTTTAGCAAACTCTGGCGCTTTTTTTAATTGCCGATCTCTAAGGCCCGTGAGACGTATAATGTTTTCAGTTAAAGGTTGGTGAGGGTTGACCTCAGATGAAAAAGTCTCCAAAACTTTATCATCCTCCATAATGACAATACCGATTTGAATAATTTTTCTCTCATGATTTTCTGAACTAGAAGTATCTGTCGCTTCTAAATCTACAATTGCATAACGAGTCATCCTTACTATTATACTAAAACAGATAGATTTGGACCAATCATGAGTTAAAAAAATTGAAAATTTCGGCAAAAAAGTACATTTAAGGTTGATTTGATTTGTTTAATCCTGTAAAGCTCAAATAATCAGGTTTTTACCTACCTAATTTAATATAGAAAGTAAAAACAATTTCCCTCTTCAGCTTGAGTAAGAAAATAATTACCTGTCTTTTAGCCCACATTCATTTGATTCAGAAAATAATAAATAGAAGGTTTGCTGAATTTCTGGCAAAATAAAATGTATTTTGGCTGATTCCACACAAACTTAAATGGAAATTCATCTTTCTGCTTCAACTTTAGTAATAAACACTAAGATATTACCATGGCTATAAGGATAACCATAGTGTTACATTCCAACAAAATGTAAACATTTAAAATCAGTTTATTAAAGATAGCCCTGCCGGAAAGTGTGGGCCACGATTTATAAATTTTGATTTCACTCCTTTACCATTAAAGATTTTTGGGCGTGATTCCAACCTTGAAGGATAGTAAAAAAATTGAAAATAATTTTAACCCCACAAAAAATCGAGATATGCTAATCTCGATTTTCTTCTATTTTATTTTTATTTTTCTTGAACAATAGGACTAGCTGAGCCCCCTAACCTGTCCATTGTCATCCATTGACATATCAAGTGCAGCGGGGTGCTTTGGTAGCCCCGGCATAGCAATAATTTCACCAAGGTAAACTACAACAAAACCAGCACCAAGACGAGGAGTTATTTCGCGTACAGTAATTTCAAAACCATCTGGAGCACCCAATAACTTTGCATTATCACTGAATGAGTACTGAGTCTTTGCAATACAGACTGGCAGTGATTGACCGGCGATTTCGTCAATTTCTTTTAATTGACTGAGAGCTTTTTCAGAATAATTTACCTTATCAGCATGGTAAATTTCTTTTGCTAATTTTTCAATTTTTTCAGGTATTGAGTCTTTGAGATCATAAATTGGGCTGAAATTCTTTTCTTGTTTTAGGGTTTGTAAGAGAATATTCGCCATCTGTTTGCCACCTCTACTCCCTTCTGAAAAAATATCCGCCAAAGCAAAATTAACACCCTCATTCTCAATCAATCTTGACAAAAGCTTAATCTCGGCATCTGTGTCACTATAAAAGTGATTGATAGCAACCATTAATGGAATTCCAAATTTTTTTAGATTATTAATGTGACGTTTCAAATTGACAGAACCTGCTTCCAAAGCTTCCAGATTTTCAAAATTCAGTTCTGACTTCTTTACTCCACCATTATATTTTAAAGAACGAACGGTCACAACCATGACCACTGCATCTGGGGACTTTCCCAGCTCGCGACTCTTAATATCCAAAAATTTTTCAGCACCGAGATCTGCTCCAAAACCTGCTTCCGTGACAGCAACATCACCGTATGTCAGTGCCGCTTGAGTGGCAAGAACTGAATTACACCCATGGGCAATATTAGCAAAGGGTCCCCCATGAATAAAGGCGGCATTTCCCTCAAGGGTCTGCACCAAATTTGGTTTGAGGGCTTGTTTAAGAATCAATGCAACTGCATCAGTAATACCCAAATCAGAAACTGTAATGGCTTTACCATCTTTATCAAACGCCAACAAAATTTTTGAAAGACGGACTTTCAAATCAGATAATGAAGTCGCTAAACAGAATATTGCCATGATTTCACTTGCTACTGTAATATCAAAGTGATCAACCCGTGGGACAGACCTTTTTAAACCATCTTGGGCAATTGTGATGTCTCGAAGTGAACGATCATTCATATCCATTACGCGATGCCAAATGATGCGCTCTGGATCAATATTTAACTCATTTCCTTGAAAGAGATGATTGTCAAGCATTGCAGAAATAAGATTATTAGCAGCAGTCATGGCATGGAGATCACCCGTAAAATGAAGATTAATATCTTCCATTGGAACCACTTGGGCATAACCACCACCAGTTGCTCCACCTTTCATACCGAAAACTGGCCCCATTGAAGGTTCTCTAAGAGCAAGAACTGTTTTTATCCCAATTTGATTTAACGCATCCGCCAGTCCAATCGAAATCGTCGTCTTTCCTTCTCCGGCAGGTGTAGGATTAATAGCTGTAACTAAAACAAGCTTCCCTGATTTTTTCAAATCAAACTTTTTAATCGAAATTTTTGCTTTGTATTTACCATATAGATCAATATCATCCGACAAAATTCCTAATTTTTCAGATAGATTTACGATTGGCTCAATTTGAGCTTCCTCCGCGATTTCAATATCAGTTTTCAAAATTTAAATCTCCATTCTCTCCTAATTTGAGGAAGTTAAACTATTTTTAATTTTATCAGATTAACTTTAAATAGAAAACTAACAGACGAAAAGTAACATTTTATTAATAAAAATGTTCGTTTTTTGTACCTCTGACATTTTTATTAAAATGATTTTTTAAAATAATAAGAAACAAGCAAAGACAAATATATTTCAATTTAGAAAGCAATATCTGGTTTTCCAAAGTGATACTTTGAATTACCCAAGGTAAGACTCGCTCATAAGTGTTTAATAAACTTTTTAACTAACAATAGAACCCTGTAAATGAGGTAACTCGAAAGATTCATTTGCCTTCGCTTTAGTATATTTATAGGGTATGTTATTCTTCGCATAAACTTCATTTTTATAAATTGAAATAGTATTTTTATAAAAAATTTTTAAAACGGCAAATTGTAATATTAAGTTAGCCACCTGAAGAAAGAAAAAAACACCTGAAACCTTTATACTTGAATTTGGAATAAACAAAGTAGAAAAGGATT
>NZ_JACHHV010000032.1 GCF_014202895.1 Lactovum miscens
ACTCAATTTTAAAGGTTCTTTTTCTTTTTGTCCTTTTTCTGAAATCAAAAAGCGATCGCTCTTTTGAGCTACCGCCAATTATTTTACACTTATTGCAATGGCTGAAATGTAAGCGTTGAGCATATGTAGCTTCTAAAAGTTTCATTTTTCTTTTGAAAAAAAAAACTGGCTTAGCCAGATATTTTAAATATGTAAACGTCGACGAATTGATGTTCCTTGTGCACCAAGAATCTTTTCCAAAAGACCTAGCTTAGCTGATAAGAAGAGATATACATAAATACCGAGACCACCGGAGATTAATACGTTAATGAACGAAGTAATCATACCAGTTGATTTAAGAAACAAAGATAAAATCAAGTTCATAACAATTACCGAAATTCCCATAACTCCAGTAATCAAAAGAATTCCTAAAGTCTTATGCCAAACGTTCTTTGGATTGTACCCAGAAATTTGGCGGATCCTTCGTATAGAGACCAAGGTCCCAAGTAACAAAGCCAATGAACTTGAAACAAAAGGACCGTAAACATGAAAAAGATAGAGCGAAGGGACCTGAAGCAAAAGTTTTGCCACAAAAGAGATTAGAAAATACTTCATCGCTGATCTACTATTTTGCATCGCCTGCATATAAATCCAAATTAAGATCGGCAAAGTCAGGATGATACTTTGAAAGATGTAAAGTACAAACAAATTCAACTGCATTGAATCAGGTACTCCATAGAAAACTGTATAAAGAGGTTTAGCTAGAAGAGCCATTCCAATAACTGCTGGAATCATGAATGCCGCGAAAAGCTGGAAATTGTAAGCCACTAAACCTGCCATTTCCTTACGTTTACGTTTTGTATAAGCAGCAGTAATTAATGGTAACCCTACATCACCCAAAGTAAGTGCAATTGCTATGACAATCATCGTAATTTTGTCAACATTAGCCGCAAAATAAGCAAAGAAAACATTCAGTTGAGTTTGGGAATATGTCGTAAATTTCAACATTAAGTTGACGAAAGTCATTTGGTCAACCAATTTAAATAATTGAATTGCAGACCCAGTAACCAGAAAAGGGATTGAAGTGATCAATGTTTGTTTTAACAAGCGTCCAGTTGAGATTTTAGTTTTACCCGGAGTAAAGTCAAAAATTTTGAAAAGTCGCTTCTCTTTTACAAGATAATATACGAGAGCTATGAGACTCGCAATTACTCCGATGAATGCTGCTGTAGTGGATTGTGTTACTGCAGAAACCCAATCTTTATACCCTGAAGATACTTTCATAATCATAAAAACAGCTGTAAGCATCCAAATAATACGAACAATTTGTTCATAAATTTGGCTGACAGCAAAAGCCTTCATCTGATTTAGTCCTTGAAAATAGCCACGAATTGTCGCAACTACTGGGATGAAAAGAATGGACAGAGAAAGACTTCTCATGACTGGTATAAGGTTAGCCCCACCACCAGATGCATAGGACATGGCTGGTGAGAAAACATACATAACAATGGCAGCGACGACACCAATCAGAAGCATGAACAACAAAACTTGTCTTAAGAGACGGTTAGCAGTTTCTTCATCATCTAAAGCGTGGTATCGCGAGATTTCCTTTGATATAGCAGCAGGAATTCCAACAGTTGACAATAGAATAAAGAAAGCATAAATATTATAGCCCATCGAAAAAAGTGCATTAGCTTCTGCACTATGTGGCGCCATCCAAGCATACCAAGGAATAATATAGACAGCACCCAGTAGTCGTGATACAATATTTGCACCGCTTAACCAAGCGGTACCAGAAACCATCTTTTCTTGACTGTTATTTTCCATTCTCTTATTTTGCAACAAATTAGCCAGTATTGCAAGAAAAGTTGGACATTAAGTAATTTTTAAATCTTTATTCTAGGTTTGAAGACTTTCTCTTATTATATGCCCAGAGTCCTAAACCAGCTAGCGGACTGGTTCTAAGAGTAAATTCTCCCAAGAGACGTTGAACATCTGGATTAAAATTAGACTTAAATTTTGACAAGCCATCATCCAAACTACCTTGAACCCCTCCCATATTTGCCCAAACCGATCCATCTGCATAAGCCTCATTAAAAGTTAAGGTATAAAGAACGTACTGAGGATAGAACTTCTTAAATGTGTCATCCATGCCAGCATAAAGCATCTCAGTTGTATCGCCAAATTTTACAGATAAGATACCAGCGATGACTTTATCACCTTCAGTATCGCCAAACTCTTCAAGTTCCTTCAATGTTTTTTCAGTTGATTTTTTTTGATCATTCAGCCGAGTAAAACGTTTCTTCTGCTCTTCTGGGGTCTCAGCGATGTCCTTTTCAAGTTGTTTTAAATTTTCATTTAACTCAGCTTTTTTATCAGCAATATTAACCGTAGCCAAATGGAGGTACGCATCTTTACCATAGAGATCCATCAATTTTTTGAAATAATCAAAGTTACGTAATGCTACACCTTTACGATTTTCGGTGAGATTCACCACACGTGCAAAGTCTTCAAGTCCTTCTTCACCTACGCGAACAACTTTAACCCCACGGTTAATTGCATCCTTCATCAGACGACGTGTATGTTTTGGATAAATACTCTCAATATTCGCTTGAAGTCGTTCATTAGCCTGAATACGGGGTTGAATAGTTTTACCCATAATCAGGTTAAAGCCAAAATGTTGTGCACCAATTGACTTAATCGTCTCCAAATAGTCACCACCCTGTTCAGACTTTAAAGCTTGTTCATTAAATTTAGAGGTCTCATAAACTATCATCGGATCAAATTTCACAAATAAAGCTTTTTTCGTCTTAGCAAATTTTCGGAGCTCCGCAAAGAAAAAAACTAAAACTTTGTGATCACTGTAGTCCATAATTGGGCCACGAGGCATATAAAGCATACTAAAACCCACAGGAAGACTTTTAATTAGGACTAATGCTGAAGCTAAGATTTCATTTGTATCAGAAAGAACACTAATAATTTCAGACCCCCAATTATCTTTTACTTGTGCCCATTTCGATGATTGTAAGAGGTCACAATATGAGCTCTTTTTAACAAATTCATCATGTTGCACTGGGTTTGTTCCAATTTGAAATTTCATTTTTTTTCCTTAATTACAAATACATTTTGGGCTTGTAGATAACTCACTTACTTAGTTTCTACGTAAAATCTTTTTAGCTAAGGCAATCAGCCGATATTTACCTGGATAAGGGTAATAGGTGAATGAACCTACTTTTTGAACTGAGTATCCTTTAAAGTTCTGCTTAAACATCAAGACACCATCTGTGCCATCAAAATTACCAGTAATACCGTAAAAATTATAGAGTGGAATATCTTTTTCAATTGCCTCAGTCATAATTTTATATTGGATAGCATATGGCGCATAAAACATCTTAAATTCATCATAAGAACCTGAGAAAAGATAAACAATCTCATTTGAAGATTCTACAAATAGGCTTGCAGCCAAAATGATTGACTGATCGGCGTACCTTGCTAAGAAAGGTTGAATTTCTTTTAACCGCTTTTCTTGTGACCGGATCTGGCTCTGCCACTCATTACGTTGTTTCTCTTTTTTAACAGAGTCACTACTATCAATTAACCTCTGAAGCTTTTCAATTTGTGAATTCAGTGCATCAACATAGGTTTGAAAATTAATTTCTGCGACTAAAAATTGAGCCCTATCTCCAAAAATCTTATAGAAAGATTGGTAATAGGCTAAATCGTGATCTCTATAACCACGGCGGATACTTGTTGCTTCAGTTACTTTTTTAAATTCTGATAATTCTTCATAAGTTAGCTTTCTTACTTCAACACCAAATTGTTTAGTTTTCTTGAAGGAATATTGACCGTCTTTACTGAATGACTTTAACAACTCACTCTCTGAATGAAGTTTAGAGAGATCTTTCAGGTAATGCCATGTTGGCTCACCTTCATCATAACCTATCTCTGGATTTGTTTTGACAAATCCCAACCCTTTCATTTTATGTGAAATTCCGTAAGTTTCCAATTCTTTTTGGCTTCCATCATCGTAAACCTTTCTTTGATTGACAGCGGGAACGACTTTTAAAATAATCCCATTATGGTTTTTGGCAAAGGATTTTAAATATCCCATAAAGTCAAAGAAAAGTTCAGCCTCAAATTTACCAGAATAAAAAGTTGGTGCAAATTTTAATTCAAACTTTTTCCCTCCAGCAACTTGAGCAGCAGTCATCATAGCTAGCATTTTCACTTCAGAATCAACACGACCAATAAAATAATAAAGGTCGAGCTCACGTATTCGTAGCAAACTAGCCATTTCAACAGACTGGATAAAATCTACTTGTTTAATCTCTTGATTTAACTCCACGAAATCCTCGTATTTGATTTCTTGAAATTCAATATTTTCCATAAAAAAGATTATAGCAAAAAGCACGGGTAAATGAAAGCTACTCATCATTTTTTAAGTTATCACATAGATCCCCAGCAGGCTATATTGTGCTATAATTGACCCTATGTTACATACAATCTCAATCAACAAAATTGTAAAAATTTTGAAAGAAAAAGATTTGCTTGTTGAAAACCATGTTTCAAATTCTGAGCTTTCTTTTAATCAGGTTTCTTATGATTCTTCTAAAGTTTCAGGCCAAACCCTATTTTTCTGCAAGGGAGCTCATTTTAAAGTTGGCTACTTGAAACTTGCTCTTAAAAATGGAGCACTTGCCTATATATCCGAAAAAAAATATGACGTTGAAGCTGACTTTATTTTAGTCAAAGACATTCGCTTAACAATTTCAATTCTTGCTCCAATTTTCTTTGAAAATCCAGCTGATGCTTTCAACTTAATTGGAATTACAGGGACAAAGGGAAAAACAACTCTGGCTTATTTCATCAAAAATATTCTTGATGAAGCATCCAGAACCGAAACTGGCCTTGTAGGGACAGTTGAAACAATCACAGGTATTACCCATCAAAGTTCATTAAATACAACCCCTGAACCCTTTGATCTGCAGAACTTTCTAGATGAGGCACGTCAAGCTAAACTCCCATATTTCACCATGGAAGTCTCTTCTCAAGCTTTTAAATATGGGAGAGTGCTTGGTATGACATTTGATCATGGTATCTGGTTGAATATTGCTGAAGACCACATCAGTCCAGTTGAACATCCAGATTTTGAAGATTATATTTCTAGTAAACTCCATTTGATGACATCTTCTCGTGAGGTCTTAATTAATCGTGAGACTGACTACTTTGATCGGGTCTATCAAACGGCTCAAGGTTCTGCACTTTTACCAAAAATCTACACATATGCTTCTGAAAAATATGCTGATTCTGTTGACTTTTTTTATTCAAATGTACTTAGAAATGGCACAAAACTTAGTTTTACAGTATATGGAAAAAATGGTTATAAGGAAAATTTCCAAATTTCAACCCTTGGCCTTTTTAATGTTGAAAATGCAACTGCCGCAGTTGCCCAAGCTAAGATAATTGGAATTGATGATGAATCAATTCGTAAGGGATTGATTAAAACCGAAATTCCCGGACGTATGAATATATGGGAGAAAAATGGAGTTACAGTTGTGGTTGACTATGCCCATAATGCTCTAAGTTACCAAGCTCTCTATGAATCTCTCAAGCAGTATTATCCCGAAAATAAAATTATCTCTGTCGGTGGTCAAGTAGGTAATAAGGCCCTCCAACGTCGTAAAGAATTTGGAGAGGTAGTTGGAAGGTTCTCAGATTCTATAATTATCACTGCAGATGATCCTCAATATGAAGAAATAAGAAAAATTTCTGAAGAAATGGCAAGTTATCTGCCAGTTGATTCGAATTATGAAATTATTGAAGATAGAGTAGAAGCAATAAGTAAAGCCATAAACAATGCTGAAACAGGGGATGTCGTTGTTCTTCTCTCAAAGGGAACGGATAATACTCAAAAAGTTAATGGTCGACTTGAACCTTATATATCTGACACAAAACTAGCGAAACAATTGTTAGGCATATTTAAAAATTAAAGCGTCTCAAATTGCGCTTTTTTATTATAAAAAGGCCTCGACACAGAAATGTAATATTTTGTTAGCAATTTGTAAATTATTTAACGAAGCCTGAAAAGTTCATATTTCTCAATGTAATATTTTTGTAACAATGCTAGAATCGTGCACTATTTCAATCAAGTAAACGTTTTCTGATTTGTTTTAGACAAACTTTTCTGTTATGATTCTCGTCATGAATAAAAAACAGCTTATCACTGGATTATTACTCACTGGCCTATTTGCTTCAACTGCTACACTCACTACAAACGCAAATGCCAATACTCTGTCACCCAAGAATTATAGTAATAACCAAATGTTAGCACCAGTAAGTATTTTGAGATCTAACCTTCGAAGCTACGATTTACATTTACATTCGAAACCTACAGATAAGGAAATAAAAGCAGCTCAAGAAGCCGCTGAAAATCTTGAAAACAACTTACTGGCACTTAAAAAGGCTCAGGCTGAAATTAAAGCAGAAAATGTTGCAGAATCAGCACATAGTGCAGCGATCAATGCTCAGGAAACAATTATAGACAATGCTATGAATGGGGTTATTACTCAAGGTTATAACTTTTTTCAGACTCGCGACTATGCAAATGATACCTATCCTTATGGCTCATGTACTTGGGGAGCTAAGGCTGTTGCTCCATGGGTTGGAAATAATTGGGGAAATGCTGGAGACTGGGCAACATCAGCTTCCTCCGCAGGATTTAAGACTGGATCAACTCCAATGGTAGGGTCCGTCGCTTCATGGTCTGGCGGACATGTCGCTGTCGTTATTGGTGTCCAAGCTGATGGTTCTATTCAAGTTCTTGAATCAAATTACGCTGGAAACTCAGCTATCGCTATTTATCGAAGTTACTTCAATCCGACAATTGTTCAAGGTAAGGTTACTTACATCTACCCACCTGTTGATTATAATATTTAGGCAAATTGCAAATTTAATTTAGCCACCCCGATACATCTGAAGTGGTGTCTGATACTTGAACATTTTTCTTGGATAACGATTCATCCAAATCTCAATTTTAGCAACAGCCTGAGCTGTTGTTTGTTTTGTTCCTTTGGGTAAGAAACGTCTTATCATGCGGTTATGATTCTCATTGCTTCCACGCTCAAAGCTCGCATAGGCATGACAGTAGTACACCGGACAAGTCACTGCTTCATGTAAACGGGCGAATTCACGGCCATTATCTGAAGTAAGGGATTTGAACTGAACCTTCTCTTGAAGTGCTAAGAGTGCCGTATTGACAGATTGGGCAGACTTATCTGGAATCAGACGAATGATTTCGAAGCGTGTTTGGCGCTCTGTGAGTGTCAAAAGGCAGTCATTTTTTTCTTTGGTCAACAGCACCGTATCGATTTCCCAATGGCCGAATGCTTCACGATGGTTAATTTCCTCTGGACGTTGGTCAATGGACAAGCCATACGGACGCTTGGGGTGAGTTTTTCGGAGCTTCTTAGCCTTCTTATAATGCGGATAAAGTAAATTATGATATTTTACATCAAGCCAGCCTTTGTCCACCCAGTGGTAGAGGGTGCGAAGACAAATACCTGTCAGTTCTTGGAGAATGACTTCCAATGATTTTTTATCTCTGACACCCGCACTAATCGTTTCATTGAGGGCCGATGTAAGCTTAGAATGACGACCACAGTGGCTTTTATTGGCGCTGTGGTATTCTTGTGCATGAAGTGCAGAATACTTTGTCTTTATTTTTAAGTGCACTTCCCCTTGACGAAGTTCATTGTTTATTGTTTGGGGCGCTTTATTCAAGAGCTGAGCGATCCGACGGTTACTTAGCTTCTCCTTGTTGTGCCAACGTTCAATCAACTGACGTTCTGCATAAGTAATTTCCTTACCTTTTGTGTTAGAATAATCTTGCATCTGAATCCTTTTCTACTTTTTGTTCTTTCAAACTCAAGTATAAGAGATTCAGGTGTTTTTTACTTTCCTCAGGTGGCTAAACTAATTTTACAATTTGCCATTATAATATTTAAAAAACAATTTTAAAAGCACTTCATTTTTTTCAAATGAAGTGCTTTTTTTAAAAACCTTATAAAATTTTTTCATTTATTCTATAAGTAAACAATGACTAGGCATGAAACCGAAGATCAGAACCGATAGATAGATGAAATACTGTCCCATGAAAAGGGTGAAATTTATCCAGATTATATTATTCCTGAAATTATATATTGCAAGGATAATCAAAACCAGAATAATAAAGAGAATAAAAGATCTCCATCCAAAACTAAACCCAATATCGTTCATTCTTCGAAGGACGGTTGTAATAGTCGGAATAATAAAAGTCAAAGAACAGATTATTAGAAAGTAATAAAAAGGATTAAAGAGGTCATTATCAGAAATGATGAAACCACTAGCTAGAATTACTTCAACTAGAGAATACAAAAGATAAATAGGAATCATGATAATTGACAAAAAGATAGCAACAAACCAAAAACCTGTTCGAGTCGTCCGACCTGAAAGGTTGAAGTAACCGACGATAAAATCCCTAATGGCTTGTCCGAACCCAACCTTTCCAGAAACTTGGTTAATTTCTACCATTATTGATGGTCTCCTTGAAAAGGATCATTTTTAATACTCGGGCGGAAACACAGGAAGAGCAATAACAGCTGGTAGAAGATAAGGAAACCTGAAATAGCATTCAATCCCGGAACATTCATGAATTGAGCAAAAGCATTAGCAATATAAATAGCCGGAAGAGGATAAGCTAAGCCAGCTGGAAGGCCTGCATCTCTTAAACGACGCGCTGTCAATGTAGTGATTGGAAGCATAACTACTAAATTGAAAATCGTATAAATAATGCTGATTGTCAACATAGCAGTATCTGGGTGATCTATTGCCTGATTTGCAACTTCTAAAAGTTGAGTTTCTGTAAAACCAGGACTGATCTTTCCCCAGAAAAAATTCAGTATAATTATTAATTCGATAAATAAAATTATCGCACGAAAAATTTCATTGACTAAAAAGGTCCACCAATAATCGGATCTTGAAGAAATTCCTTCGGATTTTAAGGCATTTTGCCAAAATTTTATATATGCTTTGATCATAATCTTATTTTTCATTTCTAAAGTGATTTTTACTGTTTTCTCAACAACTTTTTAGCTTGAGCAATAGCTTCAGGAGTCAAGTCATCACCTGCCAGCATTTTAGCAATCTCTTCAACTCTTTCTGTTTCTGACAATTTGCGTACAGTTGAAGTTGTTACATCATCGTTTGAAGATTTTTCGATATAAAACTGAGTATCTGCAATTGCCACTACTTGCGGAAGGTGACTGATAGCTAACACCTGTCCTGATTGAGAAATTTTATAAATCTTTTGGGCAATGGCTTGTGCTACACGACCAGAAACACCGGTATCAACTTCATCAAAAACTATTGCTGTCTTATTTTCGTGACGTGAAAAACTAGCTTTAATTGCCAACATCAAACGGGATAATTCACCTCCAGAAACAGTTTTTGCTAATGGTTTAAATGGTTCACCTGGGTTAGTCTGGATGTAAAATTCTACTGCTTCATTTCCACGAACTGAGTACTTTCCCTTTTCAAAGTTGACTTTAAAATCCGCTTTTTCCATATATAGCTCTGAGAGTTCCCGTTTGATATCTTTTTCAAGAATGTCAGCTAATTTATGTCGTTCTACATTCAAAATATTTACCGCATCTAAGAGTCTTTCTTGACAATGAAGGACTGATTTCTCAAGGCTGTCAATATTAGACTCCTCCCCAGTTAAGCTTTCAAGTTCAAGCTGCGAATTTTTAAGAAAATTCAGAACATCTAACAAATCTGGCCCATATTTACGTTTCAATGCAGTTAAGATAAAAATTCTTTCTTCCAATTGAGTTAACTCTGAAGGGTTGAATTCTAAATCAGATAAGATTTTCTCAAGTCTTGCTGCCACTTCTTCTAGCACATAATAAGATTCTGAAGCCTTATCGCATAATTCTTGATAATCAGGATCAAATTCTGAAACTGATTCAAGGCGACTTACTGCTGACTGGACAAGGTTCAAACCAGAAGCTCCTTCTTCACCATTTTCATCATCAAGCGCCAGTAAAGCGGCTCTGAGGCTATCCGCTATAATTTTAATATTAATTAACTTTTCACGTTTTTCTTGTAGATTCTCATCTTGATCAAGTTCTATTGATGCAGCTTCAATTTCATCAGTTTGAAATTGAAGCACTTCGATACGTTCAGCAAATTTTTTTTCATTCTCTTGACGTTCTGTCAATTCCTTACGAATTTTGCGATATTCATCAAAAACTTTTTGATAGTGTAATTTAGTAACAATAAAGTCCTTATCACCAAACTCATCTAGCATGTCTATATGATGCTTAGAATTCATTAATTCCTGATTATCATGCTGACCATGAATATCAATCAAATACTCAGAAATTTCTTTAAGATTTCCTAGGTTAACCAACTGTCCATTGATCCGGCAAACTGAACGTCCTTCCGCAAAGATCTCGCGACGTAGAATTAATTCACTACTTGAATCAAAATCAAGACCTAAAGAGTTTAATTTATCAGTTAGAGCAGGATTTTCACCCATATTAAACAAGGCCTCAATTTCAGCTTTATCTTCACCATGGCGAACAAAAGAGATTGACGAACGTTCACCTAACAGTAAATTCATGGCATCAATGATTATAGATTTTCCTGCACCTGTTTCACCTGTCAAAATGGTCATGCCATTGCTAAAGCTAAGGGAAACCTCTTCAATAATTGCAAAGTTTTTTATCGAAAGCTCTTGAAGCATTATTTATTTACTAACTCCTTATATACTAACTGGGCTGATACTTCTGATTTTCCAACGATAAGCACTGTCTTGTCATCAACGAGTAGAGCAAATATCCAAGAAGCAAATCTAGTCTGCAGCACATTCTTTACACGCATAGAACTTCCTGGTCTGACATCAATTCTAATCAAATTATCTTGAATTTCAACTTGCTGTATGAATTGATTTACTTGATTTGAAGACAAAAAAGGACTCTCATCAGGAATTATATATTTATAAGTTCCCTGACTTGTCTGTACCTTACTAAAGCCAAGATTTTTGATGTCTCGAGAAATCGTAGCCTGAGTCACTTCAAAGCCACGTTCTTTAAACAATTGAACAATGTCTTCTTGACGATCAATTTCTTTGTTTGCAATTAAGCTTTTAAGGAGTTCAATTCTTTCTTGTTTATTCAATTCAATTGCTCCTTTTCATTTTGCAATATTGCTTCTACATTTATTTTCATTGATGGAATTTCATCTTTAGCCAAGTGAACCAAAAACTCAACATTCCCCGCTCCACCTTTGATTGGAGAAAAGGTTAAATTTTTGATAGAAAACCCTACTTTTTCAGCCATAGACAAAACTTTTTCTATCACTTGCTTGTGAACAACTGGATCCTTAATAATACCATTTTTTCCAACTTGTTCACGACCCGCCTCAAATTGAGGTTTGATCAGAGCAGCAACTTCCCCTCCTGATTTCAAAATCAAGAATAAAGGTGGCAGTATCAAACTTAGTGAGATAAAACTCACATCTATTGAAGCAAATTCTGGTTGACCATAGCTAAAATCCGACAAAAGTGCATTACGGAAATTGAATTGTTCCATAACTGTAACTCTATCATCATTACGGATTTTCCATGCTAATTGGTTTGTTCCAACATCTAATGCATAAACATGTTTAGCACCTGATTGAAGCATAACATCTGAAAAACCACCAGTCGAGGCTCCAATATCCAAGCAATTCAAACCTTTCACACAGATATTAAATTCACTCAGAGCCTTTTCAAGCTTGAGCCCTCCGCGGGAAACGTACTTGAGTTTCTCTCCTTTAAGCCTAAGGTCAATATTTTGATCAATCTTCTCACCTGGCTTATCAAATCGATTACCTGATTTAGCATCAACCACTATCCCCGACATAATTCCACGTTTTGCTTGCTCTCTGCTTTCAAAGAGGCCCTGATTTGTTGCTAAAACATCTACACGTTCTTTCATAATTCAAGTTGCTCCACGATTTTTAAAACTTCTGTAGGGTTAAAAGACTTAAGTGAAGAAAGGCCAACTTTAACTTCTTCCAAATTTTTTTGTAATTCTTGTCTAGCTTCTTCCAGACCTAATAAACTTACATATGTCAATTTTTCTTCTAAAATATCTTTGCCTGGGGTTTTACCAATGCTTTCAAAATCCGCAGTTACGTCCAAAATATCATCACGAATTTGGAAAGCGAGACCTAATGTCACACCAATCTTTCGAAGTTTATCAACTTCTTTACCAGCAATGATTCCCGCAGCAACAAATGGGAAGGTCAGCATGCGACCAGTTTTTAATTGATGCAATTTCTTCAGAAAATCAAGAGGCACCTTTTTCCCCTCTGAATCCATGTCAATCACTTGTCCTGCCACCATACCCAATGAACCTGAAGAAGCTGACAATTCACGAATCAGATTGACAATCATTACTGACGGAAATCCGGATGTTGCAATAAAATAATAAGGATCAAGAAAAAGAGCATCTCCTGACAATACTGCAAGAGCCTCACCATAAACTTTATGATTCGTTAATTTTCCACGACGATAATCATCATTGTCCATGGCTGGTAGATCGTCATGAATCAAAGAGCCCGTGTGAATCCACTCAATAGCTGCGGCAACATTATAATGTGCTAACTTCAGTTCTAGACCAAACCCTTCAAGAATAGCTAAAAACAAAATCGGACGAATTCTCTTCCCGCCCGCTTTCAAAGAATATTCAACAGATTCTGCCAAATGTTTTACTGTCACTTCGTTTTTGTAGAAACCTACAATACTATCTTCTAATTTCTCATACTCTATCATTGTCTATAATTATAACAAAAACTGTAACTTTTTTCGTCTGATTATAACCGTAAACTCAGAAAAGACCTGACTCAAGCTAGCCAAGTTTTTATGATATTTTTAGACAATCGTTTCATATTTTCTAAAGTTCTCACTTTCTCAATTGCTTTTTCTAAACTTATTGGTCGAGTCTGGATGGAGTAGGCACCAACCAAGTGATCTTCTATTTTACCCAAATCATCAGAAATAGCACCACAAAGAGCAATTACAGGAACTTGATACTTTTCTGCCAACAGAACCATGCCCCATGGTACTTTTCCATTGATTGTTTGCTTATCCATACGACCTTCACCAGTTATTACTAGATCAGTATTTGTAAGTTCTTCTTCAATTTTTAGAAATTCCACAATTCTAGGAAAGCCTGCTTCAATTCTCCCGCCTAAAATCACAATTGCAGCACCAAGTCCGCCTGCAGCTCCTGTACCTGGGATTGATTGAAGATCAATATTGAGCTTTTCTTTAACTTTACGAACGATTTTTTCGGCTTGAGCATCTTGTTTATTCAGTATTTCTTCAGTTGCACCTTTTTGCGTGCCAAAAAACTGAGCATAGCCTTCGGGACCAGAATACGGATTATTTACGTCAGCAAGACCTATTAATTTTGGAAATTTTGAATTAAAGCTAAAATTATTTAATGAGACGCCTAAGCCCTCAAGTAGACCCAAACCACCATCTGAAGTTCCTGAACCTCCAAGTGTCAGATAAATTTTTTTCGCTCCGCAGATGGTTGCATCAATAATAAGTGCTGCCAAACCAATAGTCGTGGCTTTCTCAATTGTCTCTGGAGTTGGAGAAATCTTATCAATCCCTATGACAGAAGCCGTCTCAATGAAAGCCTTGTCTCCAGCCAAAAAATATTCAGCTATTATGGGACGTCTCAATAAATCAATTGTTTTAACTTTAATCATTTTCCCTTGAAGTACTTGCTTTAGGGCAGAGACCGTCCCCTCACCGCCATCAGCAATTTCAAAAACCTTAACTTGAGCATCAGGTTGAACTTCAAGAATTCCCGCTTTGGCTGCTTGGCCAAGTTCAATGCTAGTTGCAGAACCTTTGAATGAATCAATTGCAATAACAATTTTCATCTTTTTGCTTTCTTCGTTATAGCATTATTTAAGAACCAATGATTTCTCTATGAAGCTTGCCAAATGCTTGCATTTCTTCTTGTGAAGACCAAACCACCATATTTTGTTGACCAAGGAATGTATCAACTTCAGCGATAAAGTCTCTGTCAGGTTTATCTGCAAATGCCACAAAAATGGGTGCATCTGCTTCTGAATTACGCCCTAACTCATAAACTTCAAAGTTGGCATTTAAACCGGATTCATCTATTGAGAAGTGAGCACTCGGTTTTCCAGTATAGAGCATGCGATTAGTCTGGTCAATAATAACCTGTCGCTGTTCTTCTGGAATACTCATTGCCATATTTTGCATTTTAACAAGCTGTTCAGAGCTAAAGTTCTCCATTGCAAATTTTTGAATTGCTGCAGCTTGCTCATAGGCTGACAAAGTTGGGAGCAGAGTCATTAGCTCTTGAAATTTTATTTGCATAGCAGGGTCTGCCATGCTTTCCATGAACTCTGGATCTATGTTACTTATATCAAATGGAAACATATTATCACCTCAATTTAAAATATGACTAATAATACCACACCTAATTTGAGAAAAAGTACGACAAAAGTATGAAAGTCGTGAAATTTTCTTTTGTAAAAGATCTTCTAATAGAAAAAATTATTTAAACTTATTCAGCAGAAAAATTAGTCTCCTCACCGTTTTTTCCAACAGCCTTGACGAGTACTTGCTCAGCTTCGTCTAAAGTCTTCTTAAGGCTCTCAGATAACTTCATTCCATTTTGAAACTCGGCAATGGCATCTTCGAGTGCAACATCACCATTTTCAAGCTTGTGAACAATTTCTTCAAGCTGAGTTAGTTGTTCTTCAAATTTTGCTTCTTCTTTTTTATTTGACATTAGTTTTAATCACTCCATCTTCTAGTTCAATACTAAGGCTATCACCACTTTTTACTTGTTTAATTGACTTGACAATCTGATCATCTTCTCGGCGGACAATTGCAAACCCTCTCGCTTTTATCTGTTTCACATCAAGCAACAAAAGGCCTTGATTTGCCCGATCAACTCGATTTTTATTGAAATCTAGTAACTTTTGAAAATCTGGAATTAGATTCCGAGATAGTATCTCATAGCGATGTTGTTTTTCTAATATTTTTCGCTCTGTAAGATTTATCAGACGTCGGGTCATTTCATCAAGATTTCTCTTGTGTCCATCATAGAGACGATCAGGTTGGCGAAAGACCACCGAATTACTTAACTTTTCTAACTTTTCTCGTCTTTGTCTGATAGTGCGAGATAAAGAATGGTAGATCCTATTTTGCTGTTCTGTCGTCCATCCTAAAAGATCTAGTTTGGTATTTGGTGTCGCGAGTTCAGCAGCAGCCGTCGGAGTCGCTGCACGACGGTCTGACACAAAGTCTGACAAAGTTACATCAGTTTCATGCCCAACAGACGAAATAATTGGTAACTGGGATTCAAAAATTGCTCGAACAACAATTTCTTCATTGAAGCACCATAGGTCTTCGATAGAACCACCGCCACGCCCTATAATCAATAAGTCCAGATCATTACGCTCGTTTGCTTTACGAATGTTAGTAGCGATTTCTTCAGCCGCACCATCTCCCTGAACTTTCGTTGGGAAAAGAAGAATCTCAGTCATTGGGAAACGACGATTGATCGTTGTAATGATGTCCCGAATAACTGCACCTGATGGTGAAGTTACTACCCCAACCTTACGAGAAAAAATAGGAAGTGCCTTCTTATAACGCTCCTCAAAAAGTCCTTCATCAGACAATTTTTTCTTTAGTTGCTCAAATTGAACAGCCAAAACACCAATTCCATCAGGAGTCATAGTTTCAATATTGATCGAGTAGGAACCATTTCTCTCATATAGACTTATACGTCCAACGACTAGAACTTTCATGCCATCTTCAAGTTTAAAATCCAATTTATGATATTGGCCAGCCCACATCGTCGCCTGTATCACTGCGCCTTCATCTTTAAGAGCAAAGTATTGATGACTTGGTCTTTGACGGAAATTTGATACTTCTCCTGTCAGATAAACCCTTTCAAGATAGGGATCCTTATCAAACTTTGCCTTAAGATATTTTGTCAAAGTCGAAACTGATAAATATTCTGTCATTTTTCAAGATCTTTCTAAAACTGAATAAAAATAAATTTAAAAATTCATTTTAGACTTTAGACAATATTTTACCATTTTTTGTCATAAGCCGAAATGAATTTTAAGCTTACATAATCACTTTTTCCTATTTTCCGAAATAAACAAGGATAACCAGACAATGGTCATAACAAAGAAAATAAGACCAAGATACCAGTAATTATTTGAAAAAATTTCCAGAAAACCTAATATAAAAAAAATGGCAAATTGTAAAATTAGTTTAGCCACCTGAAGCAAGAAAAAAACACCTGAATTTCTTATACTTGAATTTGAAAGAAGACAAGTAGAAAAGG
>NZ_JACHHV010000033.1 GCF_014202895.1 Lactovum miscens
TGAGACTTGGATGAATCAATATCCAAGAAAAATGTTCAAGTATCAGACACCACTTCAGATGTATCGGGGTGGCTAAATTAAATTTGCAATTTGCCTTCTTATTCATAATTATAATTTTATATAAAATATTATAACATACTTGTAATTTAAAAATGAAAATGGTATGATCCGAGTGAGGTAACAAGATGAATAACATTAATAAGAATTTTGGGATTAACTTAAAGTCTTTGCTCAAAGCCAATCATAAAAGTCAAAAAGAATTAGCTGGGGCTATTTCAACTTCCCAAGCTAATGTCTCAAATTGGATCAAAGGAACGCATAAGCCTTCTAATCAGAAACTCACTTTGATTGCTGACTTTTTATCTGTGCCGCTTTCTGCCTTACTATCTAGTGAAAGTGATGAGACAATCATTAAAACAACTCAGACCATGCAACAATTGGTAACAAAGCGACGGACGGCAGTCTTATCATATGCTCGAGTTCAATTAGAAGAGCAAGTTCATGAAAGCGAGGCTTTATTCTCAGTTCCAGAGATTGAAACTGTTACTTTTGAACAATATGATTTGGAGTTTGCGGCTGGTGCAGGAATTTCTCTGGACGAGATTTACCATGTAAAACCCGAAAGGGTAACTTTGCCCGCCTCAGAAATCCCTTCGCATTTTGTCTTATCTTTTGTGGTACGAGGAAATTCAGCTTCACCTTTATTTGAAGATGGAGATCCTATGTTTGGTTTTCCATCAACGATGATTACAACAGAAGGGCTTTATGCTGTTCAATATGATGGAAGTACTTTTATGAAATACATTATTCCTCATCGGGATCACTTAACAATGCATTCTTTCAATAATGAGGAGTACCCTGATTGGGAGACTGATCCTGAAATCCCTGTTTACGTAATTGCTAAAATTATTATTCCAGATGCTCGTGGTGTTTATCATTGATGGAAAGGAGAATTTAAATGAGTGAGATAAAGGTAACGGAAGTCAAAGCAAAACGAAAATTATTTGAAGCCTTAAAAAAAGAAAATCAGCTTGCCCGGGAAGGAAAAATCTTTGAAAAAAGAAAACTTCATTCGACAGGTCTTTTAGGTCTTGATTTAGCAACCGGTGGAGGTTATGCAGAAGGGAGTGTTGTCGAAGTTTATGGAGAAACTAAAACTGGCAAAACTCATCTCGCTCTTGCCGCCGTTGCTGCCATGCAGAAAAAAGGTGAATTCTGTGTCTATATTGATGCCGAGCGTCGCCTATCAGAGGCTCGGATGATGCAATTAGGAGTTGAGGTAGATGATCTGATTGTTATCAATCCTGAGACAGAAGAAATTGCCTTTGATGCTATGGAACGATATTTGCAGTCAGCGGCCATACGTTTGATTGTGGTGGACAGTTTAGCTGTCATGTTACCAGAGAACAGCCTGAACTACTCACTTGGAAAAGGTAGTATTGATGAAGAACGTGAGCGCGTAATTTCAGAAGCTTTGAGTCGACTCAATCCTTTGATCGTAGAATCAGGGACCATCGTAATGTTTATTACTCATGTTCGCAATAATAATGGGCTGAAACAAGGAACGACATTTACTGTGGGAGATGACGCACTACGTTACTATGCCTCTATGCAACTTGAATTAATTGCGGATAATTTGATTATTTCATCTAAAGGAGAAACGTTAGGGCATAAGACAAATATTTTTGTGCGAAAAAATAGTACAGGTACTAATGACGGGCAAGCAACTTTGAAAATTTACCCAGCTGGTCTCTCACATGATCGTGAATTGATGGAGCTAGGAGTGAAGCACCGTGTCATTACACGAAATGGGGACTGGTTCATGTTTGGGGAGGTTTGTCTAGGGGCAACTATGGTGGAAGTAGCGGAATATCTTAATAACACTGAAGATAAGAAACATTATCGGGAGAAAATTGAAGGAGAGATAAGAAGAAATGAACGTTTAACTCTCAAACCTGCTTGAGGCTGAGTAAATTCTAAATTTTGGCAGATTTAATTTATCCATATGACTAAATGACTAAATCCTTCAAGATGGTTAATTTTCCCTGGACATTGTAAATGGAAACGACATACGAACACTTTGGTTATGTTTTGTGAAGTACCTTGGCCGGGATAAAATAAATCTTGGGTTCTAACGTCTAGCCAGCCTTTGTCTACCAAGTGGTATAGTATTTGAAGATAAACACCTGTCAGTTCTTGTTATTTTTAAATATGAGATATGTTTCCAGTAGTACGGTATGGAGTACGTGGATTGAAATTGCACGGAGTTCTAAAAGTATGGCAGAAACATTAAAAGTTGATTTTGCAGCTAGGGTCACAACTACTACACGAATAGTCAAATAAAATGTCAAATTTGATGAAAATCTGTTTTTAGGCGACTTAATTGAACATCTATATCACTTAAGATAATCTTTGCAAGTGATTAATAAAAATTGGAATTTACTATGTGGACTCTAAACTATTAGACTAGTAGGTAGAGATTTGTTTGAATTTTTTTGGGTAAATCGACAAATCCCAGATTCATATTGGTGTTTTTTGATTGCTATTCTGGGAAAAGAAGTTGTCATTTGTAGAAGATTCAACATAAGTCTTTAATCTACTGTTAAATTTCACCATATTTTTAAAGAGCTTTTGATAATAGCTCGGCGATTAAGAATTGAGAAATTTTTCACACATTCACAATTGTCATCCAAATGCTGAATCTAAAAATCAATCAATCTCAATTGTGGGCAAGAAATGGTATTTCTGTATTCTGATAAACAAGAATAAAAGGTGATTAATGCTATTACAGATAACACAATATGTAAATTCAAGTCACCCTTAATCTTTTCTAACAAAGCCTAGCTGATTATGTTGATGATACCTTTATCTTGACCACAGCTAGATTTTAGAAAATGAAAGTCAAATATCTTTGGCAATTGTGGATGAAGATTTATTTGCAATATCTTTATGATAGAATGAAAAGAAAAATTATTTTAAAAAAAATTATGCCGACATCGTCGGTATGGTAAATAAAAGAAGCTATTATGCAAGATTACCATTAGTAGATTTAGGAGAATGAAATGACAGCGTTGATTGAATTTAGAAATGTTATGAAGAAATTTGATGTTTCTTCAGAGTTAGTATTAAAAGACATTAATTTTGAACTTGAGCAGGGTAAATTTTATACCTTGCTAGGTGCTTCTGGCTCAGGAAAGTCGACAATTTTAAATATTTTAGCAGGTCTTTTGGATGCTACATCTGGTGATATTTTCCTTGAAGGAAAAAGAATCAATGACTTACCAACTAATCAGCGAGATATTCATACTATATTTCAATCTTATGCTCTTTTCCCTAATATGACGGTGGCCGAAAACGTTGGTTTTGCATTGAAAATTCGTAAGGTTGCTCAAGCTGAAATTGCTCAGCGTGTGGCCGAAACTTTGAAACTGGTTCAGCTAGAAGGTCTTGGAAGTCGTAAGATCAGTCGATTGTCTGGAGGACAAAGTCAACGTGTGGCCATAGCCCGTGCCATAATTGACCGTCCAAAAGTTTTACTTCTTGATGAATCATTGTCTGCCCTTGATATGAAACTTCGTAAAGATATGCAATATGAGCTTCGTGAATTACAACAATCTTTAGGTATAACTTTTATCTTTGTGACTCATGACCAAGAAGAAGCACTAGCTATGTCAGACTGGATTTTCGTTATGAAAGATGGCGAAATTGTGCAGTCGGGCACTCCAACTGACATCTATGATGAACCAATTAACCACTTTGTGGCTGACTTTATTGGTGAGTCTAATATTTTAAATGGTGTAATGGTCAAAGACTACCTGGTAAAATTTAACAACCAAGAGTTTGAAGCCGTAGATGGAGGTATGCGTAAAAACGAGCCAGTCGAAGTAGTAATACGCCCAGAGGATATTTGGTTTACTTTGCCAGATGAAGGTAAGTTCAATGTTAAGGTGGATACACAACTTTTTCGTGGCGTTCACTATGAAATCGTAGCTTATGACGAATTTAATAACGAATGGATGATTCACTCAACGCACAAAGCTATTGTTGGGGAAAACGTAGGTGTTGATTTTGATCCAGAAGCAATCCATATCATGCGTTTAAATGAAAATGAAGAGGACTTTGATGCTCGTATTGAAGAATTTGCTGAAGAAGATGAGCGTACAGAGGGGTTAATCAAAGCAGTTGTTGAAGAGGCTGAAGAGGAGGAAGCTGCAGTTCATGAGGCATTAGCTGAAGTTGTTCAAGAAGCTCTTGGACAAACTGACGAAGAGGCTGTGGCTGAAGCGATTGATGAGATCTTACATAGTAAGGACCCATCTGATTCAGAGAATAAAGTTGAATCAGTTGTTTCTGAGAAATCTCAAACAGGTTTAGATTTCAAAAAAGGGGAGGAAAATGTTTAAAAAAATTGTTCAGATTCCTTATTACCTTTGGTTGGCCCTATTTGTCGTAATTCCCCTAGCCATGCTCTTCTTTCAATCGTTTTTTAATATTTCAGGTCAGTTCACTTTTGCCAATTATGTGACTTATTTTACGGCAGGTACTTATTTAATGATGACATGGAATTCTTTCCTTTATGCTTTTATAATTACATTTGTTACTTTACTAATCAGCTATCCAACCGCGTATGTTTTGACTAAGTTGAAGAGAAAGCAGCTTTGGCTAATGCTTATCATCTTGCCTACATGGGTTAACTTGCTTCTTAAGGCTTATGCCTTCATAGGTATTTTTGGAAAATTTGGGACTGCTGATAATTTTTTAAGTTTCATAGGTCTTGGTCGTCCGCAAATACTTTTTACGGATGCCAGTTTTATTTTTGTTGCCAGCTATATTTCGATTCCCTTCATGATCATGCCAATCTTCAATGCCCTTGATGAGTTGGATGAAAATCTAACAAACGCTAGCTATGATCTGGGTGCAAGTAAATATCAAACCTTTCGCCGAATCATATTACCGCTCTCTATGCCTGGTGTACGGGCTGGGATCCAAGCTGTCTTTATTCCCTCGCTCAGTTTATTCATGTTGACTCGATTGATTGGAGGAAACAAGGTCATTACACTAGGCACAGCAGTGGAAGAACATTTCTTAACAACTCAGAACTGGGGAATGGGGTCTACTATTGCTATTATTTTAGTTGTTGTGATGGTCATCATCATGTATTTCACCAGAGAGAAGGAGGATAAATATGAAAAGTAAACACCGGATTGGGAAATTCTATCTTGCTTTTGTCTTAGTTATTCTTTATACCCCTATTTTTTATCTGATTTTCTACGCTTTCAATAAAGGGGGTGACATGAGCACCTTTACCGGCTTCACTTGGCAAAACTTTTCTGATTTATTTGCTGATAGTCGATTAATCTTGATTGTTATTCAAACTTTCTTTTTGGCCTTTCTCAGCTCACTCATTGCTACAGCTATTGGTACTTTCGGTGCAATGGTGATTGATAATCTTAAGAAACATAAAAACATTATCATGAGTTTAAATAACGTTTTAATGGTTTCTCCAGATGTCGTAATTGGTGCTAGTTTCTTAATTCTTTTCACAGCACTTGGCATGAAACTTGGTTTTACCTCAGTCTTACTTTCTCACATTGCATTCTCAATCCCAATTGTGGTATTGATGGTTCTTCCACTCTATCAGGAAATGGACAATTCTTTAGTGGATGCGGCAGCTGATCTTGGTGCAACACCTTCTCAAACTCTGAGAGAAGTCATTCTACCTTACTTGACGCCAGGTATTATTGCAGGTTTTTTTATGGCCTTCACTTACTCGCTTGATGACTTTGCGGTAACTTTCTTTGTCACAGGTAATGATTTTACGACAATGTCAGTTGAAATTTATAGCCGTGCCCGTGCCGGTATTTCACTTGAGATTAATGCTCTCTCAGCAGTTGTTTTTCTCTTTAGTGCTATTTTAGTTGTTGGCTATTATTTCATAGTCCGGGATAACGAAACCGTAGGGAAAGGAGCAAGCTTAACATAATGAAAAAATTACTCTCTTTCCTTTCTGCCATTGTTGTAATTATTATTACTCTAGGTGTCAGTTCATCCATTATGAATGCACAGTCAGGAACCAAAACGGACAGCAATACAATCACGATTTATAATTGGGGGGAATACATTGATCCAACCTTGATCACAAAGTTTGAAAGACAATCTGGCTACAAAGTGAACTACATGACTTTTGACTCTAATGAGGCTATGTATGCCAAGGTAAAGCAGGGTGGAACAAATTATGATATCGTTGTGCCCTCTGACTACATGATTGAAAAGATGTCAAAGGAAAATCTTCTTCAGACAATTGATCATCGAAAGATAAAAGGATTATCAGAAGATGATCCAAAGCTTTTGAATCCAGCTTTTGATCCAGGAAACCAATATTCAATTCCTTATTTTTGGGGAACTTTAGGGATTGTTTATAATGATGAATTAGTAAAAAGCCCACCAAAAGTTTGGAATGATCTTTGGTCTCCAAACTACAAGGATCAGATTCTGTTAACTGACTCTGTACGTGATGTTATGGCTATGGTCTTGTCCAAGCATGGTTATTCATTGAACTCAACTAATGAGATTCAACTCAACATTGCCTACCAAGACCTTCTTAAATTGACGCCAAATGTCAAAGCAATTCTTGGTGACGAGATCATGAATTACATGGTTAATAATGAAACTCCATTGGCGGTCGTATATTCTGGTCAAGGTGCAGAGATGGTTGCGGAAAATAAACATCTTCACTATGTGATTCCTGAAAAGACAAATATCTGGTATGACAACTTAGCCATTCCCAAAAGTGCAAAGAATGTGAAAGGTGCTTATGCTTTTATCAACTTTATGCAGGAGCCCAGGAATGCGGCACAAAATGCAGAATGGGTGGTCTATTCAACGCCCAACAATAAGGCAAAAGCTATGCTGCCTAAAGCTATTCGGAATGATAAGGAATTCTACCCTGCTTCAGATGTTATAAAAGAAGATGAAGCCTATAAGGACTTGAATCCATATTGGAATGGTTATTATAATGATCTTTATTTAGAATTTAAAATGAACTAACCCAGTTACTTAGTTTGAAAACAAAATTTTTTGATTGAGGGATTCCAGTGCAATCAAAGAACATAAAATAGAAAAATTAAAAGGTGGCTAATTATTTATATTCATTGGCAAGATCTGTTTCATCTTAAATATAAAGATATCTACCACAATTTTGATACATGCAAAAAAATATTATCACAGTAATATAGACGATTTAATTGATGTCATCGTTTACCAGAAAATACTATGAACTTCTAATAATAGAGCCAACAAAAATTACATGGAGATAAGTAATGAAACCCATATTGACAGACTTGGATGGAACTTTCTAAATATTTCAGGAAATTTTAATCATGAATACTTCAGAAAGTCAAAAATTACTTGATAAAAAAGAATCGCTTTTGCTGTAGTAATAGGGAAGCAGGTGGAACGTGTTGAAGAACTTTTTGGTGATTTAGACGAAAACCTTTGGATTACAGGAGATTCAACAAGTCTTATAAAATATAATGGTGTATTTGTATTTGAGTCTCTTATCTAGAATAGTTTAGGTAAGAAAGTGATCGCCCAAACTTTATCAGATTCAACACGACAAACAGTAATTGCATGGTCTGCACTCAGACAGCTACGTATATTTTAAAGAGCCGGTCAGAGGAGAACGGTTGCTTATCCGTCGCTCTTATACAATGGTCAAGGAGGTTGATAACCTTGGTGAAATTTTTGAATATTTCATCAAATTATCATTTTTTGATATTAAAGCACGTGCTTTTGAAACGATTAGGGGCATTGAAAAGTACAGAAATAAACTTTATATGGTTAGTGAGTGAACCAAAGTGGATTGACATTACAAGCTTTAACGTACATAAGGGAAGACTGTTAGACATTTACAAGAAATGCTAGGAATCCCCAAGCCGAAATGATTGCCTTTGGTGATGGTTATAACGATTTTGAAATGTTTGCTGAAGCTTGTGTGAGCTACGCTATAAACGATGCATTTGAAGAAGTGAAAGTAAGCGCAAGTCAAGTTGCCTTGAGAAATGATAAAGATGGTGTACTAGTAAAAATTGAGGAGTTGATTGAATCTTAAATATTTTTATGAGTTTTATATATTTATAAGGCTTTTTTCTTGCGTTTACGTATGTAACTGATATAATTTATTTATAAAATATGTTTACAAATGTAAACGAAAGGAGAAAATAAAATATGCCTGAAATTAATTCAAAATATATTCTGGGTGGTGTACACCATGTAACTGCGATTACTTCAAGCGCACAGAAGATCTATGATTTCTTCACTAACATTTTAGGATTACGTTTGGCAAAACTAACTGTCAATCAAGACGATTATGAGACTTATCATTTGTACTTCACAGATGAAGATGGAAATGCAGGAACGGACATTACCTTCTTTGATTTTCCTGGTATCCCTCAAGGAATGCATGGAACAAATAATATCGAACGTGCTAGCTTCCGAGTTCCATCCGATGAAAGCTTAAATTACTGGTATAAACGGTTTACAGAAGCTCATGTTGAACACGGAGAAATCGAAACAAAATTTGAGAAAAAAGCACTTGAGTTTGTAGACTTTGATAACCAACAATATCAACTGATTTCAGATGAGAATAATGTTGGTGTTAAGAGTTTCAATGCACCATGGCAACTTTCCAACGTTGAAAAAAAACATGCAATTACAGGACTTGGTCCAGTATTTGTTAAAGTGGCTGATTCAGAAAATCTTAAAGCAACTGTGACAGAAGTTTTTGGCTTTCGTGCGACAGCTACAGATGGAAATGCGACTTTGTTTGAAGTGGCTGAAGGAGGGAATGGTGCCTCACTCATCATTGAGGAATCAACTAATGAGCCTCATGCTTGGCAAGGATTTGGTACGATCCATCATATGGCACTTCGTACGGACAATCCTGAAAGTATACAATATTGGATTGATCGTATCCAGAGTTATCGTCTTCCAAATTCTGGCTTAGTTGACCGTTTTTATTTCTCAAGTGAATATGTTCGTGTTGCACCAGGTGTTTTATTTGAAATTGCAACTGATACACCAGGGATTGGAGCACTTCAAATGGCAAAGGATGGTAAATCTAAAGTTGATAGTTATGAAACTGCCTTAATCACTTCTGGTTTCTGGATTGATGAGACAAAAGAGGAAGCTGGTCTTGACTTGAGTTTACCACCTCATCTTTTTCCAGAAGATGAGGCTACAAAGGCTAAAGCAATTTCACGTTTGAGACCTTTAGATACTTCAGATGCTTTACGTGACCGTCGTGAGGATACGCTTTGGACAATGGAAAAAGTGGTTTATCGTATTCCAGTTGAAATCTAGTGATAGTATCAAGTTAATAAAGCAATTTTAGAAAATAAAATCAAAGAAAGAGAGTTATTGAGAGTGAAAAATTTTCAAAGCAATCAATTAAGTCCAAAAGAAATTTACAAAATTTTATCTGCGACTGTTATTCCTCGTCCTATTGCCTGGATTACCACAAAAAGTCGGGAAGGGAATGTGAATGTTGCTCCTTTTAGTTTTTTCAATATCGTTTCAAGTGAACCTGCAATCATCTCAATTGCTTTTCAAGATATGAAGGACACTGCTCTGAATATCTTGGAGACAGGAGAGGCTGTTGTTCATTTAGTAAATTTAGAAAATGTCGAGGAAATGAACAGGACCGCGGCAAAGCTATCCAAAAACGTAAGTGAAGCTTTAGAATTTGAGATTGAGCTGGAAAAATCTCAGATGATTGATACACCATCAATTAAGAATAGTAAAATTCGATTTGAGACAAAGCTTTATAAGCATCACGAAGTGGGTGAGAAGAGTCATTTGTTTTTACTAGAAATTGTGAATTTTTGCCTAGAAGATGATTTAATTGATGAAGAAAGTTTTCACATTGCAGTTGATAAGATGGGAGCTGTGGCTCGCCTTGAAGGAAATCATTATGCAAAACTTGGTGAGACCTTTGAAATAGAAAGGCCAGAATAGATATGATGCATTATTTTTTTCGGTCAGGAAATCCTGAACTTGCGCCTGTCCTCCTTCTCCACAGTACTGGAGGAAATGAGACAGAACTGATTCAATTAGCAGATATGATTGCATCAGAGCATCCTATCATAGCAATTCGTGGTCGAGTATCGGAACAAGGCTATAATCGCTATTTTGAACGTTATGCCGAAGGTAATTTTAATCTTAATTCTTTAGAAAAGGAATCGGATTGGTTAGTCAAAGAGATTAAAAATTTGTCAAACCAATTCAATTTAGATATCTTTAAAATGATAGTGATTGGTTACTCAAATGGCGCAAATATAGCTTTACATATTTCCCTTGCTAAAAACATAAAATTTGCGAAGATCATTGCCCTTCACGCGATGCATCTGACATCAGTCCCTGTAACTTCTGAAAAGTTAAAGGACACCAAGGTTTTTGTAAGTTATGGTGAAAATGATCCAATTGTACCTAAGTTAAGTTTTAACTCATTGATTGAGAATTTAAAATCTGCCGGAGCTAATTTAGAAATCCATACACAACCAGGAAGTCACCAATTGACACGATCAGAGATCAATGCTGCTCAACAGTGGCTCAAATAAAATTTTAAAGCTTCAAAGCTAATATATAATTTGGGAAAAGAGGGATGATAAAATGTTTAAAGTAACCGTTCATGATGCAAACCACACAACTGTCAAGGAATTCAAAGATGCTTCTGACTTCATAATGCTAGAGATGCGGGAGGTTCCAGCTTTTGAAGATAATATGCAAGTAGATCAGCTTGAGATTGATGGGAAAGTTATAGAATTTACAGGTTCTGTTATGGACTTATTCAACAAATATAATTCATAATTAAATTACAAAATTTAAAAGGAGTGAGAATGAAAAAGTTAGGTTTTTTGAGTTTTGGTTTCTGGCAGCCTCATGTAGCAGGTGTCCAATCAGCCAAGGAAAGCTATGAACAGTCAGTCGATTTGGCAGTTGAAGCTGAAAAAATGGGGATGGATGGTGCTTGGTATCGGGTTCACCATTTTGCGAAGCAAAGTGCTTCGCCTTTTCCACTATTGTCAGCGATTGGACAAAGAACAAGTAAGATTGAAATTGGCACTGCAATTATTGACATGCGCTATGAAAATCCATATATGATGGCAGAGAATGCCGGGATCACAGATATTCTGACTCAAAATCGTATTCAACTTGGTGTTGGCCGCGGAGCGCCTGAACAAGTTCAAGATGGCTGGAAGTATTTTGGATATGACTATAGTGAAGAAGAAATTAAGGAAATTGCACGTGAACGAACACTCGAATTTCTAAAATTAGTCAAAGGTCCACATTTTGCCGAGCCTAATCCTCAACCTATGTTTCCACAAGCTCCTGGTTTACTTTCACTCGAACCCTATTCGGAAGGGTTAAGTCAACGCATATGGTGGGGGGCTGGCTCACAAAGTACTGCGATTTGGGCAGCAAAAATGGGAATGAATCTTCAATCCTCAACTTTGGTGACCTATGAAAGTAAAGAACCGTTCCATATTCAGCAAGCCAATCAATTGCGGGCCTATAAAGAAGCGTGGAAAGAAGCTGGACATAACTTTGAGCCAAGGACTTTGGTCACTCGCTCTATCCTTCCAATTACTAATGATTTGGAACGCAGAATCCTAGTGGGCTCAGAACAGTCTCAAGACGAAGTTGGCTATTTAGCTCATCACCAAAATCCCACAATTTTTGGCCGTACATATGTAGGCGAACCTGAAGACTTAGTTAAAGATCTTCAAGAAGACGAAGCCATCAGGGAAGCAGATACTGTTTTGTTAACGATTCCAAGCACGTTAGGTGTTGAATTCAATGTGCACATGCTTGAAACAATTGTGAAAGATATGGCACCGGATTTGGGCTGGAGATAATGAAATAATTCTAATATCTTCAGAAAAAATGATATAAATAGCATGAATTTTTATGTAAAAAGGGGATTGAAATATTTCTCTTTTTGAATAGATTGTAATATTATGCAATTTTTGTGAGTGCTAAATATCTTACTTAGTCTGTCTTCTTAAAAAATTAACATAAGAATTTACCAAGAAATGCACAAAAGTTGCTGAAAAAATGACACTGAATAATCTTTCACTGCAGAGAGATGATAACTTATATTATTTAAAAAACTTTTTTAGAAAAGATATCTATAAATTGAGATAATAAAATTTGTGTCGATTATATGCAATGCTATGCTATACTATTGTCATGTTAAGAATATCCCAAATTAAAATCTCAATTGATGATTCAATTGAGAAAGTTAAAGAGCAGGTTTTGAAAAAGCTCAGACTATCAGAATCAGAACTTTTAGACTACCGTATTTACAAAGAATCAATTGATGCCCGTCATCGTGGACGGATAGATTTTATTTATACGGTGGATGTAGCTGTCAAAAATGAAGCAAAATACCTAGATAAAAGTCGATATAAGCAAATTTCATTGACTCCAGATCTTGAGTATAATGATCCTAAAGTTGGTATTAAGTTGATGCCACTACGCCCAGTTGTTATCGGTTTTGGCCCAGCAGGCATGTTTGCGGCCCTGCTGCTTGCACAAATGGGCTATAAACCCATTGTGTTAGAACGTGGTCAGGCTGTCGATGAACGTGTAAAAGCGATTGATGCTTTCTGGACGGAAGGTAAGCTCAACCCAAGCTCAAATGTACAATTTGGAGAAGGAGGAGCAGGTACTTTTTCGGATGGCAAGTTAACGGCTCGCACTCGTGATTTAAGAAGTCGAAAAGTCTTAGATGAATTTGTTAAGGCAGGAGCACCTGAGGACATCCTTTATATTGCTCACCCTCATGTAGGAACAGATCTGCTTCGTGGAATTGTAAAAAATATTCGTAAAAAAATCATTAACTTGGGAGGAGAAGTTCGATTCGAAGCTCAAATGGATAAGTTTGTCATAAAGAACAAGTCGATTCAAGCTGTTAAATTAATAAGTGGTGAAGAAATAAAAACTAATCATGTCATACTTGCGATTGGTCACTCAGCTCGAGATACGTTCTCTGAATTGCATGAAGAAGGTGTGGGAATGACAGCCAAACCTTTTGCAGTTGGCGTTCGTATTGAGCATCCTCAAGAAGTCATCAATAAAGCTCAATATAAAGAATTTGCTTCTAATCCAAGATTGGGTGCTGCAGAATATCGATTGACATACAAGGCCGAAAATGGCCGTGGCGTTTATACCTTCTGTATGTGTCCGGGTGGTTTAGTAGTTCCCGCAGCTTCTGAAGAAGGTCGTTTAGTTACAAATGGAATGTCGGAGCATGCACGTGATCAGATTAATGCAAACGCAGGTCTTTTGGTCCAAGTTTTCCCAGAAGATTTCCAATCAGATTCACCTTTGGCAGGTGTTGAATTTCAACGTCAACTAGAGGCAAAGGCCTATGAACTTGGAGGGGCGACCTATCGAGCACCAGCTCAGTTAGTAGGTGATTTTTTAGCAGGAAAAGCTTCAACAAAATTAGGAGAAGTGATTCCAAGTTATTCTTTAGGTGTTAACTTGACTGATTTGCACGCACTTTTTCCAGATTGGATTTCTAAACCGCTTGAAGAGGCATTGGTTGGTCTTGATCATAAAATTCATGGTTTTGCTCAAGCAGATGCTGTAATGACCGGTGTCGAATCTCGTTCTTCATCTCCTATACGAATCAATCGTGACGAGGAAAGCCTTCAATCTCTTACAACTAAAGGACTTTATCCATCTGGTGAAGGAGCAGGTTTTGCCGGTGGAATTGTTTCTGCTGCAATTGATGGGCTCAAGTGTGCAGAAAGCTTGATTTCAGAATTTGCTCGCCCTGAATAATTTTCTGCTGAAGGGCTAAGTTAAAAGTTAAAAGTGAGTTACTTTTTAATGTGACCTAAAATTATACTTTACATGTAGTGCTCCCTATAATCTGGACAAAATATCCAAATTATGGGGAGTTTTATATTTTTAATCAAATTTTTATATGAAAATACTATTTGCAAATACTCTCAATTTAAAATTACATCTAAAAATTTTAATATATATGATTGCAAAAAGTTGAGCATGGTATAATGAATAATGTTTAAAATTAATTTAAGAAATCTCATTATTTATTTATTAAGTTTTTTTATTCCTTTACTAATATTAATTTTCTTTTCTGTTTTGCTTAAATTGGCTCCTTTTGGTGGACGGAATCTCTTATCATCAGATTTATCGAATCAATATGCGCCTTTTTTAGCCTATTTTACCGATATCATACAGGGACAAGCTAATCCGTTTTATTCCTTTTCAATTGGGTTGGGGGATTCAAGCTTTGCTTTGGCAGCTTATTATTTACTTAGCCCATTTAATCTTATTTTAATTTTGTTTAAGGATGGGCAAACTGATGTTGCGATTACTTGGTTAATTTTTCTGAAGATAGCTTCCATATCTTCAGCAATGTTGTTCTACCTGCATATGCACTTTAAAAAATTAGATTTTTCGATGGTGGCCTTTGGTATGGCGTTTGCCTTCTCGAGCTTTGCAAGTCTTTATCTTCTAAATCTGATGTGGTTAGATGCTCTTATACTGCTTCCATTTGTAGTTTGGTCATTAGAGAGGATGATCAAGACTGGAAATGGTATTGTATATACTGTTTTTCTATTTTTAGCAATTGTTACTAATTACTATCTTGGTTTATATGACGTGTATTTTCGTTGTATTGTATTTTTTCTACATAACTCTTGTAGAAACCAAATTTGTTAATTTAAAAAGTTATTGGATACAAATTAAATTCAAATTTTGGAATTTTGTGCACTATTCTATCTTTGCAGGATTGATGTCAATGTTTGTTTTAATTCCTGCCATAGTGGGAATGCTTAAAACAGGAAAGACTAATAATTCTATTGCGACTTTTCTTCCATATCCACATTTTTTGACAGATATTTTTCAACAATTAGGAATTGATAACTCCAATTATTTGACTCGACTTTCTCATTTACCAAGTTTCTATGTGGGGAGTCTAGTAATTCTTTTAGTCGCTCTCTATTTTCAACTACCTTTTCGTAAAAAGGAGAAATGTTTCACCGCTCTTTTTCTTGGATTAATTTTTATTAGTTTTTGGATTCAGACAGCTAATGCAGTGTGGCATATGTTTCAGCAAGTTGCTGGATTTCCTTATCGAAATTCATTCATGCTTAGCTTTTTACTTATTATTATTGCCTACCAAGTTTGGCAACAACGTTTAAAAATAAGCCCATGGATACTTTTACGGACAATACTTATGATGATTGTTCTTTTCACTGTAGGTTATATGACCGGTTTATTGGCTGGAGTTCATATTAATAACATTAAAATTATTTTTTCTGGGCAGTGGAATTTTTACATCTATGCAGTTTTTTTACTTCTGATTAATGGTTTAGTTCTTTGGAAATTTAAAGGTAAGTTCTTGTTGTCCCTCCTTATTTTAGATATGTCTTTTAGCTTTTATAAAGACCTTTCAGTTATTCCAGGAAACTCTAGTAAGAGTTTCTTAAAAGAATATGAAGCTGTCACAAAACTTGCAGATTCAGTCAAATCTAGTAAGCCAGAATCGCCATTTTATCGGACTGATAGTCAACTTCATTTCTATAATGTTGGTTATAACCAGTCTCTTCAAAGTAGTTATTATGGCGTCGCGAGCTACAGCTCAACCTTAAATAATCAACTCCGTTTGACACAAAAAGCATTGGGGCAAGCTTCAAGAAATGAACGTCGAATTTCTTCGGTAGGTCTGACAGATTTTTCAAGTTATCTTTTGGATGTAAATTATGAAATTATTAACTCAGAGAGTACAAATATAAATTCAATAATCAATGGGGAAAAATATTTAGGCAAATTGCAAATTTAATTTAGCCACCCCGATACATCTGAAATGGTGTCTGATACTTGAACATTTTTCTTGGATAATGATTCATCCAAGTCTCA
>NZ_JACHHV010000034.1 GCF_014202895.1 Lactovum miscens
TCCTTTTCTACTTGTCTTCTTTCAAATTCAAGTATAAGAAATTCAGGTGTTTTTTTCTTGCTTCAGGTGGCTAAACTAATTTTACAATTTGCCAAAATTAAGAAAATATAAAAAATTAGGATTTGAGACTTGTAAAGGCTTTCAGAAAACGATATAATGTAAGAAAATGAAAATTTGTGAAAAGAGAAGACATGGAAGAAAATAATACCATTACTATTTATGATGTCGCTCGTGTCGCAGGGGTTTCAATGGCAACAGTTAGTCGGGTCGTCAACGGCGTAGCTAACGTTAAAGAAACAACTCGAAAACGAGTATTGAACGTTATTGAAGAACTTGATTACCGACCTAATGCGATTGCCCGCGGACTTGCAAGCAAGCGATCAACAACTATTGGTATCGTTTTGCCATCATTTACTCACTCATACTATTCAAGAATTATTATCGGTATTGATGATGTCGCACGTATGTATAACTATAACATCTTGATTGCTAACTCAGATGGGGATCCAGATAAAGAAATGGCCCTTATTGACGATTTTGCAGCAAAACAGGTTGATGGTATTATTTTTATGGGGGACACGATGGCTGATTCAGTCCGTCAACGTATTTCTCGTTTGCGAACGCCTGTTATCTTAGCTGGTATGATTGATCCAGAAGAGCAAGTGCCAGCGGTAACGATTGACCATCGTCAGGCAACCGTTGAAGCAGTTGGTATCTTAGCAAAGAATCACGAAAAACTAGCATTGATTACCGGACCTTTGGTAAATGCCATTAATACTGAACGTTTTGACGGTTTCAAAGAGGCACTTGAAGCAAATCATCGGGCATTTTCTGAACTTCAAGTAATTGAAACAAAGTATTCTTATAAAGCAGGTATGAAGTTAGTTGACCGTGTGCTTGCTATGGGAGCAACTGCTGCCTATGTGACGGATGATGAAGTAGCTGCGGGACTTCTGAACGGCTTACTAGATTCTGGCGTTAAAGTACCAGAAGATTTCGAAATCATCACTTCAAACAATACAATTGTAACAAATTATACACGCCCAAATCTTACAAGTATCGACCAACCTTTATATGATGTAGGTGCCGTATCTATGCGCTTTTTAACTAAACTCATTAATAAAGAAGAAATTGATGAAAAGACGGCTATTTTACCATATCGTATGGCTATAAAGCAATCAACTAGACAATAAGAGCAAGACTATTTCCTATTTGTGCTTTACTCTTGACAGGATATAGGTCTTGTGATAGAATAATAAATGTTGTAAAGCAGAAGCACCCGCTTCTCGCCTAAGTACTTTCCATGATAAATTCATGTGAACAGTTTTGGGCTAACAGATGAAATTATTCTTAAAATGAATTTCATTTTTGCGGGGTGCTGCTAGGCGCCTCGTTTTTGTTTTATCAACGAGTAAGTTTGGGTCTATGTACCCGAAAGGAGATTGACATAGCAAGAGAGACCGTTACGATGAACGGCGCAATTCGCGCTAAAGAAGTTCGTCTTATCACTGCAGAAGGTGACCAACTTGGTATCACAGATACTAGTATAGCTCTTTCACAAGCAGAAGAACAAGGACTCGATCTTGTTCTCATTTCCGCTCAAGCAACACCACCTGTTGCAAAGATTATGGATTTTACCAAGTTTAAGTTTGAGCAAAAGAAGAAGCAGAAAGAGAATAAGAAGAATCAAACTATCATCATGATCAAAGAAATTCGTCTAAGTCCGGTTATTGACGATAATGACTTTAATACAAAGCTTAAGCAGGCACGTAAGTTCCTAGAAGCTGGAAATAAAGTCAAAGTGTCAATTCGTTTCCGTGGACGTATGATCACCCACCAAGATGTGGGGCGTGAAGTGATGGATAAATTCGCAGAAGCAACAAAAGATATTTCAACTGTTGAATCTAAAGCGAAAATGGATGGTCGTCAAATGTTTTTACAATTGGCCCCATTAAAGAAAAAGGACAACTAATTTTTTATTAGTATCTCATCAATGAAGCTTATTATTGAGCACAAGAAAGGTTAAGAATATGCCAAAACAAAAAACTCACCGCGCATCTGCAAAACGGTTCAAACGTACAGCTAGTGGCGGACTCAAACGTTTCCACGCTTACACATCTCACCGTTTCCATGGTAAGACTGTGAAACAACGTCGTCAACTTCGTAAAGGATCTATGGTTTCAAGTAGCGATTTCAAGCGTATTCGTCGTATGATTGCGACAATGAAGTAATTTCTTTACTTTATTAAGAAGTGGCTCCCATTTGATGGGAAATGAAGAGAAATCTTCAGTTATTAATATGATTTAAATCTAAGAAATATTTAAGGAGAAATAAAATATGGCACGTGTAAAAGGTAGCGTCGCAACTCGTAAACGTCGCAAACGCGTATTAAAACTCGCTAAAGGTTACTATGGAGCTAAGCACACGCTCTTCAAGACAGCTCATGAACAAGTCATGAACTCTTACTATTATGCATTCCGCGATCGTCGTCAAAAGAAACGTGATTTCCGTAAATTGTGGATTGCTCGTATCAATGCAGCAGCACGTATGAATGGTCTTTCATACAGCAAGTTGATGCACGGTTTAAAGCTATCAGAAATTGAAATTAACCGCAAGATGTTGGCTGATTTGGCAGTAAGCGATGCAGCAGCATTCACTGCGCTTGCTGAAACAGCAAAGAAGGCACTTTAAAAAAACCGCCGATGAGGCGCTTTTTTTGTTTAATACATTTATACTATTAGTATTTGATTTGCAAAAAATAAATGAAAAGCTATAATGAGCGCATGAAGAGAAAAAGCGTAGAATTAGACGAGGATCGCCCTTGGTTGGATGATCCTGACTATTTGGCTATTGTTGGTGAATTCCTCGAACTTCCTGAACTAAAAAAACTTGATATGATCGAGCACCATCATATCTCTACACGTTTGCAACACTGTTTGCGAGTCTCTTATCAAAGCTATACATTAACTAAAAGGTGGGGATGGAAATCCTACGAAACAGCTCGTGCAGGCCTTTTTCATGACCTTTTCTATTACGATTGGCGTGAAACTAAATTTGCCAAGTCACATGCCTATGTGCATCCTCGTATTGCATATCGAAATGCTAAAAAATTAACAGAAATTAGTCCGCTTGAAAAAGATATTATTATAAAACATATGTGGGGGGCAACTTTAGCACCTCCACGCTATAAAGAGTCATTTGTTGTAACTTTTGTAGATGATTTCATTTCGGTCAGAGAATGGAGATACTCGCGACGCATTAAAAAACAGGTTAGAAAACATCTTCGTATGGATATGAGAAAAGTAAATTGAAATTTGGACTGGAGCTTTAGCTCTAGTTTTTTTGTACACGAACACTCGGAGCTAGGGCTAGAACTATGATATAATTGAAATAATGAATATTCAAGAAATGAAAGATAGACAGGGAAAAATAAGAAATTTTTCTATCATTGCCCATATTGATCATGGCAAATCAACTTTAGCTGATCGCATTTTGGAATTGACTGAAACTGTTTCAAAACGTGAATTACAAGCTCAGATGCTGGACAGTATGGATTTGGAACGTGAACGTGGGATTACGATAAAACTTAATGCTATTGAGCTCAATTACAAAGCGGATGACGGAGAAACCTACATTTTCCATTTGATTGATACGCCAGGGCACGTCGATTTCTCTTACGAAGTTTCTCGTTCTTTAGCAGCTTGTGAAGGAGCCTTGTTAGTTATTGATGCCGCACAAGGTATCGAAGCTCAAACCTTAGCTAATACTTATCTCGCACTTGATGCAAATCTTGAAATCATCCCTGTTATTAATAAAATTGATCTTCCATCGGCTCAACCAGATGTTGTTCGACAGGAAATAGAAGATGAGATTGGTCTTGATGCTTCAGAGGCAGTATTGGCTTCAGCTAAAGCGGGAATAGGAATTAAAGAAATCCTTGAGCAAATTGTAGCTAAAGTTCCTGCCCCTACGGGTGATCTTGAAGGATCATTAAAGGCTCTTATTTTTGATTCAGCATATGATTCTTATCGTGGTGTTATCTTACAAGTTCGTTTAAAAGAAGGTACCGTTAAAGTTGGTGATCGAATCCGATTGATGTCAAACGGAAAAGAATTTGATGTAACTGAAGTGGGTATTTTTAATCCCAAAACTGTTTCCCGTGATATATTAATGGCTGGTGATGTTGGCTATATTGCTGCATCAATCAAAACGGTCGCTGACACACGTGTTGGTGATACTATTACTGGAGCTGACAATCCAGCAACTGAACCTCTTGAAGGTTATAAAAAGATGAATCCCATGGTCTTTGCTGGTATTTATCCAGTTGAGTCCAATAAGTACAATGAACTTCGTGATGCTTTGGAGAAACTTCAACTGAACGATGCCAGCCTTCAATTTGAGCCTGAAACGTCTCAAGCGTTGGGTTTTGGCTTCCGTTGTGGCTTTTTAGGACTTCTTCATATGGATGTTATCCAAGAGCGTTTGGAACGAGAGTTCAACATGGATTTGATAATGACTGCACCTTCAGTGATTTATCATGTCATCACAACAGATGGTGTAACTCATGAGGTAGCTAACCCTTCTGAATTTCCTGATCCTTCCTATATTGAAGATATTGAAGAGCCCTATGTAAAGGCACAGATTATGGTACCAAATGATTATATTGGTGCTGTTATGGAACTGTCTCAAAGGAAGCGGGGTGACTTTGTTACCATGGATTATCTAGATTCAAATCGAGTGAATGTTATTTATCATATTCCTTTAAATGAAATTGTCTTTGATTTCTTTGATAAATTGAAATCATCTACTAAGGGATATGCCAGCTTTGACTATGAAATAACAGATTATCAAAAAAGTAAACTCTTGAAGATGGATATACTCTTAAATGGTGAGAAAGTTGATGCACTCTCTTTCATTGCACATAAAGAATTTGCTCAAGCTCGTGGTCGCGCTATTGTTGAAAAACTCCGTAAATTGATTCCGCGCCAAATGTTTGAAGTACCAATTCAGGCAGCTGTTGGTGGGAAAATATTAGCTCGTGCCGACATCAAGGCCTTGCGTAAAAACGTTCTTGCAAAGTGTTACGGAGGAGATATTTCACGGAAACGCAAGTTACTTGAGAAACAGAAAGCTGGTAAGAAACGAATGAAGTCCATCGGAAATGTAGAAGTTCCACAGGAAGCTTTCCTCTCTGTTTTGAGCATGGATGAAGATTAGACAGCATTAAATGTTGTGTTCCTATCAGATTACAAATTTAAATATTGCAGTCAGATTGAGAATTCAACATTGTTTGTTACCAGTTAGGTATTTTGATTATTGTATAAGCACACTCTTCATCAAATTCTCATTATTATTTTCTCATTATTATTTATGGTGATAAAGTTTCAGTTTGTTATTTACCTCAATTTAAAAATAATTTTGTGTTTAAATTAAAAATCTCAATGTTAACTGACTAAAATATCACACTCTATTAGATTTTAATAGCTTAGTGGGACTAGGCAAAACGTTCGAAATCCCTGTATTTTCGGGGATTTTTTGCTATAATTAAGGAGGTCTAAATTGGATTTAGAAAGTGAAAAATGGAAGATAAAAACGTAGTAGAAGTTAATCTTGCTAAGGAAATGCGAACGAGTTTCATTGATTATGCAATGTCGGTAATTGTTGCTCGAGCTTTGCCTGATGTACGTGATGGTCTAAAGCCAGTTCATCGTCGTATTTTATATGGTATGAATGAACTTGGCAATACACCAGATAAACCACATAAGAAATCAGCCCGTATCACGGGCGACGTTATGGGTAAATACCATCCACACGGGGATTCCTCTATCTATGAAGCTATGGTTCGAATGGCACAATGGTGGAGTTATCGTCACATGCTCGTCGATGGACATGGTAACTTTGGTTCAATGGATGGAGATGGCGCTGCCGCTCAACGTTATACTGAAGCACGTATGTCTAAGATCGCACTTGAAATGCTTCGTGATATTAATAAAAACACAGTAGATTTTGTAGACAACTATGACGGAACAGAGCGTGAGCCAATTGTTTTACCCGCAAGATTTCCTAATCTTTTAGTAAATGGAACAACAGGTATTGCGGTTGGAATGGCGACAAATATTCCTCCACATAACCTAGGAGAAACTATCGCTGCTGTTGATATGTTGATGGAAAACCCAGATGTCACAACTCGTGATTTGATGACTGTTTTGCCTGGACCAGACTTTCCTACGGGAGCGCTGGTCATGGGAAAATCAGGTATTTTCCGGGCTTATGAGACAGGTAAAGGATCCATCACTCTTCGAGCGAAGACTGAAATTGAAATAACGAAAGCGGGCAAAGAACGTATCGTTGTGACAGAGTTCCCCTATATGGTTAATAAGGCAAAAGTGCATGAACATATCGTGCGTTTGGCGCAAGAAAAACGTATTGATGGGATTACTGCTTGTCGGGATGAATCTTCGCGTGAAGGTGTACGTTTGATTGTGGAAATTCGCCGTGATGCCTCAGCTTCAGTTGTTCTGAATAACCTTTTCAAGTTAACACAACTCCAAATCTCATATGGCTTCAACATGTTAGCGATTGAAAATGGAACGCCCAAAATTTTGTCTTTAAAGCAGATTTTGACGGATTACATTGAGCATCAAATTGAAGTGGTAACACGTCGTACTGTCTTCGATAAGGCTCGTGCTGAAGCTCGTTCTCATATCTTAGAAGGCCTTCGTATTGCTCTTGATAATATAGATCGGATTATTAGCATCATCCGTGAGTCTCAAACTGATGCAGAAGCTCAATCTACTATGATGTCTGAGTTTACTTTGTCTGAAAAACAATCACAAGCTATTCTTGATATGCGTCTTCGTCGATTGACAGGGTTGGAACGTGACAAAATTGAAAGTGAATATCAAGATTTGATCGCGTTAATTGCTGACTTAGCTGACATTTTGTCAAAGCCTGAACGTGTTAAAAAGATTATACGTGAAGAACTTGAGGAAGTTAAGACTAAGTTTGCTGATAAACGTCGTACTGAATTATTAGTTGGCGAGGTAATATCTCTTGAAGATGAAGATCTCATCGAAGAAGAGAATGTTTTAATTACCTTGTCAAATAAGGGCTATGTGAAACGTTTAAATAATGATGAATTCCGCGCTCAAAAACGTGGTGGACGTGGAGTTCAAGGCATGGGTATGGCGGATAACGATTTCGTTCAACACCTTGTCTCCACCTCAACGCATGATCGTCTGCTCTTCTTTACTAATTTAGGGCGAGTTTACCGAATGAAGGGATATGAAATTCCTGAATATGGGCGAGCTGCCAAAGGTCTACCAATTGTCAACCTTTTAAAACTGGATGAAGGTGAAAAAATTGCAACCATCATTGATGTAGATAATCAAAAAGCTGAGTATCTCTTCTTCACGACTCGAAATGGTGTTGTAAAGCGAACCTCGACTGAACAATTCGCAAATATTCGTACTAACGGTTTAAGAGCTTTGAATCTACGTGAGGGTGATGAATTAATTAATGTTCTTCGTACTGAAATTGAAGATGAGATTATCATCGGTACTCACAATGGTTATTCGGTTCGTTTCAAGTCTAAAGTGGTTCGTGATATGGGACGTAGTGCTTCCGGTGTACGAGGTGTGAATTTACGTGAAGGAGATTTTGTCGTTGGAACCTCAGTGATTAAAGATGGTCAAGAAGTACTTGTTATATCTGAAAAAGGTCTTGGTAAACGAACTAAGGCGTCAGAATATCCTACCAAGGGTCGTGGTGGTAAAGGTATCAAAGTCATGAATGTGACAACAAAAACGGGTAAATTAGCTGGTCTAACTGCAATCAATGGAGATGAAGATATTATGGTTATTACGGATACCGGTGTTATAATCCGTACCAATGTATCAAATATAAGTCAAACTGGTCGTGCCACACAAGGCGTTAAAATAATGCGTCTTGATGAGGAAGCTTCAATTGTGACTTTTGCGCTTGTTGACCCAGTAGAAGAAGTAATTGAGAATGAAATTGACGCGATTTTAGATGAAAATACAGGTGTTTCAGAGCCTGTCGTTGTTAATCTTGAAGATAAGTCGATTGATCGTATTCTAAAGGCGACTGAAGAAGTCCCAGAATAAAATTTTTAAAGAGAAGGTTGAAATTTCAATCTTCTCTTTTTTGCATATGGAATATCTACTTACTTATAAAATGTAAGGATTTCAGCCATTTGTGGTAAAATTTATTTATGAAAAAGTTCAAACTCCCTTTAGCAATTGGATTGTTTTTCGGGCTAACTCTTGTATTAAGCTCATGTTCTTCGACTTCATCATCAAGTTCAGATGGAAAATTACTCAAAACGCCTGAGATCTCTCAAGTTGATACAATGGGAACAACAGTTAAGATTACCGATTACACGCCAAATACAAAATCACCTGTCACAGCTGCTTTAAAAATTGCTCAAGATTATGATACTTGGGTGACGGTTAACCAACCTGGATCAGTTGTTGACAAAATCAATACTAATGCAGGGATTGCACCTGTCAAAGTAAACTCAGGTGTATTTAATCTCATCCAAGGGGCGACCGACTTGTCGGCACAGAAAACAGGTTTTGATGTGACAGTGGGGCCCTTAACACAGCTCTGGCATATTGGTTTTGATGATGCCAAGAAGCCAAGCCAAGCCGAGATTAATCAGGTTTTGCCTTTGATAAATTATAAATTTATCCAACTAGATAAAAAAAATCAAACTGTTTACTTAACACAAAAGGGAGCTCAGCTTGATTTGGGATCAATGACGAAGGGGTATGTAGCTCGTCTCATGGCAGATAAGTTGAAGGCTGGTGGTGTGAAGAATGCCATTGTCGATCTAGGCTCTTCAAGTCTTTATGTGATGGGACATGGCCCACGAGGTACAAATACAGAATGGAATGTTGGCATAAAGGATCCTAATAATCCTGATGGGGAAGATATAGGTCTCCTTTCAGTCCAGGATCAGTTTGTTTCAACATCAGGTATTTATGAGCGTTTTATCGAAGTAGATGGGATCAAATATGCACATATTTTAAATCCTGAAACTGGCTATCCTTTTGATAATGATATACAGAGTGTAACAATCGTTGGTAAAGATAACTTCTCATATGGTGATGGTGTAACTACGGCTGTCTTTGCACTTGGAACAAAAACTGGTTATGACTATGTTCTAAAAAATAAACTTCAAGCTATTTTTATTGACAAAAATAATAAAATTTATGTCACACCGGGTCTTAAAAACAAATTTACTGTCAATTCTGATTCAAAATATAAAATCGCTTCCATCTCCGCGCTTAAAGGAAATGGATAATTTTTAGGAACGTTGTAATTTGCCATTTTATAAGTATTTGATATAATTAAAAAGTATACATTGGTTTGTGAATATTTAAATCTGTTCTTGCTTTAGTTTTTAATAAATCAATAAGGAATATGATAATCGCTTTTAGGAAAAATAGTTATCAAGTCTAAAATTTTCAGTAAAACAACTAAAGATTAACAAGAAAATAAAGGGAAATTTTGATTTTGGTCAAGTTCAAGCAATAGATTTCAATTCGGTTTTCAATTTACAATTAATTCAAAAGCTTCTTGTTATTGGTGGTGGCTTAGCAATATTTTATGGTGTTGATTTAAGCCAACTTCTATTTTGGGCATGTTTGTTGAAGAAAAATCAAGTGATTGGTCAAAGCAATTATGCACTCGCCAGTCACCATGTTTTTGGAATCACAAGCGTTTCTGCATTGCTTTTCTTACCATTGCAAAATGCAAAATTGGGAATGAAGATTTACCTGACAGATAAGGTTAACATTTTATCAGTAATTGATGACCATTTAGCGGATTATTGTAAATGGCAACGGATCATTTTTCATTTGATAAAGGTTCTAAGGATATACTGACCGCGTTTAAAATGAAGTACAATCAATTTGAAAATTGATACTTAGTTTACGTTTTTTTGAAAATATTACCTGTCAAGTTTTTTACTTGACAGCATCTCTGAATTCTAGTATACTTGTGAAGTAAATTAAGAAAAGGAGACAATTCAAATGTCTGTAAAAATCCGTATGACTCGTATGGGCTCTAAGAAAAAGCCATTCTACCGTATTAACGTTGCTGATAGTCGCACACCTCGTGATGGACGTTTCATCGAAACAGTAGGAACTTACAACCCATTGGTTGCTGAAAATCAAGTAGTTCTTAAAGAAGATCGCGTACTTGAATGGCTTGCAAATGGTGCACAACCATCTGATACAGTTCGTAATATTTTGTCTAAAGAGGGAGTTTTAAAGAAATTCCACGAGACAAAATATGGAAATAAATAATTAGCAGGGCAATTGAGCACTGCAAAAAGGAGTATTCACAATGACTGATATCAAAGAATTGATCTTGACAATGGTGAAACCACTTGTCTCGAATCCTTCTGCAGTTACGCTCACGAGCCAAGATGGCGATGAATTTGAGGAGTATCATCTCCAAGTTGACCAAGCTGATCTTGGTCATGTTATTGGACGTCAAGGCCGAATTATTCAAGCTGTTCGCACAATTGTTTATTCAATTCCTGTTGAAGAGGGAAAGAAGAAGATTCGTCTTCTAGTTGACCAAGACGATTAAGTCTTTTTAAACTATACTAGACCTACCTTTCGGGGTAGGTTTTTTAATCTCATTAGTGCTTCTAAGCTAATTTAAGTTTACACACTTTATGAAGAAGCTTAAACCAATTCATGTTTTCCACTATATTGACCTATTTCCTAAAATAGGATAAATCTTTTTGTATATTTTTTTATTAAATAGACTCTAGCCTCCTTGTGCTATAATTATAGGATGAAAAAAATCATTGGAATATGGGCTCAAGATAAGAACGGTTTGATTGGATCAAAAGGAATTCTCCCTTGGCATTTGCCATCTGAGATGAAACATTTTAAGTCAAGCACAATGGGAGCTGCAATCATTTCAGGACGTAAGACCTTTGAAGGAATGAATAAACGGGTTTTACCTGGTCGAGTGAATCTTGTTCTGACAAGAGACCTCAACTATCAATCAGATAATGTTATTGTTGTCCATGATCGAGAAGAGGTTTTAAATTGGTTTGGTAAACAAGATAAATCTCTTTATGTAACCGGTGGGGCTGAACTATTTCGTCTTTTTGAGCATGATTTTGATGAGCTACTTAGAACAGTGGTTGAAGGTGACTTTGAAGGAGATACTTGGTTTCCAAAAGATTTTGATCTAAGTAAATTTGAAATGTTATCAAGTCAAATGTATGAGGCTGATGAAAAAAATTCTCATGCTTTTGAAATTCAAAATTTTCACAAAGTCAGAAACTAATCACTTTGGATCAAACTTCCATAGTGCGACTATAGACGGGCTAATTATAGCCTGAAAGGTTTAAATGTATAAAAATATTTTTGGTCTTTTCACAGTATTACTTGGTGTTATCTGTGTAGTTTTGACAATAGAAAGTATTCGTAAAAAGCGATGGGGGCTTGCTGTTTTCTTTATTTTGAATGCCTTCACTAATCTAGTAAATTCAATTCATGCCTTCTTTGGTAGCCTCTTTTAAGAATTCTTTTGGATAATCTCAAATTATAATAAACATATAGGAAATTTAATAAATAAATGAAAAACGAAACAATTTATTGTTCATTCTGTGGCAAATCATCTGATGAGGTTAAACTCATTGCAGGGCATGACGCTTTTATTTGTAATGAATGTGTGGAGCTTTCACGTCAGATCCTTAGCCAAGATGTAGAATTTATGGATGAAGAGGTTGAAGAAGGTCTTGTTGAAGTCAAAAAGCCAAAAGAAATTATGGAAATGCTTGACAATTATGTCATTGGTCAGACCCGAGCTAAACGCGCATTAGCAGTAGCTGTCTATAATCACTATAAGCGAATCAACTATAGCTTATCAGGAGTTGACAATGGAATTGAGCTGCAAAAATCAAATATTTTGATGATTGGCTCAACAGGCTCAGGCAAGACTTATTTAGCTCAGACCTTGGCAAAGTCCTTAAATGTGCCTTTTGCAATCGCTGATGCAACCTCTTTGACAGAAGCTGGTTATGTGGGTGAAGATGTAGAAAACATATTACTTAAGCTTTTACAAGCTTCTGACTTTAATATTAAACGTGCTGAACGAGGTATTATCTACATTGATGAAATCGATAAAATAGCAAAAAAATCAGAAAATGTTTCCATCACACGCGATGTTTCTGGCGAGGGTGTCCAACAAGCACTGTTGAAGATCATTGAAGGAACGATAGCCTCTGTTCCTCCTCAAGGTGGACGCAAACATCCCAATCAGGAAATGATTCAAATTGATACTAAGAACATCCTCTTTATAGCAGGGGGAGCTTTTGATGGCATTGAAGAGATCGTGAAGCAACGTTTGGGTGAGAAAATTATTGGCTTTGGTGCTAATAATAAGGCTTTGTCTGAGGGCGATTCATACATGCAAGAGATTATTGCAGAAGATATTCAGAAGTTTGGGTTAATTCCAGAATTTATTGGTCGTATGCCCGTTGTTGCAGCCTTAGAGACTCTTACTGAAGAAAATTTGATTCACATTTTGACCGAACCTAAGAATTCACTGGTTAAACAGTATTCTCAGCTGATGCGTTATGACGATGTTGAGTTGGAGTTTGAAGATTCTGCACTTCGTGCAATTGCAAAAAAAGCCTTGGACCGTAAAACAGGTGCTCGCGGTTTACGTTCGATCATCGAAGAAACAATGTTAGATGTTATGTTTGAAGTGCCAAGCAAAAAAAATGTTCATCGCGTCATTATCACTGAAGGTGCGGTAGATGGAACTGATAAACCTCAACTTTTAAAAGAAAGAAAACCAGCATGACAGTCAATTTGAATAATCTATCGTTGACTATTTCTGCCGCTTCGGAAAAACAGTGGCCAGTTACAAAACTGCCAGAAATTGCCTTGGCAGGTCGGTCAAATGTAGGTAAGTCAAGCTTCATTAATACAATGTTTAATCGTAAAAATTTTGCCAGAACCTCAAGTACACCAGGTAAGACACAGCTTTTGAATTTCTATAACATTGATGGTTTAGTGCATTTTGTGGATGTCCCTGGTTATGGGTATGCTCGTGTTTCTAAGAAGGAGCGTGAACATTGGGGAGAAATGATAGAGGGCTATTTAACAAAACGTGAAAATCTTCAAGCTGTAGTCTCTCTTGTTGATTTCCGCCATGAGCCAACTCACGATGACGTTCTAATGTATCAATTTTTGAAGTATTACCATATTCCGGTTATTGTTGTGGCAACCAAAGCTGATAAAGTGACACGTAATCGTTGGAGTGGCAATGAAAGTGTAATAAAAAAAGTCCTTCAGTTTGATTCTACTGATGAGTTTATTGTCTTTTCGTCTGAGACCAAGCAAGGACGTGACCAGGCCTGGTCAATTCTTGAAAAATATTTTTGAGAGTGATATAATAACTCTTGTTGATTTCTTCACCCAATACTGTAAAAACATATGAAAAAGTGAGGGCAACAAGATTCTTGGGATATAGCCAAGCGGTAAGGCATCGGTCTCTGACTCCGATACGCGCAGGTTCGAATCCTGCTATCCCAGTTTTAATCTAAATGGTGAGTTTACTCATCATTTTTTATTTATTACGTAATCATAAATTTAAACTTTAAAAATACTGTATTTAGTATGCTATGATAATAATATCGAGTTATTTCTACAGGATGTAGAAAATTTATGGTATACTATTTAAAGTAAATTCTGGAAATATATAAAAGAAAAGACAAATTTAATGATGATCTGAGCAAATAATAAATACTTTGGTCAGCGTAAATAGAAAGAGGCGACATTATATTGATAGTTTTAGCAGGCACCATTGGTGCAGGAAAATCAAGCTTGGCAAAAGCATTAGGGGAATATCTGGGAACGGAGGTTTTTTATGAATCTGTTGATAATAATCCCGTTTTAGATTTATACTACAAGGATCCTAAAAAATATGCCTTTCTACTACAAATATACTTCCTGAACAAGCGTTTTGAGTCAATCAAAGCAGCATACAGGCAAGATAACAATATCTTGGATCGTTCTATTTTTGAAGATGAACTTTTTTTGACATTAAACTATAAAAACGGAAATGTCACAAAAATTGAACTTGAGATTTATAAAGAACTTCTCAGCAATATGATGGAAGAACTTGAAGGTATGCCAAAAAAACGGCCGGATCTTCTAGTATACATTGATGTCAGTTTTGAGACTATGCTTTCTCGTATCAAACAAAGAGGTCGTGACTTTGAACAAGTCGATGACCAACCAGATTTGGAGGCTTACTACAGGCAAGTTCATGAGGAGTATCCAGGTTGGTATGAAAACTATTCAGCCTCTCCAAAAATATCAATCAATGGTGATGAAACTGATTTTGTTAATAATCCGAAAGATTTAGCAAAGGTTTTGACTAAAATTGATAATGAACTTTCAAAATTGGGTTTAACTTAAATAATAAGATTGGTAAAGTGCCATCAAGGTGCTTTTTTATTATAAAATAATTGGTAATCAAAAAAGCGTCAACCATGCACTCCACGATTAATAAAGTCAAATCAAAAGTCAAATTGTAAAATTAGTTTAGCCACCTGAAAAAAGTAAAAAGCACCTGAATTTATTCTACTTGAATTTGTAAGAACACAAGTAGAAAAGGAATTCAGATGCAAGGCTATTTAGCATAAAAGGCAAAGAACTTGTATATACAGGACGTCAGATGATTGAGTGTTGGTACAATAAATAGGCTAAGACACCGTCGGATCAGCTCTTAAATAAAGCTCCCCAGACAAATCGATAATGAACTTCTTAAAAGAAAAGGAAAGTGCACTTAAAAATAAAGAGAAAGTATTATGCGCATCCTGCACAAGGAACACCACAGAGCCAATAAAAGTCACTGTGTCCACCATTCAAAGCTCACCTCTGTACTGTTGTTGTCATACCTATGCGAGCTTTAAACGTGGAAGCAATGAGAATCATAACCGCATGATTCGATGTTTCTTACCCAAAGGAACAAAGCAAATCACAACTCAGGCTGTTTCCAAAATTGAGATATGGATGAACGCTATCCAAGAAAAATGTTTAAGCATCAGACATCAGCTTAGGTGTTTATTTGAAATTTTTCTTTATTATCGTTTGGCAAATTGCAAATTTAATTTAGCCACCCCGATACATCTGAAGTGGTGTCTGATACTTGAACATTTTTCTTGGATATTGATTCATCCAAGTCTCA
>NZ_JACHHV010000035.1 GCF_014202895.1 Lactovum miscens
GTATCCATGTCGAACACAGTAGTTAAGCCTCACCGCGCCGGAAGTAGTTGGGGGTTGCCCCCTGTGAGATAAGGGCGTTCCCAAGCGAATGTTTTTTTTTATCTTTTTGAAGGGTGAGGAAGGGGTCACTTTTCAGCAAGTTTCAGGTCCATTGGTCAAGCGGTTAAGACACTGGTTTCTCAGACCAGTAACGAGGGTTCAACTCCCTCATGGACTAGAAGAGAGTTCTTGCGCCTTTGAGGGGCGTTTTTTTGTGCGCTGTTTCGCCGGTCGTGTTGTGGGGGCTCAGACTCAATTGTTTTAACTTTTTTGGAATGAAACAAGCCCAAGAACTAACAAAAAAAGTACATGAGAAGATAAGTGTAAAACAAGGAGGCGTGGAACTATCAAAATTTATTATAGTATGCAAATAGTAAAGTTTATCCGTTTTGAGTTGTGAGGGTAGTGTTTAAAAAACTTGGGATCCTATTACTTTATTTATGGAGGCATTTACAATTTCCACATCAAAAGATTCCGTAGAGCATAAGCTTTTGATGTGGAATGTGACGTAAGACACGTCCAATAATAAAATTTTTTATTTGTTTTCCCCCTTAGTTCATTTCACTATATTTTTATTACTAGCTTATTCTAATTATTAATTACCCCACATAAGATGGTAATTAATAATTAAAAAAAGGACCAGAAGTAAAAATTCAAGCCCATTGTTGTTATATGAGTATATTTTGCTAAGAAGTATTAGAAATTTTCATTAATAAATTTTATGAAGTGATTCCATCCTACAGCAATTGGATTTGCTTGATAGACTGCACTAGTTGTAACAAGGGCTATGTTGTGACCGCTGAAACCATTTAGATAACCTAATTTATTATTTGATTGGATAGTAATTGAAGCAATTGCTTGTCCTTTTTTCAAGGGCGCTTGGATACCATTTTTATCAATGTTGATTTTTAGAGTATATTTGTTATCGGCTGTATCTGACAGAATGCTAACTTCGTTTGTTGGGACAACGTCAGCGTATTCTTCTTTTCCGTCAATTATTTTCACTTTCTCAGCATTTTTAATTGCTATTCCAGCGGGTGTGATTTCATAATAATTCCAGGTATTAAACATTTCATTTAATAAGGACTTTGTATCGGTAAAAATGGCATTTGTCGAATTATCTTCGCTAGGTGAAAGAATGACAGTCACTAGGCGGAGATTGTTTTGGTCTGCAGTGGCTATGAATCCAGTCGTAGAAGTTTTTAAACCATCAAGTCCAAGATAGGGATTTGATCCTTCAGAGAGCATAGAGTTTGTACTGTATATTGCCGTATTCGAAGAACCATTTGCGTCAAAAATACTTTCATATTGGCTCGTAACCTTTAATACATCTGGAAAATCCTTAATAAAATGTACTGCAACAATCGCTAGATCGTCTGCCGACATAGTATTTTCAGAATCTTGAGTAGTCCCAGGATACCAGTTTGTTTCAGGGAGATCTGAATTAGCGAGACCAGTGGAATTCACCAGGTTTTCATCGGTTATTCCCCATTGCTTAAGTTGTTGCTTCATTTGATCAACGAATTTTGGCTCAGTCCCGCCTATTTTTTCAGCAAGAGCAATGCAGGTTGAATTTGATGAGTAAATCAATGTTGCATTTAGCAAATCTTGGACAGAAAAACTTTCACCCTCTGCAAGTGGTACATTTGCGACGGGACCTTGGGTAAGAGCATACGCATAAGTCGATATAGGAACTTGATCAGTCATTTTTAGTTTACCTTCGGCTATGTTTTTATACACCATATAGGCAGTAATAAGCTTAGTGAGCGATGAAATTTTTTGAGAACTGTCTTTGGAATTTTGAGAATAAAGGATTTTTCCACTATTCGCTTCTACGGCAATAGCAGATTTAGCATCCACCGAAAAACTAGTATCTGCATGAACCACAGTTAGTAGCTGAAAACACATTGAAATAAGAAAGACAACTACAAAAATTTTAAAGATATTTTTCATTAATATAATTATAACATAGGAAAATTAGATTTTATTTTAAGATGAAGGCTTGTGAAAGATAGGTAATCATGCTTTTTTGTTATAATTTTAACTAATGAAAAACTTAACGAAATTACTAATTTGTTTTTTTACAATTTTCCTAATGTTCCATGGCAGTGCAACTTCGGCTGATCTAAATAATACTTTTCAGTTAAAGGCAAATGCAGCAATTGCTGTTGATGCTAGTTCGGGTAAGATTTTATATGATCAATATGGCAGTAAACAAGGGCAAGGAATAGCATCAATCACAAAGTTGTTAACTGTTTATATGGTGTATAAAAATATTGCTGAAGGTAAATTGGAATGGAGCGATAAAGTTAAGCCATCGGATTATGCTTATAATCTAACTCAGGATCCAGCAGCAAGCAATATCCAGATGGTGAAAGGAGAAAGTTTTACTGTCCAAGACTTAGTGAATGCTTGTCTCCTTCCTTCAGCAAACTCTGCGGCAATCACTTTAGCAGAAAAAATAGGCGGGACTGAGCCAAAATTCGTTGATCAAATGAAGCAACAACTTAAGCAGTGGGGAATAACTGATGAAGTGTTGATAAACTCCTCAGGGTTAAATAATTCTGATCTTCCTCAAGCGTATTGGTATCCGGGAACAAGTCAAGACTCTGAGAATACTATGTCTGCTAAAGACGTAGCAACCATTGCTATCCACCTTATAAAAGACTTTCCGGATGTTTTAAACATAACAAATAAACCAGAAATAATTTTTGATAAAGGGGGGAATTCAGAAACTATGATGGAAAATACAGATTATATGTTACCGGGAAAGGCATATAGCTTTAGTGGAGTTGATGGTCTCAAAACTGGAACAACGGCTCTTGCAGGAACTTGTTTTGTTGCTACTGCCAATCAAAATGGATTCCGGGTAATTACTGTAGTTTTAGGGGCCGATGAAAGTGTTTATGGAGAGAATTCTCGTTTTACAGAAACACAAGCATTAATGGAAAATGTTTATAGTCATTGGAAAATTCAAACTCTAGTAACAAAGGGGCAGAGTATAAAAAAATATACTAAGATAAATATTACAGATGGAAAATCTAAAACGACAAATTTGGTTGCGGATGCAAATCTTTCAATTCCGGTTATAGATAATGAAACTCCAGGCTATCAGTTTAACAAAGTTAGTGAAAATCTCACAGCCCCAATAAAAAAAGGAGAGCAACTAACAAAAGTAACATTACTAGAAAATGATAGATTGGGTTACTTAAATGGCTTTCGAGAACCAGAATTCTCTCTAGTTGCACAAAAATCTGTTCAAAAAGAAAATTCAATTATTCTATTTTTCAAACATCTCATAAATAAGGCAAGTTCATAATTTTTCAAAAGAGTTCTTCTTTTTTGTTACAATAAAACAATGAGAAAACTTGTTATAAATATTTTTTTGGGTCTAGTGGGATTAACCATAATTCTATTGATAGCAATTGGTGTTACTATTTGGACATATAATTTACCTGACCAATCAGATAAAAGTCTCCCACCTGTTTCAACTGTTGCAAAGAAGCAAGTCATTAAAAAAATTAAAGTAGACAATTCAGCCAAAGATTTTCAAAGAAATTTTATGGTCTCAGATATCCACGGGCGTTTTGCAAGTCTTAAAAAAGCATTAAAGGATGTGCGGTTTACTAAATCCGATCGACTTTTTGTTTTGGGAGATACTATAGACAGAGGACCTGAAGGAATGCACGCTTTGCTTTATCTTCTTCATGATCTACCTAATGAAGGCTATCATGTCGTGGTTTTAACGGGAAATCACGAGGATATGTGGTTTCAAATAGCTTCCAATGGGAAAGATGATAGTGAACGTCAATCAAACCTAAACGGTCAAATTGATATCTATGAAGGTGCAGCACCAGACGGTTGGGAAGAATCAAGAACAGAATGGAATAAATTGACGGAGAATGAAAGGTCCTACTTGTTAAATGAAATGGCTAAAGGCTTTAATGAGCCAAGAATGCTTATTGTAAAAATCAATGGCAAGTGGTTTACGCTTTCTCACTCAGCAAATTTTACCAAGGGTTATAATAAGCAAAGCGTGAATGATCTTGAAAGGTATAATCAGATGCAAGATAACGATGATAAATTTCAACAAAGCATTGCTGAAAAGTTGGGAGTTCCCGAGAGTGACGTCCAGACAATGATCGGGCACATTGGAGGACTGAGGTTTGGCGTTCATCCTCATTATATTGATTTGGACAATACAAATACTATGAATTTTAAAGAAAGTCCTGAGGTGGAACTTTATCAAGTGGAAACAGGGCAAATGTATCACTAAATCTTAAGAACAGAAAAACAGAGGTACTTGTACAAGACTTATCTGCTATGGTATAATACGCTTACAAATGATAGAAAAATAAAATTTCAGTAAAGTTTCTGAAAAAGGAGAAAAAGTGTCGTCTTATAGAATGGTTGATTTAATCCAAAAAAAGCGTGATGGCAACAGCCTGGAAAAAACGGAAATTAATTGGATGATTGAGAACTATGTAAATGGAACCGTACCGGATTATCAAATGTCAGCTTTTGCTATGGCAACTTACTTCAAGGGGATGACAACTGAAGAAGTAGCAGATTTAACAATGGCAATGCTTGATTCAGGAAAACAAATTGATTTGTCAGATATTCCTGGGATTAAAGTGGATAAGCATTCTACGGGGGGTGTTGGAGATAAAGTCTCTATTATACTTGTACCACTCGTTGCAAGTTTTGGTATTCCTGTTGCAAAGATGTCAGGGCGAGGACTCGGACACACAGGTGGAACACTTGATAAATTAGAATCAATTCCAGGGTTTAAGGTTGAAAAAACAATAGATGAATTCAAAAAATTAGTGTCAGGTCATGGACTAGCAATCATTGGTCAATCAGATGATTTGGTAAAAGCTGATAAGCTACTTTATGCCTTACGTGATGTAACAGCCACAGTGGACCAAATTCCGTTAATTGCTAGTTCAATTATGTCAAAGAAAATAGCTTCTGGAGCAGATGCAATTCTCCTAGATGTGACTGTCGGATCAGGCGCGTTCATGAAAAATATAGATGAAGCGCGTAAACTAGCTCGAGTGATGGTTGACTTAGGGAATGCTGTAGGTCGCAGAACGATGGCCGTGATTACAAACATGAATCAGCCATTAGGGTATGCTATTGGAAATCGTAACGAAATCGCTGAAGCAGTTGAAGTATTAAAAGGTGGATCAACACTGGCCTTTCGTAAATATATAGCAGAACTTGCTCAAATGATGCTGCAATTAGCAGGTTTAGACAAGTCAATCGATGAGATTATGGCAAATTTCAGTAATGGAAAAGCTTATGGAAAGCTCTTGGAGTTGATAGAAATTCAAGGAGGTAATCCTTTAAACTTGACTGCGCCTTTGAATACAAAATTTCAAGTTGATGTCATTGCTGATAACCAAGGATATATTGAAGAAATGGGAGCACTTGATATTGGCCTTGTAGCCATGAAATTAGGGGCAGGACGGGCAACAAAAGCAGATAGTATTGACTTTGAAGCTGGAGTTAATCTCCACCAAAAGATTGGTGATTTAGTAAAAAAAGGTGATGCAATTGCGACACTTTACAGCAACCGAGAAATTTCCGATGATCTTATAAGTGAGTTTAAATCTGCTATTGTAATTGGAAAAGTCAAAAAAGATTATAAAGAAATTTTAGAAGTCATTAAATAATAAGTTTAAGAAGTGTAAGGGAGATAAACACATGCAACTTAATAAATACATTGATCACACCATTTTAAAGGCCGATGCATCAAAGCCAAAAATTGATCAAATTCTAATGGAAGCTAAGAAATATGACTTTATGTCTGTCTGCATCAACCCATTTTGGGTAAGCTATGCAAAATCAGAGCTTAGCGGAACGGATGTCAAAGTTTGTACAGTTATTGGCTTCCCTCTTGGAGCAAATACAAGTGCTATCAAAGTTTTTGAAGCAGAAAAAGCAATCGCTGATGGTGCAGATGAAATTGACATGGTTATTAATATTGGTGCAGCTAAGGATGGAGACTGGGCTTTAGTTGAATCAGATATAAAAGCAGTTAATGATGTAAAAGCAGGACACATTCTTAAGGTGATTATTGAAACATGTCTCTTGACGGATGAAGAAAAAGTTAAGACCTGTCAAGCAGCAGTTCGTGCTGGAGCTGACTTTGTTAAAACCTCTACAGGCTTTTCAACAGGTGGCGCGACAGTTGAGGATATTAAATTGATGCGTAAGACGGTTGGACCAGATTTAGGAGTTAAAGCCTCAGGTGGAGTTCGTTCGCTTGATGATGCTCTAGCAATGATTGAAGCAGGTGCAACACGACTAGGTACGTCAAATGGGATTCAAATAATGGAAGGCTTATCGCAATCTGAAGAAAAGCCTGGGTTAGTAGGAGAAACTTATTAATGTTCGATAAAGCAATTGCCAAATTGGCCAAGGAAGCTTCAATGCTTGCTTATACTCCCTATTCACATTTTCCAGTTGGTGCAGCCTTAGTTACTTCAGAGAAAGAGGTAATTCAAGGCTGTAACATTGAAAATGCCAGCTTTGGTTTATCTAATTGTGCAGAACGTACAGCTGTTTTTAAAGCAATCTCATCTGGCTATCGTAATTTTGATGCAATATACATCTATGGAGATACAAAAGAGCCGATTAGTCCTTGCGGAGCTTGTCGTCAAGTCTTAGCGGAGTTTTGTGAAGAAGAGATGCCAGTTTATCTTTTATCCAAAGATCTTGAGGTTAAGGAAACAACAATAGCGGGCCTTCTTCCCTATCATTTCAAACGCTCTAATTTAAGTACGAACGTTTGAAAAAATATAAAATAAACCGCTTTAATTCTGCTTGTAAATATTGCGTAAATAGGTTAAGATATCTTTAAGCTAAGCATTAGCAAAAAAAATTGGAGGTTGTTCTAGAATGAACATCAAAAAAATCATGGGTGCAGGAGTCATTGGGCTCGCTGCAGTCGCACTTCTCGCTGGTTGCCGCTCAAATTCGAGCTCTACATCTGCAGGTTCAAGCGCAAAAACTGATTTAAAGGTCGCAATTGTTACAGATACAGGTGGTATTAATGATCGTTCATTCAATCAATCAGCTTGGGAGGGTCTGCAAAAATGGGGTAAGGATAATGGCTTATCTGAAGGCAAGGGCTTCAAGTATTTCCAATCAAATTCAGCTTCTGACTATGTACCAAACTTTAATGCTGCGCAATCTGGTGGTTACAAATTAGTTTACGGTATTGGTTTCTCATTACAAGGTGCAACTGAAAGTGCAGCAAAGAACAATGCTGACACAAACTATGTAATTATTGATTCCGTAATTGAAGGACAAAAAAATGTTGCTTCAGCAACTTTCGCTGATGAACAAGGTGCTTATCTTGCAGGTGTAGCTGCAGCAAAGACAACAAAGACAAATAAGGTTGGATTCATCGGTGGTGAAGAATCTGCTATTATCACAGCTTTCCAAGTAGGATTCGAAAAGGGTGTAGCTTCTGTAAACCCAAGTATCAAAGTAGATGTACAATATGCTGGATCATTTACAGATGCTTCAAAAGGACAAGCTATTGCAACATCTATGTACAACAATGGTGATGACATCGTTTACCAATGTGCTGGCGGTGTAGGGGTAGGTGCCTTTACTGAAGCAAAAGCTTTGAACCAAACAAAGAATGAAGCAGACAAAGTTTGGTTAATTGGTGTTGATCAAGATCAAAAATATTTAGGTGATTACACTTCAAAAGATGGTAAGAAATCAAACTTCGTTCTTGTGTCTACTATCAAAGAAGTTGGTAAGGTTGTTGAAGATGTGTCAACTAAGACAGCAAAAGGAAATTTCCCTGGTGGACAAACATTGGTCTATAACCTTAAAAACAAAGGTGTAGATCTTGGACTTGACAATGCTTCAGCTGCTGCTAAAACAGCAGTAGCCACAGCTAAAGCAGATATCATTTCTGGCAAAATTACAGTTCCTAGTAAATAAGTAGGAAAAGTTAACGGGGCCTAGGGCCCCTTTTTTGTTTGAAATAGGCCCGTAAAAAATTTTTCTAAGGGCGATTGTGAAAGAACTTTATATAAAGATTTGATATAATAAAGAATAAAAAGGGGAAACGCTTTTATGTCTGAAAATGTAATCGAGATGCTTGATGTGACAAAGCGCTTCGGCGAATTTGTAGCCAATGATCATATCAATCTGGAGTTAAAAAAAGGGGAAATCCATGCTTTGCTTGGTGAGAACGGAGCAGGAAAATCTACCTTGATGAATATCCTATCGGGTCTTTTGGAACCAACCGAGGGTGAGATTTATGTCAATGGTAATTTGGAAAAAATTGATTCTCCCTCAAAAGCAGATGGTTTAGGGATTGGAATGGTCCATCAACACTTTATGTTAGTGGATGCTTTTACGGTCACTGAGAACATTATGCTTGGATCAGAAACGACAAAAGGAATCAGACTTGACCTCAAAACAGCTAAAGAAAAGATTATCGAATTGTCAGAAAAATATGGTTTAGCAGTTGAACCTGATTCAGTTATCCGAGATATTTCAGTGGGTCAGCAGCAACGTGTAGAAATTTTAAAGGTCCTTTATCGTGGTGCTGAAATTTTGATTTTTGATGAGCCAACAGCTGTTCTGACACCTGCAGAAATCCTAGAATTAATAGATATTTTGAAAAATCTGGTTAAAGAAGGAAAGTCAATCATACTAATTACCCATAAGTTAGATGAAATAAGGGCTGTTGCAGATCGAATAACTGTAATACGGCGAGGTAAATCGATCGAAACGGTTGAATTAGGAGATAAGTCGAATCAAGAATTGGCTGAAATGATGGTTGGTCATTCAGTATCGTTTAAGACTCAAAAAGGATTGGCCAATCCAGGAGAAGTGGTTCTTGATATTCAGGATATCTCAGTGAAAGAAAAGCGTGGCTCGTTGGCTGTTAAGGGGCTCTCTTTACAGGTACACGCAGGTGAAATTGTTGGCGTTGCTGGAATTGATGGCAATGGGCAAAGTGAGTTAATTCGAGCCTTGACGGGACTAGCCAAAGTTGATTCTGGTAAAGTTTTTCTAAAAGGAAAGGATATAACGAATCAAAGCCCTAGAAAGATTACAGAGAAAAAAGTTAGCCATGTACCAGAAGACCGTCACCGTGATGGACTCGTTCTTGATATGACTGTTGCTGAGAACTTTGCACTTCAAACCTATTATAAGGAGCCAATGAGTAAATTTGGCCTTTTAGATTATGGAAACATTAACAGTCAAGCACGTGAATTAATGGAAGAATTTGATGTTCGTGGTGCCAGTGAATTGGTTCTAGCTCGAGCTTTATCAGGTGGTAATCAACAGAAAGCCATTGTTGCGCGTGAAATACATCGAGATCCAGATTTGTTGATTGTTAGTCAGCCTACACGTGGTCTTGATGTAGGTGCAATTGAGTATATACATAAACGGTTAGTTCAGGCCCGTGATGAAGGTAGGGCAGTTTTAGTAGTAAGTTTTGAACTTGATGAGATTTTAGATATCTCAGATCGAATTGCAGTTATACATGATGGAAAAATTCAAGGGGAATTGAATCCTGAAAAAACGACGAAGCAAGAACTTGGTATTTTAATGGTCGGAGGAAAGATCGAAAATGAAGAAAATTAAATGGAAAAAAATTCTTGTTCCCATCTCCGCGGTATTCATGGGCTTTGTTCTTGGCGCAGTTGTAATGATCATTTCAGGTTATAATCCCATATTTGGTTATCAAGATTTATTTAATCAAGTCTTTGGAACAGCCCGTGGATTTGGTGAAATGGTACAGACAACAGGTCCTTTAATACTTGAAGCTTTGGCCTTTTCAGTAGCAATGAAGGCTGGTCTATTTAATATTGGGATGTCCGGTCAGGCGTTGGCTGGTTGGTTTGGTTCTATTTGGTTTGCCTTGAGCTTTCCAGATGTTCCAAGAGTTTTGTTAATTCCGTTAATGATTGTCGTAGGAATGTTTGCTGGAGCCATTGTGGGACTAATTCCAGGACTTTTAAAGGCATGGCTAGGTACATCTGAAGTAATTGTAACTATCATGATGAACTATGTGATTGTTTATCTCACGACCTTCCTACTTTATGATGTTATGTCAAAGAGTATCATTTCGTCGACGAGTAAAGACCAAACAATGCCAATAGGCGTAAATGCTAATTTTAAACTTGGATGGTTATCAAGTTTATCAAATAATTCAACTTTGAATATGGGGATTTTCTTTGCACTTATTGCTTTAGTTGTTATGGCCTTCGTCTTTAAAAAATCTACTTTTGGTTATGAGATTAAAGCAGTTGGTTTGAATCCGGATGCTTCAGAATACGCAGGTATTTCTTCAAAAAGGATAATTATCGTTTCAATGCTGATTGCTGGTGCTTTAGCAGGACTTGGAGGTGTAGTTTATGGCGCAAACTATCAAGGGGTAGGAAATTTTGTTTCTCAATCTGCTTCCCTTGATATAGGATTCAATGGCATGGCCGTTGCTTTGCTCGGAGAACTTAACCCAGTTGGAATTTTCTTTTCTGCAATTCTTTTTTCAATTTTGCAAACAGGTGGGCCGGGACTTAACTTTGACTCTATTCCAACGGAAATTACTTCGATAGTGATTGCATCAATTATTTTCTTTATTGCCATCAAGTTTGTCTTTGAACATCTCTACTCAAGAAAAAGCAAGAAGGAGGTTGCATAATGAATATTTTACAAAGTATTGTAGCTTCAACTTTGCTCTATTCTGCCCCATATATTTTTGCCAGTTTAGGAGGCACATTCTCTGAACGTGGTGGTATTGTCAATGTGGGTCTAGAAGGTATCATGATGATGGGGGCTTTCTCGGCTACCATGTTTGACTTGTTCTTCCATGTAAGCCTTGGAGCATTGACACCGTGGTTTGGAATCCTCTTTGGTGCATTAATTGGAATTGTGTTTTCACTTCTCCATGCTGTAGCGACAATAACCTTCCGGGCTGATCATATTGTATCAGGTACTGTTATTAACTTGATGGCACCCGCTTTATCAATTTTCCTTTTGAAGGCTTTTGATAATGGTCAAGGAAATGTCAATCTATTTCAAACAATGGGTTATTGGGATTTTCCTGGCCTATCTAAAATTCCTGTAATTGGTCAGATTTTCTTCACGCAAACTCGAATTATCGGTTTTGTTGCCATCCTTGTTGCGATTATTGCATGGTTTGTCATTTTTAAAACCCGATTTGGTCTTCGGTTGAGGGCTGTTGGTGAAAACCCACAAGCAGCTGATACACTAGGAATTAATGTGGTTGCCTATCGTTACAGTGGCGTTTTAATTTCCGGAATGCTTGGTGGTATTGGTGGAGCTGTTTATGCTGTAGCTTGTTCTGGCAACTTTAGTCCGACTACCATTGCTGGGCAAGGTTTCATCTCTATGGCTGCAATGATTTTTGGTAAGTGGAATCCAATTGGGGCCCTTTTAGCAAGTATCTTCTTTGGTTTCTCAACAATCTTGTCAATCAACTCGAGTATCATTCCTGGTATTAATCAAGTCCCTCAGCAATTCTTGCAAATGGCACCTTATGTGGTTACAATAGTTGTGCTCGCAATCTTTTTGGGTAAGGCAGTGGCACCAAAAGCTGATGGAGTAAACTATATTAAGTCTAAATAAATATTTTATAAAAAATTAGGGAAAGTGACTTTCACTTTTCCTTTTGCTTGATAAAATTAATTATAACTAACACAAGGAGAAAATTATGTCACATAAAAAATTTAGTCGCATACATATCATAGTAATGGATTCGGCTGGTATCGGTGAAGCACCAGATGCGAACCATTTCTTCAATCATGAGACCCCTGATATTGGTTCAAATACGATTGGTCATATTTCAGAGCAAGTTGGTCTTGAAGTTCCCAACTTTCAAAAAATGGGGCTGGGAAATATTGTACCTTTGAAAACAGTAGCGCCAACTGAATCACCATTGGGTTATACAACGAAGCTTGAAGAGGTATCAAATGGTAAAGATACTATGACGGGTCATTGGGAGATTATGGGATTGGACATTAAAAACCCATTCCCAGTATATCCAGATGGCTTTCCAGAAGAGCTTTTGAGTAAAATTGAAGAATTTTCTGGTCGTAAGATTATTCGTGAAGCAAATAAACCATATTCTGGGACTGCAGTTATTGATGATTTTGGTGAACGTCAAATCGAAACTGGCGAGTTAATTATTTATACATCGGCTGATCCCGTCTTGCAAATTGCTGCTAATGAAGAAGTGATTCCACTTGAAGAGCTTTATAAGATTTGTGAATATGCGCGTGAGATCACTAATGTCGGCTCAGAGTGGATGCTTGGGCGCATCATTGCACGACCATTTATAGGAAAAAAATCCGGAGAATTTGATCGTACGCCAAATCGTCGTGACTATGCACTTGAGCCCTTTGGAAAAACTGTGTTAAATCATCTTGATGATGCAGGCTATCTGGTTATTTCAGTTGGCAAGATTCATGATATTTATGAGGGGCAGGGAATCAATAAGGACATGGGGCACAACTTGAGTGATATGGATGGAGTTGACCGCATGCTTAAAGCCTTGGCTCTCCCTGAATTCGAAGAGGGTTTACTTTTTGTAAATTTGGTAGATTTTGATGCCAAATATGGTCACCGTCGTAACCCAGAAGGATACCGTGATGCAATTCAAGACCTTGATGAACGGCTCCCAGAGATTATGGCAGCGATGAAAGAGGATGATCTTCTTATAATTACGGCTGATCATGGAAACGACCCCACCTTTGTTGGAACTGATCATACACGTGAGTATATACCTATGGTTTCATACTCAAGGGCATTTAAAGAGCCTAAGCCTTTGCCAATTGGACACTTTGCTGACATCTCTGCAACAGTTGCAGAAAATTTTGATGTTTCTAAAGGTGATATCGGGGAAAGCTTCCTTGAGGCACTTGTTTAATTTATTAAGAAGGTTGACTCTGATGTCTTTTATATTTGTTAAGCGGGGAGTCTTCCACATAGAAAGGGTATTATATGCCAACACCACATATTGAAGCGCAACTCGGCGAAATTGCTGATAAAATCCTCCTTCCAGGTGATCCACTTCGTGCAAAATTCATTGCCGAAAATTTTCTTGAAAATGCCGTACAATTTAATAATGTTCGAGGAATGCTTGGCTTCACAGGAACCTATAAAGGTGAACGTGTTTCTGTGATGGGAACTGGTATGGGGATGCCATCTATTTCAATCTATGCAAGTGAGTTAATTGAAGTATATGGTGTGAAAAAATTAATTCGAGTAGGAACAGCAGGTTCAATTAACCCAGATGTTCACATTCGCGATTTGGTGATCGCTCAGGCAGCAGCAACAACCTCAGCAATTATTCGCCACGACTTTCCAACCTTTGATTTTCCAATGATTTCTGATTTTGATTTGCTTGATAAAGCTTTTCATATTGCGAAAAACTTGGGATTGAATTCTCATGTTGGTAATGTTTTATCATCAGACTTGTTCTATGGGGGACCGGATGGTGTAGAATTGGGTAAGTATGGAGTTATGGCAATTGAGATGGAAGCTGCAGCTCTGTTCTATCTTGGTGCAAAACACCATGTTCAAACACTGGCAATTATGACAATTTCAGATCATATTTTGACAGGAGAGTCAACAACTTCTGAAGAACGACAATTAACGTTTACAGACATGATGAAGGTTGGACTTGAAACTCTGATTGCAGATTAAACGATGAAAGCTTAAATATTATTTTAAAAAAATGCGGAATAAGTGTAAAATAATTGGCGGTAGCTCGAAAGAGCGATCGCTTTTTGATTTCAGAAAAAGGACAAAAAGAAAAAGAACCTTTAAAATTGAGTTT
>NZ_JACHHV010000036.1 GCF_014202895.1 Lactovum miscens
TGGATGAATTGTTATCCAAGAAAAATGTTCAAGTATCAGACACCATTTCAGATGTATCGGGGTGGCTAAATTAAATTTGCAATTTGCCTACTTTTGTAAACTATAAAAACTTAAAAAAGTTAAGAATTGTCATTTATCTTCTTAAAACTGTATAATTAAATATAAAGAATTATAAAATTAGTAGTCGACTAGTGTGACTATACATTTATTAGAAAACAAACATGCCGGAAAAACCAAAACACGAAGCCCTTAACCCTAACTCATTTAATGCTGAGCGAGACTCCAGATATCATTATGATGAAATTGCGCGAAACTTTGATCATAGTTGGGATGGATTTTTGTCTAGCTTTTTCAAAAGATTTATCGTTAAAACTCTTGATTTTGAAATTCACTCAACTATTCTTGATATTGGTTGCGCCAATGGTAAGTTACTTGAGATGTTAAATGAGAAGAAGGCAATCATAGGAACTGGTATTGACATCTCACCAAAAATGGTCCGTGTGGCCAGTGAGTTATATCCTTCTTTCACTTTTAAATCGGGTTCAGCTCAACAGCTTCCCCTTGGTAGTGAAAGTTTTGATGTCATTACCTGTTCTGCAAGCTTCCATCATTTTCCTGATCCTATCGCTTTTTTAAAAGAGGTTAAGGGGTTTCTTAAGAAAGATGGGCGTTTAGTTATTGCAGAAATACGAATTCCTGTTATCACGCGGATATATAATCGTGTCATTACTGATCACAGTTATGAAGGAGATGTTCAGGTTTACTCTCCGAAGGAACTTCAAACGCTTTTTTTTGAAACTGGGTGGGTCATTCAGAAAAAGAAAATCTCTCGCCAAATTCAGTATTATGAATTAACAAGTAAATAAGAAGCAAGAAAATAGGTAAGTATGGAAGAGAAAGAAAAGTACTTTAAATTGAGTTGGTTTTACAAATGGATTATTGATAACAAGGTTATTTCATTCTTTATTGGCATGCTCCTCATTCTCCTTAATATCTTTTTGCTTTATAAGATAGATTTCATTTTCCAACCAATTCTTAGTTTCTTAGGAATAGTACTTTTTCCTATTGTATTGGCTGGGCTCTTTTATTATCTCCTCAATCCAATAGTGGATTTTGCTGAAAGTAAAAGGTTGCCTCGAACAGTCACGATCTCAATTCTTTTCACTATTTTATTAGCCTTGCTGAGTTGGGCAATTGCAGTAGTAGTACCAGCAATTATGGGGGCAGCTGAGAATTTTATTAAAAATTTTCCTTCATATTTAGCTGAAGCCGAGCGACAAGGTAATCAGTTTGTAAGAGATTATAACTTGCAAAAAATGAACATCAACGTTGATATGATTATTCAAAAAGTGGGTGATCAAGCTTTGAGTTTAGTGAGAAACTTCTACAGTGTTACAGTTTCTGGTATAGGTGGTTTTATCACTACAGCTACTGGTATCGTGATTGATATCATTATCTTCCCTTTTATACTATTTTATCTACTACGAGATGGGAAGACAATCGGAATTTTTCTGACAAGCTTTTTGCCCAATAAATGGCGAACAAATTCTTTAAATGTTCTTAGGGATATGAACAAGCAACTTTCAAGTTTTATTCGTGGTGAAGTGCTAGTTGCTCTTGCTGTAGCAATTATCTTTAGTGTTGGATTGAGTATCATTCAATTACCTTTTGCAATACCAATTGCAATCTTAGCTGGAATATTTAATTTAATACCTTATTTAGGTTCATTTTTGGCTTTTGCCTTTGCCTTAGTTGTTGCCGCGTTGGTTAATCCCTGGATGATTTTGAAAGTTGTGATTGTTTTTATCATTGAACAAACAATTGAAGGACGTTTCGTCCAACCATTGGTAATTGGGTCACAAATGAAAATTCATCCAATTTCGATTCTTTTCATCTTACTGACGGCAGGGTCCTTCTTTGGTGTATGGGGTGTCTTTTTGGGAATCCCAGTATATGCAATTCTGAAAGTGTTAATTTCTCATTTCTATGATTGGTATACCAAGCAATCACCTCATTTCATTGATAAAAATTCTGAAGAAGAATAAGAAGGTTAGTTATTATCTGATTAAGGGACTCTGTATAAATTCAGAGTTTTTTTCTAGAAAATATTTGTAAAAATTGCTTAAGTAAATAAAATTGAAAGTAATAATGATGAAGAAAATTAAATCAAAGCTGAGGATAACTTTTATTTTCAAAAGGTTTAATTTTTATTTTTCAAGTGATAAGTTTAAATAAAGTAGTGAAAATTGGAAAATATTATTCCTAAAAAATCCACACAATCAAACGGCTATCTTGAAAACAGTTCTTGACTTCTGAAAAAGTATCAAATCCTGCGGAACTAGTTTCAGACGCTGGAGATCTAGGAAGGGTAAAAATGAAGTCAATAAAACTCCATGCAGAAGTTCTCTAACTTTTTGTCTAAAGAAATCAGGATATTAGAATAAATAATGCTTAGGTCCTAACAATAGCACATTTGCGGAATTCGCAAGATTTCTTGATGCTAGTCCGATTGATCAATATTCAAACTTTTTGATTATGAACGCATTCTGCTTTGATATGTTAACCGGTTATATTTCAAGACTTCAAATTAATAATGTAAAGTTAATTAGTGATTGGTCTGCCGGTAACCAGACTTCATTTCTTATAAATTCTAATGGTTCAGTTAAAGAGTACAATATATCAACATCTGCTATCATAATTATTAATAACAGTGTTCAACTTAGTTTCATATTTTGGAGCCTTTAAATTATAAATGAAAAAATTCAACCTAGAATTGTAGCCGACGCAAACTATGGTTACAACAATTTGATGAAAACACGAACACTTTTTAATCTTCAAAATCTAGAGATAGTAGACGGTGGTGGATCAAGTCTATTGAGTTTGAATTGAGTAAATTATTTGATTGTCCATACGTCTGAAAAAGTTTGGACCATCAACATTGTTTAATTGGGTCAATATATAGAGCAAGGTGTTTTTTTAGTTTTGGGATTAATAGAAGTTGCTAAGACAATCACTGCTTCTTTTTTTCACTATGTTTTGTTGTACTAATGACTAAAGTTGAAAATGTGACTTTACTGGAAAGACTATTTACTGTGCTTTTAAATTCGGTAATCTGACAAATTTTGAAATACTACGTAGGTTCAAAAACACTTTTCTTATAATTCCTCAAGGGATTAGAAGTTTGATAATAATGATGCAAAGATGTTTTTTTTTACTTTTCTATGCTTTTTTGTTTTTTGAGAAAATTTTCTTTGATATGGCAAATGGTGATACCAGGTTGATACTTGATTCGCTTTTCATTTCGACTATTTAATTTATAGTTAATTATACTATGAATATTTCTTAAATGAGTCTTTAAATAGGTGGAAGCCTATGAATAAAGAAATTCAAGCCAATTTTTAAACAAAATAGAAGTCTGTTTATACTATAGGAGAATGCAAATCGTTGACAAACTTTAAAAAATCCTGTAAACTTTGCCAGAATCGAAAAAAGAATAAGCTAAAAACTCAAAACTGCCTCAAAGCCTAATATTATAAAACTCGATTAAATCAATTTAACCTCAGAGGAGAAAAACTTGCCAGTAACTAAAACTGCCCCAAAATCAAAAAGTACAACAAATACAAGTAAAAGAACTATAACGAAAAAAAAAGCGGAGACTAATAAGAAAATTGTGGCCGAAAAAACAATTAAAAAAGTTAGCGCATCTAAAACTGCTAGAAAAAGAAACGGTTCTAAGAAAACCGTTGCATCAAAAGGCAAGAACCTAGTTATAGTGGAGTCTCCTGCTAAGGCAAGAACCATTGAAAAATATCTTGGTCGCAACTACCATGTTGTGGCTTCTATCGGTCATATTCGTGACTTGAAAAAGTCAACTATGTCAGTTGATATTGAACATAATTATGAACCTCAATACATTAATATTCGTGGTAAAGCTCCCTTGATAAATGGCTTAAAAAAAGAAGCCAAAGCTGCAAAAGCCGTATATCTTGCAAGCGATCCAGATCGAGAAGGAGAAGCTATTTCATGGCACCTGGCTCATATTCTAGATTTGCCACTTGATGAAAATAACCGTGTGGAATTTCATGAAATTACAAAAGATGCAGTCAAAGACGCTTTTAAATCACCACGACAGATTGATCAAGATCTAGTTGATGCACAACAGGCTCGTCGTGTGCTTGATCGTTTGGTTGGCTACTCGATCTCTCCCATTCTATGGAAGAAAGTCAAAAAAGGGCTTTCTGCCGGCCGTGTTCAATCTATTGCCTTAAAACTTATTATTGATCGTGAGAATGAAATTAATACTTTTGTGCCTGAAGAGTATTGGACAATTGACGGTGATTTCAAAAAGGGAACAAAGAAATTTTCTGGTAATTTTTGGGGTATTAATGGAAAAAAACGTGAACTGAAAAATAATGAGGATGTCCAAAAGGTTCTCTCCCTACTAGAAGGTAATGACTTTTTGGTTGAAAATGTTGAGAAGAAAGAACGACGCCGTAATGCACCGTTACCATACACGACATCATCTCTTCAACAAGATGCTTCAAATAAGCTTAACTTCCGTACACGTAAAACGATGATGGTGGCACAGCAGCTTTATGAAGGATTGACCCTAGGTGGCCAAGGACATCAAGGGTTGATCACATATATGCGTACAGACTCAACCCGAATCTCACCAGTCGCTCAAGATGCTGCAACAAACTTTATCACTAATACCTACGGAGCGGAATTTAGCAAACATGGCTCAAAAATAGTCAATCGATCTGGTGCTCAAGACGCCCATGAAGCAATTCGACCGTCAAACGTTTTTAATACACCAGCCACAATTGCTAAATATTTGGACAAAGATCAACTCAAGCTCTACACTTTTATCTGGAATCGCTTTGTGGCTTCTCAGATGACTGCTGCAGTCTTTGATACGGTCAGGGCAACAATTAGTCAGAATGGTGTCCAATTCATTGCTAATGGCTCACAAATTAAGTTTAAAGGTTATATGGCTGTATATAATGATGAAGATAAAAGTACAGTTTTACCTGAACTTATTAAGGGAGAGACGGTTAAAAAAGTTATAACAAAACCCGAACAACACTTTACTCAACCACCCGCTCGTTATTCAGAAGCAACCTTAATTAAAACACTTGAAGAAAATGGTGTTGGCCGTCCTTCTACATATGCACCAACTCTAGAAACCATTCAGAAACGGTATTATGTTCGATTGGTAGCAAAGCGTTTTGAACCAACTGAACTTGGTGAAATTGTTAATGGCTTAGTTGTTGAATATTTTCCAAATATCGTCAATACAGAATTTACTGCGGAAATGGAAAATGATCTAGACAAGGTAGAAGATGGTGGTATGGAATGGCAAAAAGTAGTGGATCAGTTCTATAAACCTTTTGAAAAAGAGCTGAAGAAGGCTGAAGTCGAGATGGAAAAGATTGTCATTAAAGATGAGCCAGCTGGCTTTGACTGTGATGTCTGTGGTCATCCAATGGTGATAAAGCTAGGACGATTTGGTAAGTTCTATGCTTGCTCTAATTTTCCTGAATGTCGTAACACTAAGGCAATTGTAAAGCAGATCGGTGTGACCTGCCCTAAATGTCATGAAGGTCAAGTGATTGAACGCAAAACTAAACGTAACCGTATCTTCTACGGTTGTGACCGTTATCCAGATTGTGATTTTACCAGCTGGGATAAACCAGTCGGCCGTGATTGTCCAAAATCAGGTCACTTCCTCGTTGAAAAAAAAGTTCGTGGTGGTGGCAAGCAAGTCGTTTGCTCAGACTCAGAATGTGATTATCAAGAAGAAAAGCAAAAATAATTTTTTAATAAGCTATGTAATTACCTGAGAGTTGTTTATAAAAAATCAAAAGCTTAGTTTTTGAATAAAGCTAATTCAATCATAGAGTCTCATGGGTCTCTAATCAGAAAAACGGCGGGTTTGCCGTTTTTCTGATATCATTGTATTATGAATAAATCTCATATAAATGTCATAGGAGCAGGTTTAGCTGGCTCTGAAGCAGCGTATCAAATCGCTAAACGAGGTATTCGAGTTCACCTTTATGAACTCCGTGACGTCAACACTGGAAAAACAACACCTCAACACAAAACAGATAATTTTGCAGAATTGGTCTGTTCAAACTCATTCCGTGGAGCATCCCTAACAAATGCAGTAGGTCTCCTAAAAGAAGAAATGCGTCGCCTCGACTCATTAATTATCAAAGCAGGTGATGCACACTCTGTTCCAGCCGGCGGTGCTATGGCGGTTGACCGTGTTACCTTTTCAGAAATGGTAACTTTTGAAATTAGTAACAATCCTTTAATTACAGTTATTCGTGAAGAAATCACCGAAATACCTGATGATGAAATTACAATTATCGCAACTGGTCCTCTGACTTCAGATGCTCTAGCTGGAAGAATTCACGAACTTAATGATGGTAATGGTTTCTATTTCTACGATGCGGCTGCTCCGATTATCTCAGCTGAGTCTATTGACATGAGTAAAGTTTATCGTAAATCTCGTTATGACAAGGGTGTAGAAGATGGAGAACCAGGCGATTACATTAACTGTCCTATGACTAAAGAAGAATTCACAGCTTTTCAAGGAGCTTTGGTTCATGCCGAAGAGGCGCCATTAAATAGTTTTGAAGATATGCGTGTATTTGAAGGTTGTATGCCAATTGAAGAAATGGCTAAACGTGGGTGGAAAACGATGCTTTATGGGCCAATGAAGCCAGTTGGCTTAGAATACCCGGTGAATTATACTGGACCACGTGATGGGGCCTTCAAGACACCATATGCAGTTGTTCAGCTTCGTCAAGATAATGCTGCAGCATCAATGTATAATATCGTTGGCTTCCAAACCCATCTCAAATGGGGTGAGCAGAAACGTGTCTTCCAAATGATTCCAGGTCTTGAAAATGCTGAATTTGTTCGTTATGGCGTGATGCACCGAAACAGTTATATAGATTCTCCAAATCTTTTGACTCAGACTTTCCGCTCTAAAAAACAAACTAATCTTTTCTTTGCAGGACAAATGACGGGTGTAGAAGGTTATATTGAATCTGCCTCCGCAGGATTAGTTGCTGGAATTAATGCAGTTAAGCTTTTTAAGGAAGAAGAGCAAGTAATTTTTTCACAAACAACGGCGATTGGTAGTTTACCATATTATATTACCCATGCGGATTCAAAGCATTTTCAACCAATGAATGTGACTTTTGGTTTGATTTCAGATCTCCCAGAAATAATTCGTGATAAGAAAGAACGCTATTTTAAGATCGCAGAGCGTGCCCTAACTGACCTTGCAGAACTTATTAAGACAAATGAACTTTAAGGAGTCTTTATGATGATGAAAGAGAATGAATCTCAAAATGAAGAAGTGGATGAGCCTAAGACTTGCCGTGAATCTTTGGTCATACAAACCCATAGAATTTTTCCATCTGATTTGAATCCGTTTGGATACATGTTTGGTGGGCGCTTGATGACTCTGATTGATGATACTGCATCAATTTCTGTGTCAAGACATTGTCGCCGTGGCGCCTTTACAGCCTCTTTGGACAATCTTAATTTCTTGAAACCCCTGCATGAAAATCATTCAGTTTGTGTCAAGACATATGTATCAGGTGCTCATCATCATTCTATGGAAGTCTTTGTCAAAGTGATTGGTGAAGATTTGGCAACGGGTGATCGCTATTTAGCAGCTACATGTTTTACTACATTCGTGGCTGTACCTTCACACATGAATGAAGAAATTGAGTTTAATGTTCCGGCAATTTTTGCAGAAACACCAGAGGAAAAAATGGTGTGTGCGGGATATGAAGGGCGACGTCTTCAACGTTTGAATGAACGAGATGACTACAAAAGATTTGCCACTCAACTCTCGACAGATTTACCATGGAGCAGTGAAGGATTACAAGACTAAATTTAGCTTTAAAATTATCAAAATACAACTTCCAATATAATTAGAAGGACTGATACACGAAACTTAGATGTTTGCGGAAGAATAAAGATTCTTTTAGGATGTTGTATTGGATTTAATTTTTTTGAAATTATAAACATGGAAATCAAAAATTTAGATGACTATTATTTGGAAACAGGTTTAATCTAGGACATTATATTATGAAAGATATCATCTGCTTCTAAATTATTGCAATTTATTGGAATAACTGGCGTCAAAATGTTTATATGTTCAAAAACTTGAATGTTAAAGTTATATTGCTAACAGGGAATTCTTTTCAGAGGAATCTTTTCCATTACTTTTACTATATAGGGTTGAGTGAATTCTAGAAAAGATTTCTTCTGAAATAATTTTTGAATTCGTCTTCCTAGTATTGATCGAAATCTGTAGAGCACAAGGCGTAGTCCTTAATAATTTTTAAAATAGTAAATTGTTTAGTAAGATGAACGTGCCGTTGGTATTTCTAAATGCTGAAAATTTCTGTGCTTGTTAAGCCTTCCCTATGTTATTATTCATGCTGATATCGTTAGCATAATTTCTTATATTATTTCAGAAAAGAAATTCCCTTGGTCATTCAGAGATTTCTTCAGTTTAGGTTAATGTTCATGCATTAACCTTGTTTTGTAAAGGAAACACAATAAATATATGATTCTATCAACTTTTCTTGTTATCGTCCCCGTACTCATGTTTATCTTGTCGAGTCTAAGCCTACTTATAAATATTAAATATCAATCTGATCAGAGAAAGATTGACTCACTTCGTTCGCAAAGAAATACAATACGTGATTATGCAACAAATCTAATCAATACAACAAGAAATTATGTAAACCTGCAACTGCAATACTTGGAAGAATTGATGAAAATTCAAAAAGATCTTCGCTCTAAAAAAGTAATCGATCCAGATCGTTCTCTATATGTATATTCTTTGAAAGATCAGGCAGCCAAACAAGCCAGCATACTTCAAGTCACGATAGAAACAAATCCGATTGTCATTTCTAATATCGATTTTCCGGTGGTTCAAAAGGAAATTGAAAAATCGACCTATCATATTCAGGTATTAACGAGTGCTACTGGAAACATAGATCCAACACTTTTAACAGTAATTGACATTGAAAATTTCAGAATTAACACGAATCGTGAAATAAGAAATCTTATTCATCTTTTTGCAGCAACACAGAATCATATAACAGAGGAGATTCACAATACCAATTTTTACAATGATCTTTTGAAAAGTTTTGGCCGTAAATCTAAGGAGATGCTTATCGATCCACTTTTTTCGCAAACATCTTCGCCAGATGAAAATGATAAAAATGAACAATATGATCATCTAAAGTGAGAAGATTTTTATGCTCCTGTCAGTTAACATATATTTCTAAAAAATATTAAACTTTATTTGTTTGTTCTGCCTTTGATGATAAATTCGATACCAATCATTTTGGTATTCAAAGTGATTTTTTTCATCGTCAAGATAATTAATTTGCTGAAAATACGTAGATTCTTTTTTATAAAGGATCAAAAATAATGATTGAAATAGCTTGGAAATCTTTGACATGATTGTGTCTTACAAGACCATATCTGGCCTTCCTTTTAAAATATGATGATCCTAATAAATATTTACAGAATAGTTAGAAGGGCAATTAATCTATCAAATCGTCTTAAATTGAGTACTTAAAAATATGTGAGTCTAGAATAGTAAATAATATTCCTTATATGAGAAAAAACATCATGTAAAATTACATGATGAAATCGAATTATTGAGAACCGAATGTTACTTTCTTTAAAACCAAAACATACCATATGGATTTTATGTGGTTTTTCGGATTGTTTTATCTATTTTTTTAAAGAGGAGATTTAAACGGATTTAATATAGTATACAGGACTTTTTATTAAAATATATACCAAAAACTGTTTCATGAGAAGAAGTTAAAAAGTTATTGGTTAAACCTAACCAAAACTGAAATTAATAAATATGTTAAGTTTATCAAGTGTTTTTTTGTTTATGAAAAATTTTTTATATGTGCACAATGCAAGTTGTAGTATGTAAGAAAATTGTTTGCTTAGACACTTAAACATAAAAATAAAACTTAGTGTAAAAGGAACATGAGTTTAGTTTTTAACTCTTTTGAAGCTAATTATAATTTGGGTTGAATACTGTAACATCGAAAGAACTATAGAGAAATTGAACTGAAGGAGTCCTGTACAGTATCAAATTGCCAATCAAAAATTGAATAACAAAAAACGAGATATTTCTATCTCATTAAAAATCTAGCTTGGGAGTACATTCAGCATCAGGCGAAAATCCACTTTATTTTTTGAATTAAAAACTCAATTCTTTACAGCAGCTGCAATTTCAGGATCTTGGAATGCTTGATCAAGAATTGCTTGAAGTTGCTTAGCTGAAGCTTGCATATTTTGCAATTCAGCATCATTCAATGGGATGTGAATTGGACGAACGACTCCATTAGCCCCAACAATAGCCGGTTGTCCAATATATAGATCATGTACACCGTCGTATTGTCCTTCTTGGAAAACAGAAAGTGGAAGCACAGAGTTTTCGTCATCAAGAATAGCTTTGGTAATACGAGCCAGTGCAACTGCAATTCCGTAGAAAGTTGCACCTTTTTTATTGATAATTGAATAAGCTGCATCACGAACAGAAAGGAAGATATCAACCAAACCTTGTTCATCAACATCACGGTTATCTTGTAGCCATTGCTCAAGTTTTACACCAGCGACATTGGCATGTGACCAAACAGCAAACTCTGAATCTCCGTGCTCACCCATTATGTATGCATGAACTGAACGGGCATCAATGCCAATCTTATCTGCCAAGGCTTGACGGAAACGAGCTGAGTCGAGTGAAGTGCCTGAACCAATGACACGTTCTCGTGGAAAACCTGAGAACTTCCATGTGCTATAAGTTAAGATATCAACAGGATTGGCAGCCACTAAAAAGATACCTTTAAATCCAGATGCAACGACTTGAGAAACTATATCTTTGTTAATTTTGAGGTTCTTTCCAACAAGGTCAAGACGGGTTTCTCCCGGCTTTTGTGGTAACCCAGCTGTGATTACAACAATATCAGCATCTTTACAGTCTGAGTAATCAGCTGCGTAAATCTTTTTAGGGGAGGTAAAAGCTAGTGCGTGACTCAGATCTTCTGCATCACCTTCAGCTTTAGCACGAAGGGCTGGAATTTCAATGATGCCAAGTTCTTGGGCGATCCCTTGGTTGACAAGAGCAAAAGCGTAAGAAGAACCAACTGCGCCATCACCAACGAGAATTACTTTTTTTCGTGATTTAATGTTTGACATAATATAAATCCTTTCAATTGTGAAATTTGTTTGAAAATTTTATTGTAAAAATGATGTAAACTCATGTAAGCTTGTGCCTTATGGCTTAACAAACATTAATTTGATTATAGCAAATTGTTAAAAAACTTACAAGGATTGTGAAATTATTGTTTATCAAAATAAAAAATTGAAATTGAAGCTATACTCTCATTTACTATGAACAGTATCTTTATTCTTGGGAAAATAATTCTGAAGAAATTTTAGAATCTCCATGTCTGCATCAAAAATATCAATGAAACTTATTTTAAACGGAATTATTATAACTTAGTCAAAGAGATTAAAAATATTGCTAACCATATAAAACAAAAACCTATCCAATGTTGGATAGGTTTATTATAATACTATTTTTCAAGTTTTTCTGTTATTATCACAAATTTATGGCAATTTCGACTTTATTTTTCGAATTTTTATTAGCTCAGGATCAGGTGTAACTCTGATAGTCTTCTCACGGTTGTAAGTTACAAAGCCAGGAGGTGTTCCTGTCGGTTTATGGAGCTTTTTTACTTCAAGGATATCAACTTGAACGAGATTTGAATCCCGCTGTTTGCTGAAGTATGCTGCTAACTCGCCAGCAAAAGTTATATCTTCATCACTTGGTCTTAAATTATTTGTCAGCAAAACATGAGCTGAAGGAAAATCTTTAACATGAAACCAAAGATCACCTTTTTTGCTAAGTTTAAAGCTGACTTGTTCATTTTGAAGGTTGTTTTTTCCAACTAAAATGATTGAACCATCAGGACCTTTATATTTTTCTGGTGGAAGTTGCTTATGTTTTTTGTCACGATGCTTTTGTTTAAAAAAACCTGTTTCGATTAATTCTTCCTTGATATCCGAGATTTCGGCAATATCCGCATTGGCAAGTTCGGCATCAACAGATTCCAAATAAGAAATACTTTGTGAAGTCTTTTCAATTTCATTTGTTAGAAACTTAACTGCTTGTTTGAGTTTTTGATAACGATGGAAATAGCGTTGGGCATTTTGACTGGGCGTATAAGCAGAATCTAAATTAATCACTAGGGGTTCATTTGTATAATAATTATCCAGTGTTACACTTGTTTTATTATTTGGGACCTGATGCAGGAAGGTATTAAGAAGTTCTCCCTTTTGACGAAAATCTTCAGCATTCTCAGTAGCGGCAAGTTCATTTTTCTGCTTTTTGAGTTTTTGTTTGGCTTTTTTTAACTCACTCTCTACTCGATGAATAACATCACTGGCTACCTGTTTGACGCGATCACGTTCTGCCTTAGTTTGATAATAATTATCAAGTAATTCTGAAAGATTATCAAATTTTTGGTAGTTATCAAAGAGTTTAATACTTGAGAATTTATCATCAGGGTATAGAGACGGAACACAATTCTCAATTCTTTCACGAAAAGTTTCAACATCTAATTTAGAAAGAGCTTCACAAGTCTCCTTACTAAAGCCTTGAAATCTTCCGTTTGTTTGGAGGATTTCAAATAAATCTGTATCTGTCGCAGTGAAAGGATCTTTTAGACCCGTATCAGGAGGTGCAATATAAGTTGATCCTGGTAGAATTGTTCGGAACTGATTTTGTGAGAAGCCAATGTGCTTAATTGCCTCTAGGATCTTTCCAGAAGTTTTATCCAACAAAGTGACGTTTGAGTGTTTTCCCATGATCTCGACAACTAAAGCGATTTTCATGTCATCTCCAATTTCATTTTTGGAAGATATATGGAACCAGAGTTGACGATCGTTCTCGACTTGTTCGATTTTTTCTATAATAGCTGAAAGTAAATATTTGCGGAGAATCATAACAAAGGTTGAAGCTTGTTGGGGATTAATGAAATCAGTTTGGGTTAGTTGAACTCGGCCAAACTGTGGATGGACGGAAAGAAGAAGTTTTTTCGATTTTCCATTTGCACGTACGCTTAAGACAAGCTCAAGATCAAAAGGTTGAGCTATTTTTTGAATTCGACCACCTGTCAAGCTCTTTGAAAGCTCTGCTGTCATATGATGTAGAAATAATCCGTCAAAAGTCATAATAGTTTATTATAACAGATTTTCAAGTTAAAAATTATCCGTCTAGTTTTCTTTTTTCTATTATATTTAGAAGATGGCAAATTGCAAATTTAATTTAGCCACCCCGATACATCTGAAATGGTGTCTGATACTTGAACATTTTTCTTGGATAACAATTCATCCAAGTC
>NZ_JACHHV010000037.1 GCF_014202895.1 Lactovum miscens
CCGGTGTACTACTGTCATGCCTATGCCAGCTTTGAGCGTGGAAGCAATGAGAATCATAACCGCATGATCCGACGCTTCTTACCCAAAGGAACAAAGCAAACAACAGTTCAGGCTGTTGCCAAAATTTAGACTTGGATGGCTCGTTATCCAAGAAAAATGTTCAAGTATCAGACACCATTTCAGATGTATCGGGGTGGCTAAATTAAATTTGCAATTTGCCTAATAAATTAGATTAACTAAAGTGATATCACAAAATCTATGAAAGATTATCTCTTGACAAATTTAATTTACAGGAGTAAACTGAATTTGTCAAGAGATTTACAAATGTAAATTAAGCAGGAGGATATGATGATAAAAATATTTGTGTTGATCATTGGACTTTTACTAGTTGGTTTGATTTTTTGGTGGTTTTTTGGAAAACACAAGATTTCCACTGGAGAATCTAAAGTTCTTGAAAATAGGCAACTTGCGACCGTTATTGTTAATGGAGGCTATAACCCAGCAGTTTTAAAATTGAAGCAAGGAATCCCTACAAGACTAGTATTCAATCGGAAGGATGCTTCGAGCTGTCTGGAACATGTAGTCTTTTCAGATTTCGGGATTGATAAAGTCTTGCCCTTGAATAAAGATGTTGAAATTTCACTTGATGCTTTAAAAGCTGGTGAATATAATTATGCTTGTGGAATGAATATGTTTCATGGAAAGATTATTGTTAAATAAAAATAGAAGAAAGTTGATAAAAAAATGTTTGGATCAAAAATTAGTAATGATGTTGAAGTAATTGTAGATGGTGCCTATTTACCCGCATCTTTTAAACTTAAATCAGGTGAACCTGCTAAAGTGAGTTTTAAACGTGTGTCTGACGTGGGTTGCACTCAGCAAGTTATTTTCAACGGAGAAAAACGAGATTTACCGCTTAATGAGTTAGTTAGTTTTGAATTTACTCCTTCAGAAAAGGGAAACTACGAATTTACCTGTGGCATGAATATGGTTAAAGGAAAATATCAAGTAAAATAATAAAAAATCAAGAAGGTAAGAATTCTTGAAAAGGGGAAAATTAATGACAGTTACTAAACGCTTCATCATTGGCCTGATTGGTTCAGTACCTTTATTATTATTGATGATTCTCCAGTTGGTCGGAATTATGGTACCAGATATGGATTGGATTCAGTTCATCTTTGGGAGTCTTGTCTACTGGTTTTCTGGCTTACCCTTCTTGCGTTCAGCGTGGGCCTCAAGTAAGAATCACCATGGTAATATGGATACTCTGGTAGGTCTTGGAACGACAGTTGCTTATTTTTACAGCATTTTTGCCATTGCAACAGGACGTGGGACTTATTTTGAAGCCGTAGCAGTTGTTATCACGTTGGTCTTGCTTGGTTCAGTCCTTGAAGATCAGATGAAGTCTCAGGCTTCAAATGCTGTTGATAAGCTTATTGATCTGCAGGCTAAGGAAGCAGAAGTCTGGCGTGAGGGTGAATTTTTAAAATTAGCTATTGATAATGTGATTAAAGGAGATTTGATTAGAGTCAAGCCAGGCGAAAAAGTTCCGGTTGATGGCATTATCCAAGAAGGTAGTTCTTCATTAGATGAGTCGATGGTTACAGGTGAATCAATGCCTATTGGGAAAAAAGTTGGCGATGAAGTAATTGGCGCAACGATAAACACAACGGGGACTTTCACCTTTAAAGTGACGAAAGTTGGCGGTGATACTCTCTTGTCTAACATTGCTGAAATGGTCAGGCAAGCACAATCTTCCCGAGCACCGATTCAAAAAACGGTAGATACCATTTCTAATATTTTTGTTCCAGTCGTCTTAATTATTTCAATTCTGACCTTCGTTATTTGGTACGTTTTTCTTGGCGCAACTCCTGTGGATGCAATGATTTATTCAGTATCTGTCTTGATTATTGCTTGTCCATGTGCGCTTGGTATTGCAACGCCAACTGCTCTGATGGTCGGGACAGGACGATCTGCAAAGCTTGGCATACTGATTAAAAATGGTGAAGTTCTCGAAGCTACACATCGTGTTAAGACGGTTGTGATGGACAAAACGGGTACCATTACGGTAGGAAAGCCACAAGTAACTGACATTGTAGTATTGAAAGACTGGAATGAAGATAAAGTATTAAGTATTGCTTCAGCTCTTGAAAGCTCTTCTGAGCACCCACTTGCTCTTGCGATTATCAATAAGGCAAAAGATAGAGACATCCAGCCTTTAAAAATTGAGAGTTTTGAGGCCATTTCTGGCAAGGGTGTTAAAGCCAGAATAGATGGTAAAGTATCTTTTATTGGAAATCAGCTTTTAGCTGAAGACTTTGTGTTTTCAGATGATTTACAGGATAAGATGAAGGAGCTCCAAGATGAAGCAAAGACGGTTGTTATACTTGGCTTTGACGCAAAAATAATTGCATTGATTGGGATTCAAGATGCTCCTAAGTCAAGCTCAAGACAGGCGATTAAAGCAATGCAAGCAGCTGGTTTCCGTACAGTAATGCTGACTGGTGATAATCAACGTGTTGCTCAAGCTATTGCTGATGAAATTGGAATTGATGAAGTCATTGCAGAAGTGCTTCCCGCTGATAAGGCTGATAACATAAAACGACTTGAAACTAATGGACCGGTTGCTTTCGTTGGTGACGGAATCAATGATGCACCTGCTTTATCCACAGCTACTGTAGGAATTGCCATGGGCTCTGGAACGGATATTGCGATAGAGTCTGGTGGTATTGTTTTAGTAAAAAACGACTTAATGGATGTTGTAAGCTCTCTGGTATTGGCTAGAAAGACTTATAACCGTATTGTTTTAAATCTTTTCTGGGCATTTGTTTATAACGTGATTGGTATTCCAATTGCTGCTGGAGTTTTCACAGAAATTGGACTAGATTTGAACCCTGAATTTGCAGGATTAGCAATGGCCCTTAGTTCTATTACAGTTGTTATTAGTTCTCTCTTGCTCAATACTGTTAGTCTTCATACAGGACCTAGTATTAAAAAGCAAGAAATGGTTTGAAGTGTAATGAAAGTATAAAATGAAGAATGATAATATGAAACAACATCTTAATATTACGAATTCAGAAATGGCAGTTATGAGAGTGATATGGTCAATGGGTAAAGCAAATTCAGCAGATGTGGAAGCTCAAATTGCTGAACGACAAAATTGGACAGTTGCAACTATAAAAACCTTGCTAGGGCGCTTAGTAAAAAAAGAAATGCTTGCAAAGGTTCGAGGAGGCAGATTTTATACATATACTGCTAATATTTCTGAGGATGAGGCTTTAAAAAAAATGGGTGAAGAACTTCTTTCTGAAACCTGTAAGACCCGTCAACCTATGATTCTTTCTAATTTGATTAAATCAACAAGCTTAACATCAGAAGATGTTAAGCAACTCAAAATTTTGCTGGATCAAAAAGAGACAGTGACAGAAGTAGAGTGTACCTGTATTAAAGATTTTGGGGTGTGCATCCACATGGGGCAGTATGCCATGTGAATCTATTTGACTGTTCTTTTATTTGGAAAACATTATAAACTATGGATTTAAAATGTCTCGATGGATGCGCTTTATCTACTGGATGCAGCAATTTGTGCTTTATCTGTCACTTTCAGTGACACCGAAGTCACACAAAAATTCCATCTAAGGTCTGAGAATTACTCAGACCTTTTATGCTATCATTTTCTCATGTATTAAAAATGTTAGTTTGTATTTTTGAATTTAAATTTAAATACAGATAAAATTTTATTTTGTTAAGCAAGATTTAAATGGGAAGAAAAAAATGTATGAAAAGAAAATACTACATAAAAGGTAAGTCAGAAGGGGAAATTGTTGACGGGGCTTTTGACCTCTTGTTAATTCTTAAAAGTATCTTTGCTGTTGGAGAAATAGTCTCAGGAATTGCTCTGTTTTTCATCAAACCGATTTGGGTAAAACATCTAGTGCAACGCTTTACAGCGGCGGAACTTCATGAAGACCCTAGGGATTTAATTGCTAATTTATTGGTATCGATGGCTCATAATTTTACAACAACTGCGGCTATACTTGCTGCAATCTATCTGTTGGGACATGGAATTATAAAATTAATTACTCTAATTTTACTTTGGAAGAAAATTCTGTGGGCTTACCCATTATCTATTTTGATCTTTATTGGTTTCATGATTTATCAGGTTATTGATATTGCTACAACACATTCGATCTTTATGATTCTAGTGACACTTTTGGACGTTGTTCTCATTGCTCTGACTTGGATGGAGTGGCGTCGAATGAGAGGCCTAAGGCTTCCTGGTGAGGCTAAAGAATCTATTTAAAAGTTCTGTAAGTCTAAGATTTTAGTTGTTGATTTGGAAAGGCAAGTAGTGTGTTTAGTTTGACAGCTAATTTTTTTTGTGTTATAATATCTTAAATTCTAAGAAGAGGCGCTCGAGAGAGCGCTTCTTATTGTATGGAATAAAAAAAGGAGTAGAATGTCAGAAATTCCAAAAATTGTTGAAGCATTCATCTTGCCACATCTTACAGCCCCTTATGAGCTTGTGGATGTTGAATGGGAAAAGATGGGTGGTGATATGATTCTGAGCATTTTGGTTGACAAAGAAACAGGTGGTGTGAGTATTGATGAGACAGCAGAGCTCTCAGAAATTATTTCACCCTTGCTTGACACAATCAAACCAGATCCCTTTCCTAAAGAAGGCTATCTTTTGGAAGTCGCTTCACCAGGTGTGGAACGTCCTCTTAAGAAAGCTGAGCATTTCGAAAAATCTATAGGTGAAAATGTTTTTGTTAGTACTTACCATAAGATTGAGAGTGAAAAAGAGTTTATAGGTGAATTGTTGAAGTTTGAAGATGGTGTGTTGACCGTAAATGTAGCTGTCAAGAATAATAAAACTAAGCAAATTGAGATTCCAATGAGCGCGATTGCCAAAGCTCAAACGATGGTGAAATTCTAAAGTGTAATTTTGCTCGAATCATTTGTCCCGAGCAGATCACCGGAATCCAAATTAATATGTACTATAATAGAAAATAGTGAGGTAGAAATGGCAAAAGCAAAAGCAAAAGAAAATATTGTCGCGCTCTTTTCACAAATCGAAGGGATGAAAGGTGTTAAACCTGAAATTGTCATCGAAGCGCTAAAAGAGGGGATTATTGCGGCATACAAGAAGCAATATGGACAAGCCCAAAATGTTGAAGTAACTTACGACGGGAATAGTGGCGAGTTTGCGGTTTACTCGGTACGTGAAGTTGTTGATGAAGTCTTTGATTCGCGTCTTGAAATCTCACTCGAAGATGCCCGTCGTTTTTCTGAACTTTATGAAGTTGGTGATAAGATTCGGTTTCAAGAAGATATTCATGATTTCGCTCGCTCTTCAATAGGTGTAGCAAAGCAAAATGTTTTGCGAAAGCTTAAGGAAGAAGAACAAAAAGATATCTTGAATGAATACAAAAAGTACGAAGGCGAGATGATTAATGGTACTGTTGATCGATTAGATGAACGTGCGATTTACATCAAGCTTGGACGTCTAGATGCTATGCTTCTCCGTAAAGATCAAATCTTTAAAGAACGGTACCGTATTGGTGATCGTATTTCAGTCTTTGTGACTGAAGTGAAGATGACTCAAAAGGGCCCACGTGTCTTCGTTAGCCGTACTGCGCCTGACATGCTCAAACGTATGTTTGAGAAGGAAGTACCTGAAGTATTTGATGGTACTGTTGAGATCGTGTCTATTGCACGTGAAGCAGGTGACCGTGCAAAGATTGTTGTTCGCTCACACAATGAAAAGGTTGATGCCATAGGTACTATGGTTGGGCGTAAAGGTAGTAATATCCAACCAATCATCAACGACCTCCATGGCGAAAATATGGATATCATTGAATGGTCTTCAGATAAGGGTACTTTGGTCCGTAATGTTTTGAAGCCTGCTCAAGTCAATGCAGTCTATATCTTTGACGATGGCTCAGCACTTGCGGTTGTTCCAGATGATCAATTGACTTTAGCTATTGGTAAAAAGGGACAGAATGTCCGCTTGGCAGCTCAAGTGGCACACTGTAAAATTGATATCAAAAAGGAATCAGAATTCGACGAATCAGAAATCGGTGAAATTGTTTCTCAAGAAGATGAGAATGAAGAGGAAGAAAGCGAATTAGAAATCATAGAAGTTGAAGAAATTCCATCTGAAGATCAAGTTGGTCTCGAAGAACTTCTTGATAGCATAAATATTCCAGTTGAGGAAAAAGAGGATTAATCCTCGGGTGTACCTCATGGTTGTAAAACAAAAGAAAATACCTCTCCGAACTTCTCTAGCATCGAATCAACAATTTCCTAAAAAAGAACTTCTCCGTATCGCTTTTAACAAAGAAGGCCAGATTTCAATTGATCCAACTGGTAGAGCGCATGGACGTGGGGCTTACATTGGGATAAGTCTTGAAGAAGCAGAACTTGCAAAGTCTAAAAAAGTTTTTAATCGAGCTTTCTCAGCTGACATTTCTGATGACTTTTATGATGAAGTCATTGATTATGTTAAACACTTGGTAGGACGTCGCGAGTTGAAAAACAAAGTTTATAGTGCTGAATTGGCGCCTGATTATGACTGATAAAATTTTAAATCTATTGGGTTTGGCAAAAAGAGCTGGGAAAATAATAACTGGAGAAGAATTAGTCGTTAAGAGTATTCAACATCAAACAGCAAAATTTATTTTTCTGGCAAACGATGCATCGAATAACTTAAACAAAAAAATAATTGACAAAAGTAACACTTATCAAATAAAGATATCCACTAAATATAACCAAGAAGAGCTTTCAGCTGCGATCGGTTCTGATCGAAAAGTTTTGGCAGTAATGGATAACGGATTTGCAAAGAAGATGGAGAATTTACTGATGCAATAATCTATGAATTAGACGAAAGGACGAAAAATTTAATGTCTGAAAAGAAAAGAATTAACGAAATCGCAAAGGAAAGTGGTTTTACAAACGCTGAACTAGTCGAAAAGGCACGTAAGTTGGGTTTTGATGTGAAATCACATTCAAGCTCACTCTCAGATTTTGAAGGGAAGCAATTAATCACAGCAATGGGATCGGATAAAAATAACCACGCCACTGAAAAGAAGGCTCCTGCTAAAAAAATGCCTACCGTAAAAACCGAAAAAAAGGCGGATGAACCTCTCACTTTCAAAGGAAAGGCCGTCGTGATTGATCCTGCAATATTAGCACGTGCTAAAGCTAAAGAAGGGAATGAAAATTCTCAAGTTGGTCAAAGTACTTCAACTGTTAAAGAAGACAGCAAAAAAGTGCAAATAAAAATTGTCGCTTCTGTTGAAGAGCAAGAGAAAGCGAAAGCAATTGCTGAAAAGGTTGCTCAAACAAATAAGGCTGTTGAAAGAGTTTTAGCCAAGGCTGAAGCTGTCTCAGCACGAGTAGATAAAGTTGCCGCTACTTTGACTGAAGATGAGGCAAAAAAGGTTACGGCTGTCTCCCTATCTCCTGAGGCATCTCATCAACCTAAAGAAGCAAGCAAGAAATTTTTGTCAAACCGACCTAAAATTGCGATTAAGGTAGTGAAGCGCGCTGAGGAGCAACCAAAATTCTCAGATCGCCCTTTAAAAGACCGCTTGAAGAAGGAAGCTGGGCAAGTTAAAAGTGCACAAAGCCAAGGTAAATCAGTACGCCATGGTCAAACTGCACGTCCTTTCCAAAAGAAAACAGATCAAAATGCACCTCGTGTTCAAAAGACAGAATTTGCACCAGCAGCGGTTGATGCTCGTACGACGGCAAATCGCCGTAAGGGTAATAAAAATCGAGACAGCAATCGTAGTGAAGCTAAAGATAATAACCGATTTGGTGGAGGACCATTACGTGTTAACGATAACCGTAATCAGGTTCGTAACGCCCGGAATTCAAACTGGAATGCTGGAAATCGTCGTCATGGAAAAAATAATAATTCTCCAGTTACAGAAAGAAAGTTTTTTGAATTGCCAGAAACTCTAGAATATACAGAAGGCATGACAATCGCAGACCTTGCAAAACGTATTCACAGGGAAAGTGCTGAAATTGTCAAGAAACTTTTCATGATGGGAATCATGGCAACTCAGAATCAATCTCTTGATGAGGATACAATTGAGTTACTTCTTATTGACTATGGCATTGCACCTGAAAAGAAAGTTCAAGAAGACAAATCCGATATTGAACGTCTGTTTGTTGAAGAAGGTTATCTCAATGAAGACAATATGGTTACCCGTCCACCAGTTGTTACCATAATGGGACACGTCGATCATGGTAAAACTACATTGCTTGATCACTTACGTAAAAATCGTGTTAATATAACCGAAGGTGAAGCAGGTGGAATTACTCAGCATATTGGTGCTTATCAAATTGATATTAACGACAAAAAAATTACCTTCCTAGATACTCCTGGACATGAAGCATTCACAAGTATGCGTGCCCGTGGTGCTTCAGTTACAGATATTACCATCTTGGTTGTTGCAGCTGATGATGGTGTAATGCCACAGACAATTGAAGCTATAAACCATTCTAAAGCTGCTGGTGTTCCTATAGTTGTGGCAATTAACAAGATAGATAAGCCGGGTGCCAACCCACAAAAAGTTATCAATGAATTGGCTGAACAAAATGTTCTTTCGACAGCTTGGGGAGGAGAATCTGAATTTGTTGAAATCTCAGCAAAATTCGACATGAACATTGATGCCTTGCTTGAAACTGTTTTGCTTGTTGCTGAAATGCAAGAACTTAAAGCTGACCCAACCGTTCGTGCAATCGGCACTGTTATTGAAGCACGTCTTGATAAAGGAAAAGGTTCAATTGCGACAGTGCTTGTTCAACAAGGAACCCTTCGCATTCAAGATCCTATCGTAGCTGGTAATACTTTTGGACGTGTTCGTTCAATGGTAAATGACTTGGGACGACGTATTAAAGAAGTTGGTCCTTCCGGTGCAGTAGAAATTACTGGCCTTAACGATGTACCACAGGCTGGTGATCACTTTGCCGTCTTTGAAGATGAAAAATCCGCACGTGCAGCTGGTGAAGAACGTTTCAAACGTGCTCAATTGATTCAACGTCAAAACACACGTCGTGTCTCAGTTGAAAACCTCTTTGATACACTTAAAGAAGGTCAGCTCAAGAAAGTTAATATCATTATTAAGGCAGATGTTCAAGGTTCTGCCGAAGCACTTTCAGCCAGCTTACAAAAAATTGTGGTTGAAGGTGTAGCCGTTGATATCGTTCATTCAGCTGTTGGGGCAATCAATGAATCAGATGTTTCGTTGGCAACTGCTTCAAATGCCTTTATTATTGGTTTTAATGTTCGTCCAACTGCAGATGCCCGAGATGCTGCTGAACGTGAAGATGTTGATATTCGTCTTCACAGTATCATCTATAACGTTATAGATGAAGTAGAAACAGCTATGAAGGGAATGCTTGATCCAATATTCAAAGAAGAAATTATTGGTGAAGGCCTTGTTCGTGAGACCTTTGTTGTAGCTAAACTAGGTACAATTGCTGGTTTCCTTGTAACTCGTGGTAAAATTTCCCGTGATGCTTCAGTTCGTGTTATTCGTGACTCAGTTGTAATACACGATGGACCAATTGCCTCACTTAAGCACTTCAAAGATGATGTCAAAGAACTGGGAAATGCACAAGAAGGCGGTCTGATGATTGAAGGTTACAACGATATCATGATTGATGACACCTTTGAAGCCTACAAGATGGTTGAAATTAAGCGTTAATAGAATTGACATAAATTAGTTTATGTAAAATCTACTTTCGAAACTTACGGAGGAAAATAAATTATGTCAACTAAAAGAGCTGAACGTGTTGCTGTTGAAATACAACGTCTCGTTTCTCAAATATTACGTGATGAAATTCATGACCCTCGTGTCCAAGGGATCAATTTAACTGACACACAAGTTACAGGTGATTTGAGTCAAGCAACCTTATATTATTCCTTGTTATCTGACTTAGCCTCAGATGCTCAAAAAGCTCAAAAGGGTATTGAAAAATCCAGCGGGTTAATTCGTCGTGAATTATCTAAGCGAATGACCATGTATAAGGTCCCAGAGCTCATTTTTAAGAAAGATGAATCGGTGGCTTATGGTAACAAGATTGATGAGATGTTAAAAAATCTAAATCTCTAATAACAAAAAAACGAGCGTGATGCTTGTTTTTTTTGTTGATAGAGATAACAGACTCATAGGAATCTTTGGATTTTTTAGCATCATAACTATTAATCAATTTTGGAGTTTGGAATCCTTGAAAATGAAAAAATGTGTGGTGGGCGAGATCAAAACCGTAATCTTTGCACAATTTCTAATGTGTTGATCTGAGATTTGGTGTATTGACCTTTATGGTATCCAAAAATTCATTTATCAAATTGCATTTGACATCAGATCTATTTATTCGTGTTGAATCATTTTGGGTTTTGGGTTTCCTAAAATAAAAAAGCAATCAGGAATCCAGTGAAATTGGCTAGAACAGGTTTGAATGTCTGTTGTATTGTAAAATAATTGATAATTTCACTTAAAATTATTAAGGTGACCAAAGCCATATTAGCCATTAAGATTAAGTAATAGTAGGTATGAGTACAAAGCAAAAGATAATTTTCATAACAAAGACATCGTGGAATTAAACACATCTATAACCCCTTTGCGCATTGGTATAATAATAGGTGAGCATAGTGAGGAAACCGACAAGGAAGTTAAGAAGACAGAGAAGTAATCAAAAATACTGGTAAAATATTTTTGATTTGAAAATTTTCCTTCTTCACGATTTTATTTAATAATTGTTCTTTTTTCGGTCCACACATGAAGTTTACTACCGGTTGAAATCTGATAAGCTTCCCCATCAATTTGTACTGGTTCATCTGAAGCCAATGTGATTGAAAACTGATTACTTGTGGAATTGTGGAAGCGAGGATCCTTAAGGTGAACTGATCTGGCTAATTTTGTTAAAAGGCTGAAAATTTGAACTTGAGGAATTCGGTCAACCTCAATCAAATTAATTAGATCATTTAGATTAGAAGCATTAGGTGCAATTTTGACACCACCGCCAAAGTATGGGTGCTTAGTTAATGTAAATAGGAAGGCATTGTCAAACTCTTTTTCATTAATTCTAACGCTAAAGCCTTTTTTCTTAAACAAAACACCAAGTGCCGCAAAGAGATAGGTTAATTGTCCCAAACGAATTTTATTTAATAAAGTCTTCGATTTTGAACTGTTAGCCGCATTAATTATGGCTCCATCTAGGCCAATTCCAATATTATTAACAGCAAAACCTTTTAAGTCTGTGGAATCGTAGCCTATGACAAAAAATTCAACTTCATTTTTCAGTTGAATAGATTTAAAAGCTTTAATTGGATCCATTGAAATCCCTAAAGATCGGGCAAAATCATTGCCTGAGCCAGTAGGAATATATGCAAATGGATGTTTAGCAGGTAAAACATCCATACATAATGATAAGGTGCCATCTCCACCTATTATTACAATTTGATCTTGTGGGTTCATCTTATTAAGTATTTTAGATATGAGATTTCTCTCTTGACCAGGGGCAGAAGTTTCAAAAAGTTTGAATTGGATGGCTGTGTTCTCAAGATAATTAATCAGTTTAAGTATTTTATCGGAGCCCCGAAGATTTCCAGAATTTGGATTTGCAAGTAGATAATAAGTCATAATTATAAGTGTAAAATAATTGGCGGTAGCTCAAAAGAGCGATCGCTTTTTGATTTCAGAAAAAGGACAAAAAGAAAAAGAACCTTTAAAATTGAGTT
>NZ_JACHHV010000038.1 GCF_014202895.1 Lactovum miscens
CCTTTTCTACTTGTCTTCTTTCAAATTCAAGTATAAGAAATTCAGGTGTTTTTTTCTTGCTTCAGGTGGCTAAACTAATTTTACAATTTGCCATAAAATCAATTTGATAAGAAGTCCGGAACCATTATTTCAAGTTGGGACGTTCTTTTTACTGAAAAAAAGTAGATAAATTATGCTAAAATATGGGATACATGACTAAGGAAGTAAAGATTCCAGCACACATTGGCATCATCATGGATGGTAATGGTCGCTGGGCAAAAAAAAAGGGAAAGCCCCGTATTTTTGGACATAAGGCAGGTATGGATGCGATTGAAAGAACAGCCATCTATGCACAAAAATTGGGTGTTAAACTTTTAACGGTTTATGCATTTTCGACTGAAAATTGGTCTCGTCCGATGGATGAGGTCAAGTTTATCATGAGTCTTCCAATTGATTTTTATAGCCAGTTTGTTCCTGTTTTAAATCGAGAAAATATCCAGATTAGCATGATCGGTGAGCGGGACTCTGTACCTAAAGCGACCTTAAAAGCAATTGATAAAGCGAGTGAAGACACAGCTAACAACACGGGAATGATTTTAAATTTTGCTATGAATTATGGTGGTAGAGCTGAAATTATCAAAGCAGTTAAGAATATCATTACGAGCCGTGTGAATCCTGATGACGTGAATGAAGCTTTAATTGCGGAAAATCTTTCAACAGCAATTTTCCCAACTGAGTTACGGGATCCAGAATTAATTATTCGTACATCCGGTGAATTGCGTTTATCAAACTTCTTGACTTGGCAATCTGCTTACTCTGAGCTTTTATTTACAGATACTTTATGGCCAGATTTTGATGAAGCCGAACTAGACAAAGCAATTACCGAATATTCAGGGCGTGACCGTCGTTTTGGTGGCCTTAAGTCCTAAAGTTGCCCACTTTTGTGGCCAGATAAAAAATCGGAGGATTTTATACAAATTATGAAACAACGAATTATTACTGGGGTTGTAGCAGGGGCAATTTTTATCGCTTTTTTAGTGCTTGGTGGTTATTTCTTTCAGCTTTTTGTAGGTTTGCTCACTTTTGTGGCCATGTCCGAAATGTTCAAAATGAAAGGAACTAAGTTCCTAACTTTTGAAGGAATCCTTTCAGCAATTGCAGCTATGGTCTTATCTATGCCATTTGTATCTAATCTTTTGAATATGGGATCGAATGGACCTTTTATGCTATTTGCTTTTTTCATCTTTGCAATGCTTGCCGCGACCGTATTCTCAAAAGATGGCTACAATATTGAAAACATCGCTTTCCCCTTTTTGTCTGCTTTCTACATTGGAATAGGCTTTCAATCCTTGTCATTTGCTCGTAGTGCTGATACCATCACAGTTCTCTTTGCAGTATTCATAGTCTGGGCCGGTGACACAGGGGCCTATTTCGTTGGTCGTTCTTTTGGGAAACACAAATTGCTTCCAGCAGTTTCCCCTCATAAAACGATTGAGGGTTCAATTGGGGGAGTTGCTTCAGCGGTATTGGTCTCAGCAATTATGCTTTTTTTCTTTAGAAGTAGCTTACCAAGTTTACCGATTTGGGAACTTTTGCTTTTATCGGCACTCTTCTCTTGCGTAGCACAACTTGGAGATTTAGTTGAGTCTAGCATTAAGCGCCATTTCGCTGTTAAAGATTCAGGAAAAATTTTGCCAGGACATGGTGGAATTCTTGACCGATTTGACTCAATGATTTTTGTCCTACCTCTTATGCACTTACTTGGTCTATTATAAATATAGAATAGAAACACTCTGAAATGGTAAACTAAATCGGTTTACCATTTGGTCTATAAGCAATCCTTTTAAAAAGCAGAACAAGGAGTCTAATGCAACAGTTAATCATAAACATTATTGTGTTCATCATCATTTTTGGTGTCATAGTAGCAATTCACGAGTATGGTCATCTCTTTTGGGCGAAACGAGCCGGAATTTTGGTCCGCGAGTACGCTATCGGGATGGGACCAAAAATCTTTGCTCACCGAGCAAAAGATGGTACTCTTTATACAATTCGAATCTTACCAGTTGGTGGATATGTCCGCATGGCAGGATGGGGCGATGATACAACTGAAATCAAGAAAGGAACACCAGCTTCACTTGTAGTAGAAGATGAATTGGTTCAACGGGTCAACCTTTCCGGAAAAATTGAACTTGAAAATGCGCTTCCTATTTTTGTTACAGAGTATGATTTTGACAAAGAATTAACTATTTCTGGCGAGTCAAGTGGAGTAAGCAAAACTTTTAAACTGTCACATGATGCTACGATAATTGAAGAAGATGGTACTGAACTCCGTATTGCACCTATTGATGTGCAATACCAATCAGCTAGTATCCTTGGAAAAATTCTAACAAACTTTGGTGGACCATTAAATAATTTTATTCTTGGCCTTATTGCTTTTATCGTTCTTGTTTTTCTACAAGGAGGTGTGCCTTCTAATTCAACTATTGTTGGTACTACACCAAAGGACATGCCAGCTTATCAAGCTGGACTTCGTCAGGGAGACAAGATTTTAGACGTTAATGGAAAAAATGTAGGTAACTGGACTGAATTAGTCACTGAAATTTCAACAGTTAAGGCTGATGAAATTGATCTTCGTTTTCAACGTGGAAATCAAACAAAGGTTCTAGAAATTGTTCCGGAAATGAAAAATGGTTCAATGATAATAGGAATCACTGAGAGCCTGAATACAGGTATTCTTGATAAAATAGTAGGTGGATTCACTCAAACATGGTCGGCAATGACGTTGATAGGCCGAGCCTTAGGAAATTTGATTACTCATCCGAGCCTTAATAAACTTGGTGGACCTGTTGCAATTTTCCAACAAACTGGTCAAGCGGCTCAAGCTGGCTTAGCAGGTGTAATTAGTTTTCTAGCCCTTTTGTCAATCAATCTTGGAATTGTCAATTTAATTCCAATTCCTGCGCTTGATGGTGGAAAGATTTTAATTAATTTAATTGAAGCCATTCGCCGGAAGCCTCTTAAACCAGAGCATGAGCAGTTTGTGACTCTGGTCGGGGTAATCTTTATGATTGCGCTTATGTTGGCGGTCACTTGGAATGACATTATGCGCTTCTTTACTCGTTAAGTAAAAGTTATTGCCACTCTACCCATAGAATTAAACTTATAAAAGAAAGGCGACGCAGTAATTAGGCAAGAATTCACTTGTGTCTGCGCGAATGCTATTTATGAAACAATCTCAACTCTTTATTCCTACTCTCCGTGAAATGCCATCTGATGCACAAGTTATCAGTCATGCTCTTTTGGTTCGTGCAGGCTATGTTCGTCAAGTTTCAGCGGGCATCTATGCTTATTTGCCTTTAGCTAATCGTATTCTCGAAAAACTTAAAACGATTATGCGTGAAGAGCTTGATAAAATTGGTGCTGCCGAGTTTCTAGCACCGGCTTTACTCTCAGCTGACTTATGGCGTGAATCTGGTCGTTACAATACTTATGGCGAGGATCTTTATAAACTGAAAAATCGTGATGGATCTGACTTTATCCTTGGTCCGACGCATGAGGAAACTGTTACTGCTCTTGTGCGTAATGAAATTACTTCCTACAAAAAACTTCCAATGAGCATCTATCAAATTCAATCCAAATATCGTGATGAGAAGCGTCCTCGTTATGGCTTATTGCGTGGCCGCGAGTTCATTATGAAAGATGCATACAGCTTTCATGCTACCCAAGAGTCTTTAGATGAAACCTATCTGGATTACAAGCATGCTTATGAGGCTATTTTTGAGCGTGCTGGGCTCGACTTTAAGCCTATTATTGCTGATGCAGGCGCCATGGGGGGCAAAGATTCTCAAGAATTTATGGCCATCACGTTGGATCGTAGTGATTTAAATCACTGGTTGATTCTTGATAAATCAATCCAATCCATTGATGAAATTCCAACAACTGTTTTAAAGGATATTAAAGTTGAACTTAGCAAGTGGTTGATTGCTGGAGAGGATACAGTTGTTTACTCTGATTCGGGAGATTACTCTGCTAATCTTGAGATGGCATCAAGTCTTTACCAAGAAGTAGTAAATGAAGTTGAATTTGCTGAGCTTAAAAAGGTTTTGACCCCCGACGCAAAAACAATAAGAGAAATTTCACATTTCCTTAAAGTTCCAGTTGGACAGACCATCAAATCATTGGTTTATAATGCTGATGGACAACTTGTTCTCGTCCTTTTACATGGTGGCGATGAACTTAATGAAGTGAAATTGAAGAACTATCTTGGAGTTGATGTTCTTGAAGCTGCAAGTGAAGAAGAAGTTTTTGAAAAATTTTCTGCACACTTTGGCTCACTTGGACCAGTTGGCCTATCTGAAGAGATTCGAATTTTGGCTGATCGTGAAGTCGCTGATATCAAGAATGCTGTAGTTGGGGCAAATGAAGATGGCTTCCATTATCTAAATGTTAATCTTGATCGTGACTTTAAGGTGACAGAGTTTGCAGACTTACGTACGGTTAAGGAAGGTGAGATTTCACCAGATGGGAAAGGAACTCTTAAGTTCTCTCGTGGAATTGAAATTGGACACATTTTCAAGCTTGGTACACGTTACACGGAGTCAATGGGAGCAAATGTGCTTGATCCTAATGGTAAGGCGATTCCAATCATTATGGGGTGCTACGGAATTGGCGTCAGCCGGTTACTCTCAGCTGTATTAGAACAATACGCCCGTATTACCGTTGAAAAAACTTTCAAAGGCGATTATAAGTTTGCTTGGTCAATAAATCTTCCTGCGAGCTTGGCGCCCTACGATGTGCATCTTGTTCCCATCGCCGTCAAAGATGAAACAACTATGGCATTAACTGCTGATCTTCAAAAAGTTCTTGAAGCTAAAGGCTATTCGGTCCTTATTGATGATCGTGACGAACGTGCGGGCGTTAAGTTTGCCGATAGTGATCTGATTGGTTTACCAGTTCGAGTTACGATCGGGAAAAAAGCTCCTGAAGGAATTGTTGAACTTAAGATTCGTAAAACTGGTGAAGTCATTGAAGTTAGCCAGAGTGAATTAGTCAATACAATCGATAGTTTAAATAAATAAATATTTATTTTTCGAAACTTTAATGCGAAGTAAACTCTTAAATCACCATGTATGGGTGATTTTTTTATCACAGATATGACTATAAGAAGGATAGAAAGTGTTATCGTAGCTTTTATTTCTTTTTATGGAATTATTATCAAACATAATAAAAATTTAATATTATTGTCAACTGTTCCAATTATACTTCAGATTTTTTAATCTATTTTTGAATGGTCTGAAATTAATAATTCGCTTTTGTTTCAAAAAATATATTCGGAACGATTATTTTCTAGAATGAGCAAAAAATAGACTTAGAAACAGGGGAAAAAAGGAGCTAAAATACTAAAAAACGTGCTTTCTATCCCAAAATAGGCATTAGGGAATATCTCTTAATGCCTATCTTTGCTATAAAAAACTATAATGTAATAGTCAGTTAATACTTTTAAATATGAAAGAAAATAAAGTTATGAAAATTTTTGAAATAAAAAATCTTTCTCTCACAGATGGAGAGAAAGAAATTCTTAATAATGTTTCTCTTGAGATTGAAGAAGGAAGCCACTTGACGATCACTGGCCCTTCTGGTGGAGGAAAATCGACACTTCTCAAGGCAATAGCGAGCCTGGTTGACTATAATTCGGGTGAATTACTTTATAAAGGGAAATCTCTAAAGGAGATTGACCCAATATTGTATCGTCGTGAAGTCTCCTACTGCTTTCAACAGCCTGTTTTATTTGGAGAAACTGTAAAGGATTGTTTGACTTTTCCTTTTGAAATTCGAAAGCTTTCATTTGATGAAAACAAGGTGATTTCTCTTCTTTCAGAAGTTAATCTGTCTTCAGAATTTTTGAGTCAAGAAATTGCTAAGCTTTCAGGCGGTGAAAAACAACGTGTGGCTTTAGTGAGAAATATGATTTTTGCGCCAAAAGTTATCTTGCTTGATGAAGTAACTGCTGGACTTGATAGTGAAAATAAGGAAATTGTTCGCCAATTTGTTAAGAAGCAAATGGCTACCGTTATTGAGGTAACACATGATAATGAGGAACTTGAAGAGGCTCAGAAATTAGTTAGAATTGAGGATGGAGGTTTGATAAGTAACAATGAATAATTCAGTTAATATAAGCAATCTATCTCTAATTTTTGCATTAGCGCTGGTTGTAGTAGCAATGCTCATCTCTCAGCGCCAAAAGCTGGGACTGTCAAAAGATATCCTTTATGCGGTAATAAGGACTGTAATCCAACTCGTGATTGTCGGCTTTGTCTTAAAATATGTTTTTCAAGTTAATAATGGTGTATTGACCCTGGTTATGAGCCTCTTCATCGTTTACAATGCTTCAAGGCAGGCTTATAAACGTAATCCAAGCCAAAATAAAAATTTTTTGCATTCTTTCTTAGCAATTTTGACTTCAACTGGTATCACTCTTGGCATCTTGGTTGCATCTGGAGCCATTAAATTTGTTCCTAGCCAAATTGTACCAATTACCGGTATGATTGCATCTAATTCAATGGTGGCAATCGGACTTTGTTACAAGCAAATGAATACACAATTCATTGATCAACGTCAACAAGTATTGGAAAAGTTGGCTTTGGGCGCTCCAGTGAGGCTAGCTTCTCTGTCAATTTTGCGTCATTCAATTAAAATGGCTATGCAGCCAACAATTGACTCAGCTAAAACTGTTGGTCTAGTTAGTCTTCCAGGTATGATGTCTGGTCTGATATTTGCAGGGGTAGATCCTGTTTTTGCAATTAAATACCAGATTATGGTTATGTTCATGCTCCTTTCAGCGACTTCTTTAGGGTCAGTTATTGCTGGGAGCTTTGCTTATCGAAATTATTTCAGTTCAAGAGGAATATTGGAGCTTTGAGCAAATAGATTTTTGAATTTGAGGCTTTTAATAGCGCTTTAAGAATAACACTAATTCAAGTAATTATGGGAAAGCTACAAGAAAAATTATTAGAAATAAGTTATAATTATTTTATGGAAAATCTTTTTAAAAATTTAGCCGAGCAAATCCATCTTCCATCGGAAATTAAGGGTTCGCCGGCTTTTATTAACGCAGAAATTGATAAAGTTGAAGTGCACACAGAAAGCCGCTTATGGCATTTTTTCTTTACCTTTGATAGACTGCTTCCTGCAAAAGATTTTAAGCTTTTGGTTGAGTTGACCAAAGTAGCTTTTAAGAATATTGCTGACACACGTATTACAGTAAGAGTGCGTGAATTTACTTTTGATGATGCCCTTTTGAATGACTATTATCAATTAGTCTTTGACTATCCAGAGTGCAGTACTCCCTCTTTTACGAGTATTTTTAAAAAATTTGAATTAAAAAAAGCCAATGATTCTTCAGCCAAGATATTTGTGACCGGTCTTCCACAAATTTATCGATTAGCTAGTGAACATTTACCAATAATTAATGAGCTTTTCGAAGATTTTGGATTTCTTGGTTTTGTGATATCTGTTGAAGTTGATCAAATTGCAACGGAAGAAAGTCTAGTGGCTCATGAGAAAGCTGTGCAAAAGCAATTGGAAGACATCTCCCTCCTTTCCCTTGATGCTTCAATTCCAGATGAAACTCTAGATTCTAGATCGGATTTTGCACCAGTTATTAATCAAATTGTTGAAAAAAAATCTAAGGATATCGTCGAAGGCGTTCGTTTAGGAAGGGAAATTAAACCTTCTGAGCAGACAACACCAATGAATCAGGCTGAGAATCCAGAGCGTGGTATCATTTTTGAGGGCTATGTCTTTAAGGTCGAGAAGAAGGAATTTACCAACCGTACGACAAAAAAGACATCACAGATGTTAGAGCTTTATTTTTCTGATTACACAACAAGTTTTATTGCTCAGAAATGGGCTAGAGCTGGAGAACCAGAGATCTTTGATAATATCGTTGATGCCTCAAAAAAAGGGTTGTGGGTAAAAATTAAAGGGAATCTTGAGATGGATAATTTCAAGCATGAACTTGTCCTCCAGATTCAATCTCTCATGGAAATTGGAGCTAAAAATGTCCGAACGGACAAAATGCCAGATTATGAGAAGCGGGTTGAGTTCCATACTCATACGATTATGTCACAGATGGATGCTACGGTGACTGCTTCAGATTTAGTGGCTCAAGCTGGGAAATGGGGAATGAAGGCTATTGCAATAACTGACCACGCTAATGTTCAATCATATCCAGAGGCACATCGGGCAGGTAATAAAGCGGGAGTTAAAATTATATACGGTGTTGAAGCAAACTTAGTTGAGGATAAAATTCCAATCGTTTTTAATGAAGAAGACCGCGACTTGTTTGAAGAAACATATGTAATTTTTGATGTTGAAACTACCGGACTTTCGGCGGTTCATAATGATCTGATTCAAATTGCCGCCACTAAAATGCATAAGGGAAATCCGATTGCAAGTTTTAACGAGTTCATTGATCCGGGATACCCCTTAAGTGCATTCACAACAGAACTTACTCGAATTACAGATAACGATATTTTAGGCTCTAAGCCCTTGAAAAAAGTGCTCCAAGAATTTCAGGTCTTCTGCAAAGGAACCATACTAATTGCACACAATGCGACTTTCGACTATGGTTTCATGAATCTCAACTATGAAAAAAATAATCTATCGCGTATCACTGAGCCTGTGATTGACACACTTGAATTTGCTCGAAATCTTTTGCCAGACTTGAAGCGCTATGGATTGGGACAACTTACCAAGAAATTTAATATTAACCTTGGTGCTGCTCACCATCGGGCAGACTCGGATGCGGAAGCTACGGGGCGATTGTACTATGCTTTACTTGAAGAACTTAGAATCCATCATCCTGAAATTAGAAATCTATTACAATTAAATGGTGATTTTGTATCAGAGAGCTCATACAAAAAGGTCCGTCCCAAACATATGACGCTCTATGCTCAAACACAAAAAGGATTAAAAAATCTCTTCAAATTGGTGAGTTATTCTAATGTGAATTATTTTGCGGATGTTCCTCGGATTCCTCGTTCTGTATTACAAAGCAATCGTGAGGGCATTATTGTTGGTTCTGCTTGCTCAACAGGTGAAGTCTTTGATGCAGCTTTGAACAAGACACATCGAGAAATTTTAGAGATTGCCAAATTTTACGATTTTATTGAGATAATGCCACCCGCTCTATATCGGCCTTTGCTTGCAGGAGGGTCTTTTAAGAGTCAGGAGGAAGTTGAAGATACAATTAAAGAATTAATTAGTGTGGCGGATGAAATTGGAATCCCAGCGGTTGCAACCGGAGATGTGCATTACTTGGCCCCTGAAGATGAAATTTATCGTGAAATAATAGTTCGTTCACTGGTTGGTGCTGAGATTAACTGGACGCAAGGACATGGTGAGGATGCTAAGCCTCTTCCATTACCAAAGGCCCACTTCAGAACTACTGATGAAATGCTAAACGATTTTGCGTTCTTGGGTCAAGAACTAGCTAAGAAAGTTGTCGTGACAAATTCGCAGGTCTTATCAGAGTGTTTTGAAAACATAACTCCTGTTCGTGAGGACCTTTATACGCCGGTTATGACTTTCGAAGGTGGAGAAGGATCTGAAGAAAGAATTACGCGTTTGGCCTATGAGAAGGCGCATGAAATATATGGAGATCCCTTACCAGATGAAGTTGATGAACGCCTTGAGAAAGAGTTGAGGTCCATCATTGGTAATGGTTTCTCAGTTATTTATATCATTGCCCAAGAATTGGTGCATCGTTCTAATGCGCGGGGCTATTTGGTTGGATCACGAGGCTCTGTGGGAAGTTCATTGGTTGCAACTATGATTGGTATTACCGAGGTAAACCCACTACCACCACATTATATTTGTCCAAATAAAGACTGTCGTCATTTTGAAATCTTTACTGATGGAAAATACGGTTCTGGCTTTGATATGGAGGATAAGCTTTGTCCTAATTGTGGTGAAAAGTTGGTTAAGAACGGGCAAGATATTCCTTTTGAGACATTTCTTGGTTTCAAGGGCGACAAGGTTCCTGATATCGATTTGAACTTCTCAGGTGATGATCAGCCTTTTGCTCATCTAGATGTTCGAGAGATATTTGGGGATGAATATGCATTTCGTGCAGGAACTATCGGTACTGTTGCAGATAAAACAGCTTTTGGATTTGTTAAAGGTTACGAGCGCGACTATACTAATAAGGTATATAGAAATGCAGAACTCGAGCGCTTGGCGACAAGTATTACTGGGGTAAAGCGAACCACTGGTCAACATGCCGGGGGGATTATTGTTATTCCTAGTTATATGGACGTTTATGATTTTTCGCCAATCCAATTTCCAGCAGATGATATTAATGCGACATGGAAAACAACCCATTTTGATTTTCATGCAATTCATGATAATATCCTAAAACTTGACATCTTGGGCCATGATGATCCAACGATGATTCGGATGCTGCAAAATCTATCGGGCATGGATCCAATGACTATTCCTTTTGATGACAAAAAGGTGCTTGGACTCTTTACGAGTCCTGAACCGTTAGGTTTGACTAAGGAACAAGAGATGGCAGAACTTGGAACTTTCGGTATTCCAGAAATGGGAACTTTTACTTCTATGAACATGATTGCTGAAGCAAAACCAAAGACATTTGCTGATTTACTTCAGATTTCTGGACTTTCGCATGGAACCGATGTTTGGAAAGGCAATGCTCAGGATTTGATAAAGTCAGGAGTGGCTACCCTTTCTACGGTTATTGGTTGTCGTGATGATATTATGACTTATCTCATCCACAAAGGCATACCTGAAGGGATGAGCTTCCAAATCATGGAAAAAGTTCGTAAGGGTCTTTGGATGAAGCTTTCGGATCATGAACGTGAAGGTTATGTGACTGAGATGAAAGCACATGGGGTACCAAATTGGTACATCGAATCATGTTCAAAGATAAAGTACATGTTCCCCAAAGCTCACGCTACTGCCTATATTATGATGGCTTTACGCGTTGCCTGGTTCAAGGTACACCAGCCTATGAACTACTATTGTGCTTGGTTCTCAATTCGTGCCAAGAACTTTGACCTTGGTCTCATGTCAGGACCCTTGAATGTTGTCAAAGAAAAAATTAAAGATATTCGTCGTCGTGGCAATGATCGTGAAAATCCAGCTACTAATCTTGAAAAAGATTTGCTCCCTGCCCTTGAAATTTGTAATGAAATGCGTGAGCGAGGCTATGAGTTTGGAAATATTGACCTTTATCGCAGTAAAGCCAAAGACTTTGTTATTGACGGAAATGTCTTAATTCCACCTTTTGTGGTAATGGATGCACTGGGTGAAACAGCAGCTGATTCCGTGGTTGAAGCACGGGAAAAAGATGAATTCCTTAGTAAAAATGAATTGAAACAAAGAACAAAACTTTCATCAACAAACATAGATGCATTAGATGCTCTTGGGGCTCTAGAAGGTCTGCCAGAGGATAACCAATTAGATCTCTTTGCGATGTTTTGATTAAGAATTTTTTAACACTTTTATGTCGTTCCCTATATTTAATCCGGAAAATTTTTCCGGATTTTTTTAATTCTATAAATTTGGCAAATTGTAAAATTAGTTTAGCCACCTGAAGCAAGAAAAAAACACCTGAATTTCTTATACTTGAATTTGAAAGAAGACAAGTAGAAAAG
>NZ_JACHHV010000039.1 GCF_014202895.1 Lactovum miscens
GAGACTTGGATGAATCATTATCCAAGAAAAATGTTCAAGTATCAGACACCATTTCAGATGTATCGGGGTGGCTAAATTAAATTTGCAATTTGCCAAAAATAATTTATATAAAATTGGTCCCGACGGTTGCCTTCACTTCGTCATAGTTACTTTCCTATGAAGTAGTTGGAAAGTAATATTTAGATCAAGAATTTATTAGTGTGGATAAAAGAGATAGAATTTTTGGGTTAAGTTTTGCTAAGTTGTTTTTATAAGTCCCTATTAGGAAAATCTAAAGGAAGGGTAAATGACAAGATTTGTATGTACACGAATTTATGCGTTTCATTATTCGTAGGGTTAAGAATACCAACAAGGTTAATTGGGAATCAAGTCAAGTGTTGATATGAAAAGATAAGGAAAAAAATCTATAGCAGTCTTACTATACTACAAGGAATTTTAAAGCCCTCTCAGAATAATAGAGTAGATAAGTTCTTTCAACTCTGTTATAATCAATTTATGGTAAATACACAGAATAAACTTTTGCTAATAGATGGCTCTAGCGTTGCTTTTAGAGCTTTTTTTGCTCTGTACAATCAAATTGATCGGTTTCGAGCACCAAGTGGCTTGCATACAAACGCGATCTATGGTTTTCACTTGATGTTGCAAAATGTGATGCAAAGAATTTCACCTACACATGTTTTGGTAGCTTTTGATGCCGGGAAAACAACTTTTCGTACAGAGATGTTTTCGGATTATAAGGGAGGTCGTGCAAAGACACCGGAAGAATTTCGTGAGCAAATGCCTTTTATAAAGGACATGATTGACAAGTTAGGTCTCGCTCACTATGATTTGGACAATTATGAGGCTGACGACATCATTGGAACACTTGACAAGATGGCCGAAAGTGAGGAATGGACGGTCACTATCGTTACAGGTGATAAAGATATGATTCAGTTAGCAGATTCCAATACAACTGTCGAGATCTCCAAAAAAGGTGTGGTTGAGTTTGAAGCTTTCACACCAGATTATTTAATGGCAAAAATGGGTCTTACGCCAGATCAGTTCATTGATCTTAAAGCGATGATGGGAGATAATTCGGATAATTACCCAGGCATCACGAAGGTAGGTGAGAAAACTGCACTTAAGCTTTTGGCTGAGTATGGTCATCTAGATGGCCTGTATGCCAACGTGGATGAGATGAAACAATCGAAGCTCAAAGAAAATATTATTGCTGACAAAGATAAAGCCTATCTGGCGCGCGCATTAGCAACTATTAATACTCAAGCTCCTATTCAAATTAATCTTTCAGATTTGGCTTATCATGGGCCCAAAAAAGAAGAACTACTTAAATTTTATGGTGAAATGGAATTTAATGTCTTTAAAAAACAACTTATTGAGGGAAAAGTAGGAGCTTCTCCTAAGCGTGATGAAGTCAAATACACAGACTTCTCAATATCGGATCCGGAGATTTCAACGAAAGAGATAGAAGTTAATTTTGAAGAAGTAAATGAGAATCCAGAGATTCAACCAGATGACTTTTTCTATATTGAAATTCTGAATGAAAATTATCATCGAGAAAATATTGCTGTTTTTGCTTGGGGCAATGTGAAAAAACAATATGTATCAAAAAATATCGAGCTTTTAAAACATTTTAAATTCCCTCAAAATACCTATGATTTCAAAAAAAATAGAGTTCTATTGAGTCGCCTTGGTATAAAGCTTCCTCTGGTTGGCTTTGACAGTATGTTAGCAAAGTATTTGGTTTCTACGACCGAGGACAATAAAATTTCTACCATAGCTCAACTCTATGCAAAGAAGCATTTGGTAAGCGATGATGAAATCTATGGTAAGGGAGTTAAACGCGCGCTTCCTTTTGATGAAGAACTGTTCCCGCACCTTGCCCGTAAGATAAAAATCCTTACTGAAACAAAAGAATCGATTATTTCTGCACTTAAAGAAAATAGTCAATACCAACTTTTAACGGAGATGGAATTGCCACTTGCGGAAGTATTGGCCAAGATGGAAATAGCTGGGATTAAAGTTAAAGCTCAGACGCTCCATGAGATCGGCAACGAGAATGAACTTAAGTTATCTAATTTAACGCGCGAGATTTATGACTTAGCAGGGACTGACTTTAATATTAACTCTCCTAAACAACTTGGGGAGATTCTCTTTGATAAGCTTGAACTCGCCCATGGTAAAAAGACAAAGACGGGCTATTCAACAGCAGTTGATGTTCTTGAAGGTTTAGCTTCAGAGCATACAATCGTAGCTAAAATTCTTGAATACCGTCAAATTAACAAGGTCCAATCCACTTATGTACAAGGCTTGATTCCTCAAATTGCTGAAGATGGAAAGATTCATACGCGCTATGTTCAAGATTTGACTCAGACAGGGCGATTGTCATCTGTTGATCCTAATTTACAAAACATCCCAATTCGGTTAGAAGAAGGGCGTAAGATCCGTAAAGCTTTTGTCTCAAGTGAAGGCAGCGTTCTTTTGAGTTCTGATTACTCACAGGTTGAGCTACGTGTTTTGGCCCATATTTCGAAAGATCCAAATTTGATTGAAGCCTTTAAGAATGATGAAGATGTTCATACAGCAACTGCCATGCGTGTCTTTGATATAGCAAATGCTGAAGACGTGACGGCAAATGATCGTCGTTCTGCAAAGGCAGTTAATTTTGGAATTTCGTATGGGGAGACGGAATATGGACTCGCTCGTCGCCTAGGAATACCAAATAAAGAAGCTGGGCAAATTATTCGTACATATTTTGCTCGTTATCCTGAGATTGCTAACTATATCGAAACAACAAAACGTGAAGCGAAGAATACAGGTTATGTGAGTACGATGTTTAATCGCCGTCGTAAGTTACCAGATATCAATGCACGTCATTTTTCAGTACGTCAAGCAGCTGAGCGTCAGGCCATCAATGCACCAATTCAAGGATCGGCTGGTGATATTTTGAAAGTTGCTATGATTAATCTTGATAGAGCTCTTGAAAGTGAGGGTTTGGAATCTAAAATATTACTCCAAGTTCATGATGAAATTATTTTAGATGTTCCTCTAAAAGAACTTGAAGTTGTTAAGAAACTTGTTAGATTAACTATGGAAAAAGCGGTGAAACTTGTTGTTCCTCTTAAAGTAGAGGAAAATACAGGTTTAACGTGGTTCGAGGCAAAATAATTTTAACAAAAGTATACGTAAGCGACAAGAGCTTCTTGAAACCAATTTTTTAAAATTGAAATTGAATATCTTAAGAGAATAGAGTATGATTATTCTCTTTTTTATTTGTAGATTATGCTCAATTGACTGAGCAGCTGATTTTTGATCAGACATCATTAAATCGGTTTTGTAGGTTCAAATTCTGTAGTCTGTATTGGTCACTTGGTCAAATATTAAAGATTTCTCCTATCCCCCTCTAAACAGTATTATGTTATAATATGAATATAGATGGGTATGGTGCACACCCGAAACCGTTTCAATTGAAACTAATGGCGCCTACAATGCAAATAGTTTTTGCGTTGTAGGCGCTTTTTTCTTAGCTCACAGCGCAATTATAAAAAAGGAGATACATTATGTCTATCAAAATCGAAAATATTCATGCAAGAGAAATCTTTGATTCACGGGGAAATCCTACGGTTGAAGTTGATGTTAAGCTAACAGATGGAAGCTTCGGGCGTGCTGCAGTTCCGTCTGGAGCATCTACAGGAGATAGAGAAGCGGTTGAGTTAAGAGACGGAGGTCCTAGACTTCAAGGAAAAGGAGTTTCCAAAGCAGTAGAAAATGTCAATATAAAGATTAATAAATTACTTACAGGTCAATCACCGTTTAATCAAACAGATATTGATCAAATGATGATTGATCAGGATGGAACAGAAAATAAGTCAAATCTAGGAGCCAATGCAATTCTTGGAGTGTCAATGGCAGTTGCTCGTTCTGCAGCCAATAGTTTGCATCTTCCTTTATACCGTTACTTGGGGGGAATCAATCTGGAACTTCCTCAACCATTTTTCAACATTATAAATGGAGGTGTTCATGCAGATTCAGGTATCGATGTACAAGAATTCTTGATTACTCCAGTTGAGCGTAAAAGTTTTCGTGATGGTGTAGAAAAAGTAGCAAATATTTATCATAACTTGAAAAAAATTCTTGCTAATCAGGGCTTAGAAACTGCCGTTGGAGATGAAGGAGGATTCGCTCCAAAACTCGGTTCTACTGAAAATGCTATTTCCATTTTATATAAAGCCATTGAAGAATCTGGTTATGTCCCGGGTAGAGAAATTGCAATTGCAATTGATCCTGCCTCAAGTGAGTTTTATGATATTAACACACAACTATATAATTTTGAGGGGAAACAACTAACTTCTTTGGAACTTTTAGACTATTATGAAAGCCTAGTAGAAAAATATCCAGCTATTGTTTCAATTGAAGATGGCTTTTCTGAACATGACTGGGATGGCTTTGCAAAACAGACTGAAGTCCAAGGTAATAAAATTCAATTAGTGGGAGATGATATTTTTGTAACTAATCCCACTATTTTTAAAGAAGGAATTAAACGCGGAATTGGTAATGCCATCCTAATTAAACTTAACCAAATTGGCACTGTTTCTGAAGCAATCGAATCTATTAGGTTAGCGAAAAAAAATGGATATAACACCATGATTTCACATCGTTCAGGCGAAACGGTGGATACTTTCATTGCTGACTTTGCAGTAGCCATGTGTGCTGGTCAAATAAAAACTGGTTCCATTGCACGAAGTGAGCGAGTAGAAAAGTATAACCAATTTTTACGTATTGAAGAAGAGCTAGGTGAAAGTAGTTATCTTTCGAAATTTCCTAAATAAGAATAATGAGATATTACTGTTATATTGATAAAATATAAGATTCCATACCAAGATTTGGTAACATTGAACAAGTAAGGACTTGTTCAATTCTCTCTTATTATATTTAATTTAATGCCCAAAAGAACACTTCTTTTGGGCACTTTTATAAAAGTAGTACGAAAAACATTTTATTTAAAATATCTTAGATTATAAAGTATTATACAGCTTTGTATGTTTATTTTGATGGTGCTTCTAATACTTTCAATCGTAAATTTTTTATTTATGACCAGCAGCAAATTTATTTCAGCTACCTTTCAAAAGCCAGAAACATGAAGTTACAGATCGAGGTAAATCAAATAGTATTATTGGAAATTCAAGCTTAAATAGCCCGGTTCACTTTGTTGTAAATAGTAATAAGGATCTTGAGTATAAAATTGGATATGAATATTTGAGTGTTAGAGAAAGAGATTACTTAATAGTAGATTTTTGTATTATTTAACGTTTATAATAAATGAAAATGGACATTGTTTACCTAAAGTCTGCTTTGAAAAATCTATATATAAATTACCCAAAATTAATCAAATATAATGGTAAAAAATTTGAGTATCAAATTTCGTTTTATCGGACCTCAAAACTTAATTGATTTAGGCTTAATATTAGCTTTTCTGACTTAGGACTTTTTAAAGCATTAAATCCCTTATATATTTTTCCCGATAAAGAGTCTCTAAAGAAGAGGGAAATAGGAAAAGATCACTTATAAAACTGGGTAACTGAAGATTATGAAAATATTAATTTCTATAAATTCAAGCTTGTTTTTGATAGCCTAGTAAAGATTATTAAAGAGTCAGGGAGAACTTTGCCCCAAAAAATCTCATTTCGTTCATGAAAGCAATCTGCCGTTTTAATTTATGAGATATCTTTGTAACATCAACAAATTTCTGCCACATACCAAGTATACCTATCGCTTGCGAATTGTATACTTTTTTGTTATTATAGTTGAGTTGCAACAATTGCTCCAAACATGAGCTACTTACAAACACAAATAATATCTAAAAATTTTTAAGGAATGAATACTTGATACTTGCATTTCTAAATAAATATGATAAGATATTAAAGTACTGTTTGAGCAGAACATCTTGGTCCGTTGGTCAAGGGGTTAAGACACCGCGTTTTCATCGCGGTAACACGGGTTCAAATCCCGTACGGACTATTAACCACAAAAAGTTAAATTTAGTTATGGAGGATTACCCAAGTCCGGCTGAAGGGAACGGTCTTGAAAACCGTCAGGCGGGTAAAACCGCGCGTGGGTTCGAATCCCACATCCTCCTTGTATTGCCTTTGGCGATTTTATATTATCGCGGGATGGAGCAGTTAGGTAGCTCGTCGGGCTCATAACCCGAAGGTCAGAGGTTCAAATCCTCTTCCCGCAATTCATGTAATGCATGAGGAAAGTCAAATTAATTTTTTAAAATGACGTTCAAAATTAGATTATGGCTCGGTAGCTCAGTTGGTAGAGCAATAGATTGAAGCTCTATGTGTCGGCGGTTCGATTCCGTCTCGCGCCATACCCTTGCGGGTGTAGTTTAGTGGTAAAACCACAGCCTTCCAAGCTGTTGTCGCGAGTTCGATTCTCGTCACCCGCTGAATGTTCTAGAGAACGTTTAGGTGTCCATTAGTTAAAATGAATGTTGAAATTTAAATTTTTTGGGAGTTTAGCTCAGTCGGTTAGAGCACTGTGTTGATAACGCAGGGGTCCTAGGTTCGAGTCCTAGAATTCCCATAATTAGGTAATTTTGCCAGAGGAGATACACCTGTTCCCATGCCGAACACAGTAGTTAAGTCCTCTTGGGCCGGAAGTAGTTGGGGGTTGCCCCCTGTGAGATAAGGTCATTGCCTAGTTAACATTGCGGTTTAGCTCAGTTGGTAGTAGCGCATGACTGTTAATCATGATGTCGTCGGTTCGAGTCCGACAACCGCAGTTTGCTTTGGTAGCTCAGTTGGTAGAGCAGTAGACTCTTAATCTATGGGTCCAGGGTTCGAGTCCCTGCCGGAGCATTTATTTAAGCAGTTAAAAACCCTGAAAAGCCTAAAAATGTTGTTATATCAGCGTTTTTTTAACTCTAAAATACTATAAAATATCATATGAAATTAAAAGTTTTGCACCGAATTTTACCAATTAAAACTCTGAAAAGATCTCACGAATAAAAGTGTGATTTTTTTATCGTTAAATTGGTGTGCATGCACAACGAGAGTGATATTTATATATCATGTGTTGATTAGCTTTAGCGTATTGAGTAACTTTTACTTAAACGACTGAACAAACAAAACATTGACTCATGATACTATCTGAAATGGTTAAAAACTTGAAGTTCAAAATAAAGTGATGGTGATTTAGTAGATTTTAATATTTGTACCGGAGGACTTTAAAAGACCGATCTAGCAACTGGTTCAAGTCCTTGTTGGAGTATTCTTATTTGTGGCAACCGGAGAGCTGTTTTTTATGACTTTGTAGCTAAATTCACGAAGAGCGTCAGATAAGCCTCATTGATTTTTGGGGATGAAAATGCTATTATAAGAATACAAGAAGCACTGGAATATACGCGTTTACTCAAACTTTGACCGACTATTTATGTATTGTTTGGGACCGATGACATCTAGCACCATTGGCATTTGCCTCGGTTGAGCTAGAGCGAGAGTACCCCCTTTGACTTTAGTCGACGGATCAATACACTGAGTAAGCTACCGGTATTCAATCGGTGCTTTTTTTGCGTTTTGAAATGGCTTTATTTTAATAATTGAAAAGGAATTAAATAAATTTCAAAAGTTGTTATCAAAATTCTTTTTCAAAAAAATAAGTTGAATAAGAAATAAAAACAAAGATTCAAAACTAAATAATGGGACATAAAGACTCATACTAAATCGCATGATACAAGAAACTATTATCCTAAATTTAAAAGATGGGAGGGACTTGCTTCATTAAATAATGACTTGATTATTTTATTTATTTGTTCAAATCATCAGGGTTGGTGGTTTCTGTATTTTAGATCTAGTTGTTAAAAATATAAAAAAATTGTTTACCCAGTATTATTTAAGTTCTTCTCTGACTTTGTAGGTGACTTACAGAAATTCATGACAAATTTGAGAAATTAAAGAGGGTACTTTAGTTGCCAGAGTAGCCTATTTTGGTTGATTTAGTATAATGAATCACCAGTTTAAGCCAAGCTGAAATGGGATAGTTAAGTTAGTATTTGTAACTGAGGTTTAGATGCGTTCTATTTGTAATTATTTTCCACTCTCTGAAGCAGATTATGGGCGTTCCTCCAGATATAACAAAACTTGGGCTAAACTTAGATTTGGTAAAGAAGTTTTTTTTAAATAAAAAAGATAGTCTTAAAAATTTTTAAATCTTAATAAATACATTTTTGTTGCTTGGGAAGACCCAAAATTTAGAAATATAAGGTTTTTTAATGTAGCTTTGGCTCATACTTGTAGCAACTGATAAAGTTACTATTAAGCATCTCTAATTCTTTGTGATTAAGTTGATATTTACTTGTGTTGAAGGGGGGGACCTATCTATTTTACCTGTAAAGTGTTACACTGGGGGCAGGCGAGTCCCCTCTCACCTATAATAGATGATGATGGAGATGATTGGTAGTATAAATCAAATCAAACTGATAGGAAAGATTATTAAAATACTGACGGATGAAAAGTTTGAATGCCGGGGAGTAATAAAGGTTTATCCTTTATAAAGAGATACAAGGTAGAGTAATTTATTTTCTATGGTATCTCAAGAAAGGTTTATTATGATTTTAGGATTCATTAAATCAAATTTTCCAGGAGAACGACGTGTTCCTCTTTTGCCGGAAGATATCAAAGATTTTGATAACGACTTATTAATTGAGGAAGGCTTCGGAAGTCTACTTGACATTGAAGATGCTGACTATGAAAGAATGGGTTGCCGTATTCTACCAAGAGAAGAAGTTTTTAAACAGGCAAAAGCAATTTTTTCATTAAAACTTATACAACCCATAGATTATCCTTTTATTCAAAATTCTCAATTGATTATTGGATGGACCCATCCTTACGGATCAGGAAAATCTTTTATGGACAATCAGGCTAAGCCAAAAGGCTTGGTGGTGGTTGACTTGGACAATAACTCCCCCGAGATTTTTTATAAGAATGAAGTATGCAAAGCAGATATTCCTCAAGGTGTTCTTTACAGAAACAGTTTTTATGCAGGCGCTGCAGGAGCCATGGATGCACTACTCAAATATGGTCTTATCCCTGATGAAAATAAAAAAATCGCCATTTTAGGTTCAGGAAATGTTGCTCAAGGCGCATTTTATGCAATCTCCAAGTTTACTTCCAATGTAAGAATGTTTTACCGCAGAACAATGCCGACCTTTAAAGACACGCTTGATTCTTATGATATTATTATCAATGGTATCGAAATAGGACCAAAAGATGAGCCAATAATATCACTTGAAGCAAAAAAAAGATTAAAAAATGGGACCTTTATCATTGATATTGCAGCAGATGCAGGAAATGCCATTCAAGGAGATCATTTTACAGAACTTTCCGATTCAATTTATAAAGAAGATGGAATTTATTACTATGTCGTTCCTAACACGCCCTCTATTGCCTACCGTAATGTTAGTAGAATACTAAGCCAACAACTAAGTCATTATGTATTCAAAAAAGATGTTACACGATTTACTGAAATCAGAAATCAAAATACAAAAGGTATATTATAATTATTTCCAAAAAGTAAAGGTCTATCAGACTTGATTCACCTACAACAATTGTCTAACGTCCTTAGCCATATCAGACCTCTTTGATAGGACAATTTGTAAGATCTGATTCTTGTTCTCCATAAACTCAACTAGAATAGCAAAGAAAATATTAGTCGGCTTATAATATATATATATTTAGGCAATAGCTACTTTGTACAAGTATTAATAATTTGAAGAGAAAGTCCAAGTTTTGCTTTTGGGCTTTTTTTTTTGTTATAATATTAACAATAAAAGGGGGAAGTTCCCTAGGAGAGTTATGGAAAAAGAAAATAAAAATTCAAGTTTTACCATTGAGCAAAACGGAATTAACGTTATTGATGAGTCAGAACGTAAAGGAAAAGCTTCATCACTCTTTTGGCCGTGGTTTGCAGCAAACATTTCGGTTCTTTCAGTTGCTTATGGGGCCTTTGTACTTGGATTTGGTCTTAATTTTTGGCAAGCTTTAATTGCTGCAGTAATTGGAGCCTTAGGTTCATTTTTACTTGTTGGATTTATTTCATTATCAGGTAAACGTGGGTCAGCCCCAACAATGGTGCTTTCACGGGCAGCCTTTGGTGTAAAAGGAAATATTCTTCCTGGAATCATTTCTTGGGTCTTGCTTGTTGGCTGGGAAACGGTTTTGGTAGTTCTTTCAACCCTTGCTACGGCAACAGTTTTCCAACAACTGGGATGGGCCAGTGGTAATATGACAAAGGTTATTGCCTTTATTGTGGTTATTGTCATCATCGTGGGAACTGGCGTTCTTGGTCTTGATGCAATCATGAACGTTCAAAAATGGTTGACAATTATCTTATCAATTGTCACAATTGGTTACTTTATACTTTCAGCTCACAAGATAGATTTATCTAGCTTGGGTCAATTAAAGGCGGGTTCTTGGCAAGCCACAGTTGGTGCAGGTATCATGGTTGCAACGGCACTTGGTCTAGGTTGGATCAACTCAGCTGCTGATTATTCGCGGTATTTACCACGTAAGACGTCTGGTAAATCGGTTGTGGGCTGGACAACTTTTGGAGGGACCCTTGCTCCAGTGATTCTAATTTTCTTTGGACTTTTGCTCGTTGCTTCTCAGCCAGGTGGTGTAAGTTCCAAACTTGGTCAGGCCATTTCAGCAGATCCAATTGGAGCTCTTGCGACAATCTTGCCAACTTGGTATCTTATTCCATTTATAATTGTTGCTGTTGGTTCTCTCGTTTCTGGTGCTGTAATGGATATCTATTCATCTGGTTTGACTCTACTTTCTCTTGGCTTGCCAATTAAAAGATGGGTGGGAACTTGTATTGATGGTATCGTCATGTTTTTGGGAACAATCGCTATTGTTTGGTTCTCCAAAAATTTTGTTGGTCCCTTCGAAGCCTTTCTCGGCTTTGTTGGTGTCCCAATTTCAGTTTGGGGCGGAATTTTCTTGGGGGACTTTGTTCTTCGACAAAAAGATTATGATGAAAAAGATCTTTTCGATGAAAATGGACGTTATGGTTCAGTTAACTGGATAGCAATTATTTCAATGATTGTGTCAACCTTTATAGGATGGGGCTTGACTATGCAAAGTCTATCATGGTTAAGTTGGCTTGGTTTCTTATTTAAACCGCTTCATCTTGACATAAATGTTTGGGGTTACAGTGGACTTGGAATTATTATTGCTCTTATATTCGGTTTCTTTACCCCATTCTTGAACATTAGACGTATCAAGGAACAAGAATCGAAATAAGTTAGCTTGATTTATTAGAATGCGAAGGAGTGATTTTAGAAATTATTTCTTCGTATTTTTGCAAAAGTGGGTTTATCAATGTGAATAGGGCAGAAAAGCTTTAATCTCATTGAGTATATAAAGAAAAATAATAAATTTTATAAATATTTGTGGTTGTCTGAGTAATAACAAAAAGTAGTTCTAGGTTTTTCAATTTCTGGAACTACTTTTCTATTTGGCAAATTGTAAAATTAGTTTAGCCACCTGAAGCAAGAAAAAAACACCTGAATTTCTTATACTTGAATTTGAAAGAAGACAAGTAGAAAAGG
>NZ_JACHHV010000040.1 GCF_014202895.1 Lactovum miscens
AAGTACATCTTGGATCTCATAAGCTCAGGATGGGCTTTAAAATATAAACAAAAATTCAGTTTTGAAGATTTACAGCCAATTATTTGACACTTACGTCATAATTGTATTCTATCAGATAAGATTAAATTATGATATAATTGTGGTCTAGAGGTATAGATGGACTATAGTTATGTAAATGATAAGACTTTGAAAATTAGCTTGACTTTTGCTGATCTAGAAGAACACGATGTACAACTCGTGGATTTCTTAAGTGAGCAGGAAAAGATTGAAGAATTTTTCTATGAGTTGATTGAGGAGTTAGATATTTCTGAGCAGTGGCAAGATACAGCACTGATGACTTTTCAGATTCACCCAAATGCCAAGGGAATTGATATCCTAGTTAGTGATGACTTGGGTGAGAATCTCAATCAATTTGAATCAGCTGAAGATCTTGAAGAATTTCTCAGGCAGGTTGCTGGAAATTCGGATATCAGTTTACAAAATCCTGAAGAGCTTGAGTCTCAGTTAAAAGGGAGTCTTGAAAAAGCAGTAAATAAGAAGAAAAACAAATCCGATAGTAAAAGTAACAACAAGGCCACAGAAGAAGTGGTACCTGATTATATTTATTACACAATTAAATTTGATAATTTTTCAGATATTATCAACCTATCAAAAACTGTTTCAGCCGATATTGATGAGTCAGAACTCTATGAGTTTAGGAATGCTTATTATTTGACTATTCTTGATAATCAAAAACTTCGCGGCAAAAAGGATACACTTAGTCTCAGGGCTCATATGCTTGAATATGGTGAACAAGGTTTGATCAACCGTGAACTCCTTCGTGAGCATGCGCGTGTGATTATTGATCATTCAGCACTTGAATCGTTACAGAAAATCTAAACACGACTTTGGTCGTGTTTTTTTGATGCACTAGCGACTTTAAAGGGCTTATGCTATAATTATAACAATGTTCGATCTGAATAATCATAGCACTCCATTTACCGTCAAATTTATGATTGTACTTGGGATCACCTTTGTGCTTTCACTTATCCTCACGCCCATAATCCGTTGGATTGCTTTTCGAGTTGGAGCAGTTGATGAACCAAATGCGCGTCGTGTGAACACGAAGACCATGCCAACATCGGGGGGATTAGCTATCTTTATCTCCTTCGCGTTCACAAGTCTTTTTATTTTGCCTCACATCGTGCAAACTGTTTTGCCTCCGAATCAGTTTCATAGTTGGTTCTATTATTTTGATTATGCTTGGCCTTATATATTGGCAGGGGCAGTAGTGGTTTTAACAGGCTACATTGATGACATTTTTGAATTACGTCCTCGCTACAAGGTTTTAGGGATTACTATTGCAGCTGTAATGGTCTGGTTTATGACCTATACACGCTTTGATAATTTTAAGATTCCATTTGGTGGTCCTCTGATTGAGTTCCCTGCCCCAGTCTCCCTGATTTTTACTGTAATTTGGATTGTCTTAATTACAAATGCTTTAAATATTATTGATGGACTTGACGGTTTGCTATCAGGTGTTTCAATAATTTCTCTCACCACGATGGGAATTGTTGCTTATTTCTTTTTGCCGATTCCGAATGTTTTTATCCCTATAAGTATTTTTACGTTGGTGGCAGCCATTATTGGCTTCCTACCCTACAATTTTAATCCTGCGATTATCTACCTGGGAGATACAGGGGCATTGTTTCTTGGATTTATGCTGTCGGTCTTTTCTCTTCAAGGTTTAAAAAATGCGACAGCCGTTGCAACGCTTACCCCCCTCTTAATATTGGGTGTCCCTCTAACAGACTCTGTTGTAGCAACCATACGTCGTACATTGAATAAACAGAAGTTTTATTTGCCAGATAAGATGCATTTACATCATCGTCTACTTCAGCTAGGATTTACAGTGCGCGGTGCCGTCTTTTTAATTTACGGTATTGCTTCAAGCTTTGCTTTTATTGCTATCATTCTCAATGTTTCTGGAAGATTGGGTGGGATTCTTCTTGTCATAGCCTGTCTGTTTGGCCTTGAAATATTTATTGAGTTGGTTGGCATTTTGGGGAAAGATCGACACCCTTTAATGAACTTACTTAGGTATATTGGTAATTTGAACTATCGTGAAGGAATTCGGGCAAAGCGCAAAAATAGAAAGCTTGATCTTGATCAGACAATTGAGATTAAACCTATTAAGTCAAAAGATGATAAAAATCATGAATGACAAATATTGCGATAATGTAAGCCTGTAAAATAAACTCTTACCAACAGGAATCTCCTTTATAAAATATAAGATGTGAAAATCACGAGTCAAAGGAGATAAAAAATACAATTGTGGAAGAAACTTTTAATTTAGGTAAGTTGTTGCTTTTCTTTAAAAAGATGAACATTTTAAAGAAGCATAAACATATTCTAGCTGTTATATTTGCATAAGATTAAAAAATAATATATAATCACATTGTTCTATGAGTAAACTCATAGTGATTTGACCGCTCCTATTTAAAAATTTATTTAGATAGATCAGAGCCAAGGCCAGACGGACAGCCGGGTCAAAAGCCGAGTTGGTAACTTGTGTTACCGTATTGATTAGCCAGGAAAGCTGGTTATGAGGATGGAAAGCCTCACCCAAGAAAAATACACGCTTGTGCATCAATAAGAGTATAAACATCCCTTAAGTCAGGGGTTGATTAGACTCTGGACTCTTGGCTCCAATAAAGCCGTTTCTATGTTATAAATCTCATTATGAAAAAGTTTTTAAAATTTTCGACTGTAGAAGCTCATAGATAGAATTGTTTTTGAATGCAATGGTAGCAAGCGTAGTTTAGTCTGCGCTTGTTTTTTATTTTTCTTGATTGATTTTAGTCTGATAGGAGAAAAAATGCTTGATCAAACAAGAGCGCCTCTTTACGAAGCGCTCAAAGAATTTAACCAGAAACGTGTTGTTCCTTTTGATGTACCTGGACATAAGCGTGGTCGTGGCAATCCTGAACTCACAGAATTTTTGGGTCAACAAGTCATGAATATTGATGTAAACTCAATGAAGCCACTTGATAATTTGAACCATCCTAGTTCGGTTATTAAAGAAGCAGAAAGCTTAGCAGCTGAAGCTTTTGGAGCTCACCATGCTTTTTTCATGGTTAATGGGACCACTTCAGCTGTTCAGGCTATGGTTTTTGCGACAGTTAAACGAGGAGATAAGATTATTCTTCCACGTAATGTCCATCGGTCCGTCTTAAACGCCCTTGTTCTTTGTGGAGCTGTTCCAGTTTATATTAATCCTGAGATGAATAAACGTTTGGGGATATCGCTTGGTATGTCTATCAAATCAGTGGCACAGGCCATTGCGGAAAATCCTGATGCAAAGGCAATTTTCGTAAATAACCCAACATATTACGGTATCTGTTCAGATTTAGAGTCAATTGTAAAGCTTGCTCATAAAGCTGATATGTATGTCTTGGCTGACGAAGCTCATGGTACTCATCTGTATTTTGGTGAAAATCTACCTCAGTCTGCTCTAGCTGCTGGTTGTGACATGGCAGCAGTGTCGATGCATAAATCTGGCGGTTCACTGACCCAAAGTTCAATTCTTTTAATAAATGATAAAGTCAATCCTGACTATATGCGCCAAGTGATTAATTTAACCTCTACTACCTCAGCTTCATATTTACTCCTATCAAGTCTTGATTTGTCTCGTAAACATATGGCAATAAATGGGAAAGAGATTATGGAGCGTGTTGTAGACCTCGTAAAGTATGCACGCGATGAAGTGAATGAAATTGGGGATTACTGGGCCCTTGGCTCTGAGTTAGTTGATGGAGATGCCGTTTTTGCTTTTGATGACACAAAATTGACCATTAACACACTTGACATAGGACTTGCTGGTATTGAAGTCTATGACCTTCTTCGTGATGAATATGATATTCAAATGGAGTTAGGTGATATTGCAAATATCTTAGCTTATGTCTCTATTGGTGATCGCAAGTCTGATCTTGAGCGTTTAGTGTCGGCTCTTGTTGATATTCGTCGTCGGTATAAAAAAGATAAGACTGGTATGTGGACTCAAGAGTATGTTAATCCCGATGTTGTCTTTACACCTCAAGATGCATTTTATGGTGAAAAAGAGGCTGTCTCAATTGATGATTCTATTGGACGCGTCTGCACAGAATTTGTAATGGCTTATCCGCCAGGGATTCCAATTTTGGCACCAGGTGAACGAATTACCAAAGATATTATTGATTATATAGTCTATGCGAAGGAAAAGGGCTGTTTGATCACTGGTACAGAGGATCTTGAAGTAAAGAAATTAAACGTTTTGAAGGAGAGAAGAGTTTATGGAGGATAAAAGCATGCAACTTTGGTTTTCTGAAGCTCAAACTCCCTTTGTGGATTTTAGTTTGAAAATTAATAAGATACTTTATACTGGAAAGTCAGATTACCAGCGTATTGATATCCTTGAATCAAAAGAGTTTGGCCGAGTGCTCACCCAAAATGGTCAGATTACCTTGACAGAAAAAGATGAATTTATTTATCGTGAAATGATGGTACATGTTCCCTTGGCTGTAAATCCTAAGATTAAAAAGGTTTTAATCATTGGGGCAGGCGATGGTGGCTTTATTCATGATTTGCTTGAATATCCTAATATTGAGCATATTGATTTGGTTGAATCAGATCCAATGATTGTAGAAGTATGTAAAAAATATCTTCCAGAAATTTCGGCTAAACTTGATGATGAAAAAGTAACCATTTACTATGAAGACGCCCTACGTTTCGTCCGTTGGAAGGAAAATGAATATGATTTAATTTTAGTGGATTCTGTGGATCCTTTTGGAGCTGGAGAGATTCTCTTCACTAAGGAATTCTATGGAAATTGTTATAGAGCATTAACAGATTCAGGCATTCTTATCAATCAACACGAAAGTCCGTTTTATGCAGAAGAAGCAGCAACCGTGCAAACTGTTCATAGAAGAATTGTTCAGACTTTCCCTATTGTCAAAATTTATCAAGCTCACATTCCGTCATATCCATCGGGTCATTGGCTCTTTGGATTTGCCAGCAAAAAATTGCATCCCACGGGTGATCTAAAAGCTGAAAATTGGCTTTCACTTGGACTTAAAACTAAATATTATAATACTAGATTACACATTGGTGCTTTTGCTTTACCAACTTATGTGGAGGATTTACTAAAAGATGTTGAATAAAAATATTGAGACTTTTATTGCCTGTGATAAAGAGTATTCTGAAGCCGATTTTATTCTTTGGGGAGCTCCTTTTGATTCCACCACATCATTTCGTCCGGGCACACGTTTTGCCTCGAGTGCGATTCGACATGAATCTTTTGGAATTGAAACTTACTCTCCATATCTTGATAAAGATATGGAAAATGATTTGATGGCCTTTGATGCTGGTGATTTGGAACTGGTTTTTGGAGAAAGTGAGAAAGTACTTACCCAAGTAGAGATTATGACCGCAGAAATTGCAAAAGATGGTAAAATTCCTGTTATGATAGGTGGCGAACATTCTCTCTCATCAGCTCCGATAAAGGCTTTGCTAAAGAAATATCCAGATTTACAAATTATTCATTTTGATGCTCATACAGATTTGCGTGAAGATTATCTAGGAAATAAATGGTCACATGCAAGCGTTATTAAACGTTGTTGGGATATGCTGGGTGATGGTCGAATTAATTCATTTGGTATACGTTCAGGCATGAAGGAAGAATTTGAATGGGCTAAGGAACATATTAACCTGCACAAGTTCAACTTTTTAGGTCTTGAAGGAACTGTCACAGCTCTAGAAGATAAACCAGTATACTTTACATTAGATTTAGACATCCTAGATCCGTCTGTTTTTCCGGGAACAGGAACACCTGAAGCAGGAGGCGTTAGCTTTGAGGAACTCCGCCAAGCTGTTTTACTTTTGAAAGATCTGAATGTAGTTGGTCTTGATGTAATGGAACTTTCTCCTCATTATGATCAATCGGGTGCTTCAACCGCAGTTGCTTGCAAAATTATTCGAGAGATTTTATTGACATTAAAAAACAAGCCATCTTCTCTAAATATTAAATAAGGAAAATAAAAATGAAAAAAACACTTGTTATTGGCGCAGGGGGTGTTGCTTCCGTTGCAATCCAAAAAATGGTACAAAATTATGAGATCTTTGAAGAAATTATGATTGCGACTCGTACAAAATCCAAAGCTGATACTTTGAAGAAAATGCTTGATGGAAAAGGATCAATCATCCATACGGCTCAAGTGGATGCAGATAATACGGAAGAATTGATCGCATTGATCAATAAGTTCAAACCTGAAGTTGTGGTTAACTTAGCTCTACCTTATCAAGATTTGACAATCATGGACGCTTGTTTGGCAACAAAAACTCATTATGTTGACACTGCAAATTATGAGCCAAAGGACGAAGCAAAATTTGAGTATTCATGGCAATGGGCTTATCGTGATCGTTTTGCAGATGCTGGAATTACAGCCTTACTTGGTACAGGTTTTGATCCAGGTGTAACAGGTGTTTTCTCGGCGTATGCTTTAAAGCATGAATTTGATGAAATAAACTATATTGATATTCTTGATTGTAATGGTGGTGATCACGGTTATCCATTTGCAACAAACTTTAATCCTGAAATCAATATTCGTGAAGTTTCAGCTGACGGGTCATATTGGGAAAATGGCCAATGGATTCACACAAAACCAATGGAAATCAAACGTGAGTACAATTTTGAGGGTGTGGGTGAAAAGGACATGTACCTTTTACACCATGAAGAATTGGAATCACTGGGCATTAACATTTCAGGCATCAAACGTATTCGTTTCTTTATGACATTTGGTGAGTCGTATCTAAAACACCTAGAAGTCTTGGAAAACGTTGGCATGACTTCAATTGAACCAATCATGTATGAGGGACGTGAAATTATTCCAATTCAATTTTTGATGGCCCTATTGCCTGATCCCGCTAGTCTTGGCCCTCGCACTATTGGAAAGACTAATATTGGTTGTATCTTCGTTGGAAAAAAAGACGGTGTTGAAAAAACGTATCGTCTTTATAATATCTGTGATCATCAAGAAAGTTATGCTGAAGTTGGTTCACAAGCAATTTCATATACAACTGGTGTTCCAGCTATGATTGGAGCAATGCTTGTTTTAACTGGTCAATGGCAAAAGCCAGGTGTTTACAACGTTGAAGAATTTGATCCAGATCCATTTATGGAAGCCTTAAACAAATGGGGTTTACCTTGGATTGAAGACTTTAACCCAACTTTGGTTGACTAAAATCACGATATTTAAATTAAGGAAATAATGGAAAAACATCAACTTTTCACGCCTTACTATTATGTAGATGAGGCGCTTTTAATCAATAATCTAAAAATTTTGAAATCCGTCAAGAAACGTTCGGGCGCTAAGATTTTGTTGGCTCAAAAAGCTTTTTCAATGTTTAGCCTTTATCCTTTAATTGCCCAATATTTAGATGGTACAACCGCGTCAAGCTTACATGAAGTAAAACTGGGACATGATGAGTTTGGTGGAGAAACCCATATTTTCTCACCTGCCTATATCGACCGTGAGTTTGAGGAAATTTTGGAGAATTGTGAACACATGGTTTTTAATACACCAACTCAATGGTCAAAATTTCGTGCACGTGCCTTGGCTGCAGGAATAGATTGTGGTCTCCGTATTAATCCAGAGTACTCGACCCAAGAACATGACATGTACGATCCAGCAGCCGCGGGATCGCGTTTAGGTACTACATTGGGTAACTTTGATGAAACCCTATTAGAAGGCCTATCGGGTCTACACTTTCACACTCTCTGTGAGCAAAACTCAGATGCTTTGAAGGAAACCTTAGTTATAATTGAAGAAAAATTTGGTAAATATCTTCCAGACATGAAGTGGCTCAACTTTGGTGGGGGGCATCATATAACGCGGGCAGATTATGACATTGAAACACTAGTTTCTGAGGTTATCCGAATTCAAAATAAATATAATTTGCAAGTATATCTTGAGCCAGGAGAAGGCGTTGTCTTAAACACAGGTTTTCTTGAGACTACCGTTATTGATTTTGTTGAAAATTCAGGTGTCATGAATGCAATTCTTGATACATCAGCGACAACTCACATGCCTGATGTTATTGAGATGCCCTATCGCCCTTTTATTATTGGGTCAGGTGAGGCAGGAGAGAAAGTCTATACTTATCGTCTAGGTGGCCCGTCATGTTTGGCGGGTGATGTGATTGGCGACTATTCTTTTGATCATCCACTAGAAATTGGTGAAGTATTGACTTTCACTGATATGGCTCATTATTCAATGGTAAAAAACAATACGTTTAATGGAATTGGTTTACCAAGTATTGCGATAAAAAGAGCATCTGGTGAAATGGAGTTGGTTAAGAGTTTTGGATATGAAGATTTCAAAATGCGTTTGTCATAAGGAGGTGCGATGAAACTAGCAAAATTTGGAGGGTCGTCACTCGCTTCAGGTGAACAAATTCGTAAGGTTTTTGGAATTGTAAAAAGCGATCCTTTACGCAAGATCGTGGTTGTTTCAGCACCAGGAAAACGATTTGAGTCGGACATAAAAGTTACGGATTTATTGGATGCTTATTATCAAGATTATAAAAATGGAAAAAATCTGGTGCCAATACAAACTACATTACTTGATCGCTTTGAAGAAATTTGTGACGAACTGGAACTTTCAGAACTGAAACAATTTCTTTCAGAAAAAGTTATTTCTCTAGCCCTACTTAACTTACATAATCGGTTTGTCTATGATAAGTTTTTGTCTACGGGAGAAGAATGTTCAGCGCTTATTGTTTCCAGTTATTTCAAGAAAAATGGTCTGAATGCTAAATTTTTAAGTCCAAAAGATGCAGGAATTCTTGTTTCAAGTGATCCATGTGAGGCTAAACTTTTGCCAATTGCCTACAATAAAATTGCAGGATTGGTTAAATATCCTGAGATTCTAATTATTCCAGGATTTTATGGTGCAACACTTAATGGAGAAGTTTGCACTTTCTCACGTGGAGGATCAGATATTACAGGGGCTATTTTAGCGGCAGGCGTAAAGGCGGAAATGTATGAAAACTTCACTGATGTTGATGGTATTTATTCAGTCAATCCAAATGTTGTTGAAAACCCTGTAATTATTGAAGAGGTTACCTACAGAGAAATGCGTGAGTTGTCTTTTGCAGGATTTTCAGTTTTACATGAAGAAGCGTTAATCCCTGCTGCTCGAGCAGGTGTTCCAATGTTACTCAAAAATACAAATCATCCAGAGTTGCCTGGAACTCAAATTGTCCCAAATTGGACTATTGATATGCCGGTTGTGGGTATTGCTTCTTCAAGAGGCTATGTGATTATAAAGATCACCAAATATATGCTTTATCGCGACATCAGCTTTGGTCGGAGGTTCTTTGAAATTCTGGAGAAGTTAGGGATACGATTTGAAGCTATCACCACCGGTATAGATGACATGTCAATTCTAGTCAGAGACAAGTATCTATCAGCCCCGATACAAGAGGCCTTGTCAGATGATCTCAAAGAAATTCTTCAAGTTGATGACATTGTTATTGTTAAAAATCTTGCGGTGGTAACAGCTGTTAGTGAAGAAATCCGTCAGCAGACTCATATTACGGGACGTGCCACATTAGCCCTAGCTCGGAAAAATATCAAGATAGAAACCCTAATGCAGGGAGCGAGTGAAGTTTCTCTCCTTTTCATTGTAAAAGAAGAAGTTGAAAATGAAACTGTGCGAAGTCTTTACGAAGAGTTTTTTGAAGATTAATATTGATTATCTGATATGTTTATCAGCTTAATTATTTGATAAGACTATGTTTTAAAAAGTGCTCTATTATTGCATAATGGTGAGTTTATGATTCTGAGAAATAAAAAACACAAAAACATTCACGAAGAAGTATTGGAATAAAATTTCAGAAGAAAGAATGTATAAAACAAAATGAGACATCAAATATCTCATTTTTTTAAAGTATATTTAAAAATATTATATAAAAAAATTAGCCTCACCTTTGCCTGTATGTGAACGGGTAGATATCAAGAAATTAAACATAGTTAAATTTCCCAAACATAAGATGTTATAAGCAATAACACCCGTAACTCTGTATTAAGAATTAGGAATAAGTAGATCTAGGATTAACAGCTCATATCTTGCTTGGATTTAAAATTTCAATGAAGGCAAATTGCAACTTGAATTTAGCCACACCGATACATCTGAAGCGGTGTCTGATACTTGAACATTTTTCTTGGATAATGATTCATCTAAGTCTCAATTTTAGAAACAGTTAAAGCTGTTGTTTGTTTTGTTCCTTTGGGTAAAAAGCGTCGAATCATGCGGTTATGATTCTCATTGCTTCCACGCTCAAAGCTGGCATAGGCATGATAATAGTAAGTCGGACAAGTCACTGCTTCATGAAGGCGGGCAAATTTGCGACCATTATCCGAAGTAAGGGACTTGAACTGAATCTTCTCTTGGAGTGCTAAAAGTGCCCTGTTGACTGACGCTGAAGTCTTGTCAGGAATCAGACGAATGATTTCAAAGCGTGTTTGACGCTCTGTGAGCGTCAAAGGCACTGTATCAATTTCCCAATGTCCAAGTGCTTCATGTTGATTAATTTCCTCTGGACATTGGTCAATGGACAAGCCATACGGACGCTTGGGGGGGTTGTTTTCCGGAGCTTCTTTGCTTTCTTATAATGAGGATAAAGTAAATGATGGGTTTTAACATCTAACCAGCCTTTGTCCACCCAGTGGTAGAGAGTTCGAAGGCAAACACCTGTCAGTTCTTGGAGAATGACTTCTAATGATTTTTTATCTCTGACACCCGCACTAATGGTTTCATTTAGCTCTGACGTGAGCTTCGAATGACGACCGCAGTGACTTTTATTGGCTTTGTGGCATTCATGTGCGTGAGTTGCAGACAGAGTTACCTTGTCTTGGTCTTTAGTTGAACCTGTCCCCGCTTGAGTTCATGATGAATTGTCTGAGGGGCTTTATTTAAGAGTTGAGCAATCTGACGATTACTTAGCTTCTCCTTGTTATGCCAACGTTCAATCAACTGACGTTCTGTATAAGTAAGTTCTTTGCCTTTTGTGTTAGAATAATCGTGCATCTGAATTTCTTTTCTACTTGTTCGTTCAAATTCAAGTATAAGAAATTCAGGTGTTTTTTTGCTTCCTTAAAATGGCTAAACTAATTTTACAATTTGCCAAATTTCAATGAATGATAATAATAAAAGGAAAGACCCAATTCTTATTGAATATTAAAATTTTAGAGGAAGAAATTAGTAACAAAATATGAAATAATAATAAATTCGAAAATCAATTTTCCTAGCTTAAGATACTTGTTCACTTGCTCAGCTCCTTATAAGTGTAAAATAATTGGCGGTAGCTCAAAAGAGCGATCGCTTTTTGATTTCAGAAAAAGGACAAAAAGAAAAAGAACCTTTAAAATTGAGT
>NZ_JACHHV010000041.1 GCF_014202895.1 Lactovum miscens
AGACTTGGATGAATTGTTATCCAAGAAAAATGTTCAAGTATCAGACACCATTTCAGATGTATCGGGGTGGCTAAATTAAATTTGCAATTTGCCTAGAGTTAAATATTAAAACAAAATGATTATTTAAAAAATTTTTTTATTCTCCTTCTTCCCTTTACCAGTGAAAAATAAGATGAACGTTCATTTTGTCTTTGAATTTTTTTGGAACCCTACTTTCAAAAGCTAGAATGATTATAATAAACAATCGTACAAACTTATACGATTGTTTTAAGTCCTTTATATTTTTAATCAGCAGCTCATTTTTGACAAAACGAGATTACAGCTATATTGTCTCAGTAGTATCACCTAAAGAAATAAACATTAAAATAAATATGGCAATTAATAATAAAATAACAAATAAACTAAGTATAGCCGAAATTTCCATTTTTAGACTCATCATCCAACCTACTAGAAATGGACCTATAGTAGCGCCAACACGTCCAAAAGATTGTGCTGTTCCCATTCCAGTTCCTCGAATTTCCTTAGGAAACTGGGTTGGTGTTAAAGTTATTAAAGTCCCCCATGCGCCTAAATCAAAGAATGACAAGAATGCTCCAGTAACTAAAATTACTTCAACGTTCTTACCAAAGCCGAAAAATAGACAAGAAATAATTGTACCTAATAAATATATAGCTAAAACCACTTTATGATTCATTTTATCCATAAGATATATTGCCAGATAATACCCAGGTAATTGTGAAAAACTCATCATCAAAGTAAAACCTAAAGAATCTACAATTGAAAAACCACGAATTACTAAGATACTAGGAAGCCATAAGAAAATACCGTAGTATGTCAACATAACAATAAACCACAATGAACCAAAAATGCACAATTTAAAGCGATATTGACTTGAAAATAGTTTGTTAAATGTCCCCCCAGTATTCCTCTTCTTACTAGTATCTTCGGGAAGTCGATTTCTTACGATTAGGAATACAATGCAAAAAGTGAAGCCATTACCATGGCTACACGCCACCCCAAAAAAGGAATAATGAAATAAGCAATAAGTGAGGCTAAAATCCACCCATATGCCCAGAAGCTGTCAACTAAAACAAGCATTTTGCTTCTTTTTTCCCAGTATAATTGTCAGCTATCATTGCAGCAGCTACAGGAAGTTCTCCCCCTAGCCCTATACCAGTTATAAACCTCACTACCATAAACCAAGTAATATTTGGAACAAAAGCCAAAGCTAAGTTACACAAAGAAAATATAACAATTGACCAAAGCATCACTTGTTTTCTTCCATACATGTCCGAAAGTTTTCCACAAATAATTGCACCTAAAATCATGCCTATTGAAGTGACAGATCCTATCATCCCTAATTCAGTAGAGTTTAACGTCCATTCAGTTTTTAACAATAGCATAATGAATGACAGAAGTGCAACATCCAATGCGTCAATCATCCAAGCAGTACCAATGATTAATAACAAATGATTCTTTTTTTCATTAACTCACCTTTTTAAATTTTTTCATTATCTCGTTACTTCCTGTGCACTCTCTATCAAATGTCTATATTACCGGAAAAATTGAAAGAAATCTTATAACTTTGATCACTATAACAAGAATCTCTTGAATCTCTGAGCCAAGAAGTAAATAATATCAGCAACAGCTAATTATGAAAACGAATTTGTATCTTTACCCAAAATCTTTTCCTTATAATTGAAGTTTGATAAATTTCATATTTTTTAAAATATAAGAAAAAGCCTTCTTGAATTTAACAAAACTAAATTCAAAAGGGTTTATTGTTATTCAATGTCAATACTTTTATAAAATTCAATAAAAAGTCACTGCTCCTTGATTAACCTATCTGATGCTTCTTATTGCGCAGTGACTTGATCGTGTTTTTAAATATCTCAGGTAATTCAGCTTTAAACTCCATTTCTTCTCCTGTTGTTGGCTGCTTTAACCCTAGAGTTTCTGCATGAAGAAACTGTCCTCTATTTGGAATTAAAGTTTTCAGAGGTCCGTACAGTGAATCGCCAGCAATTGGATGTTTGATATAGGCCATATGAACACGTATTTGGTGAGTGCGCCCCGTTTCCAGCCGGCAAGCTACAAGCGTAAAACCACCTGAGCCATGCCCACTTGGAAAACGTTCAAGTACTTCAAAACGGGTTACAGCAGATTTTCCACCTGCTACAACTGCTTGCCGCAAGCGGTCTTTTGGATTGCGTCCAATTGGTGCGTCAATTGTGCCATGATCTTTTTCAATTATTCCATGTACTATTGCCAAATAGCGACGTTTGTTTTTCTGATCTTTAAGTTGGGCAGCCAATGATTCATGGGCCTTATCGTTTTTGGCAACCATCAATAGGCCACTTGTGTCTTTGTCAATTCGATGAACAATACCAGGACGTACCACCCCATTAATTGTTGAAAGATCCTTAATTTGATACATCAACGCATTGACCAGAGTTCCTGAAGAATGACCATTTGAAGGATGAACCACCATGCCCTGGGGCTTGTTAATCACGGCCAGGTCTGAGTCTTCATAGATTATATCAAGTGGAATGTCTTCAGCCATTATATTAAGAACTTCAGCTTCTGGTACTTTAAACTCTATCACATCACCAAGTAAAACTTTATACTTAGCCTTCTTAATGTTGTCATTAACCGTGACTTTATCTCCACGAATCAACTCAGTTAAGAGAGTGCGTGAAAGTTTTGTCTGTGTAGAAAGAGCCTTATCTAGACGTGCACCTACATTTTTTTCATCAATAATTACTTTCAAATTTTCCTCTTTAAACTTTAATTTATTCTGATACTGCTTTATTCTATTAATTTAAATTTCCCATCTGAAAATAAAATTCTAAATATTTGACCATTTTTCATTCCAAACTTAGCCTTAGTATTTTCTTTAGTCATACCTAAAACTGTAGCAATGAAGAAGCCATGAGAGACCACTAAAATTTCATTTGCTTCCGAATTAATAATATCTTTCATTACTGAATGAATGCGAGTATCAATTTGAGCCCAAGATTCAGTCTCACCTGTTGTATCTAGATCGTGTAAACTTTCCGCGAAATCCTCAAATGTCGGGCGGCGAAAATGACTTTTCTTAAGAGCACGTGGCAATAAAGCTCCACCTACTTTCGAGACTGACTTCATTTCAAAACTCCCCAAACTCCATTCACGAAGACGTTTGTCGGTATGAATTTCAATGTCGGAGAGTCCCATTTCAGACAAAATTAATTTCGCAGTTTCGATGGCCCTTCCTGAATCGCTCGAATAAGCAGCGTCAAAGTTAACCGTCAAATTTTTCCCAATTTCCCTAATGCCTCTCGAACCTCTTTCAGTCAAAGGAGAATTAGTCCACCCTTGCATCTGGTGATCAGCGTTGGCAGTTGTCTCACCATGACGCATCAAATAAATCGTAACCATTTATTTACTTTCTTTTTCAAATAATATAGCAAAAATAAGAACTACAAAGCCAACTGATAAAAGTGAATCTGCTATATTGAAAATAGGGAAATTTATAAAATCGGTCTGGAACATATCTACTACATATCCTTGATGAATACGGTCAATCCAGTTTCCTAGTGCCCCTGAAATAATAAGCGACAATGCGATATTGAAAATTAAAATACCATTTTTCCTCCAGAGATAATATCCAGCAAAAACAATAACAATTGGAGTCAAAATATTAAATAACCACTGTTGTCCTTCAAGCATTGACCATGCTGCCCCCATATTTGTCAAATGGGTTAGGCTAAAAATTCCAGGGATAAAATTTTTAACAGAATTCAAGGGAACATTACTCACGATCCAAAACTTAACTAATTGGTCAATCAAGATACCTAAGACAATAATAGTGAGAGAAAAGATTTTCTTCATAGCATGATTATACCATACTCTTAAGCTCACTAAAGCTTGCTATAAAATCCTACAGCTTTCCAAAGTAAACAAAAATTGCAGATATTAATCTACAATTTTCACACTCAATTAAATTTTTTATCTGATTGATTAGGTGTCATTCCTACAAAGAAAGCACCTTCCAAATCACGTAACATCACGAAATCACCATAAGGTGTATCTTTCATCACATGCTCAATTCTGGCTCCTAAAGTTTCAGCCTTCTCAGCAAACAAATCAATGTTTGATACATTAAAAGTCACTGACCATTGAGAATGATTCTTGAAGTATTCTGGGAAATCTGGACCAGTATACACACCAATCCATGGTGCTACCGTCAAATAAGTCATCTCTGCTGTGTCGTAACCTGTCTCTGGATCCCAGCCAAAAACATTTTTGTAAAATTCAACTGTTTCTAAGAATTTGTCTTTAATATCAAGTTCAAACCAGACCAGTCCATTTTTCTCACCATTACTGTCAAACACACCATCACTCTCAACAATTCCTAATGGTGAACCAGCAGGATCGGAAATAATTGTAAATCGACCTCCAGGCATTGCAGTAGGAGGCATATAAGTTGTACCACCATTATCATTGATATCCTTAATTGTTGCATCGATATTATCTGTCTCAAGATAAGTTAGCCATGCACTCGGTTGCCCAGGATTCATCTTACCAGATAACCCCCCAATTGTTTTGTCACCATTCATAAGAATATGATATTCAAAGTTCTCGTCACCAATAGACTGCTCAGTCCAGCCAAACAACTCTGTGTAAAACTTGATTGCCGCAGCTGTATCATCAGCCGCAATTTCAACCCAACCCGGCATTCCTTTCCCATGAACTGTTTTTGTCATAAAGAACACTCCTTTTTCGCGAATGAAACCGCTCTATATTTGATGATTCCATTTTATCATTTTAAGATAAATGATAGTCAAAAAAGTTTCGAAAAATTGCATCTATTCTCTTACGACCTAAGATTGATTGCTCAATATCTTGACAAATCTTTTCCATAAAATCGTCAAGTTGACAGTTTTTATTCATTGATAATAAATAATGCATTCTTCGTAAAGACTTGTTCAACAATTTGTGGCTCCTTGAATTCGGTTTACTACCTATGACAAGTAATAGTTTTGCATGGATATTCTTTAACCCTAGCCATACTCGTTTTTGAAATGCAGGAGAGAAGGAATAAATTTATAGTCTAAATGGAAAGCTATGTTTTCAAAAGTTCTGATGATTTTTACTATTTGTAAATTTAATCTTTCTTAAGGTTGCTTCTTAACTCGATTGAAGCCGATTTAACATCTACTCCACCTTCAGTAATAAAATGTCCATTTGAAGTACGTTCTGAAATTGAGAGGCTATTTAATTCAGTCACATAAACCTTTTCGTCTTGAGCTACCACCTTTAGAACTTGACTATCATTTATATGTCCATTTGATTCAACCGAAAATAGATCCGTCTCGTCAGCTCTATCAGTATTTATCACAAGTCCAGCCACAAAAACACTGTGTGGTTCTTTCTTCAAAGTTGTTAAAACTTGAAGCCCTCGATTGCCACGACTGGTCAATGGAATGTCAGAAACTTTGAACCTTTTCAAAGCACCCCTCTGAGTCAAAAGATATACGGTTTTACTATTATTCACCGCAAAAGCTGATTTGACATTGTCATCAGCCTTTAAATTGGCGGCCTTAACACCTGAAGCTGTCTTTCCAAGCACGGGAACATCTGCCAAATTGAATCTCAAGCCATACCCCTTTTTAGAAATCAGCATAAATTCCGTAAGAGCACTGCTGTTGGGGAAAATCGTAATAACAAGATCGTCCATGCCTTTTAACTTCATATAAGTTGTTGACCTAGACTTATATGTTCGCCATGGTGTAAACTCGCTCAATGCAACCTGTTTAATCTGACCATTTTTTGTTACGACGGCATATGTCTTTTCTAAATCAAAATTATCTAGTAAATCAACAAAAATAATTTCTTCATTTTGAGAAAAATTCGTTAAAGTTTGTGATAGATGCTCTCCAATATCCTTCCAGCGAATCTCAGTGAGTTCATGAATGGGGCGATAGACCACATTTCCCAAATTTGTGAACATCAGCAGATATTGTGTTGTACGTGCATGTTTGTTCATAAAGATGAGAGTATCATCTTCACGTTTGCCTATGTCTTCAATATTTGATGAAGCAAAACTACGCGGCGAAGTACGTTTGATATATGCAGCACGAGTAATAGAAACAACCGTTTCTTCTTCCACAATAAGTTCATGTGCTTCAATTTCTATCGTCTCAACCTTATCTTGTAATATTGATAAACGAGGGCGGGCAAATTTTTTCTTAACGTCACGAAGTTCACGCTTCATCAAGTTAAATAAGGTTTTATCATCTGAAATAACTGCACGCAAAGTCAATATTTTTTCATTCAACGTAGATTGTTCATTTTGTAAAACAACAATATCGGTATTGGTCAAGCGGTAAAGTTGCAAAGTTACAATTGCTTCAGCTTGAGCTTCAGAGAAGTCAAAGGAAATTTTAAGATTTTCCTTAGCATCTGCTTTATTTTCAGAAGCACGAATCAAAGCAACTACTTCATCAAGGATACTAACCATGCGAATGAGACCTTCAACAATGTGAAGACGTTTCTCAGCATTACGCAAATCAAATTCTGATCGTTTTACAATAACGCCGCGACGGTGTTTCACGAAGCTAGAAAGCATTTGAACGAGACCAACTTGACGGGGAGTCATGTTATCAATGGCCACCATGTTAAAATTGTAATTGATTTGGAGATCGGTATTTTTAAAGAGATAGTTCAGTACAAGCTTTACATCTGCATCTTTCTTCAATTCAACGACCATTCGAAGACCTTCACGATCTGATTCATCACGCGCATCTGCGATGCCTGGTACCTTTGAATTAATAACGATATCATCAATACGGCGTTGAAGGTTTAACTTGTTAACTTCATACGGAATCTCAGAAATGATAATTTGCTCGCGGCCGCCTTTGAGAGCTTCAATCCGGGTTTTTGAACGTACAACAATACGCCCTTTTCCTGTCTCATAAGCTTTCTTGATTTCATCATGCCCTTGGATTATTGCACCTGTTGGAAAATCAGGTCCAGGCAATATTTTCATCAATTCGTTCGCATCGGCATTTGGATGATCAATCAAATAGACGGTTGCATCAATAACTTCACCTAGATTGTGCGTCGGTATATCTGTTGCATAACCAGCTGAGATACCCGTTGAGCCATTAACCAAAAGGTTTGGAAAACTCGCAGGCAATACGGTTGGCTCTTTTTCTGTATCATCAAAATTCCAGGCCAAAGGCACAGTCTCTTTTTCGATATCTTGAAGAAGAAAGTCCGAAATCTGCGAGAGACGTGCTTCGGTATAACGCATGGCTGCAGGGGGATCACCATCCATTGATCCATTGTTACCATGCATCTCGATCAGTGGCTCTTCCATTTTCCAGTCCTGTGACAGGCGAATCATGGCCTCATAAATTGATGAATCACCATGGGGATGAAAATTGCCCATAATATTACCTACAGACTTAGCTGATTTACGATATGCTTTATCAAAAGTATTGCCGTCTTTATTCATACTATAAAGAATGCGGCGTTGTACAGGTTTTAGGCCGTCACGGATATCCGGTAACGCCCGTTCCTGAATAATGTATTTCGAGTAACGTCCGAAGCGGTCACCCATAATATCTTCTAATGGTAATGTTTGTATATTTGACATGTGATTTTCTTTTACTTACTAATGATTTTATTTATCTATCTTGAAAAGTCTGTGATAGCTTTTATAGTGCTTAATTATAGCACAAGTGCTCGAAGTCTAATTAACTTCACAAGGATGGGTAATAAACACTAATTAAGGAAACAAATAAAATAGGTGACTTAAAAAATAATTAGTGGCAATATCCTTAAACACATTCTAACATGATTTCATCATCTTCAATGTTACTCAAATTTTCCAGCATCATTCGTTATTACAGAGAAAATTGTCTCTTGCATTGTTTTAAACCAGAAAGTAAATATTATTTTAAAATTAACCCTATAGTTTAATTGAACCGATTTGCAACTTTAAAACACTGAATTCAACTAACAAGGCTTATTATCATATCAATCTATCCGCATTCACTCTCAGAGTTATAGCATTCTTCTTTGAATTCAAAGCATAACTTTCAATACTAGCTTAACTTCAATTTATTTGTCAAGACTTTGTTGCATTTTGATTAATGCTTACTAATTGTCTTTAATTAAAAAATGATTAAAAGGCAACTTGTAGTATAAAGTAAGGGGCCTTTTCCAAGATATTTATTGTTCAATTCCAGTAAATAATTTATTTTATTTTATCAATAGCTTAAGGTGCATTCAGACACAATCAAATTTAATTGAAAAAGTAATTTGAATGACTCATGTGTATTCAAGTAAATTATTTAATTCTATCTTGATCTTTAAGTTCTTCACGTAAACTCAAAATTTGCTGAGAAAGGGATTGAATCATTTCCGTCTGAAGCTTTTGAATTTCCAGACCATTCGGCTGATCTTGCTGAATGATATGATCAATCTTCGAATGAAGCAATCGAATTTCAACTTCTGTCTTTTGATTCACACGATAATCATTTTGAGACTCCATTCGATCATATTCAGCAGCACGGTTCTGGCTCATCATGATCAGAGGCGCCTGAAGAGCTGCCAGCATAGAAAGGACGAGATTAAGCAAGATAAAATAAGGCTTATCCCATTGAATGCCAAATGGTTTAAATGTATTAATTAATACATAAATTATGAGGAAAGTGCCAAAAGGAAGAATGAAGGACCAAGAACCTCCAAACTTTGAAATTGCATCAGCCACTTTTTGCCCGAAGGTATTCGTTTCATCTAGCTCTTTTTGGACATCTATTTCATGATAATATTTATCGTTCAAGACTTTCGTGAAGCGGTCACGCATCCGCTTATTAACCTTTTTATCGGAATTAATCATATCATTGATCTTGCGGAGACGATAGTTCATTAGACTATGCTGACTGATAAAATCAGATGCTCGCACATGTCGAACATCACGACGAATCAAAGCAACCAAGGATTTATCGAGATCTCCGATAAACATACCTTCAGTCAATGGAAAGTCTTTTCCAGAAACAACATCCTTATAAGTTTTTTCCATAAATCACCATTTTTTCTAAATTTTATTTTTGTAATGCAAACGTTGATAAGAGACCAGATCTCAATTTAGCCTCTTTGCCATATACCTTTAAAGATATATCCTGGTCCGCAACCAAATAAAGCAGCTGATCAGAAATTTCAATCGCTAAATTGACACCTTGGAACTTTTGAACAAAGGCTAATTTATGCCAAGAATCTGGTAACTTAGGCGAAATCAAGATTTCTCCTTCACATAAATTAACGCCTGAAAATTTATTTTGAATCATTTCTAAGACTTGTCCTATAATCACAAAATATGTATCCCCAGCCACAGTTTTTTTTAGTAAATCGTTGTTATCTAAGCCAATAACCTCATTGAAATAATCAAGTGCTGTCTTGCTATCTCCCAGAGTTACGTTAATACTCGCCAGTAATATAGATAGCAATGTGTTTGACCTGAATATCTTTTGAGATAAATAATAGCCATAATTGATTTGAAGCCAATTTTCAGGCAAGTAATAACCTAACTGCTCTATTAATTTTTTAAGCTGGCCTGTTCCTAAATTGTAAATATTTGTGAGGCAATCCACACTATTATATCCATTTAGTAAAATCTCTCCCTTAGCACTAATGCCTAAGAAAAGACTCTTAGAAACCGCTCTCGCTTTGTTAAACAAGTCATTATCAAAACCCACCTTCTTTGCAATCTCAAGTAAGTTTAACTCATTTTGATTTGGTAAAATGAAGACCCAATTTAATAGCCAAGTTAACATTAAATTAGTATAGGAATTATCCGACCAGAGAACGCTATTCTTGGGATGAAGCTCATTTAGAGTCGAATTTGAAAGATGGTAATGTTTATCACCTTCTAGATGAGTCTTATTGAGCCAAAATTTAGCCGTCTCAAGTAAAAATTCAAGACCTATTTCATTCATTAAAGAGGAGTCACCAGTTATTTGTTGATAAATCCATAAATTATAAACAAGGGTTATTTCATTTCTCGGGTCATTTCGTTTGATTAAGCAAACGAGGAGATCACGTGCTGTATTGGGGCTATTGGTAACATAATAGGAGAATACCGAACTTTTGTCTGTTAAGCTAGCAAATCTGACAGAGATATCATTGTGTGATTTTTCATTAAACTGAGCAGCTTGCCATAAATGGAAAATATTCATTCTGGTCAGACATTGAATGTCTGGGTCTTCGGACTTTATCTCAATGTCTGCTTCTCCCCAAACTTCAGCCCAATATTTTTTTGAATTTGCTTTGATATCAACTAATGATAAACTTTCTACGCTATCACGTGCAAATTTCCCAGGATTACCTACCTCATCACTCGTTGCCAAATTGATCACCTTATCAAAAATGATTGATTCATTAACCCTAAAATGCTGTTTTACACTTTCTAGAAGTTGTTTATCCTGATTTAATTCAATTTGTTCAATCAATTGACCGTTGACAGCGGTCTTCGCTGCCAGAGCAATTTCTAGGTTATTCGCCATTTTCAAGAGGAATAAATGATCAGAAACCTTACCAGATGTAATTCCATCATTTTCAGAAATATTCATAGAAGCATCAATATATGACTCAAGGATCAAATCACCTTCAAAAGTTGCAGCAAAGGTTCCTTCAAAGCCAAATGAATGGTATTTTATAGGATCCACATATTTTGTTGTCGTTAGAGAAATGTAGCCTTCTTCCACTCGGACAGTATATTTATCAAATTGAGTTCCATGTTGAAAATCAACATAAGATCGACGATCTACCACATTTCTGTCAGAAAAGTCAACTTCTTTTCCATTAACCAAAAGTCTTATCAGTTGGGGATTTGGCAAGCTTATCAAACCATCACAAACCTCATGATCATCCAAAGTCAACTCTCCTGTAACTTTTTTTCTTTTATGATCAAAAAAACCCGCAATGCAAAGTCCAGGCCAATGGCTTTCCGAACATCGAGACCAAACTGGTGCGGCACGCCAAGCAAGATAACCATTGCCCAAAGTCATCAACGATTCTTGACCATAGGAAATTTTTCCAATCTCAACCTTATTGAAATCAATCATCCAACCAGAAGTCATTTGGTTCTCCTTTAAAGATTATACATTAGTAATTATAGGCAAATTGCAAATTTAATTTAGCCACCCCGATACATCTGAAGTGGTGTCTGATACTTGAACATTTTTCTTGGATATTGATTCATCCAAGTCTC
>NZ_JACHHV010000042.1 GCF_014202895.1 Lactovum miscens
TTCTACTTGTCTTCTTTCAAATTCAAGTATAAGAAATTCAGGTGTTTTTTTCTTGCTTCAGGTGGCTAAACTAATTTTACAATTTGCCATATTTAGAAGATGTTGAAAAGTAAATGTGTACTTTGTAACTTTCATTTGGTAAAATAGAATAAATGAAAAAGCCTTCAAAAACCACTGTCAAATCAATCTTATTGTTGACTCTATTTTATATAGTAATATCAGCTGGCTTGTTGGTTCTGATTGATCAAAATGTAACTCAACTGGATACAAACCGTGTATTGAGTCGTGCTCAAAGATTGGGGGGGAGCCTCAAAAAAAATCCGATGCTAACCTTTAACTCCGATATTGAACGCTTCTCAACCAATGTCAGTAATCAGGATGTTAAAAAGATATTGGATGGTGCCATCTATTCGAGAGAAATGACTCGACAGGAAATCAAAGTTACAATCCCTATACTAAAAGAAGGAAAGATTACCTCTTATCTCTCAGTGACTGATACGCGAAGTCCAATCATTTTTATTAACACATCGATCATCATTTTTTGTGTGAGTCTCTGGTTTTTTTCTGTTTATGGTTTGAGCCGCCGTGCATATAAGAGAACTCAATTTACCAGCAATATCGTCGCAAAGATCAAAAATATTGAACGCTCTCCCCTTACACAGTCTTACCTTATTACAAAGGATGATGATCCGATTACGATTGCACTTAATGGCCTTGGAGAGGATATTCAACGTAAAATTCTTTCCAACAGAGAAGCTAAAGAAAATCTTTATGAATTTATAGAGTTTTTCCAATTTCCGATTTTTGTATATGATGGGATGGGGGCTTTCCATAGAAGCAATGCGGCTTTTCAAAATGAGTTTCCAAATGCTAACAGTGTTGATGCCTTTAGCTCATATTCGGAATTTCTCAATTTTTTAGTTGAAAAGATAGTTCACCCTGATATTCAAAATAAAACATTTTATTTTGAAAGAATAAATTCATATTATCAAGTTCAGTTTAATCCATTGGAGATGCTTAACAATCGTTATTTGGTTGCGATGTATGATGTAAGCAATTATTATCAAATGGTACAGTCACGGACAGATTTTATAACTAATATGTCATTGGCTATTAAATCACCGATTGATCAAATTAATATAAGCGCAGATAAAATTATTGATATTAAACTTAAAGATAAAATTTTGAAAGAAACTAAATGGTTAGGTGAACTAATTAATGATAGCGTGTCTTTAACCTCTCCTAGTGTCAAAAATAGAAAAGTTGAAATTCATGTAAATCAAATAATTGAAGAACTACTTGATGAATATAAAGTTGAAATTGCTAAGAAGAAGTTGTACTTGTCCGTCAATTTATCTTCTTTGGTTTTTAAGACTGATGAACAACGCTTGCGTTTGATCTTAAATAAATTAATTGGAAATGCTGTTTATTATTCAATAGAATCTGGAAAGATAGAAATCGATTTGGTCAAAGGACCAAAGAATTTACAATTTACAATTCGGGACTCGGGCCCAGGATTGACTGAGCTTCAGCAGGCCAGAGTTTTTGAAAATTTTTATCAAGCTGATGCAAATTTTTCAAACCTGGTTAATAGTGGTTTAGGACTCGCGATAGTAAAGAAAAATGTAGAAGATCTTAAAGGCCATGTCAAAGTGTCTAGCCAAATTGGGGTAGGGTCAACTTTTATTTTGAGATTTTAAAAAAGACTTTGTTAAAGTGAGATGATCTTTAAAGCTATAATTTTTATATTAAAATTATTTCTTGTCTTATTCAATTTTTACTAAGAAAAAGGATATTGAATTGGTCTTAGCCAGCTCAATTTTTTAATTTATTTAAGCCAGGATTAACTTTCCCAATAGAATTGAATATAGGCTTACTGTTAACGGAAACCATGAAAATCTACATTATGGAGTTGTTTTAGCAACTCACTTTACCATATTGATATAAAGATTTAGTCTGGCTTTGGCCTTCCTCGGAAAAACCCGAACCTCATCTAAATACACGGTACAACAATATGAACTACCTTAATAAAGCTAATTATCGGAAAATTGGTTCTTATTAATAAAAGTATTTTTGCCATTTTTGAACATTTTCAGTTTAAAAATTCATTCTTATTTGGATATTAAAATGCACATGCAATTAGAATTAAATATTCTTTTAAGTACTTTAGGATCAAATTGATTTTAATGATAAAGTTAATTTTTTATGTATGGTTTGAAAAGTAGTGAATATCCATCACCTGTGTTGAGTTTTCAGACGCTCAGCCTTTATAAATATACATTGTAATTATTGACATAGAGAATCTCATTTATAAAATCTTAAACATCAAAATCTTTTAATCGAATTTTTTTGGATAGTTGTAACCTCTTTATTTAGTGTTCTCCCGTGATTTTTTAGACAGATATCTTTTACAAAGGGATAATTTTAAATAACTTTAATCCTTAATTTAATGAATATTTTAACATAAGAAAAGACCTCCAATTATTTTTGAAAGTCCAACTTTAGATTGATGTTTAAAAAGTTGAGCGTAATTTTTAAGCTTAGTATTTAACGCTCCAAATAGAATTCAAAGCGGTCGCCAGCGTAGTAAGAAAGAACATATTCAAAGGCTTCTCCGTCGCTGAAATAAGATACTTGTGTTACCGAAAGAATTGCTGAAGCCGGTTTAATATTGAGATAGTCAGCAATTTCTTGGTTTGTATTTTTGGCGGCAATGGTTTTTTCGCTACGACCAATGATTTTCCCGGATGACTGAAGGGTTGCAAAAAAATGGTGTGTAATATCTTCTTTCTTGAAACCTTTAATGATATTGAAAGGAATGCAAGTAATTTCAAGGCAGATAGGAGTTTCATCAGCATAGCGAACACGCTCCATCTTTATCACTTCGCTCCCTGAAACAATTCCCAGTTTTTCTCTCTCAACCTTATTGGCCAAAACTTTAGTATAAGAGACAATTTTGCTGGATGGAGTCTTACCTTGAGAAGTAATTATTTCAGTGAAAGAAGTGGTTCCTCGCATCATTTCGCGGACCCTTTCACCTACGACATAAGTTCCAGAACCAGCACGTCTTTCAAGTATTCCTTCCTCACAGAGAGTGGATAAGGCTTGGCGTAAAGTAGTGCGTGTGACATTGAACTTTTCAGAAAGTTTCCTCTCTGAGGGCAGTCGCATTCCTACTTGATAAGTTTTGTTTTCTATTGCGCTTTTGAGATAGTCATGTATGCTTATATATAAGGGAGTAGGCAAAGTAGTGTCCTTTCTAAATATTTTTTAAAAATTTTTGATATTATTAATTTTATAAAATTGGTTTGTTTAAAAGTTCTGTAACAGGTGAAAAGGTTTTTCGATGAATAGGAGTTACACCGAGAACTTTTAAAGCTTCCATATGTTTGACGGTTCCGTAGCCAGCATTGTGAGCAAAGTCGTACCCAGGATAAAGCTCATCATATTGAGTCATGATTTGATCACGTGTGACTTTTGCTACGATGGAAGCCGCTGCAATACTCATTGACTTTGCATCTCCCTTGATAATTGAAATTTGAGGTAAATTAATATCAATCCTTAATGCATCTATTAAGAGATACTCAGGAAAAGGATTGAGCTTCAATACGGCTTCAGCCATTGCTTTTCGACTGGCTTGATAGATATTTATTTCGTCAATTTCTTCTGGGGAACATGAACCAATTGCTACAGATAGAGCTTGATTGAGAATTTCTTGATAGATTTTTTTATGTTTAGATTTGGGAATTTGTTTTGAGTCATTAAGACCAGGGATTTTACAATTTTCTGGTAAGATAACTGCTGCTGTCACGACTGGTCCGGCTAAAGGACCACGCCCTACTTCGTCTATCCCTGCAATAAATTTAATTCCCTGACTGTACAGCTCTTTCTCAAATATTAACATTTTTTCTAAACGTTTGCTCTCTAGAATTGTAGCTTTAAGCTTTTTTTTCTTTTGAAGAATTAGATTTTGAACACCAATACGTAAATCTAGAGAAAATTCAATTAGTTTAGGATCATTTAAATCTGATATTTGAGTTAATTGCTGTTTAATCTCTTTAATTGTTTGAGGCATCTTCAACTCTATCTAAGCAAAATCTCCCTAATTTTCCATTACGTACATCAATGATAAATCTGTTATAAAAACGTTCGTAGGCATCTTTATAACCAAATTTAGCTGTTAATTCAATGATATAATCAGGAATAGATTCTCCAGGCAAAACACCATAAAGTTTTTCTAATCGATCTGGATGATTTTCGGCAAAATAAGATAGACCATAAATGCAAACATCATCTTGTGTATATATATTATCTTTGATTGCGCCAGTTAAAGCAAGTTTAAGTCCTACTGTTTGATCTTCAAATTTTGGCCAAAGGATGCCCGGCGTATCAATAATTTCAAGTTCTTTATTTGAACGAATCCATTGTTGGGATTTTGTGACGCCAGCCGTATTGCCAGTTTTAGCAGAAGCTTTACCAGCCAAAGTATTGAGAAGGGTAGATTTCCCTGAATTAGGGATACCAACGACCATCGTACGAAGAACAATATTTTGAATTCCTCGCTCCTTATTGTGCTCAATTTTGTCTGCTAACAGTTCTTTAGCAGCTTTCAATATTCGCTTAGTACTAATGGGCTCTTTTGCATTCATGGCCAAAGAGTTCTTAAAATAGGTTAACCACTCATTCGTTTCCTCAGCAAGGTCCGCCTTGTTTAGGATGACCAAACGGGGCTTATCCCCAATTATCCTATCTAACATTGGGTTACGAGAAGAGAGAGGCATACGAGCATCTACCACTTCAATTACAAAATCGACAAATTTTAATTTTTCTTGTACTTGGGTTCTAGCTTTTGCCATGTGTCCTGGAAACCATTGTATAACCATATAAATTTTAGCCCCCATTGTAACAAGAGTTACATTCCTTCATTATTATTGTATTTTCAAAAATATACGCAATTTCTGCTGTTGATACTTATAATTTCAGCGATAAATTCTTCCTTATTTTAACATTGTTTGTCATTTTTTGTTGACATTGACTAGTTGATTACACGCTTTAATCTATTTATAAATTGGAAATTTGGCAAAATAAAATTAAATGAGTTTATTTTTGAGATGAATATGTTTTAAAATTTATAAATGAGCAAAACACCATTTAGTGTGATAGTTGAATTCATCAAGGAAAGGCTCAAACTAAAGTCCATCAGTTTAGAACATGTCTTGAGCTCAAAAAACTTTTTTAGACCATAACTTGTCTCAATGTACTTTTTTGCCAATTCTAGGCATAATAAAACTCACTTAGAATTTATCGTCTATAAAAATGCGAGCTTTTACCTAATATAATAAATGAATCGAATGCCACTAATTGAGCTGACATAAATCACTGTTTAGGGAATTGCTTGAACTCCAGTCATAACTTTGGATGAAAAATGGCGAGGTAAATCTTAAATTAACAATTTTCATTGTAAGTTGCAAATTAAGTTAGCCAGCTGAAGAAAGAAAAAAGCCTGAAACCTTTATACTTGAATTTGGAAAAAACAAAGTAGAAAAGGATTCAGATGCAAGATCATGCTAACATAAAATGCGAACATCTAACACTGATTGAACGACGTCAAATTGAACGTTGGCACAATAGGGAACACTGAAGTGGGAACCACCAGATTGCATGACTCTTAGGAAAAGCCCCACAAAGGATTCGTCATGAGCTCAAGCGAGAGCAGGTTCAATTGAAGATTCTGCTGAAGTGGCTCAAAGCTTCTTATGACACCAAGTCAAAGGCTCTGTGGACGTCCCTCAAAGTTTACAAGAGGTTTGAATGATCTGATTTCAAAGGGCGCGTCCGGGATAAATTATCGCTTGAAGTGCTCTCGCTTTGTCATCCTGTCTGTTCACAAATGCTCTATAAGACATATAGATTTATTATTCACAATAAAATCATTAAATTACTTTTTATTTTTATCTTGAAAAATTGACTATGAAAATAAGAAATATATTGTAGAAAAAATAGTCTTGGTTGAGGTATTAGGCAAAATAATTTCAAAAAATACCGATACAACTTAGAAATAAATTACCTTTTTACTTTTTGAATGAATTCGTTTGGACTTTATAATAGAATTTATGAAAAAACAATAATCAATTGATCTCAAATTTCTCAGCCCTCTTAAGAATTCCAAGTAGTCGTCTTTCTAACCATGCAATTAAGATAAGCAATAATCCCCAACCAAGGAAAATGGCACCAAGTGTTTCTTCGCCCTTTGCGTGTTTTTGGAAGAAAGCTTTGCTAGGATTAGAGTTCTGCACAAAAATTTCAATTTCATTGCCAACTTTTCCGTATGAATGAATGAATTTATCACGAGGAGCAACTGTATAAGCTTCACCAAGAAATTTATAATGTAAGAGTTGCTCATCATTATCTTGAGAATTCTTAACAATTGTAGCAGTGATGGCTGTTTTCTGAGTTTTCTCATCTCTATAATAACTATTTAACTGAAAAAAGCCCACAATTATCATTGCAACAGCAACTAAGATTAGTATTATTCGAAGGGCTAGTTGCCAATTCTTTGCAATTGTTTTCATGCTTCAATTCTATCAAAATATAACTTAAATTGCTATATCATTTTACTTCATAGCGACTTAATATAATGTCAGTTCAGCTGTACTTACATAGAATTTTTTCAAATAAATTAAGCAGCAAAAGCCCACTTTTTAAATTTATTAAGCAAATTAATTTGGTATAATCATAATAATGACGCTTGAAAAAACAAATTTTATTAACAACTTGCTTGATTTTTACGAAGAATTACTTAATGAAAAGCAACAAGCTGCTCTTTCTATGTACTATGCTGAAGATTTTTCACTCTCCGAAATTGCAGAAAATATGGATATGACAAAGCAGGCTGCTTCTGACTTAATTAAACGTTCGGAAAAAAAGTTAGAAAATTTTGAAGAAAAATTACAACTTTCAAAATCTGAGCAAGCTCGAAATGAAGAAATCTCTAATTTGATTAATAAATATCATACCTTTCCAGAGCTCTGCTCAGATTTAGAAAAACTCAAGGAGCTTTAATTTGGAGATTGAGGAGCTTAATTTGAAGATGTCAGATGGCGAAATAATTCGTCTTGGTATTTACCGACCAGTTCTTCCAGCTAGATTTGTTGTCCAGATTGTTCATGGATTTGGTGAATATATTGAACAATATGAGACAGTAGTAGCCCACTTTTCTAAACTTGGAGGAATCTGTCTGGTTCATGATCAACGTGGTTTTGGAAAATTGGTAAAAAATATAAGATCAAAGCAAGGGGTGTTGCAGTCTTATGAATTATGGTTGTCTGACATTTTAGAAATTCGCCAAAAATTTGATTATGATTTTCGCAATTTACCATGGGTCATTTTTGGGCATTCACTTGGTGGAAATGTCGTATTAAATGTATTATTAAAAGTTCCGGACATATTAAAGTTCTACGATAAAGCAATTATAGAGAGCCCTTGGCTAGGTTTAAACAATGAACCGCCTCGTTTTGTGAAAGTACTTGCTAAATATTTAGGACGCTTTTCTGAAAAGCTCTCTATCCAAGCCCCTCTAAAAATGAGTTTTGTGATCCATGATCAAGATAAAATTAAAGCGATCGTGAATGATGGGATTTTTCATACTCGACTCTCCTTCCGAATTTATAGTCAGATTACTGAAGCCGCTACATATGCTTTATCTCATGCAAATAAGTTGCCAATAGAGACATTGTTACTTGGCGCAGAAGAAGAAAAAATAGTTTCACGGTTGGCAATTCATAGATTTGCTGAAACCTCAAATTATCATTTACATTTTTTTGAGGTTCCTCTTGCCTTTCACATGATTCACATGGACAATTGTATGCAAGATTTTTATGCGAAAGTTGATAAGTTCTTAAAATTTTGACAATAAATAGTTGCTATGTTACACTATATTCAGACAATTTAATATCAAAAATTGAGAAGAGAACTGGTAAAAACTGCACAGAGAGTCCCGTTGAATGAAAAGGGACCAGCTTTCCAGCGAAAATGATCTCATAGATTTCAGCCTAACTGACGGACAGCTCCGATATAAGCTTGTAGTCTAACTAAAGCACTATAAATGACTACTTGAGGAAATTTCTGTGAAGGAATTTTAAATAAAGGTGGTAACACGAACCATTCGCCCTTGTCTGTATTTAAGATGAGGCTTTTTTATTTTTCTTGTTAGAAAGAGGTTAGATAAAATATGAAAATTAAAAATTTCAATTTTAACAAAATGGATTATTTTTGAGATTGTTAGTAATGAGAGTGACTTATAATAATTTAATGTAATAAATATTATTTTATATGATTTTTAGAATTTTCACGCTTTATACCAAAAGTATTTCCAATGTAAAAGGTAAAACTTTTTAAATAAATAATAGCCAAATGTTATAAAACCTGAACATAAATCATAGATGTAAATATATCAGGAGTTGTTTGAGTCGCTAAATTGTCACAAATAAAATTTAGTATTTTTTAATCTAGTTGTTTGTTTTATTTCAGGTTGGTTAGTACATTTTGAACAACAAGAAATAAATCAATCAATTTTGGTTGGTAAAATCTTATTTTAAAAAATACAAAAAAATGAAATTGTAAATGAATAAGGTAAATTAACCTTAAAATAAAAGGAGATAAAATGACACATACACACGAACATTTCGATCACGTTGGTTCTTTCCTTCGCACACCCGAATTGAAAAAAGGCCGTTTGGAATTTGCCGAAGGAAAAATCTCGGAAGAAGACTTAGTGGCAATAAAGCATCAAGAAATTACAAAACTTGTCGCTAAAGAAGCTCAAATTGGACTGAAATCAGTCACTGACGGTGAATATAACCGTTCATGGTGGCATCTTGATTTTCTATGGAACCTCAATGGAATTGAAGCATATGAGCAGGAAAATTCATATAAATTTCATGGTGCTAACACTCGTACAACTAATGTTAGGCTTTGTGGCAAGGTAACAGAAAATCCAAATCATCCTTTTTATGAAGACTTTAAATTTTTGCAAACAGTTCTTCCAGAAGGTGTTGCACCTAAAGTTACTATTCCTTCCCCATCTTTGATTCCCAATCGTGATGGACGGTCAGATCTTTGGGAAGATTTTTATCCAACTTGGGAAGCATTTTTAGATGACTTGGCGCAGACCTATCATGATACTATTCAACATTTCTATGAACTCGGTGCGCGTTATGTTCAGCTTGATGACACAACTTGGGCCTACCTAATTGCTCGCTTGATTGATAGCCCTGAAAAACATAAATTTTATGAAAAGCAAGCTGAAGATATCGTTTATGTGGTAAATAAAGCTTTAGCAGGTCTTCCAGAAGATCTTCGTATCTCAACTCATATCTGCCGTGGTAATTTTAGGTCTACCTATCTCTTTGAAGGTTCATATGAACCAGTCGCCAAATATCTTGGTCAACTCAACTATGATACTTTCTTTTTAGAATATGATGATGCAAGATCTGGTGATTTTTCTCCCTTGACTGATATTTGGAATTCCCGTAAAGATGTTTTTATTGTGCTTGGTTTAATTACATCTAAGAAGCCTGAATTGGAAGATAAAGTTGAAATAAAGGCAAAAATTTCCGAAGCAGCAAAACTTGTTCCTCTTGAAAACCTTGGTCTTTCAACTCAATGTGGTTTTGCTTCTACTGAAGAAGGAAACGATTTGAGCGAAGATGAGGAATGGATCAAACTTGGTTATATTCGTCTTTTGACTGATGAAATTTGGTATAAATGATTATGAATAGAACTTTAAAAAGGAAATTTGTTCTTTTTTTAAATTCCTAAAATGATTTTTGCCATTATTGGAACACAGATAACATACATGATACCTGTCACTCCAATGGCGAGCGCTGCCATGGCACCTTGTGTTGGGCCAAGCTCAATTGCGTTCCCAGTCCCTATCGCATGGCCAGTTCCTCCTAAAGCAATACCTTGGGCAACAGGGTCCTTGATTTGAAAGAGATTAAGAATAGGTATTCCAAGTACACTTGTTAAAATACCAGTTGCGACAACGACAACGACTGTTATTTCCATAACTCCTCCCATCTTCTGAGAGATTCCGATAGCCATGGCTGTTGTAACAGATTTGGGAAAGATTGATATAGCAACAATTTTTGGTAGACCAAAGAATTTAGCAAGTAATGCAGTCAATAAAGTATTGATTAAAGTTGTGATTGAAATTGAAATGATGATGGAGCGCGCGTGATGTTTCAACAAATGAAAAGTGCGGTATAAAGGGATTGCTAATGCAACAGTACTTGGAGCAATCATATCATTTATAATGGCTCCTCCTTTGAAGTAATTTTCATAGGAAATTTTAGAAAATTTCAATATAAGAATAATGACAACGGTTGAAATAAGTAAAGGGTTTGTCCATGGATGAGGATAGGCTTGAAATAGTCTTACAGACAATAGGAAAACAAGTAGGGTGAGCGTGAATCCAAAGAGAGGATTCACGCTTATTGTATTGATCATTTTATCTCCTTAATTTTTGTGGGTGTTGCCACCCTCAATAAGGCTGCGCAACCATGAAACTTTTTCGTTTGTTTGATCATGATGCTTGTTTCTTGAGTGCTGATTAATGACATCAAGTGCCAGCTGGACAGAAGTGAGTTTTGGAGTGACATAATCCCCTTCAAATTTTACTTTAATAAATTGGATAAGTTGACCGAGTAGGCCAATATTAATGAAAAGAGCGAAAACGATAATTATTAAAATCTGAACCCAGTAGTTGGAAATCATCGCCCATTTATCAAGAATTCCTACTCCAGCTGGAAGAAAGAGAATTGTCATATTGTTGAGTAAAAAGTCACCAACCGTGCTCACATCATTTACTTTTAACAGTTTGAATTCAAAAGCCAAAAAAAGCAAAATCATTCCGATAATTGGACCAGGTATAGATAACTTGAAAAAGCTTGTTAAAGCTTCCCCAAGTAGACTAAATCCAAAAATAAATAAAAGTTGAATATATATTTTCATAATTTTTCTGTAAATTTTCTCCTATTTACATTATTTTATCATTTGAGAATTCAATGTAAAGATTTTAATTCGAGGAGAATATTTTGTCCTAATATAAATGGCAAATTGTAAAATTAGTTTAGCCACCTGAAGCAAGAAAAAAACACCTGAATCTCTTATACTTGAGTTTGCAAGAACAAAAAGTAGAAAAGG
>NZ_JACHHV010000043.1 GCF_014202895.1 Lactovum miscens
CTTTTCTACTTTATTTTTCCAAATTCAAGTATAAAGGTTTCAGGTGTTTTTTTCTTGCTTCAGGTGGCTAACTTAATTTTACAATTTGCCATATTTTGAATTTCAAATTTTCCCTATTTTTTTGAAATTACACCACATCCATTTTTTTCCATCCATTGAAGATTGTTTGTGGGGGATATAGTGGACTTATAGCCAATATTTTAGTACCATATGATTATGATGGGCTGTAGGAACCTTAGGTGTTGTGCTCCTATAATTTATTTGAATTTTGTTGAAATAGCTATACTAAATTATCGAAAATTTGAAACTGGAAGTTACAATAAACCAGTTTAATATTAAGATTTCTAGTTTGTATCTGTAATGTAGCTTATCTACATTACAGATATAAATTCACAGATTACCTAGGATATGTCAAAGTTTTTTAAACATTATCTAGGAGAAGGTAAAAATTCTGACTATTATCTTTAGCTGAATCTTAGAAGACTATTATATTTTCAGAGTTTTTTTATGTTTAATTTTTATGATGTATTTTTGGTAAATTTACAAGCATAATTGAAATTTTAATTCAAAATAATTTCAAATTTGACCCAGTAACTCTGCCTGTACTTATTTATGACTGGAATAGAATCAGCGATAGTTGATATTTTAGAATATGTTGAAAATTGATATTTGGATAACTAATAAACTTAGTTAGTTTAAATTTATTTCATTAAATATAGATTGAAGAATGAACTTATGTCTCTTAAAGATTATAAATATATTGTTGAAGTGGCAACCTTTGCGGGATTGATTATGCTAGAATCCAATGCGGAGTGCTATAGAGTTGAAAATACTGTTTCTCGCATACTTAAAATAAGTAATTTACCGACAATTGATGTGTTTGCTAACACAACAGGACTTTTTATCACTTTAGATGGTCCTAATTTAAAAGCACCAATTACATTTGTGAAACGTATTGAGAAGAGAGAAACGAATTTACGAAAAATTCATATTGTTAATCAAATTTCTCGTGATATAACAGCAAAAACAATCACAATAGAGGAGGCCTATTGTCAGTTACAGGCAATAGGTAAGACAGTCTATTCCAAAAGAATTCATAGTATATCCACAATACTTTTAGTTTTATCCTTCACGGCTTTATTTGGCGGAAACCTAAATGAATTATTTCTTTCCTTTATCGCAGCTATCTTGTTACTAGGAACTTATAAATTAAAACAATATTTTGAATTAAATGATTTTATTTTTGGGACAGTTTCAACTTTAATTGTTGCCACAATAATTCCAATTCTTATTCATGTTATTGGTCAACCTGATAATTCTTTTAATGTTGTTATTATTTCAGTTTTAATGCCACTATTTCCAGGAACAGCTTTTACAAATGGTTTTCGGGATACTTTCAAAGGAGATTATGGATCTGGGGTCGCAAAGATTGTAGAGGCTTTGATAATTGCAGTTAGCCTAGGTTTAGGCGTGGCATTGGGGCTATTTATTTCGAAAGGAATAGTATCATGGGTTTAATTTTACAAGTTTTTGGAGCCTACGTTGTCACTGTAACGTCTGGCATTATTTTTGAAACACCTAAACATTTAGTCCTCCAATCAGGATTTATAGGAGCTTTAGGCTATTTAGTTTACCTACTTTCTTTGCATTACACTGGTAGTGCAGTTGCAACACTCTTGAGTGGTATGATCATCGCTTTGCTTTCACACATAGCAGCGAGATTATTAAAATCTCCTGTCACTATTTTCTATATACCAAGCATTTTTCCACTGGTACCTGGAGTTGGCATTTATAAAATTGCTTATTATTATATTCTTGGAAATACAAACCTTGCGGGGAAAAACTTCGTAGAATCAATATCAATTGCTGGTGCAATTGCTTTATCAATATTTTTTGTAGATTCATTTTTAGAAGTGTATAACACTGTCAAAATAAAATTTAAAAAAATATAAAAGTTAATAAAAAAGAGACGTGTCAAAATAACTTATACAAAATTGTCTATTTAGATAGAGATCTTACCGCTATATAGGAATCTGTGGTTATCGATTGCTTAATCGTGAAATGAAGTGGATAAGTTATGCAAAAATTTTCATTCTTAATGATTTACTCAACTTATTAAAAATAAAGGCAAGGCGAATGTTTATCTGTATAATTTTTAATAATTGATAGTATTTTTTTGGAATATAGAATATTAAACATTGGAGGAAACTATGATATATAATCCTGTTGCTCGTCCATACATTACAGTAACAAATATTGTTTGGAGTTTTGATTCAAACACTCAACAAATTAAAGTATTGCTAATAAAAAGAGAAAACCAATCTTTTCAATCTTTTTGGGCACTTCCGGAAACACTTTTGCGAGATGATGAAAGTGCACATGCCGCATCACTGAGATTGGTCAAGGAAAGAATTGGATTAGATTTACCAGAAATTCATGCAGAACAATTAGCTACTTTCACAGCTCCTGAAAGAAATCCTGATCTAAGAGCACTTTCCTTAAGCTATATGGTTTTCTTACCTCAAAATTTACCGCTCACACCAGGACCGGGAGCAGTTGATGCAGCTTGGTTCAGTCTAAATCAAATTTCTAAGCATCAATTTAATTTTCAAAATGGAAATCTGAAATTCAAAACATTAGAGGATAATGAATACCTCAATGATAGTAATCCGAATATTAGATTAGCATTTGATCACAATTGGATATTAACAGTGGCTTGTCATAGAATTGCCAATAAATTAGATTATCAGCCTACCATTCTTTTGATCCTCGGTTCTTCATTCACCCTGAAACTCGCCAGACATATCTTTGAACTTTTCGGTCAATACGAACCAGATAATTCAAATTTTTACCAAAATCATAAAAAGATTTTAGAACCTGTTGGATTAGTTGAAAGTCAAGGACCAGGCAGACCCGCGAAAAAATATCGCTTGACATCAAATTAAAAGTGTGTTAGAGTTTCTCTTGAATAATAAAAGTTAAAATAACTTTTATTAGAAGGAGGAGTTTTTAAAAAAATAAACACTTACTACTAATCATTGACAACTGTGTGGATGATTGATGTATTAGATGTTGCATTGTTATCATTTATTATAACTATTGCTAAAAAAAACGGCAACCAAATCCTATTGAGCTAAGATTAATTGGCCCTGTTACAATAGTTGGAATGATTATAGGAACAGTTTATGTGGCGGACTTTCTGATGTATACGGAAGAAAAAGAGTGATGCTTTGGAGCATGTTTGTCTTTTCATTGAGTAATTCAGCATTAGTATTTACTTCTAAGATCACATAGTTTATGTTTATACGATTTATAACTGGAGTAGCATTAGGTGAGAAACTTACAGTCGTAGCATATTGATGAATAAAATGAATCGGAAAATAATATTAACTATTTATTTGTTAGGAACAATTATTTCATGTCTTTTTTTGGATCTGGAAACAATATAGGAGTTATATTTGTCGCTGGAGCGTTCATGTTATTCTGTGATTTAGGCACATGGGAAACGCTGATCGGCTTCGATCCCAACCCAGTTTCCAACAGAGATCAGAGGAACAGGAATAGCATAATCATTTGGTAGGGTAGGGAGTAGTATCCCCACTTTTCCAAGTGGGGTGGATGGCTGACTTTAAAATGGGCATCTCCACAGTACTCATTCTATTTGTTGGACTAGTACTAATTGCAATTATTATATTAATGACAAGATTAAAAGAGGACTCTACCACAGAATTAAGAGAAGCATTTCACTTAAAAGTAGAGTAAGAGGAAAAAATTGAGAAAGAAAGTAGTTATCATTGGTTCTGGATTAGCGGGAAGCATTGTAGCTTATTATTTAGATGATCAAGTAGATATAACAATTTTGACAAAAGGAAGACGTAGTGAAAGCAATTCAATGCTAGCTCAGGGAGGAATTGCTGCTGTTATGAGTCCTTTTGATAATAAGAAAAATCACATAATGGATACATTGGTTGCAGGGGCTTTCCATAACAATAAAGAAGCAGTAGATTTCCTAGTTGACGAAGGACCAGAAGTTATAAAAGACCTAATAAGAAAAGGAATGAAATTCGATTGCGATGATCAAGGCAATTTAAGCTTTGGACTTGAGGGGGCACATTCATTTGCCCGCATTTTACATTCTGGAGGAGATCGTACAGGAAAAAAGGTAACGGAATTTGTTCAAAAGCAACTAAGTAGAAAAATAACATGGATTGAATTCGCGATGGCAGTGGATTGGATCATTGAAGAAAATGAAGTAATAGGCGTTCGCTATTTAAATTCCGATGAAAGAATGATTACTTTAAAAGCAGATGCTTTTGTACTCACAAGTGGTGGAGTCGGGCAATTATTTAATATCACAAGCAATGATAAGAGTATCACTGGTGATGGATTAGCTATGACAGCGCGAGTAGGGGGGCAGTTAACTGATTTAGAGTTTTTGCAGTTCCATCCTACTTTACTGGCAGCAGATAAAGGAATTCATCCTATTTTAATATCAGAAGCGGTTAGAGGAGCAGGTGCTGTATTAGTCAATAGTTACGGAAAAGCTATTATGGCCGGCCGCCACGAGAAAGAGGATCTAGCTCCGCGTGATGTTGTTAGTCGTGTTGTCAATGAACATATTAAAAAAGGTGAAAGTGTTTATTTAGATATATCAAAAGTTGAGAATTTTGAAGCGCGTTTTCCCTTTATTACAGATTATCTTCTACAAACTAAATCCCCTTATCAAAATACGAAGAAAATTCCTATCCAACCAGGAATGCACTTCATGATGGGAGGAATAAAGACAGACCTAAAAGGAAAGACAAGTTTAGGAAATTTATATGCCGTAGGAGAAGTCGCTTGTACGGGAGTTCATGGAGCAAATCGTCTTGCTAGCAATTCTTTGTTAGAAATTTTAGCTTTTGGACAGTCTACCGCACAATCAATACTCAATTTATTAAATCGTGATATTGCTTTGGTACAAAGTGATGAAAAAACCGAGATATTTCATGAAATACAGTTTAATCTTCCTGAACGCTCCCTTTTGAAAGAAAAAGTTTCTAAAACGCTAGGGATTGTAAGAAAGACTTCTGAGGTAAAAGACTTTATTGCTTGGCTTTCTTCTTATCAGTTCGAATTTTTACCAGAACGGATGAATAAAGCAGAACTTGAGGTTGCAAATTTATGTTTAGTTTCAAAAGAAATTGCACTTGCAGTCTTGAATCGCCATAAAAGTTTAGGAGCACACTATCTAATAGAGGAGGAACAGTGATGTATATTTTGGAAAAAAGTAAATTGAGAGATTTTTTAGCTGAAGATATTGGTACAGGTGATCTATCAACCGATCTTATATTCGAGTCAATGACTCAGTCGTCAGGGGAATTTCTAGCAAAAGAAGATGGAATTATAGCTGGTTTAGCTATTCCAAATCTCGTTTATGAGCTACTTGGCAATGATGCCCACTTCAAATCAAACTATCAAGATGGGGATGTAGTTAAAAAAAGTGAGATTATTGGATATTCAACTGGAAATATTCGCACCTTGCTAACGGGAGAGAGGGTCATTTTAAATTTGATGCAACGGATGAGTGGAATTGCAACTCAGACTAAAAGTGTAATAAATAGCTTAAATGATCCTCACATTCGAATTTGTGATACAAGAAAAACCATGCCAGGTCTACGTATTTTTGATAAACAAGCTGTAAAAATTGGTGGGGGTTTTAATCACAGAATGGGATTATATGATGGTGTCATGTTAAAAGATAATCATATTGCTTTTTGGGGTAGTATTACTTCTGCAGTTAAACAGATCAGAGAAAATTTAGGTCAAATGGTTAAAATTGAAGTTGAAGTTGAGACCAGTGCTCAAGTTGAAGAGGCTGTGGCTTCGGGTGTTGATATTATTATGTTTGACAACAGAACTCCAAAGGAGGTCAAAGAGTGGTTAAAACTTGTTCCTGAATCCATTATCACAGAACTCTCTGGAGGAATTACGCTTGATAATATTTCGGCTTATCGTGGTACAGGGGTGAATTATATTTCACTAGGGTCATTGACTCATTCGGTTAAGGCATTAGATATAAGTTTTAATAGTAGCAAAGGAATGAAAACGGAAAATTAATGTTAAAGAAGTCAAATTATTTAATTTATAAGAAGGCTTGAAAATTTATATCCATACCATTTTCAAAATGACATTTTACTGCTACTTATTATTCCATAGAACTTGTAGATTTGTTTTTGTATTTGAATATTATTTGCTTTTGGAAAAAAGTCAAAACAATACAATTTTAGTATATCAGTGTTTTTAGTGTGTTGTAATGTCATAGACACAAGTTTTATTTACTATAAAATTAAGAATTATTAAATTGGAGAAGTTAGTAAAGAATGGACAGTTTAAATATTGAAGGGCAAGCCAGACTTGCAAAATATTACATGGAAGACTCTCAAGAGCAAATCAATCGAATTTATAAAATAAAAAAATATTTTGGAAACAAAATTTTACTAGTAGCTCATCATTATCAAAAGGATGAAATTGTACAGTTTGCAGACGCAACAGGTGATTCATTAAAATTAGCTCAAATTGCTGCTTCTAATAAAACTGCTAAAAAGATTATATTTTGTGGTGTAACTTTTATGGCTGAGACAGCGGATATATTGACAGATGATTCTCAAGATGTAATTTTACCTGATCCAACAGCTGGCTGTTCTTTAGCTGATATGGCAAATAGCTTTCAAGTTACTAAAGCTTGGAGGTATTTAAAAGACAAATATGGTTCAGATATCATGCCAATAACCTACGTCAATTCCAGTAGTGCAATTAAAAGTTTTGTAGGAAAACATAATGGAGTCGTCGTAACATCTGGTAATGCTATGAAGGTTATTAAGTGGGCTTTACAGAGGAGTAAATATCTTTTCTTTTTACCAGATCAAAATCTTGGCCGAAACATCTCATTACAGTTAGGAATTAGTCCTGATGAGATAGCTCTGTGGAAACCACTTTCTGAAGAATTTATTGCAAGCAACTCAGAGAAGATAAAGATTATATTATGGGACGGATATTGCTCAGTTCATCAACAGTTTAATGTTAATCAGATTAGTCAACTGCGGAAGACTTATCCTGAGATAAAAGTAATTGTTCACCCAGAATGCACTAACGAGGTAGTTAATGCAGCTGATGAAGTGGGGTCTACGGAAGCCATTATTGATTACATTCAGCAATCACCTTTGGGTTCTCGCATCGCTGTTGGAACTGATAACAACCTAGTAAGTAGACTTCAACATATCTTTCCTGAAAAGCAGGTGATGCTGCTAAATCCGATAGCTTGTTCCTGTGTATTAATGAATCGAATAGATTTACCTCATTTAGCTTTGACAATGGACAATTTAATGAACAGACCTGAGGAGTTAAATATAGTCAAGGTTAATCAAGAAACATCTCATTTTGCAAAAGTTGCACTAGATAAGATGTTAAATCTTAGTTAGGAGAGGGTATGATCTATTTTGACAATGCAGCAACTACAAAAATGAGTACTGAAGCTCTCAAAGTATATACAGAAGTGGCCCAACAATTTTATGCTAATAGCGATAGCTTGCATATTTTGGGTAATCAGAGTTCCAATTTAATCCTGCAAGTAAAAAGTAAAATTTCTCAATTGCTCCATGTTCCAGCAGATGGCTTAATTTTTACTAGTGGCGGAACTCAAAGTAACCAAATAGGTATTGAGAGTTTAGTAGAAATTTCAGAAGAAAGGGATGAAGTTCTGGTCAGTCCCCTTGAGCATTCTTCTATCTATCAAGTGTTGGAAAGGCTTGAACGACGAAATAAATTTAAAATCTGTTTTCTGCCAGTTACTGAGAATGGAAAAGTCCTTCCAGAGGCTTTAGAAAACGGAATTTCTGAGAGAACGGCGTTAATCGTTGTTCAGGCGGTAAATTCGGTTACTGGTATTATCCAAGATATTTCTGCATTAAAACTCATTGCAAAACGGCATGATATTCCATTTTTTATGGATGCAGTACAGGCAGTAACAAAAATACCACTAGATTATACAGATATCAGCGGTTTTAGTGTTAGTGCTCATAAATTTAACGGGCCAAAAGGATGTGGTCTTCTCTTCTTATCACCAGAATCGATCACGGTTCCCTCGTATAATAATGTTTTCCAGCAAAATGGATTTTTGCCCGGAACGCTTGATATTCCGGGAATTTCTAGTATGACAACTGCTTTACAATACAACTTTCCAACAATTGAGGAAAGTTTGGAAAAAATGCATATACTGCAAAGTAAATTAAAAAGTTTAATTTCAAAGGATATCAGGATGGTTGTTGATGATTATCCTGGTATTTGTGGACTTATATTACCACGGACTCAAGGACAAGAAGCAGTAACAAAAATGGGGCAGTTAGGATTCTGCATTTCTACAGTTAGTGCTTGCAGTATTTTAGATCCTAGGCCCGATCGTACCCTATTATCTCTCGGACTTAGTCCCACAGAAGTGAGCCGTTATATTCGTGTTTCATTAGGTAGCGATAATAGCGTAGATGAAATTGAAAAATTTGTCGCTACACTAAATAATCTATTTGGATGACTCATTTTGTGCTATGCTTCAGTCAGCATTCTTACAATATTAAGTTTGCTATTTGGCATTAAGTTAAGAACTAAAAGTCAAATTCAAATACTCGTGCCAACTCTCAAGGCTGGCATTCTGCTAAGGATAAGCCCTGTGGCTAAAGATCTTATTTCATCACAGAACACAATAAAATAACTAAGCAGTCAATAACAATGAGGAGTATTTCGAGAAAAAAGGTTCAGAGTAAAATCTGAACCTTTTTCTTTTATTCTAAATAAGAAATAATATTGGCAAATTGTAAAATTAGTTTAGCCACCTGAAGCAAGAAAAAAACACCTGAAACCTTTATACTTGAATTTGGAAAAATAAAGTAGAAAAGGATTCAGATGCAAGATGATTCTAA
>NZ_JACHHV010000044.1 GCF_014202895.1 Lactovum miscens
TTGAGCTTCCGTTGCCCTCGTTCGCTTCCTTCAGAGTCAACTTGTATATCTTATCAATTCTTCTCCCCCTTGTCAACTATTCTCGCACGTTTTTGAGTGTTTCTTTCAAATACTTAAAAAATAAGCTGATTCTTAAAAGAATCAGCTTATTTTCATGTGTTTTTCAACTCGTTTATACGATTTTGTGTAGAATCGTATTTCTCTTGATAATCTACTAATTTATCCTTTTCTTTGTTAACAACTTCAACCTTCGCATTTGTTACGAAACGCTCGTTACCGAGTTTTTTATTCACTATATCTAGTTCTTTTTCCCATTTTTCACGTTCTTTCTCTAAACGTAAAATCTCTTCTTCTATATTTATTAACTTTTTTAGTGGCATTAAGATCTCAGCTCCAGAAATAATTGCTGACATTACCTGTTCATCAAGTACAATATCCTTATCAATTACCAACTCAGATGGATTGGCAAATCTTTTAATGTATGGTGCTACTGATTTTAAGAAAGTAGTACTGTCTGACTTTATATAGATAGGAACTTGTTTTGACAATGGTGTATTAACTTCTGCTCGAATATTACGAACAGACGTAATCAGTTCAATCAGCATTGCAACGCCATTACTAGCGGCTTGATTTTCAAAATCAAGGTCAACTTCGGGATACTTTGCTGTTACAATAGATCCTGTCGTATTTGGCATTTTCTCAAAAATTGCTTCAGTGAAAAATGGCATGATGGGATGCAATAAACGTAGAATTTGATCTAAAACGTGTAATAGCACAGAACGTGTGATATTCTTTTCTGCTTCATTTTCACCGAACATTACTTCTTTTGTAAGCTCAAGGTACCAATTTGCAAACTCATCCCATATAAAGTTGTATAGAATGTGACCCGCCACACCAAACTCAAATTTATCCATCTGCTCAGTTACACGCGAAATAGTGTCATTGAGTCGTGTTAAAATCCAAAGGTCGGTTACGTTACCGGCTGATTTATTTGCTACTTTGGCTAAATTTGTTGAAACCTGATTAGCTGAAATTTCGCCAGCATTCATAAGTATATAGCGGCTTACATTCCATATTTTATTGATGAAGTTCCATGCAGCATCCATTCTGTCATAACTGAAACGAACATCTTGACCTGGGGCTGAGCCATTTGATAAAAACCACCTTAGTGCATCAGCACCATATTTATCTATAACGTCCATTGGATCAATTCCGTTACCCAATGATTTAGACATTTTACGCCCTTGCTCATCACGTATCAATCCATGAATCAAAACATTCTTGAATGGCGATTTATCAGTAAATTCCAAGGATTGGAAGATCATACGTGAAACCCAGAAAAAAATAATGTCATAACCTGTGACAAGAGTAGAAGTTGGGAAATAACGTTGGAAATCAGCTGACTCTGTATCAGGCCAGCCCATAGTCGAAAATGGCCAAAGAGCTGAACTGAACCAAGTATCAAGCACATCCTCTTCCTGAGTCCAACCTTGTCCATCTGGTGCTTCCATTCCTACGTAAACCTCACCAGATTCTTTATACCAAGCTGGAATCTGATGTCCCCACCAGAGCTGACGACTGATAACCCAGTCATGAACATTACCCATCCATTGCAAGAAAGTATCGTTAAAGCGTGGGGGAAAGAACCTTACTGCATCTTCTGTTGACTGATTGTCAATGGCACGCTTAGCCAACTTATCCATCTTTACAAACCATTGTTTGGATAAACGAGGCTCAACGATAACACCAGTTCTCTCAGAGTGACCAACTTCATGGTGGATTGGCTCAATTTTAACAAGATGCCCGAGCTTTTCAAACTCAGCTACTACCTTTTTACGAGCTTCAAAACGATCAAGACCATTAAAATTCTCGCCACAAAGTTCATTCATCGTACCGTCAGGGTTCATCACATTTGGCATCGGTAAATCATGCCGTTGGCCTACTAAAAAGTCATTTGGATCGTGAGCTGGTGTGATTTTAACCACGCCTGTTCCTTTTTCCATATCTGCGTGTTCATCTCCAATTATAGGGATTTCCTTGTTGATGATTGGTAAAATAACCTTCTTACCAATTAATTTATTATAGCGTTCATCTTGCGGGTTAACCGCCACAGCAACATCGCCAAAGAAAGTTTCTGGGCGTGTTGTAGCAACTTCTAACTGACCTGCGCCATCTGCCAAAGAATAGGTGATATGATAAAAGGCACCTTCGACATCTTTGTGGATAACTTCAATGTCAGACAAAGCAGTCATGGCCTTTGGATCCCAATTGATAATCTTTTCACCCTGATAGATCCATCCTTTTTTGTAGAGTTCAACAAAGACTTTGCGAACTGCAACATTCAAGCCTTCGTCAAGTGTGAAACGTTCTCGACCATAGTCAACGGAAATTCCCATTTTTGCCCATTGCTGATGAATCGTCTCCGCGTATTCATCTTTCCATTCCCAAACCTTCTCTAGAAACTTTTCACGGCCAAGATCATGACGAGATATATTGTCTTCAGCAAGCCGTGCTTCTACCTTTGCTTGCGTTGCAATACCAGCATGGTCCATCCCCGGCAACCAAAGCGTATCAAATCCTTGCATACGCTTCTGCCGAATAATTATATCTTGAAGCGTTGTATCCCAAGCGTGTCCCAGATGGAGTTTTCCTGTGACATTGGGTGGTGGAATGACAACACTGTAAGGATGAGCAGCTTTATCAGCTGATGGTTTGAAAACACCTTGTTCAAGCCATTTTTCATAGCGACCTTGTTCAACTTCTTTTGGATCAAATTTGGTTGAGAGTTCTTCTGTCATTTTTTCTCCCTTCAATATAAGAAAAGCGCCTAACCATAACTGATTAGGACGCTTAGACGCTAGCGCGGTACCACCTAAATTCGCAGGTAAGACCTACGCACTTAATTACATATTAAACTGAAATTCGGCTACCTTCAAAATCTTCTTTTAAAGCCTTGCACCACCGGCTTCTCGCTTGCAAATTAGGATCCATACTCCTCCGAATTATGTTTATTCTATCAGATTTCTTTTCCTTTTGCAATACAGCTTGCTTTAGATTAAACCATAAGAACATCCCAAGGGATGTTCTTATGGTTTAGGAGTTATTTATGAAAAAGCTATAGAAGCATTGGAGTCGCTTCTTTTAGGAGCATAACTAAATTATAGCTAAGTTCTTTAAATGAAACTTAAATAATCTGAAAATTTTTTATTTACTTCTCAATTCGCTATTTTACTAACTTATTTTCAATAACTTCTAGAAAACCCATGTCGCTTTAGATTGTGCTCTATAACAATTTGAAGCAAGTCTTTAAAGATGCTCTCATCCATATCATAAGGAACTTGTAGACTTCCTTTTTCAGATTTAATACCAAATCTCTGAAAGACTTTAAAACTTTCTTCCTCATAAACCTGGGTTCCATAAATCCCCAACCATTTCTGACATGCCATAAGTAGAAACAATTGTTGTGTCGACTTTTTTGCTTCTTTGGGATAAAAACCTGGCATCGCATAACTTACCCTTTCCATAACCTCTGGATAGAGTTCATGAACCATCTTTCGTATCAGCTTCATGCGAAAAAGCTTACCGGACTCAAGCCATTCATCCATGAAATAAAAATCAAATGCCTATGCTTTTTCCACTATCACATTTTCCGTTCAATATAATTTTCTAAACTAATTCAGCATTTTCAAGGGAATCTTCCAATTACTCAATTTTTTCCAATTCCAATTTAGTGGGATTCATAGTATTAGAGCTTATTCATGAAAAACTTTTGAAGTGAAATCAATATATTCTTCACAAATCCAAACACTGACTGATCCATCATTCACTGGAAATTCAGCCCGCCCTTCTTCATTTAATTTTATCTTATCCGTTCGATGACCAAGTAGGTCAATATAGACTTTTCCTGCCTCAATTGCTCCAATAGTCATCCATTTACTACCACCAGTTGCATTAGTTAAAATCACTGCTAGCCCAGTGCTATGATCGTCAATTTTTACTATACTAGTCCACCCAACAATGTCTGGATGATCAAAATAGTCTGAACACTCAAAAATTTCCATTTTTGATCGTAAACAGATCATCATTTCAAGACCAGAACCAACTCCCTTGGTATCACGCGTTGGAACGCCAAATAAATCCCCCCAAAACACAACAGGGATTCCGCTACGGCGTAGCAAAATTAAGCTATAGGCCTGTTCTTTAAACCAACCTTCAATCCAAGATTGTAAAGCCTGCCCTTCCTGTGTATCATGATTATCAACAAAAGTAACAGCATAATCTGGGCGAGTAGCCACCAAAGTGTTTGCAAATATTCCACGCATATCAAATAATCCATTACTTGAGCTTGCCTGATAAAGATTGAAGTGTAAAGGAACATCGAATAAATCTAAAACATTTCCGGACTCATCTAAATAATTAATCAATCGGCCAAGATCATTAGCCCAATATTCCCCGACTACAAATGCTTTTCGTCCTATTTGTTGATCACGTGATTTTAGCCAGTCTTTAAAATAATGGAAGTCAATATGCTTGACAGCATCCAAGCGAAAACCATCTATTTGGGTGAGTTCAGTAAACCAGCTCCCCCATTTTTCAAGTTGTTTAACTGTCTCAGGAACCTCCATATCCAGGTTAGCTCCCATCAGGTAATCAAAATTACCATTTTCGTCATCTACTTCTGGAGACCAATTTTGCCCCTGAAATTCAAAAATTGCATGTTCATGACTCCGCTGATCATAATCTACACCTGAAAAATTTTTAGAAGTCCAGATATAATCATTATATTTTCCTGAACGCCCTGGGAAAGTGAACTTAGTCCAAACCTCAACTTCTTCAATATCTGACTTTGGCTGAAGGCGATTTGAAAAAGAATACTGAACAGCTTTTACGACTTCAGATTCATCTGCTCCCATCATGTGATCAAAGACAATATCCGCGTAAACTTCAACCCCATAATTATGGAGCACCTTAATCAACTTTAAATATTCATCTTTACTTCCATATTTTGTCGGAACTGTACCTTTTTGGTCAAACTCCCCCAAATCATAAAAGTCATATACACCATAACCAACATCAGAAATACCTGAAGCACCTTTGAAGGCAGGTGGAAGCCAAAGGCCCGATAGGCCTAATTCTTTCAGTCTTGGGACAAGGTCTGTAAGATTTGACCAGTGTTTCCCATTTTGATCTAGATACCACTCAAAAGCCTGTAAAATTGTCCTCATACGTATCTCCTAAGATTTAGTTAGCTTAATATTCTTTCAGATTCATCAAACCATCTGGTAAGGCATCAAAGGGTTTACCTTCTTTATAATTTACTATTTTTCCTGCTAAAAACTCATAAGCTTCAAGACGCGATTCATACCTAACTTCAGCATCATGTTCGCCCGCCTCAGCTGCAAAGCCTTGGGCTTTTTCATTAACTGATATTTGCATGTCAAGCCATTCGGCTAAGTCCTCTATAAATTGTTGTTGATAACTATTATCTGGCATTTACTTATTACCTTTCTAGTTTTATTAATTCATTTTGTTAGCTGATAAGATTCCTCGACTAAAGTTAATATCTGCTCATCTGATAGGTCCGAATCAAGTTTTATATCTGACCAGTGAGTTTTATTCATATGCCAAGCTGGGTTTACGGCACCAAATTCTTCTCTTAGCGTTTCCGCTCGCTCAGGATTTAGTTTTACTGCAATGACCAAATCTCCATCTTGGTGTTGAATCCAATAGCAGAATATTTTCTTGTTCTTAAGATGCCGAATGGCTACCGTCGGAGTCTTATCTTTTTCCATCTTGGAGAAAGGACAATTTTGATAAATTGGACCAAGGTTTTCACAAATTTCATATAATTCATACAATGTCATTTGTCACTATCCATTTTCCATTATCTTTTTAAATTATAGTTCTAGTTGATAAGCCCAACGTGCTCCATCAGAAATCGTGACATCCCCACGCCTTACAAATCCTTCACGCTCAAAAACATGTTGCATAATCTTATTGTTAGGATGAGTATCTACGCGGAAATCTTTGATTCCTCTCTCATAGCCAAGTGTAAAGACGGCCGTGAAAAGAGAGGTTGCCAGTCCCAGTCCCCTGTATTTGTCAGAAAAAGCAATACAATGAACCGCAATGTAGGCAAAATTATCATTCGTCCAGTCCCCATTTTCAATAGTTGTATATGCTTTGTCTTCACCAGCAATGAGAGCACTGAACCCAGCTACCTCATCATCAACAATTAAGACATACCCTTCCTTATTGTTAATGAATCGCTCTATATCTGACCGTGCCGGGTAATTTCCTTGCCATTGGTCCGTATCAAAACCCGAAAGAAATTTTTTGGCGTCATTAATAATTGGAACTATCGCACTTACGTCAGATAATGTTGCTTGGCGTAGGTATATCATGTCTTTTTCTCTATTCTTTAAATTTTTTTCTTTGTCATTTTTACGACCGCCTCACAGCGAGCGGTTTGTGGGAACATATCCACAGATTGAATGTAGTTTACGTCATAAATTTCTGATAAAGCCACCAAATCCTTAGCTAATGTTGACACATTACATGAAACATATACTAACTTTTCTGGTTGAAATTTTACCAATGTTTCAATCAATTGTTCATCAAGCCCCGTACGTGGCGGATCTACAATTACGGCCGTTGGGCGTTGATTTGACTTGTACATATTTGCAATAACTTTTTCAGCACGACCAGTCTCGTAATGGCAATTTTTGAAGCCAAGACGAGCTGCATTTGCACGGGCATCTTCCACAGACTCTGGAACAATATCCATGCCATGCACTGATTTAACTTTTTTGGCCAAAGCGAAACCTATTGTTCCAGAACCACAGTATGCATCTAAAACTCTGTCTTCTTTATTCGCATTTACTGCCTTAATAACTTCATGATAGAGCACTTCAGCCTGCTTCGTATTCAATTGAAAAAATGCTCGCGGGCTGAGCTCGAAATCGTATCCAAGAAGACCCTCTGTTATTTTTTCTTGGCCCCAGATTATCTCTGTCTTCTCACCATAAACCTCGCTGGTCTTTTTCTCATGAAGATTTGAAGCAACAGTCACAATTTCTGGATAATTTTCAGTTAATTCCTTTATGAGTCGATCATAGTTTTGTGAATTACTTGAAATTAAAATAATTTGAACTTCACCAGTTAATTGACTACGACGAATGACAAAAGTCTTAATACCTTTGATCCTGCGTTCATCGTCTACAGGAATTTTATATTTATCAATCAACTTACAAAGATGATTTGCAATATCTTGAGTGATCTTATCTTGGACTAGACAAAAATCTAAATTAATAAGGAGATGTGAACCTTCAGCATAAAGACCTGCAATGGTCTTTCCAGAATTCAAACGACGTAATTGGTAAGTCAACTTATTGCGATAACCATGCCAATTTGCTTGTCCAAGAGTTGGTCGAAGTTCGTATTTATCATAGTCCTTGGGTCGATATTTGTTCAAAGCTTGACGTAAAACATCTACTTTAAATTCTAGTTGTTGAGGATAGGCCAGATGCATAATATGAGAACTCGATAGACTAGCAAAATTATTATCTTCTGGCTTCACGCGATAAGGTGAAGATTTCAAAATATTGACAACTTTTGCGCGAGAAAAATTCGGTCGGTTTTCTGTAATTTCAATCTGAACTTCCTCGTCTGTAAGGGCATAAGGGACAAAAATCAAACGCTTCTTATAATAAGCAATTCCCTCCCCGTTGATACCCAGACGCATGATCTGAACCTTAAGTTTTTCGCCGATTCGCAAGTTAATTTTATTCATAGAATCATTATATAACAAAAGTTAGTATTTCCTAATATGATAGGCATTTTTAAGATCTTAATAAATTATAGATATTGGTAATAATAAATGGATCTTTGGGCTCAATTGTCAACCAAAATAATTTAAGCATATTTTTTGAAAATTTTAATATTACTTATTGATTTACTTTAAAAATATACAATTTATTTCAATTATTAGCACATTTTAATATCAAAATCTAAGGAAGCCATGATACAATTGGCGCCATGAGACAAATTGAAAAAATTCTACAAGAGATAGCGGCTGAAGAAAGCCTAGACTATCATTCTTATTCAGATGGCTGGATTATTAAAGTGAACGAAAAACTTGTGACTGGTTATCATTTCCCAAACAACAATGCTGGTTCAAGTAATTTATGCAATGACAAATCCGCAACTTTTGAAATTCTTAATGAAGCTGATATTCCAGCTGTCTCTCACCTTTTCTTTATGGAGATAGATGAAGTTCAGATTCGTTTTCTCTTTAATCATTATGGCAGCTTAGTAATCAAACCAAACCAAGGGACGGGTGGATCAGATGTTTACCACGTAACGTCACAAACAGAATTAATTCCCACTATTGAAAAAGTCCTTTCACGCTCTAATAATATGACAGTTTCTCCTTTTGAAAATATCGCTCAAGAGTATCGCTTGATTATTTTAAATGGTGACGTGCAGCTCACTTATAAGAAGCATGTTCAAGAAGGTTCTTGGAAACATAACCTTGGCCTCGGAGCAAAACCTGAAATTGTACCTTTAGACCCTGTTTTAGAGGATATGGCGAAGCGTGCTACTAAGGTTGTTGGCATAAATTTTGCTTCTGTTGACATTGTTGAAGTTGATGGCGGATTCAAGGTACTTGAGATTAACTCTGGTGTTATGATGGAAAAATTTTCATTGCAATCGGATGAAAACTATGAAATTGCGAAAAGCATTTACCGTAAAGCTCTTACGCACTTAAAGTCTAATTAAAATCAAAAAATAAAGGCAAATTGCAAATTTAATTTAGCCACCCCGATACATCTGAAATGGTGTCTGATACTTGAACATTTTTCTTGGATAACAATTCATCCAAGTC
>NZ_JACHHV010000045.1 GCF_014202895.1 Lactovum miscens
GAGACTTGGATGAATCAATATCCAAGAAAAATGTTCAAGTATCAGACACCACTTCAGATGTATCGGGGTGGCTAAATTAAATTTGCAATTTGCCGAAAAAATAATATAATATAATTTTAAAAAGACCAAAAATATTTATTTTTGGTCTTTTTTATAGCTATTTTGAAAGGAATTGTATAATAAGCAAAGAAAAAGTTAATAAAACATTTTTTAAGCAGCTTTATTCCCAACTTACTAGACGGTTAGTGCTGGTCTAAAGCAAAATAAAGAGGAAGATGGAAAAACGTAAATACAAATATTAAGATTACAGCATATAAAACATCTAAGAAGTCAGCGTATCTAACCTTTCAACTTTTTTCAAGTTAATATCATATGCTGAGTAGCTTTCAATAATTTATCCAAAAATTATTAATAAAGAAATATCGGTTTATCTAGTTAACAAAAGAAAGGGCCAATGGCTCTTTCTTTTTATTTAATGACTTCCAGACCACCCATATAAGTACGGAGAACCTCAGGAACTGTCACTGAACCGTCATTATTTTGATAGTTTTCAAGAATTGCCGCGACAGTGCGCCCAACTGCGAGCCCTGATCCATTCAATGTGTTAACCAATTGAACCTTACCTTCTGAATCTCGGTAACGGATCTGCGCACGACGAGCTTGGAAATCGGTACAATTAGAGCATGAAGATATTTCACGATAAGTATTTTGAGTAGGTATCCAAACTTCAAGATCGTAAGTTTTGGCAGATGAAAAGCCAGTGTCACCAGAACATAGCGCTATAACACGATAAGGGAGACCCAATTTTTGGAGAATACTCTCCGCATTGGCAGTCATTTTTTCAAGTTCTGCCCAACTCTCTTCAGGTTTCGTAAATTTGACCATTTCAACTTTATGAAATTGGTGCAATCGGATTAAACCACGTGTATCACGACCAGCAGAGCCAGCTTCTGAACGGAAGCTAGGTGTCATGGCAGTGAAGCGAACTGGCAATTGAGACTCATCAAGGATTTCGTCACGATAATAGTTTGTCAGAGGGACTTCAGCAGTAGGAATCAAAACAAAGTTACGCTCGTCGCGGAGTTCAAATGTATCTTCTTTGAATTTGGGATATTGTCCTGTGCCAAACATCGACTCTTGGTTGACCATGTAAGGAGGGATAACTTCTGTATACCCTTCTTCGATATGTTGATCAAGCATAAAATTGTACAATGCTCGTTCAAGACGAGCGCCTGCCCCCTTGTAGAAAAGAAAACGAGTACCTGTGACTTTTGCGCCGCGTTCCCAGTCAAGGATGTCAAGATTTTCACCAAGATCCCAATGAGCCTTTGGTTCGAAATCAAAAGTTCGAATTTCACCCCAGCGACGTTGTTCAATATTGTCATTTTCATCAACACCGTCAACGACGGAATCATCAAGAAAGTTAGGAATTCGAACGAGTTCATAGTTGAGCTTCTCTTCGACATCTGCAAGTTGAGCATCGATTTCCTTAATTTTCTTTGAAACATCTTGCATGTTAGCAATTGCTAAAGAAGCATCTTCCTTAGCTCTTTTAAGTCTTGCAATCTCGTCAGATTCAACATTACGTTTTGCTTTAAGCTTTTCACCCTGCAGAATGAATTTACGACGTTTTTCATCGAAATTCAAAAGACGAGGGAAAAGTTCCTCATCAAGATGACGTAGAGCAAATTTCTGAGCCACCCATTCTGGGTTCTGACGAATTTTTTTGATGTCTAACATAAAAGTTTCCTTTCTCTAGTCAAAAAATTAAATAAAAAACCACGACTAACTCCTGTAATTACAGGGCGACAATCGCGGTTCCACCTATTTTTTTAGCTTAATTAAGTTATTAAATTTTCTGAAATCAAAGAAGTAGAGCCTCTTCGATCCTGACTTGTTCACATCAACCACAAGTTTTCTCTGTACAGAATTAATGAAGATTTTTCTTCTAGCAACATTATTTTAACAATCAAATCTTACTTTGTCAAATTATTTATTATGTCTGAAAAAACCAGCAATTGCGGAACTCATAGTTCTTGAACGAATAACCTTTTTATCACCAAGGTATTCACGAGAAACTTTCAAAATTTTTCCAGTCTCTTGTGAGGAAAAACGTATTTTTTTATTATTCTGTAAAATAATATAGAAATTACGACCAATCTGTCCTTTACTTGAAACATCGCCTTGGATCGCTTTTAGTGAATTCCAAGGGAAATTCATGTTATCTTCGACGTTTTTTTCGTTATAGAATTCGATTGCTTGATCACCTAACATGACCTTGCCGTATTTTGGAAAACCAAGATAAGCAATAGCTTCAGTAGTAAAATCAACCTTAGTATTTAATGAATGAGCCATGCCTTATTATATCACATCGAATGGGGCTTTTGCCACTTTTAAATATTAGAAAAACATCAAAATATATCAAAAAAAAACTCGCTATTTAAGCGAGTTTTCTAGGACGAATCCTAAAACCTAAATCTTTTTAAGCAAGTCCAGCTACGTGGAGCAAGATACCAAAGACGAATAGTGCAATGATGATAACAAGTGGCGCATTGCGATTCTTCCATTTACGAAGAATCCAGATAACAATGAATGTCAAGATCAAAGCAACAAATCCAGGTGTCAATGATGTGAATACATCAGACAATGATTGTTGTTTGAAAGCTGAAAGGCCAAGTCCGCCAGATTGTTGAGCGAGGATTGAATGGAGTGTTGTTCCATCAATTTTTCCTTGAAGTTGATCAATAGTTACATAGTGAGCAAAGCCATTAGTTCCAGTTGTGCCTTTACCAATTGCTTGACCTGCTTGGTCTAACCATTGGTAAGTAGGAGCTGACTTAACACTACCAGCAGTGAGTTGAGCACCACGAGTTACAATATCACCACTCTTAGTGATCCATTCACCAACAAAACCACCATCAGCAATAGGCTGTTTTGGAAGCATTGCATTAGGGCCAGTGAAGCTAATGTTAACCCAACGTTGGATCAAAACACCAAGGATAAACATACCAAGGATTGAAGCACCCTTTGTTAATTGTTGAAGGAAACCACCACCAAGATCTGATGTAATAGATGTACCTTGCTTGTAACCAAACTCTTGAGTGTAGTACAAGAAAGCAATACGTACGATGTTCCATGCGAGGAAGAAGAAGATTGGGCCAATGATTGATCCACCGGCAGCCAATGAAGCAGCGATGGCACCAAAGATAGGACGGATTGTAAACCAGAAGACTGGATCACCAACACCTGCAAGAGGACCCATCATACCAACTTTGACACCGTTGATAGCTGCGTCATCCACATCAGCACCGTTAGCTTTTTCTTCTTCAAGTGCAAGAGTTACACCAATGATTGGAGCAGCGGGGTATGGGTGAGTATTGAAGAATTCCATATGACGTTTGAGGGCGTCTTTTGCACCTTCAGAGCCAGCTGGATAGAATTTCTTAAGAGCAGGGATGATTGCGTACAAGAATCCCAAGTTTTGCATACGCTCATAGTTCCAAGAACCTTGTAAGAACATTGAACGCCAAACGACATTGATACGATCCTTTTTAGAAAGGGTGATCTTATTTTTTTTGTTTTCCATAATATTAATATCCCCCTTCTTAGTATTCGTTCAAGATGTCGCCGATTGGATCGCCGCCACCATTACCAGTTCCTGAACCACCTGAACCGATCTTGTTTTCGAGTGTGAGGTAGATAAGTGCGATAACGACACCCAAGATACCCATACCAATCAAAGAGATGCTTGTCAAAGGAGCAAGAACGAAGCCGAGGAAGAAGAATGGCCAAAGTTCGCGAGTTGCCATAAGGTTGATAACCATTGCATATCCAACGACAACAACCATACCACCACCAATTGCAAGACCTTTTGAAACCCAATCAGGAATTGAATTAAGTGCGTTAGACACTGCAGAAGCAGGAATGGCAAGAATTATAGCAGCAGGGATGGCAATACGTAAGCCTTGAAGTAAGAGGGCAAACAAGTGGATAATAGAAACACCAGAGTAAGAACCCTTTTCTGCTTGAGCATCCGCAATATGTATTAAACCAACACTAACGAAACGGACAAGTGTTGTCAATACAAGACCTGCAGTTGCGAGCAAGATACCTGTAGGAACGATTGTACCTGTGATAGTGGAAAGGTCGAATTTGCCACCTTGAACCATCAAGATTGCAGAAGCGACTGATGCAAGTGCAGCGTCGGGAGCGACAGCGGCACCAATATTTGCCCAACCAAGGGCAATCATTTGCAATGAACTACCAAGAATAATACCTGCGGTAGCGTGACCTGTCACGATACCAATCAAAGAGCAGGCAATAATTGGTTGGTGGAATTGTCATTGGTCAAGAATACCTTCGAGTCCAGCAAAGAACGCGACGATAATAACCAAAATGACTGAAATAGCACTCATTTAAATTATCTCCTATAATTCTACTTATTGTACTTTATTAAGAAGTGTGAAGATATCATCAGATTTATCTGATGGCACTTTACGAACATTGAACTTAACGCCCAAATCACGCATTTTCAAGAAAGCATCCTTGTCTTCTTGGTTTGCTGAAAGAACGTTATTAAGCATTGTTTTACCAGTTGAGTGAGCCATAGAACCAACATTAATGTCTGTTATAAGGCCAGGTAGTGCCTCTACAACTGTTGCTGCATCAATTGGATTTTCAAACAAAATAAAGGCATGTGTTCCACCAAAACGTGGATCATTTGCAATTTCAATGAACTTCTTAATTGGAACAACATTGGCGTGTACTCCTGGAGGAGCAGCTTGTTCAATCAAAGTCTTACGCATTGTGTCTTTTGCGACATTGTCAGATACGACAATAATGCGATCAGCTTTTGAGTCTGGTGTCCAAGCAGTAGCAACTTGACCATGAAGAAGACGTGTGTCGATGCGGGCAAGATTAATTTTTATCTTACCATCACCAATAACTGTTCCTTCTGGAATAGCCCTACTTGATCCTGAAGCAGCAACTGCAGTAGCATCAACAGTAGGCATAAGCTCTTCTGGTTGACAACGTACTCCTGTTTTTGCCTCTTTGACGATATTTGCCACTGCAGCTTCAAATGGTGAGTTCGTAAGACGCTCTGTATAAGCTTGAACTAGCATTGGCAAATTGAGACCTGTGATGATAGCAATCTTACGATTACTTTGTTCGTGAAGAACAGCGCTAGATTGATTGAAAGGTGAACCACCCCACAAATCAGTAAGGATAAGCACTTCATCCTCAGGCTCGAAAGTTGCGATCGCATCAACGACCTGTTGGTGAAGACCTTCTGGAGTTTGGCCATTCAAGAACGTCACAACTTGGACTTTTTCTTGCTCGCCGAATATCATTTCTCCGGACATCTTGATCCCAGCAGCAAAGTCGCCGTGGCTCGCAATTACGATTCCGATACTCAATTGAGTAACCTCCTTAATTTTTTAATAATAATAAATAATTATTACAATTTGGATTATACCACGTTTAATTTTAACATGCAAACGTTTTCGAACCAAAAGGTAATAAGTTTGTAACAAATAAAGACTGAAAATAGATCTGAAATTATCTTGAAAAGAGAAAGCCTGTAAAATAAAGGTTTAGAAAAGTTAGTTTGTGAAAGAATGAAATTTGAAAGTATAACACTAGTCATTAAATTGTAATGAATTCTAGACAACATTCAGCTAGAATTTTAACTTATTTATGGTAGAATATTAGATAGAGTTACCACACAAGTTCAGCAATGATAGCGCCTGTTGGACAATGTTTGACGGCTTGGACAAGTTTTTCTTGTTCTTCTATAGAAGCGTTGTCTGAAAAGTCACCAAATTGCTTAATTAATTCGTTCTCCGCAAAAAACTTAACAATTCCGGCATCATCATAATCAAAAATATTTGATGCATATTGATGACAGAGGCCACATGCAATACATTTCTCAGGTATAAGTGTAATTTTCATGAATTTATTTTAGCATAAGATGAAAAAGCTAGCCTTGAGATTAAAAGCTAAATTGAAAATGCGTAAGTTTAGCTTCATTAAAATTAGATTTGATATTAAGAAAATTAGTTAGGAATAGCAGATGGCTAAAAATCAAAGAAAAGACCCTTGGAATAAAAAGGTTAATGACTACAACAATTATGAAGATAATTATGATAATAAGAATTATCAAGAAGGGGGCCCTAATTTGACAACAGGTCGTAAGGGACGATCCGCTCGACAAACGACAAGCGGAAAATCAAACAAACAAGTGACGAAAAAATCAGGAGTTGGCTCAACGATTTTTTTGACTTTTTTAGTTGCAATCATGTTTGCTATTATCGGTGGTGCAATCATTTTCACCATTTGGAACAATCGAAATTCTAATATGAAGACTGTTGCAAGTAATTTTTATCAAACATCAACTTCCAGTACAAACGCAAGTAGTTCTGCTATTACTTCTGTTTCATCTAGTACTGCAGCGTCAAGTGCTGCAGTAGCAAAAACGTATACGGTCCAAGCGGGTGACTATCCTTATAAGATTGCAACAGATCATGGATTAACTCTTGATGAACTGTATAAACTGAATCCAAAACTTGATCCAAATAATGCTGGTTATTACACAGATGGATCTCAAATTCAGGCTGGAGACGTACTTACTATTTCAAAATGAAAAAAAATATTCAAATTGCCATTGATGGCCCGGCTTCGAGTGGAAAATCTACAGTTGCAAAAATAATCGCTAATGATCTAGCGATTATTTATCTTGATACGGGGGCAATGTATCGTAGCGCCACACTAGTGTCAATTGAAGAACAAACGAAAAACTCAATTGAAATTATTGATTATCTAAAAGATAATCCAATTTCTTTTGAAAAGACGTCTGTTTTTATTGGAAACCGTGATGTTACTGAAGTTATCCGAGATAATGAAGTAACTTCAAATGTTTCAGAAATATCGGCAATTCCTGAAATTCGAAAGTTTATGGTATCTGAGCAACGTCGTATTGCTGGAAGTTCATCTATTATCATGGATGGTCGTGATATTGCTACAGTGGTTCTACCAAATGCTGATCTTAAAATATTTTTGATTGCAGATGTTGAAGAAAGAGCCCAGCGCCGCTATAAAGAAAATATTAAACGAGGTATTGAGTCAGACTTAGGGTATTTAATTGAAGAGATTGCAACACGTGATAAATATGATTCAACCCGGGAAGTTTCACCATTGAAGCCTGCCGAAGATTCAATCATATTTGATACAACTGGTAAATCAATTGAAGAAGTCGTAGCTTTTATAGAGAATAAAGCAAAAGAGTTGAAATGAATAACCTTATAGAGGCATATGATATAAATGTATATATGCCTTTTCTAATCCTTTTGCATATCAAAATCATCATTTTTTAAATAAAGCTTTTGTTTAACAATATAAGTCAATACACTGTCTGGAAGAAGATAACGCGGGCTCAGTCCTTTCTTAATTTGCTCACGAATTTGTGTGCTAGAAATTGGAAGAAGTGGGGTAGCTACCCAAATCACTGGGTAGCTTGAAGCTTTTACATTGGCAGTGCGTTTGACAGCAACAAACTTGACCAGCTTAGTTAATTCATCAATCTTATACCATTTTGGCAGATAGTCTACCATGTCGCTACCAATAATAAAATAGTAATCACAGTCAGGATGAAGTGATTTTAAAGTTGAAAGGCTATCAAAGCTGTAAGATTTACCCCCCCGTTCTATTTCGAGTAATTCTAAATCAAATTTGGAATTGCCATCTAGTGCAAGTTCAAGCATTTTTAACCGGTGCTCGGCTGCTATTGTTGTTTTTCCGTCTACATGTGGTGGAATATTTTCAGGCATGAACAAAACTTTGTCTAACTTCAAATACTGGGTGACTTGATCTGCAATCATCAGATGACCATAGTGGACTGGGTTGAAATTTCCACCTAAAATTCCGATTTTTTTTCGTTTTTCCATACTTTGATTATATCAAATTGTGAGAATTGACAATGGAAATAGAAGAAGTAAGTAAGTGTCAAATAATTGGCTGTGAATCTTCAAAACTGAATTTTTGTTTATATTTTAAAGCCCATTCTGAGCTTATGAGGCCCAAGATGCGCTTGGTAAAGTGAAGTGTAATCCCATTTCATCACCTTCTTGAACTCTGAAGTTGGCTTCTGATAAGTCCTAAAAAGGTGGTGCCAGTCGTAAACAGGCACCTCAACTTCAG
>NZ_JACHHV010000046.1 GCF_014202895.1 Lactovum miscens
CCTTTTCTACTTTTTGTTCTTGCAAACTCAAGTATAAGAGATTCAGGTGTTTTTTTCTTGCTTCAGGTGGCTAAACTAATTTTACAATTTGCCAATTTTAAATTATATAAATCACTTGTTTTAATATTTGCCTTAAATTAAATTTTAAAATTTAATGAAAATGCACAATAAGTCTTGCTATCAATTTCTTACATTCATAAACTAAAAGAAACCGACTCTCGTCAATTCCCATAAATTCATTATTAAAATCTTTAAAGTAAAGGACTTATTAATCGGGCGATGCCTTCTTTGAAGCGAATATAATAGCTTCTTTGAGCGTAACGCTCAATCGTTAATTGTTGTGATTTCTTCAGATCATTCATAAAATCATTGCGTAGTCTTTGTGAGAATGCCCAATCATAAATTAACATATTTCCTTCAAAATCAAGCTGGAAACTTCGATTATCAAAATTTGCCGACCCAACGGATGAATGCGAGCCATCGATTATAAGACTTTTGGCATGAATGAACCCATCTTCATAAGTGTAAACATCAGCTCCATATTTCACCAAGCTGGCTGCATAATAATATGTTGCCCAATAAACTAAAGGGTGGTCAGGCTTATTAGGAATTAATAACTTTACCTTGACCCCTGACATAAGTGCCAATTTAAGGGCATCATGAACTGGCTGATCAGGGATATAATAAGGTGTTTGAATTAGAATCTCATTGTGCGCAGCATTAATCATCTTAATGTAACTGTATTTTACCTGTTGTTTAAGCTCGTCGGGCCCAGAAGTAACAAACTGAGTCACTACATTCTCCCCTTGAATTGATGGTGGGTAATAATTTTGATCAATATTCTTAATCTCATCACGATGCTGTGAATTCCAATCCATTACAAATCGATCTTGTAAACTGTAAACAATATCACCTGTAAGACGTAAATGAGTATCTCGCCAATACCCAAACTTCTTTGTAATGGTGACGTATTCGTCTCCAACATTAAAACCACCCGTATAGGCAATTAAACCGTCTACAACAACTATTTTACGATGAAGGCGATAGTTAAATCGCGGATTTAGCTGAGAAATAAAGGAGGGGAAGAACCGAGCCACTTTTCCTCCACTTTCAATTAATTCTTTAAAGTCTTTTTTTGAGCTCTCGTGTGAACCCCAGGCATCAATCAAAAGGCGAATTTCAACCCCTCTCTTGGAAGCCGCTAAAAGTTCCTGATAGATCTCTTTTCCAAGATTATCAAAACGAAAAATATAATATTCCATATGGATATGATGTTTGGCTTGTTTCATATCCTCAATTAAGTGATTAAATTTCTCACGGCCATCAACATAAAGGTCAATTCCCGTATTTGTAGAAATTACAGCCTTTTCTTCAACAAAAAGCATATGAATGAGCTGACCAATTCCATAATTCTCAGTAATTCGAGCTAAAAGTCTTGGTTCATCGAGTAATTCCTCAGTTACCGCCAATTCTTTTTTATAACTTGGACGAAGCTCATCTCGCAATTTAAAAATTTTACGATGTGAAATTCCACGGCCAACTAAAAGATAGAGAATAAAGCCAAAAATTGGAAAAACATTTACCACAAAAAGCCACGACCATGTTGAGGTCGTATTTTTACGTTCACGAAAAATAATAACACAAGATAAAATGATATTTATTGCTACAATAATTGTTTCGTATATAACTACTTCAAGAGGTGCTGAAAAATTTATTCGCATAACTTAATTCTATCAGAATTTTATAACTTTAACTTGATAAAAATTTAACTAAATTATTATAAGCTTTAGGCGTAGATTATTTATTTTTATCTTTGATTTCTAGCATACCAAATTTTTAATTGGTAAATGTTGACATTTTTTTCATTGAGAGTAAAATTATAATAAAAATTCTAGAGGATACAATGGTCGAAAAAGGATATGTGTACGCATTGGAAAATAAATCTTTTCCTGGCATGATTAAAATTGGGCAAACTAAAAATTTGCATAAAAGATTAAAGCAATTCAATGATACTGGTATACCAACAAGCAATCCTACACTCCTCCTCTTTGCATATCATCTTGATAACTACACCAAAGCTGAGAGACTTCTTCATCAAGTTTTCACTGATAAGCGAGATAGTTTCAATAAAGAATGGTTCAAGGTTAGTTTTAATCAAGTAAAGGCTGCATTTTCTCTTCTTTCTTTGAGTGATGATAATCAGCTTGTCCATCCATTTGAATATAATTCAAAAATTTCAAAACAAGTAATTGAAGTTCATGATCGTAAAATCGGTACTAGACCAAATCGGACTTTTGAATATTTAAATATTCCAATTGGTGGCAAACTTACCTTTAAAGAGAATCCTTACCTTATTGCTAGGGTAACAGATAAGAAAAATAAAGTTATCTGTCCATGTTGTAAGACAGAGCAATCTCTTTCTAGGGCTGCCATCTGCTGTTATGATCACACTCACAAGATTCCAGATGTGGAAAAGGGGAGAGACCGAAATGGTTTTGCATGGTTTTCTTATAATGGTTTGCTGTTAGACAAGATTAAACCAATGGTTAATGCAGAATTAGTTTAAAAAGTTTTTCGAAATAACTTGCACTTATTATCGGATACTTTTAGATACTTTGCATTGAATTCACTTTTAAATTTCACCTAAAAGATAATACTAATTTCTTATATTGAATAAATATACAGTATTGAATTGGACTTTTTTAGTTTATTTTGTTCTTTATTACTTGATATTATAATGTTTAACCCAATCAAATCATTTAAGTTAAAGACATTAAAAATTGAAAATACGATCGTAATAAATTTTTCTTTAGTCGCATAAAATTTTTCAATTACCGAATTATCCTGATGATTTCATTTACAACTCGTGAATTGGAAAAGACAGCATTCTTTAATTAAAACCATATTTTGATGAACATAAGCTTTCCTTGACCTTTGTGAAAGGCACTTTGAAGTGAATAAGCAGATTTTATTTATATCTTTTGATCGAATGCACACTGATAAATTAATTTGTTGGAAAGTCCTCTTTCTGTGTTTACATTTTGTAACTTCCAAGCCCATCAAGGTTACCTTGAAATACTTGTTTTATTAATTTACATAGTAATTTATCAATAATAAAACTACTATTATCTGAATATTTACTGCAGATTATGGTGAGAACTACATTAAATTTTGTTTTTTTGGAACAAATCATTTTAAAACTGTCATTAAAAAAAGACTCCATAGAGTCTCAAATTTACTTGCGTGCTGCTTCTTTGATACGAGCTGCTTTACCTTGAAGATTCCGAAGATAATACAATTTCGCACGACGGACAGCTCCGCGACGAGTTACTTCAATCTTTTCCACACGTGGAGTATGTAATGGGAAAATTCGCTCTACTCCCACACCGCTGGATATTTTGCGAACTGTATAAGTTTCTGAGATACCAGATCCTTGACGAGCAATAACAACTCCTTCAAAAATTTGGATACGCTCGCGAGTGCCTTCAACTACTTTGGCATGGACTTTAACAGTATCTCCAGGACGAAATTCAGGCAGGTCTGAACGGAGTTGTGATGCATTGATGGAATCGATAAGATTCATTTTTTCTCCTCTTGCTTATCTTGTAGCTCTTACTCTCGAGGTTTGCCTCACTGGCTCAGCGGATAAACAGTTTTTATTCGTGCGACAAAGCACGATTCTAATTTTATCAGAATTGAGTATTTTTTGCAAGTTTAAATTTCTTTTAGAGTTTAAAAAATTCAAAAAAATAAACTATTTTTAGCCCTCTTTTAAGAGGTCCCGAATTTCACGAAGTGTTTCAAGTTCCTCATTAATCGGAACAGGTACTTCTTCAACTGGTTTTTTAGGAAAGAGTTTATTCACAACTTTTATAAGAAGGAATATAACAAAGGCAGTAATCACAAAGTTAATAACGTCATTTAAGAAGGCACCGTAGGTGAATCTTGCTTTTCCTACCATTACATAGAGCTTTGAAAGTGAAGTGTTTTGAACAAAAATACCTATTAGTGGGTTAATCAAGTTGTTTACTAATGATTTGACAACAGCAGTGAGCGCACCACCAATAATTACTGCGACTGCGAGATCAAGAACACTGCCACGCAAAATAAAATTTTTAAATTCTTTTAACATATACCCTCCTTTTATATTTAATTATAACAAAAGTCTGATTAAAAGTTAAAATAAATTGTTTATATTTTTCAATAAACAACTTATTCCAAAAGAAAAAAGTTACTACTAAGAGCAACCTTTTCAAATTTATTTGATTTTTCCTTTTCTCAATGATTCCAAATAAATCATCAAGATAGAAATGTCTGCAGGATTAACACCTGAAATACGAGAAGCTTGCCCAAGAGTTTCAGGATTTATCTTTTTAAACATTTCACGTGCTTCGGTCGCAATACTATCAAGAACATCCCAATCCATACTTTCAGGAATTTTTCGATCTTCAAGACGGTGCATTTTTTCGACTTGCGCACGAGATTTTTCGATGTAACCTTCGTAGATGGTTTCTGTTTCAATCAAGTCAATAATCCCTCTGTCAATTTTCAATTCAGGCTTGCCAATAAATTCGCAAGTTAAGTCATAGTTGACTTCAGGGCGTTTCATAAAATCACGTGCGCTAACAGCATCGCTCAATGGAGCGAACCCTTTTGCTCCAAGCATGGCATTGGTCTCAGGAGTTGGCTTAAGCTTAGAATTTTTGAGTCGAGCCATCTCTGTTTCATAAATATGTTTTTTGTTTTTAAAAATTTTCCAGCGATCATCCTTAACCAAGCCAACCTTGCGACCTATTTCAGTTAAGCGCATATCCGCATTGTCATGACGAAGAATGAGACGATATTCTGCGCGAGACGTCAAAAGACGATACGGCTCGATGACGCCTTTGGTGACTAGATCATCAATCATAACACCAATATACGCATCCGAACGACGAAGAATGAGTTCTTCTTTACCCTGAACTTTGAGAGCTGCATTCATCCCTGCTAAGAGCCCTTGCCCCGCTGCTTCCTCATACCCCGAAGTCCCATTAGTTTGACCAGCCGTAAAAAGGCCCAAAATCTTTTTTGTCTCCAAAGTTGGGCGAAGCTGATGAGGAAGAATCATGTCGTACTCTATTGCATAACCTGGGCGCATAATTTCAGCATTTTCAAGTCCTTTGATAGAATGAACTAAATCAAACTGAACATCTTCAGGAAGACTTGTTGAAAGACCCTGGATATAAACTTCATCTGTGTTACGACCTTCCGGTTCCAAGAAAAGTTGATGGCGTTCTTTATCCTCAAAGCGAACAATCTTTGTTTCAATTGATGGACAGTAACGAGGACCAACTGTTGTAATAAAACCATTAAACAACGGCGCACGGTCAAGATTTTGACGAATTATATCGTGACTTGTCATATTAGTATAAGTCAACCAGCATGGAATCTGATCATAGTTATAATCTTCATCTCTACTCATAAAGCTAAAGGCACGAGGGACATCATCGCCAGGTTGAATTTCTGTTTTGCTATAGTCTATGGTTGATCCTAGCACACGAGGAGGTGTTCCAGTCTTGAAACGTTCAATCTCAAAGCCAAGATCACGTAAATTATCAGCCAATCCCACTGAGGCAATTGTATTATTTGGACCAGAGCTATATTTAAGCTCACCAATAATGATTTCGCCACGAAGTGATGTACCTGTTGTCAAAACAACCGCCTCAGCAGAATAAGTTAGACCAGTTTCTGTCTTAACCCCGAGAATCTTGCCCTCTTTAACAATAAGCTCTTTGACCATTCCTTGACGAAGGACTAGATTTTCTTGTTGTTCGATTGTCTTCTTCATCTCTTGGCTATAGAGATCCTTGTCAGCTTGAGCACGAAGTGCACGTACAGCTGGACCTTTACCTGTGTTAAGCATTTTCATTTGGATCGAAGTCTTATCAATGTTACGTCCCATTTCGCCACCGAGAGCATCAATCTCACGAACCACAATTCCTTTAGCTGAACCACCAACAGAAGGATTACAAGGCATGAATGCTACCATATTTAAGCTTATAGTCAAAAGCATAGTCTTGCTTCCCATGCGAGCAGAGGCAAGAGCGGCTTCAACACCTGCGTGACCTGCACCAACAACAATGACATCAAAATTTTCTCTAAAGTTATACATTTTTCCCAATTCTCCAACAAAAAAATAAAGCTACGTGAAAATCATTCATCTTTAAAGAAATAAATGATTTTCCCGAGCTTTGACTTTCGGTTAATATTAAGGACATTTTAACGCAAAATTTATATTATATCAACTCAAAAACCTCAACCGCGTCACCTATGAAGCTCGCAGTTTGATTTAAGGAAACAAGTGGCGTTTTATTAACCGTATAAATTTTAGCATAAGGATTGGCATAATCAATTAGGGAAGCAAAAGGGTATACTTGAAAGGTCGTTCCGACGATAGCAATACTATCTGCTTTCTGTAAGGCAACTACTGCTTGCTTAATATTTTTGGGATTTATTGCCTCATCATAAAGAACAACATCTGGCCGGACTAACCCTCCGCATTCTCTATGGCGGTAACTTTCCAAAAATTCTTTAGTGCAAACAGCAGCGCCGCACTTTTCACAATGACAGGTCAATATTGTACCATGAAATTCGACAAGCCTTTTACTTCCAGCCTTTAGGTGGAGACCATCAATATTTTGAGTCACAACTGTCACTTGACGAGTTTCATCCTTCTCTAATTCAGACATCTTCTGATGAATTATATTGGTTTTTGCTTCCGGGTGATAAAGTTGCTTAATAAACTTGTAAAAATTATCAGTATCATAAAGCAAGGCCTTGTGTGATAATAGATATTCAGCCTGTTTCAGACCAGACTGGGTGTAAATACCCTTCATTGAGCGATAGTCTGGGATTCCAGAAACTGTTGAAACACCGGCTCCAGTCATAAACACGATATTTTTTGAAGCTCTGATGAGCTCCGCCATCTCTTTTGCACTTGTCATAGCCTTATTATAGCTCAAAATACTATCTTAGAATGAAAAAGGCCACTAGTTCTGCGGCCTTATTATATCCTTATCAAAGTTGACTAGCATTATTCATGAAGAAGATTAGAGTCTGAAGTTCCTTCGTCAAGTCAATTGACTGAACCACAATATTATCAGGAACTTGTAAGTAAACAGGTGTAAAGTTTAAAATACCTTTAATCCCGGTATTTACCAAAATATTTGCCACATCTTGAGAGTGTACAGTATCAACAGACAAAATCGCCGTTTCGATATCTGAATCACAAAGTCGTTGTGCGAGCTCACCAATATTGTAAATAGGAATTCCTGATTCAGACTTTGTACCAACCAAAGGATTACTTGGTAGGTCAAAAGCCATCGCAATGTGAAGCTTGTTGCGTCGTTGGAAAGGATAGTTAAGAAGGGCACGTCCAAGATTACCTACACCAATAAGAGCAATATTAGTTGAAACTTCATTACCCAATAAATTAGCAAAAAAATCACGTAAAGAAAGGCTGTCATAGCCATAACCACGGCGACCTAGCTCACCAAAGAGTGAGAAGTCACGGCGAACGGTTGCTGAATCGACACCAATTTTTTCAGAAATTTCACGCGAATTGGTACGCATGATTTTATCATCAACTAATTTTTTAAATAAGCGGTAGTACTGTGGGAGTCGCTTTACAGTGGCTTTAGGCAAATCACTATAAGTTTCTTTTTCTGGCATCTTGATAAACCTCTGTCTATGTCCTGAAATTTGATGTAACTTGAGATGTGAAGTTTTTAATATGAAATCCTTACAAATTAACAACTATCATAGCTTGTGATAATTATAACAAAACTTTGTGAACTTTGTCAATTTGACGAACTTTTAATTTTTGTTTTCATCATCAAATGAAATGATAAGTAATAAGGAAAAATGGATGGGTTACTTTTTGGGTTAAAAGGTTTTTCAAATCCAACTTTTCATCTGATGGTAAACTCAAACTCGATGTAATCTGTATACTTTTCGATTCAAATTTAATTTTTACTCTTGCTTAGTATAGTTTTTCAATCGGAAATGAAATTTTCGAAATTACATTTATTTATTTGTCTTTAAAAGTTGATGTAGATATATTTTGGCAAATTGCAAATTTAATTTAGCCACCCCGATACATCTGAAGTGGTGTCTGATACTTGAACATTTTTCTTGGATATTGATTCATCCAAGTC
>NZ_JACHHV010000047.1 GCF_014202895.1 Lactovum miscens
TGTGGATCGTTATCACGTGAACAAGAAGATCAAGGAACGCCTGAAGTTTGTGCCGGAATTGGTGAAGGATTTTCAACAGGCGCTGTACGCTTACGATTCTGACAGCTTGGTTCCGCTTTATGAGACGATCGAGAGCTTGTGTGAAATGCCAGAAGAACTTGAGAACCTGCACTTACTTCAAGCGTACATTCAGCGCAATTGGCGCTCACTCAAGCCTTTCAAGCAACGTTCCCTTCTCAAAGATTGTGAGGCGGTCATTGGCACCTGTGAAAGTCACCATCGTCTCTATACTTATCGGATGAAGAAACAAGGCCGACGTTGGAGTGAAGCGGGGGCTCAGGCGATGGTTAAATTGCTCAGCGCACGCCGGAATCAAAACTTTAATGCCTACACAGATTATGACTCCCTTCCTGAAGTTGAGGTGCCTGTTTACGACTGGCACCACCTTTTTAGGACTTATCAGAAGCCAACTTCAGAGTTCAAGAAGGTGATGAAATGGGATTACCACTCACTTTACCAAGCACATCTTGGCCCTCACAAGCTCAGGAGGAGCTTTAAAATATAAACAAAAATTCAGTTTTGAAGATTCACAGCCAATTATTTGACACTTACGAAATCATCTTTGATTCTCTTATTTAGACATTGTGTGTTAAAATTAGCTTGTTTTTATGAATAAAAGTAAAAAAATGTAATTGAAACGCAGAAAGTGAAGCAAAAGACTATGTTTGAAACTGTTGGAATTAGACAACTGAATTTCTTAGAGACACAAGTTTTTAACGCACTAATCGCTGATAGAGCAGAAGTGGAAAATGAAACTATCAGAGGTTTTGCTGCTCGTCTTCATGTCTCTACTTCAACTGTGATGCATGTTTGCAAGAAACTTGGTTTTGAGGGCTGGACCGAACTAAAATATCATCTAAAGAATGAAAATAATAAAAAAATTTTAGAAGAGCAAGACTACGACAGTATGTTGGAATTCTCTTTCTTTCTCAACCGCTTATATTCAAATGACTATCAGAAGCAGTTGAATCAAGCAGCTAAGCTAATATCTGATGCAGATTATTGTATTTTTTGTGGCGTTGGTGCCTCAGGATCACTCTGTGACTACGGTAGCAAGTATTTTGTAAATATTGGATTAAGCTCTTTTGTCATTTCTGATCCTTTCCAGGCAGTACAGACTAATTCAGAAAATAAAGTTGTTGCGCTTATTTTGTCTGAGTCGGGAAACACAGACCAAGTTGTAAAAAAGACCCAAGAGTTCAAAAGTTATGGTGCAAAAATTATCTCAATTACAAATAGTTCAGATACAGCAATTGCGAAACTTGCTGACTTGGGATTTACATATAATTTGATGGATGAGTGGTCAAAGCAATATCCTCAAGGAAATCTCACAACTCAGTTACCAGTAATTGCTATTATTGAAACTTTAGCCCATAAATCAATTGTAAAAAAAGGCAAATTGTAAAATTAGTTTAGCCACCTGAAGAAAGCAAAAAACAGCTGAATTTCTTATACTTGGGTTTGAAAGAAGACAAGTAGAAAGGGAATTCAGATGCACGGTTGTTTTAAACAGTCACTCTCAATTTTCGCTTGTCTCAGCTGTCTTTCAAGTTCGCGAATTCGTTGATTTTCGAGTTTGCTTGGCTGTCCTTTGGTCATAGTTCTATCTTTTTGACGCTTTCCCTCGTTTTTAAAAGCATTCGTACCCTATTTGTTATATTTGAGCACCCAAGCCGTGAGTAATGCTGGTGCATCAATATCAAGCTGATTCGTAGCTTCACGGTAAGAAATAATTTTTGTTAAATAATATTCACCCGCATTCAGCTTAAATTCACGATAATAAGTGCGTTTCTTACGTTTGATTTCTAACCCTTCAAAACCATAATGCTCGTAAACATTGAGCCATTGAAGAAGAATTGATTTCGTTGACAAACCCTATTTCTTTGTTAATGCTTTATAACCTCTAAGTAATCTTGTAAGACTTGTCGCTTTAATTCATATGGCTATTTAGACATAATAAAACTCCCCATATTCTGGATTTTGGTCCAGTTTATGGGGAGCACTACACCAAAAAGAAGGTCTTTTCTAATGCTAAAACTGACTAACTTATAATTGCAATTTGCCTAATAAGTAGATTATATAACAAAAAATATTCTGTATATCAAACAGAAGAGTCTCATATAGCCAGTATTTTAAGCTTTCGCCAAAACTGGATGATTGCAACTAATTCAATGAAGAACTTTAAGATAAACCATACGTAAATTTTGTAAGACATATGAAAGTATGATATACTCATTTGGTATTATACAGAATTGTAAATACAAAAAAATAAAATATTCGCACAATGGGTACCGCTTTAATTAAGTGGTTGAGAGAGACCATCATACCTGAACAAGATAATGCTTGCGTAGGAATGTGTATTTTCGTTACCCTCCTTTGTGCTGTCAAAAGGAGTTTTTTTATGGTTATTTTAAAAAAGATTCAAGAAGAGCATCCGCTTGTTCTAAATCTGGCAAATTCTGTCACGCAACAATATGTTGCAAATGTGATTAGCTATATTGGAGGTTCTCCATTGATGACAACGGCAATTGAAGATGTTGAAGAACTCTTATCAATTTCAAACTCACTTGTCCTCAATACAGGAACAATCAATGAAAAAGAATTACCACTTTTTATAGAAGCGGGGCGTAAGGCAAACGAATTAGGTAAACCTGTTGTTCTGGATCCAGTTGCTGTGATGTTACCTTACCGAGCAAGTGTTATCTCACGTCTTATCAAGGAAGTGAAATTTACTGTTATTCGTGGAAACGCAGCTGAAATTGCTTGGTTTGCTCAAAGTAAAATCGCGAGTAAAGGGATTGATGCAATTGAAGACAACACTAATTCAAAAAATGCAATTATAGCTTCTCAAATTACTGGAGCAGTTATTGTTCAATCAGGACAAGTTGATATTATTACAGATGGAAAATCAGTTTTGACAGTAGACACACATAGTTCTTTTTTTAAAGTTAATGTGGGAGCGGGAGATATGCTCTCTGCAACGATTGCAACATTCTTAGCAGCAACAACAAACTCCCTACAAGGAGCATATGAAGCTACAATTCTTTTTGGAAAAGCAGGAGAGCGAGCTAGTCAATTAGTGAATAACTTGCCAGGTGATTTTATTCCAAAGGTACTTGATGTACTTTATCAATTTGCTCAAGAACAAGTTAGGGAGAATTAATAATGGAGAATATGCAAATTAATAGTGAGGCAAGAACAACTGGGAGCTGGGATTCTTTTGCAACATGGATAAACGCCAATGCGAATAATAGCACATGGTTCACAGGAGGAGTAATCGTAGCTTCAGGAATTTGGGTAGCTTCATGGGATTTAATAATTGTTGGATTGCTTTCCTACGCTTTCATGACTGTTTCAGCATATATGGGTTACAAAACGGGGCTTCCGTCAATGTATTTGACCCGGCCGTCTTTTGGAATTCGAGGGTCTATTTTACCCTCATTTATTAATATAATACAGTTTATGGGTTGGGCTGCAGCTAATACTTTTATTGCTGCTCTTTCTATGGCTATGATTTTACATTCAATTTTTGGTTTACCAGATGTTACATCAAAAAATTCTTTTCTTTCAGTAGGTCTAGGTATTTTTATCATGATGATTCTTCACATTTTGGCAGTCTCACTTGGTGAAAAATCAATTCGACTTTTGCAAAGATTTGGGGTTTGGTTGATTTATATTCTTGTGATTTGGGAACTTATTGTTGTTTTCAAAAATTTTTCAATTCACCAACTTTTATCATGGAGACCTTCGGCGAAAATTAAAATGCCAATTGGCACTGCAATTGAAACCATGGCAGTTTTTAATCTTGGCTGGGCAACGGCAGGATCGGATTTCTCCAGATTTTCCAAAAATAAAATATCAGGGCTTCTGTTACCTTTTATTGGCATAAATATTGGTACATGGTGGTTTGCGGCTGTTGGAATGTTATCAACTGTTGCAATGGCAATTAGTTTGAATCGCTTTGATCCTAACAACTCCGATCCGTCAGCTGTCGCTACAAAACTAGGGTTAGGTATTGTAGCTTTGCTTGTTATTGTAGTAACTTCAACTGCTTCTAACGCGGTTAGTTTATTAGCTGCAGGGTCTGCTTATAATAATATCTTCAAAAAACAAGGTTTTAATAAATCGTTAATGATTGTAACGATATTTGCTTCAGTTATCTCTTTTATTCCCGTTTTTGCTAGCAGTTTTTTGAATGCGTTTATGGGATTTTTGACAATTATCGGTATGACTTTGATTCCAGTTATCCCAATTTATCTTCTTGATTTTTATGTTATTAAAAAACGAAAGTATGACGTGAGAGAATTTGATAAGGTTAAAGGAAAATATTGGTATAATGCAGGTGTCAATTGGATTGCCATAATATCATGGATGGTAGGAGTTGGAGCATACAACTTTTTTGCTCAGTGGACAGCTGTCAGTTCAACCGTTGGTATGAGTTTCGAAACATTGATTGTAACGGGAATCGTTTATTATTTATTGACAAAAATTTGTATTTTAATTAAAGAGAGGAGGAAAAATGATTAAAGTTCCACAAGTACTTACTATAGCAGGGATTGATTCAAGTGGGGGCGCAGGGGCAAACGCAGATATTAAAACGTTTCACAATCAATGCGTATACGCAGCCACAATTATTACTGGATTGACCGCTCAAAATACTTACGGTGTGCAATCAATAGATCCAGTTGCACCAAAGTTTATTTTGGATCAATTTGACTCTGTATTTAATGACTTAGAGATTTCAGCTACTAAAACTGGCGCTTTATTTGGTAAGGAACAGGTTGATGCTGTGGTTCAAGGAATCAAAAAATATCAGATTAAAAATTTGGTTGTCGATCCTGTGATGGTGGCAAAGGGAGGTGCAAAGCTCTTATCCGATGAAGCAGTTTATAGTGTAAAAACTCAACTCTTCCCAATGGCACAATTAATTACACCTAATTTAGAGGAAGCAGAGGTACTGGTAGGATATGCTATTGATTCTGAAATTAATCTTATTAATGCTTTGCATGATCTCCAAAGTTTAGGTGCAAAAAATGTATTGATTAAGGGGGAACACAGTTCAGGTGACCGAGTAAACGATGTTTTATTGACGTCGACTGGAGAAGTAATAACTTACAGAGGGACTCGAATTAATACTAATCATACGCATGGCACAGGAGATACACTATCTTCATATATTGTTGCTCATTTGGCACAAGGCGAGGAATTTACTTATATTATGCCAAAGGCAAAGGAATTTATTAATCGTGCAATAGGAGAAACGATTGATATTGGTCATGGCCATGGACCACTCAATCATTGGGTTAAAAGTTAATGAACAAAGAGATTTTAAGAGCTTATTTTATTGCAGGTCCACAAGATTTTCCTGGAGAAACAATTGATGAAGCAAAATTAAAAATTAGTCGAATTATTCAGTCTGGAGTAACTGCTTTTCAATTCAGAGATAAAGGTACAGTTTACCAAAATGATTATCAAAGAATAAAACTTGCTCAAGACTTACGAGAGATTGCACAACAGGCTAAAGTTACTTTTATCATGAATGATGCTGTACAGTTATCGATTCTCACACAGGCAGACGGGTTACACATAGGTCAAGATGATGAGCAGTTGTATAAAGCTCGAGAGATGGTAGGAAATGAGATGATTATAGGGCTATCAGTTCGTAATGAACAAGAGCTACTTTTGGCTCAAGATAGCATAGCGGATTATTTAGGAATTGGCCCAATCTATCCTACTCAGTCTAAATCAGATGCTTCCGAATCTATTGGACTAGTAAAATTGAGTAATATGCTTAACAAAAATAATCTTCCCATTGTAGGAATTGGAGGAATTGATTTAGCAAAAATCCCGGAGCTTTCGAAAACAGCAATTGACGGTGTGGCTATAATTTCATTGTTGACAAAAGCTAAACAACCAAATGAAGTGGTAAATGTAATCTTAAAACATTTTTTATTGGAATAACGTTTGAGACTAATGAGTTGGTGTTAATCTGAATTATTGAAAATGATATTACATCACATAGGATACTTAGTATAGTAGCAACTAAAAAAACGCCGACGGATAATTTATTACTTTCTCCGTCGGCGTTTTTTGTTATTAACTTAATTATTTGTTCGGGAACTTATTCATTTATTGGTAAAATATACCCAAAATTTGTGTAAAAAAATGAAACGTCCTCCATTAACTTTAGATGGAATAATATCAAGTAAACAATGACGAAATAGAATTACTTTTATTTGAGAAAATAATGCTATTTTTTAGTTTAAAATTTGCCGTTTAAAATTTGTTACAGAATTAGTAAAAAATAGTTAAGAAATTCAATATTTTATTATAATAACGCCGAAATTGAGTGATCTTCCCGTTGATTTATGGGAGGTTCTTTTGAACTATGTCACTATATCGGCAAGAGTTTAGGCTGATAGTACAAGTTTGATGTACCCCCAAGAATATAGACTTTTCAAAAAAATGAAAGGTCTTTTCCTATGTCAAAATATTCATTTGATCTGAAATTAAAAGTAGTTCAAGACTATAAACAAGGTTTAGGAGGCTATAACTTTCTTGCTCAAAAATATAATAGCAATGATATGTTCCAAGTTAGAAATTGGATAAAAGCTTATCAAAGCTTTGGACTTGATGGACTTCGTCGAAAACGTCAAAGCGTGTCTTATTCAACAGAATTTAAGCTCAATGCGGTAAACTTATATTTAACAACTGAGAAAACCTATCGAGAATTAGCGAGTGAACTTCAAATGAATAACCCTGCATTACTAAAGAGTTGGGTCATTTCTTATCGCAAACAAGGAGAGCTTACTTTCGCCCCAAAACTCGTGGAAGACCTAGAAAAGAGCCAATAGTGCCTCAAATTAAATCCTTTCAAAACCATTCTGACTGGAAGGAGACGGAACAAAAACTCTCCAGATTGCAGAATGAGAATCTCAACTTACGAATGGAGAACGACTATTTAAAAGGGCTGAGGAGATTGCGAATGGAACAACAAGTGAGAGAAAATCTCGACTTGTTCAAGACCCCCACCAACAGTTTAAGTTCCCCCTCAAACAACTCTTAGTCATTTCAGAACTTCCAAAAGCCACATATTACTATTGGATTGCTCGTTTTAAACGTCCGAATAAAGATGAAGCGCTTGAGCAAAAAATGCTTGAAATTCGTCAAGCACACCCTAATGCGGGTGATCGTCCAATGGTTGAACACCTAAAACAAAGCGGTTTCCATGTCAATCATAAGAAAGTTCAACGATTGATGAGGAAGCTCGGATTTTGTGTGACAGCTTTCTGGCACAAATCACGTAAGTACACTTCCTATAAAGGCACTGTGGGTAAAATAGCTAAGAACAAGCTTCATAGACGGTTCAATACTTTTGTTCCACATCAAAAGCTCACGACTGATACGACCGAATTAAAATACTATGAAAATAATGTTCAGAATAAGCGGCAAATTGTAAAATTAGTTTAGCCACCTGAAGCAAGAAAAAAACACCTGAATCTCTTATACTTGAGTTTGAAAGAACAAAAAGTAGAAAAGGA
>NZ_JACHHV010000048.1 GCF_014202895.1 Lactovum miscens
ATGGACTAGAAGAGAGTTCTTGCGCCTTTGAGGGGCGTTTTTTTGTGCGCTGTTTCGCCGGTCGTGTTGTGGGGGCTCAGACTCAATTGTTTTAATTTTTTTGGAATGAAACAAGCCCAAGAACTAACCAAAAAAGTACATGAGAAGTTTCAAATTGAGTTAAAGGTGAAAAAGTGATAAAATTAACTAGGAATTTTCCCAAACTTGGAGGTTTGATAATAATGACTTATATTAAATTTGATCGTAGTAAACTTACTCCTTTCATAGCTGAAAATGAACTTAATGAAATTCAATGGCAAGTTACTGCTGCTGATGAACTCCTTCGCTCAGGTAAAGGAGCAGGCGCAGACTATCTTGGTTGGATTGATCTTCCAGAAGATTATGATAAAGAGGAATTTGCTCGTATTCAAGCTGCCGCAGAGAAAATTGCTTCAAATTCAGAAATACTTGTAGTACTTGGTATTGGCGGTTCATATTTAGGTGCCCGTGCAGCCAATGATTTCTTGAACACAACTTTTTCGAATTACCAAACTCGTGAAGAACGTAAAGCTCCGTTGGTTATGTATGCAGGTAATTCTATTTCTTCAAACTATTTGGCAGATCTTGTAGACTTTGTTGCAGATAAAGATTTTTCGGTAAATGTGATTTCTAAATCAGGTACAACGACTGAACCTGCAATTGCTTTCCGAGTTTTTGAAGAACTTCTTGTTAAAAAGTATGGTCGTGATGGAGCAAATGCACGTATCTATGCAACTACAGACAAGGAAAAAGGTGCTGTTAAAGTTGGTGCTGATGCAAATGGATGGGAAACTTTTGTAGTTCCTGATTCAGTTGGTGGCCGGTTCTCAGTCTTAACGCCAGTTGGTCTCTTACCAATTGCTGCAGCAGGACATGATATTAAGAAATTGATGGAAGGAGCTAATCAAGCTCGTAAAGACTACTCTGTTTCAGCAGACGTGCGTGAAAACGATGCATACGCTTATGCTGCTCTTCGTAATATCCTTTATCGTAAAGGTAAATTCTCAGAAATTTTGGTCAACTACGAGCCTACGTTACAATATTTTGGTGAGTGGTGGAAGCAATTAGCAGGGGAGTCAGAAGGAAAAGATCAAAAAGGTATCTACCCTAACTCAGCTAACTTCTCAACAGATTTGCACTCAATAGGTCAATCTATTCAAGATGGATCACGTAACCTTTTCGAAACAGTTGTTCGTGTTGATAAACCACGTAAGAATATTACTATTCCCTCTTTGGATGCCGATCTTGACGGTTTAGCTTATATTCAAGGAAAAGACGTCGACTTTGTTAATAAGAAGGCTTCTGATGGTGTTTTGCTTGCCCACACAGATGGTAATGTGCCAAACATGATTGTGACTTTACCAGCTCAAGATGAATTTTCATTAGGCTATGCAATCTATTTCTTTGAACTAGCGATTGGAATTTCAGGATACTTGAATGGAATCAATCCATTCAACCAACCGGGTGTTGAATCTTACAAAGCAAATATGTTTGGTCTTCTTGGAAAACCTGGCTACGAAGAACTGACTAAGGAACTTGAAGCTCGTCTTTAAGCCTTATAAATTAAGCCTTATAAATAATGTGACCTCTTTAGTTATTAAGCCCTAAAGAGGTTTTTTTTACAGAAAAAACGCTGATAACAATTCAGCGTATTGGAAAAAATTTGATGCAATTTTAGTCCCATTTGTGGACAAGTTGAAAGTTAACACCTTCATTCCCACCAACAAGTTTTGCTACAGGACAACGACTTTCAGCCAACTTAAACATGGCTTCAGCATTGCGCTCACCAACTTCTTCAGTTAAAGGAATATAAACGGTTACATCTACTAAGAACTTAAGGCCTTTTGTATCATTTGCTTGATAGACATCAACACGAACTTTACTTGAATGGGCATAACCATTTTTATTTTCAATTGCTTCAAGAGTTGCATTAAGGCAAGTAGAAAGAGCAAGACCAAGAAGTTGCTCGGGATTAGTACCAGGTAAGTCATTATTGGGGGAAGAAATTGGATAGCTTAATCCATTTTCAATGTAAGAGATACCTTCCATACCTACTTCATTAATAGCAGTAGTATGATATGTTGCTTCAGGATGTGTTTTAATTTTCATGTCCTAATTGTACGATTTTAAAATTAAAAATGCTAAAAATGGCTTTCAAGAAAATTTTTTATTTTTGTATTTGAAAAGGATAAAAGTTTTACAAAGGGCTTTCGGCTTTCTGCTATAATTATAAAAATATGAAAGAACTCCGTGACCTTGGTAAGAATTTGCGACTCCGTCTGATAATTGTATTTTTGGGCTCTTTTTCTTATGGTACTGTTTTTAGCTCAATGACCATTTATTATACCGAACATTTTGGTGCTTTAATCACTGGTGGTTTACTTGCCGTATCTTCGATCTTAGCTTTTTTGAGTGGCTTATTAGCAGGATTTTGGTCAGATAAAAAGGGTCGCAGATCAGTTATGCTTTGGGGAGCAGAGATTTTTACAACTTCAAGTATTGTGGCAATTTTTGTTAACTCACCAGTATGTGTGAATTACTGGGTGACATATTTTTCATTTTTGTTTATTTCGATCGGTTATAATTTTATTTTGACATCCGGAAATGCTATGTTGATTGATGTATCTGATGTTCACAATCGAAAGACTGTTTTCTCTTTGGATTATTGGGCTCAAAATTTGGCTGTCATTTTTGGAGCGGCAATTGGAGCTTGGCTATTTAAGCCTGCCTTCTTTATTCTCTTAATTTTCCTCTTTTTTCAAACTTTAACCACTCTGATTATTACTCTCTTTTTTGTGACTGAAACGAAGCCACCAGGTTTTCCATCAAAATTTGTTCAGGATAATATCTTTGAATCTTATAAAAGAGTTGTTATGGATAAAACCTATTTGATTTATTTGATTGCGAATATTCTTTCAATGAGTATTACATTGCAGTTTGACAATTTTCTTCCAGTCCATCTTCAAACGGATTTTCAAACGTTTAATTTTCTAGGTTTCACAATTTATGGTCAAAGAATGCTTACCTTTTACTTAATCCTTTCTTGTATACTAGTCGTCCTTTTGATGACCAGTCTTAATCGTCTTACTTCAACTTGGTCCAACCTTAGAGCATTCAATGTAGGAACTATGGTCTTGTCAATTGGGATGGGATTGTCATTTATATGGGTTAGCTTTTGGCCAATTATTATTTCTTCTATAATTTATACCTTGGGTGAGATCATCTATACACCAGCGGTGCAGACCATTGGTTCAAATCTTATGGATCCAGAAAAAATTGGTGCTTATAATGGGGCTAGTTCAATTCGCTTTCCGGCCTCTTCGATTGTTGCAAGTTTTTATGTCACACTTTCTCCTGTACTTCACAAAGAGGGAATCACAATTATGATGCTCATTTTAGCCATAATTTCGTGTTTATTAATGAGTTGGACAGTTAAACTCAATCATACAAATGAAAAGCCATAACTTTACAAGACGGTACTTTTAGCGTTACAATACAATAATGAATGAAGAATCAGAAGATGAAACTATAGCAGAATCTAAACAAATAGAGAAAGAAGCATCACGTAATCTGTATGTACTTTGGTTTGGGGTATTCATGGCAGGGATGGGATTTTCAGCTATTATGCCTTTCTTACCCTTATATATAGCCGATTTGGGAACTTTTAGTAAGCCAGTTTTAAATTTACTTTCAAGTTCCATATTTGCTATAACATTTGTAATGACAGCAATTATCTCACCTATTTGGGGTAAGTTAGCTGATAAGTATGGACGACGTCCTATGATCTTGCGCGCCTCATTAGGGATGGCTATTGTTATTGCTCTGATGGCATTTGTAACGAATGTCTGGGAGTTAATGGCTTTACGTGCCTTACAAGGACTTTGTGGTGGGTTTATTTCTAATTCAACCGCTCTTGTTGCCACTCAGACACCTCGAAAAAAAGCAGGCCGTGCTTTGGGAATTTTGGTGACAGGTCAAACTTCTGGAACTTTACTTGGCCCTCTGCTTGGAGGTTTCATTGCTTCATGGGTAGGCTATCGTGGGAGTTTCATAATGACAGGATCACTTCTTTTTTTAGCCTTCATACTTTGTCTTTTTTTAGTGACAGAAAGTCACAAACCAGGAGAATATATTTCTAAAAAGGGAGAAGAAGTAGACCCACATCCATTTAGGAATCTTCCTAATAAAAATTTAATTTTTGGTCTTTTCTTAACAAGCTCTGTGATTCAAATTGTAAATACGGGAATTGACCCAATCATGGCACTCTTTGTTAGAGAAATTAATCAAACCAATTTTGCTACTACTATGTTAGTGGGAATTATTGCCGCATTGCCGGGGGTGTCTACAATTTTTTGGGCTCCTCGCTTTGGTAAACTTGGTGATAAGTATGGACCGCAGTATTTAATGATTGGTGGTTTTATTTTTGCTTTTTGTGTCCAATTACCTACAGCCTTTGTAAGTTCAGTATTTTTACTTATGCTTTTCCGCTTTTTTATCGGAATATCTGATGCTGCCATGATGCCACAGATAAATTCCCTACTAACAAAGTCTGTCCCTAGTGATATGATAAGCCGAATCTTTTCCTATAATCAAAGCTTCATGTCGATGGGAAATGTTATTGGTCCTATAATTGGTGGTCTAGTCGCAACCATGTTTGGTTATCGAGGTGTCTTCATTTCGGGTGCAATATTCATCTTGATCAACTTTCTCCATTATTTAACAACAACCAAAAGTATTAGAAAATGAACGCAATATAAAGCTATGCCACAACTCTTCCTAATTGTGGTATATTTTTATTAAGTTTTAATTTTCAAACAATTTTGAAATTTTAGAAATATATGTTAAACTCTTTGAAGCGTCTTTTTTGGCTGTGACATTGAGTTTTTATGCGCTTTAGAAAGTTTAGAAATAGGAAATGAAAGACTTTAAGAATTTGAACTCAACCCTGAAGATTAGAATCTTTATGGGTTTTCTTGGTGCCATGTGTTTTTCAACCGTTGGCTCCTCAATGACCATTTATTATAATCAGTACCTGGGAGCAGGAATCACTGGTATCCTTTTGATTGTAAGTTCAATTATGGTATTTATTGTTGGTCTCTGGTCAGGACACTTAGCTGATAAACTGGGTCGTCGCCCAATTATGCTAATTTCAACTCTAATCACGACACTTGGTGGAGCAGTCGCGACTTTTTCGAATTCTCCACTTTTCTTTGACCCTTGGTTAACCTATATTGGTTTTTTAATTTTGAATTTCGGCTATGGATTTTTCAACACAGCTTCAAGTGCTATGATTGTTGACTTGACAGACTCAGACAATCGTCGTGTGGTGTATAGCCTGCAATATTGGGTGATAAATGTTGCAGTCTTGATAGGCTCAGCATTATCAGGCTGGTTCTTTCATGACTATTTATTTGAACTTTTATTAGCTGTGACTCTGGAAGAATTACTCAGTTTCATTTTAGTCCTTACAGTCATTCCTGAAAGCTTTAATCCTGCAAACAGTCTTATCAAACAAGAATCAATTTTTAAGGCTTATCATACTGTGAGCAAAGATCATGCCTTTATGATTTATTGCTTTGCATCAATATTTATAGCAATGATTTTCTCTCAAGTTGACTTCTATTTGCCTGTTCATTTGTCTGATTCATTTCAAATAACCAATTTCTCTGGATTAGATTTTTTGGGTTGGCATTTAGGGACTTTCACAATTTATGGACAACGTATGTTAAGCATTATGCTAATTATTAACACTGCAATTATTGTTTTGGGGATGGGTTTCGTTAATAAGTTAACAAAGAATTGGAAACGGTCAACAGGAGTAAGTTTGGGAGTCTCTATTCAAGGGCTTGGATTTATTTTAGCATTCCTTGGAACAAGTTTTCAATGGGAGTTTGTGGCTGCAGTCATTTTTACTCTTGGTGAGATGATTAATGTTCCATTCAGTCAAGCCTTGCGAGCTGATTTGATGGAGAGTGGTCGTATTGGCACCTATTCGGGTGTTTTCTCTGTGACTCAACCAATTGCCTCAATTCTCTGCGGCCTTATGGTTTCTGGTTCAGCATTATATGGAAATTTGGGATCAGCGATTTTGATGGTCTTTGTTGTTATTTTAGGAGTCGGCCCAACTCTTTTGGCAATTCGAATGCATGAAAGACCCCAATCTATTCAGTATTAATTGCCAAGTTTAAACTACCATCAAAAAAATGCTAATGTACCAGGACTTGAATTTCATGGCTTCTCTTTTCTATAGAAGAAGTCATATTTGGTTTCTTACAATTAAATTGACGCATTTACTGAAGAATACAATACTGACAACCTTGTCAATTATAAAATTTAACAAAATTATTTCTTATTTCTCCACAATTTTAAAAAATAACCGAGTACATTTGAAATTTGATGGCAAATTGTAAAATTAGTTTAGCCACCTGAAGCAAGAAAAAAACACCTGAATTTCTTATACTTGAATTTGAAAGAAGACAAGTAGAAAAGGA
>NZ_JACHHV010000049.1 GCF_014202895.1 Lactovum miscens
TCCTTTTCTACTTGTCTTCTTTCAAATTCAAGTATAAGAAATTCAGGTGTTTTTTTCTTGCTTCAGGTGGCTAAACTAATTTTACAATTTGCCATGATATTTTAACTATATAAATGAAATTATTTCTGAAAGTCTTTGGCTAATTCTAAGATTTTTCTAAAGCGATGATTCACTGCGGACTTACTCAATATAGGATCATGCATTTTCCCCAACTCCATTAAACTCGCCTCAGGATAATCAAGTCTAAGTTGAGCCAGCTTAATGTAACTTGTTGGTAACTCATCATTTTCCGCTAAGTCTTGAATCGCTTTGATAACTTGTTGAGAAGCTTCTACCGTCTTACTGATATTCGCTGATTGAAAATTCGATTGACGATTGGCCAATCCTCTCATCTCATGCACTATCTTCTGGTTTTCAAACTCTAGCCTAGAACTCATTGCACCAATCAAAGTAATAAAATCAGCAATCTGCTCAGCTTGGGTGAGATAGGTCAAGTAGCGTCCTCTTTGTTCTGTCACCTTTGCTTCAAGCCCATAATTTTTCAGCAAACTCATTAGGTCTTGAGCGTGCTCTTGATAAACATTTCGAATAGACAACTGATAATTTGGTTTTTCAATATTACTGATCGTACCAGAAGACAAGAATGCCCCACGGAGATAGTCTGCTTGGAGCAATTCATCTTCCTTAACAATTTCAGGTATTCCAGAATCAAGCATAAGTGAGTCAGCTATAGCTAATTCTGAAAGGAGATCTGATACATTTTCTTCAAGAAAAACATTGTAAACACGATTTTTTGAGAGGTTTGATTTTTGGTAAACCTGTAACTCTGCTCGTAGCTCAAAAAGTTCATTTAAAGCCTTATAAATGTATTGAGCAATAGCTGAGTTCTCAGTTGGTATTGAGAGAGTGAGCTGTCGGCCAATGCCTAGACTACCATTCATACGTACAAGTGCCATTAAGGTTCCAGTGGTTGCAGGCATCAATGTTAGTTCCTTTTTAAGTTCCGAGCTAAAAGTCATTTGTTACGATACTCATTGATTCTAAGAATTTCTTCACATACTGCTTTCCCATTGTGGAAGGCACCCCCATTACGTAATTCTAGAAAATTGTTGGTTATAATTCGTACGCCTTCTTTCTTAAGACCTTTGAAATCGTGCGTTACCTGCACCAGATACTCATCAAATTTATTTGAATTCATATATTCTTTAGGAACAGGTTCTCCATTGATCAAAACCGTGTCAATGAATTTCATTTTGAGATGCTCATGTAAAACTCGGACATGGTCAGAATCAGAAAAATGCTCAGTTTCTCCGCGCTGAGTCATAATGTTGCAAACATAAATTACTTTAGCTTGAGTCTTGCGAAGAGCTTCCCCTATCTCAGGAATTACTAAGCTTGGCAAGATTGAAGTGAAAAGAGATCCAGGTCCCAACACAATAGTATCAGCATCAAAAATAGATTGAACCACGTTTCGAGAAGCAACAGGGACTTTCCCCGTTGCCGTTTCCTCCACGTAAACATGATCAATCAATCCCTTATGTTCAGCAATGTGAGACTCACCTTCAATATCAAATCCATCTTTAAATACAGCATGTAAGGTTAAGGCTTTCTCGCTGGCAGGATATATTTTCCCATCCGTATGGAAAAATTGTGTCAACATTTGAATGGCATTGTAAGTTGAACCACGCATCTCAGAAACTCCTGCAATTATGAGATTTCCTAGTGGATGTCCTGAAAGTGGACCATCTGCTTCATTAAACCTGTATTGGAAAATTTTCTCATAAAAGCGAGGCATATCTGACATGGCGATGAGAACATTTCTCAAATCACCAGGTGGTACGATATCAATAGCTGAGCGCAACTTACCAGATGAACCACCATCATCAGCCACTGTCACAATTGCGGTAAGTTCAACATTTTCCCTGCGTAAAGAATTAAGGATTACTGGAATTCCCGTGCCGCCACCAATTACAACTATCTTGGGCTTTTTCATATTTTACTTCCTTATCGTGAATGCTTAAGAACGATTAACTGTTTCCTTACGTTTATCCTTGTCTCGATGAAACACATTAACATGCCAATCAGGCTTCAAGGCTTTGTAAACTCTCTCGGCAAAAGCAACAGAGCGATGTTGCCCTCCCGTACAACCAAATGCTATAGTCAAAACTGACTTTCCTTCTTTTTCATAAGCTGGCAAGAGAGGAACTATGAGATTCATCAGTTGTATATAGAATAACTTTGAGGCGTCATTATCCATTACATAATCATAAACTGCCCGATCCATTCCTGTCAAATTTCTCAATTCTGGATTATAGTAGGGGTTTGGTAGAAAACGAACATCAAAAACTAAGTCAGCATCAAGCGGGATCCCATACTTGAAGCCAAAGGATATCACTTCAATACGATAGGTATTACTCTGGTCACCTGAAAAAATTCTCTGAATCTCACCACGTAGCTGTCTCGGTGAAAGATAGGAAGTATCAATGATATAATTTGCTAAGCCTTTGAAAGGATCTAAAATTTCTCTTTCCCTCATAATTCCACTCAAGGTCGGTTCCTCTTGAGCCAATGGGTGGCTACGGCGAGTTTCCTTATAACGAGCGACTAATTCTTCATCACTAGCATCTAGAAAAAGAAGCCTAAAATTAACACGACTATCGTCAACCAAATTTACCACAATCTCTTGAACATGATCAAAAAAAGTACGACTTCGCATATCAACAACTAAAGCTAGCTTATTGATACTTCCAGAATCTTTTGCTATGAGCTCAACAAATTTTGTAATCAAATTGGGTGGCATATTATCAACGGTAAAGTAGCCTAAATCCTCAAAAGATTGAATCGCAACCGTCTTACCAGCCCCTGAAAGCCCTGTAATGATCACAAGATTTAATTTTTCTGACATTAAAATACCTCTCTAATAATCGCTTTTTCCTCAGCAATGACTTTGGAAGTGAACTCACCTATTGTCATTTTTATAACTGGGCCTTCAGGTCCATAAACACCATTGTTCTCTGAGAGGATTGGATCCAAGATCTCGACTCTGAAATAAGGTTCTCCGTTAATGCGGAAGAATTCCTTTAAATTGATAATTCTCGCCATCATATTTGGATGAAGCTGAATATTCATATGTGTAGGTTCAGGTACTTCAACCTCAAGATTTTCCTGACCAGGTGCCTTATAGACAATCATTTCATATGAGGAATGAGAGCTGATAAAGTAAAAGAGTGCTTGGCGGGCTTCATCCGTCAAAGTGACCAACTCTTCAATAACAAACTTATCATTATCAAAAGAATAGAGCAAATAACCTTCATTTCCTGCCAGAGCAACTTTTGGCTGGCTACGAAGTTTAAAGTAGTATTCCCATTGTATCTTAGTTCTTCTCAGTGATCCCAAACTCTGATCTTTTTCATGAATATTTTGTAAATAAGTTAAGGCGTCATCAAGGCTTAAACGCGTAATTTTAGCTTTACTTCCTTTTGGAAATTCAGCCATCCTTATCTTATAAATTTTTTCATAAAAAGCAACTTTATAACCAAATTTCTCATAGAATTTTGCAGAAAAAGGTTCCAAATAAGAGATAACTGTTTTTCTTTTATACTCGTCTTGAAGAATTTTAGTCATCAGGTAACGAACAAGTCCCGCCCCACGATATTCCGGATAAGTGGACACACAACCAATTCCTGCCATTTGAACGATTTGATCCTTCCAAAAAATCTCAAAATTCAAGTCTAAAATTGATGAAGCTATCTTTTCACCAACTCTTTCAAAGTAAGGAGTTGAAAATTCTAAGGCTGTTTCGAAAACGCTTGGCTTAATAATCCGAGATCTTGGGAAACAATATTCTGTAATTTTTCTGAGTTCTCTCAAGTCATTTTCATTAATGTCATCCATGAATTCTCAGGCCTTTCGGATAATTATTTTTAAGCATTCCATCAACATACTTAGAAAAGCCAAAGCCATGACCATCTGACAGCAAATGGGTCCAACCATTTGGAAGATTCTTGTCTTTGATTATAGGATTACCTTTGGCGTACCCAATGACTTCTTCATCAGTTAGTTCAATTTCTTGCTTTGAATCATTTTTATTGAGAGCTATCCCTAATGCATAACTTGGCTCAAAGCGATTTTTCTTGAAAACTCCAATGTGGAGACCATTTCTTGCAATTCTTAATTTTGATAAATCAGGTAGACTTTCTGGCAAAAGAAAGAGATTATCACCAAAAGCTTGAAGTATGCCTTTGGGTTCAAAATTCAAACTTCTTGTACGAAAAACTTTCCAAAGCTTCAATTGCTCTGAGTTTAGGTTTGACTTCACCATCCTAAACTTACTCTTCTTTACCAAGCTATCATCATTATTGCGAAAACGGGCAAGAAATTGTCCCTCTCCCTTGAACTCAAATGGCCAATATTTCTTCTCAAATTCAAGTGCTAAGTTTGGATATTCATTTAGCAACCAAGCAACCATTTCTTCATCTTCCTCAGGCGACCATGTGCAAGTCGAGTAAACAATTACACCCGTTGGTGCCAACATTTTCATCGCCTCAGAAAGAATTTTCTTCTGACGACTGACACATTCTTCAACATATTTTGGTGACCAATAAGACATTGCATCTGGATCTTTACGAAACATCCCTTCACCCGAGCAAGGTGCATCAATAACAATCATGTCAAAGAATGCAGAAAATACATCTGCCAGTTTATCCGGACTCTCGTTCAAGATAATATTATTGCGATTGCCCCATCGTTCTAGATTTTCAACTAAAATCTTGCTTCTTTTTGTTGAAATATCATTTGAGACCAGAAGTCCTGTATTTCCGAGATAAGAGAGTAAATGTGAAGACTTACCTCCAGGTGCAGCACAGAGGTCCAGTACACGCATGTCTTGTTCTGGCCTGGCAATCTGACCAACCATCTGGGCTGCTGGTTCTTGAGAGTAAATCTCTCCAACTAAAAATTCTTTAGATTTTCCAGAAATTTTGCCATAATAACCAAAATCAGAATCTTCGATTTTTTCTGCTTCTACTTCTATTTTTTTCAAAGGATTCACACGAAAAGCAGAGATGGGTATTTCATCAAAAGTTTCAACAAATCTTTGAAAATCAGATTTGAGAATTTTTTCATATTTTTTACTAAATTCAATTGGAAGCTTCATTATTAGAATTATAACAGAAAAAGACCCTCATAAGAAGTTACTGTAAAACAAAAGCCATAATCTAATAGTTTTCTAAACCCTAAAAATATACTATTTAAAATTACCAATTCAATAGATCTGTTAACTACTGCCTCTAAAATAATTTCCGTTAGAAAGAAAAGTTTAAAGACATAATTAACTAGAAATTTGAATCGAATAATCTGATCTAAATTTTTTAATAACGATTTGGCTATGATGATGGTGATTATGTGTAGATTTGCATTTAATTATAGTGGCTCAATAGTAACTGTGAAAATCGGGTAATTCTGAAATAGAATTTGAAAAAGATATTGGAAAGTTAAAAAATAAATGTTTGATACTTTAGATGTTTATTTTTTCAATTTTCCTAAATACTTTTCATTCTAGAGTCCAAAGCAGGTGTTATTGTGGAAACACCCAATTTATAATTTTTTACTCCATCTGCCAAGATTATAGTTTAAACCCATACTGTCACTTTTTGAGGATTGGTTGTCACGAGACGCAGCACTTGATGAAAAATCTGCAGGAAAAGTAACTGTCATATAATAATTCCCATCAGATAGACTCTTTAAGGCTGTATTTCTAGAGACAAACTTATAACCTAAATCTTTTGTTGCCTTCATTTTCTTAATCACTTGATCTCTTAAATCAAGCATCTTCCCTTCTAATTTAGACAATTTGTCCAAATTTTCAACAGAAACTGAGAGCACTTCAATTGACCATATGAATTTCATAAAGAGTCAAGGAAAACAAAGTTATATATTGCTGGAATCAATGCCAGTGCGATCATAGCAACAAAAAAAATCTATTACGTATGGCTTTAAATTCTTTTTTTAGCATTCAACATCCCCTAATTGAGATATTATTTATTATAAAACTCAGTTCTGAGAAGATATAAATCTTTACATTTCATTTTCATAAGATTTGTTATTTAGGCAACCATGTTGAACATTGTGTCTAATTTATTGATTTAAATTTTAAATTATGGCAAATTGCAAATTTAATTTAGCCACCCCGATACATCTGAAATGGTGTCTGATACTTGAACATTTTTCTTGGATATTGATTCATCCAAGTCT
>NZ_JACHHV010000050.1 GCF_014202895.1 Lactovum miscens
TCCTTTTCTACTTTATTTTTCCAAATTCAAGTATAAAGGTTTCAGGTGTTTTTTTCTTGCTTCAGGTGGCTAACTTAATTTTACAATTTGCCTTTTTTATAAAGTTTTATTTGATAAATTTCTTTGAATAAGTTTTACTCCTTCCACAATTATGATAACCGAGATGCTTGCAATCATTACCATTAGCCATTGATATGGGTCAAGCTGGCTGACGTGGAAGAGCTGGTTAAAACCTGGGACCAAAATTGTTATGCCAAGAAGAACAAAACTAACAGGAAGAGCCCAGTTAAAAGTCCGATTTTTCCAGAGTCCCACCGTAAAGATGGATTGGTAGACCGATTTTACATTGAAGGCATGGAAGAGCTGAATTAATCCAAGTGTTGCAAAGGACATTGTCAATGCATCTGCATGTTCCAGTGCTGAAATCAAAGCTATATGATCAATTAAGATCGCATGTGTCCCATCTCCGATATGACGGAGAAGTTCTTGGGCTTGAGAAATAGAAGTATTTGCTACAGTGTGAGCTGGAAAAGCCAAAGCTAAGCCATAAACTGCTATGACCAGACCTGCTTGTAAGATTCCTTGATAAATAATTGACGACAGGACGCCACCTGAGAAGAAGCTTGCTTTTTTCCCACGAGGTTTTTCATTCATAATACCCGGCTCTGCTGGTTCTACACCCAATGCAATAGCAGGTAATGTATCAGTGACAAGGTTAATCCAAAGTAAATGTACTGGAAGTAACGTGGCCCAGCCAAACAAAGTGGCCAAAAAAACAGTCAATACCTCAGCTGTGTTGGCTGAAAGGAGATATTGGATCGAGCGCTGAATATTTGCAAAGACCTTACGTCCTTCATGAACTGCCGTTATGATTGTCGCAAAGTTATCATCAGCTAAAATCATGTCAGAGGCCCCTTTTGAAACTTCCGTTCCTGTGATTCCCATGCCTATACCAATGTCAGCAGTTTTTAGTGCGGGCGCATCATTAACGCCATCTCCAGTCATCGCAACCACTTTTCCTTCGTTTTGCCAGGCTTTAACAATGCGTACTTTATGTTCTGGTGAAACACGGGCATATACACTGTATTGCTTAACTTTCTTTTGGAACTCCTCATCAGTCAATTCATTGAGTTCAGCACCTGTCAAAACATGATCTTCGTTATCTTCCTCGTCAATCAAGCCGAGGCGTTTCGCGATAGCCTCAGCAGTATCTTGGTGATCGCCTGTAATCATTATCGGACGAATACCTGCTGATTTAGCAGTTGCAACAGCATCAGCCGCCTCCGGACGTTCGGGATCAATCATCCCGACTAGTCCCGCAAAGATAAGGTCTTCCTCAAGCTTATTTAAATCTGAGGGAATTTCATCAATTTCTTTGTAAGCCATCATCAAAACACGAAGTGCTTGAGTCGCCAATAACTTATTAATGGCAAGAATTGCTTCACTATCAGCTTCTGTAAGTTTTGAAACTTCACCGTTGACAGATTTTTTATTCAAACGTTTCAGAAGTTGATCCGGTGCCCCTTTGACTGCAACGAAGAAATACCCATCAAATTCATGAACAGTTGACATTAGCTTACGGTCTGAATCAAAAGGTAATTCTGCAATACGTGGATGAATTATTAACTCATCAGTGAGATCATAATTTTTATCTTGTCCATATTTCACAAGAGCTGTCTCTGTCGGATCTCCCAAAAGTTCTCCAGCCTCGGTTAACTTCGTATCATTTGCAAAATTCATGATTTGAAGTGTTAAATCAGAGCTTTCAACTGGTGCACTTGCCTCTTCCAAAATCATGTTTCTATAGAGTTTTTCCACAGTCATCTTGTTCATTGTTAAAGTCCCGGTTTTATCTGAACAGATAATGTCAGTTGACCCTAGAGTTTCGACCGCTGGAAGCTTACGAATAATTGAGTTCTGTTTTGCTAAAACTTGAGTCGAAAGTGACAAAACGATTGTAACAATAGCCGGTAGTCCTTCTGGAATAGCAGCTACGGCCAAGGCCACAGAAGTCATTAGACCTTCAACTAAGCCATTTGGAGTAATTTGGTCTAATCTCAAAACGTGAACAACAAAAGTGACAATGGCAATTCCCAAAATCATCCAAGTTAAAAAGCCTGACAATCGATTTAAATTTCGCTTCAATGGAGTTTCGGTCTCATCAGCCGATTCAATCATTTTAGCAATTTTACCAACTTCTGTTGACATACCTGTAGCTATGACAACGCCTGTCGCACGGCCATAAGTTACATTTGAATTCTGATAGGCTGAGTTTAGTCGATCTCCAATTCCAGCATCTTCTGAGATTTCGGACTTGGCATCTTTTTCAACAGGAACTGATTCACCTGTTAGAGCAGATTCCTCAATCTTTAGACTTGCCGATTCTAACAAGCGAATGTCCGCCGGGACTACATCACCAGCTTCAAGCAGAACAATATCACCAAGCACTAAATTTTTTGAATCAATCTCTGCAATATGTCCATCGCGACGTACACGTGCAGCTGGGGATGACATATTTTTCAAAGCCTCAATTGCAGCTTCAGCACGACCTTCTTGGTAAACACCAAAAGCCGCATTGATTAAGACAACAGCGAGAATAATGATGGCATCAGAAATGTCCTCACCTCCAGAGGTTACAACAGAGAGAACTGCCGCAATCAGTAAAATGATGATCATAAGGTCTTTAAATTGATCCAAAAACATAATAAACCATGACTTTTTCTTGGTTGCTATTAACTCATTACGCCCATTTTCGACTAAACGCTTGTCTGCTTCCTCAGAAGTTAGGCCTTTAACGCTTGATTTGACAGTCTCAAACACTACTGTCTTACTTTTTGAAAAAAGATTTTCCAAAGTATTCTCCTTTATATAAATAGGGGGGTGAAAGGGTAGATCTGAATAAAAAAACGAGACCTGTGGTTGACCCACAAGTCTCGCAATTAAGAAAGGCCGAGCTTTCGCTGTACTGACGACCTGTCCACATGAGTCAAACTCATGTCGCTACTCCCTTGATTTATTTCAGTATAACAAAAAATATCTAAAAATCAAGTTTCTAATTCAAGGTTATAATCTTCTAAATAATTAACACATGTCAAAACATCAAAGTTTAATTTATTTCAAAATAGGATAAGAAAATAATTAAACAAAATTTGCTAAAATTATTTATGACTTTTTTTGACAAAGCACAAATTTTGGAACACAATCAATGGTTAGAAGATTTAGTTCTACTTGATACAACACCCTCGACTCAGCTTGAGGCTAGAGGTGGATTAGCCAATACACTTTATCTAACCGACCATCAGACCGCCACATACGGAAGATTTGGTCGCAAATATTATGCAGCTAACACCGGTGGTATTTATATGTCAGCCAATTTAGGGCAGTCCAACTATGAGAAACACGTTCAATACACAATTCTAGCGGCTTCCGCCGTTGTCAGTGCAATTGAAAAATTAACAACCAAAAAGCCTACAATAAAATGGGTCAATGATGTCTATCTTGGAAAAAAGAAAATAGTTGGGATTCTGGCTGAGTCTGGACCAAGTGGTATGATTCTCGGAATGGGGATTAATTTTGATATCCAATATTTTCCAGAAGAACTGTCCGATCGCGCTACTTCTCTTTACCCTAATCAGGAGTACCCTAGTATAACCGAATCAGATTTGATTTCTAAGATCTGGTCCGAGTTTAGGCGGTTGGAAAATCTAAACTATCTTGAAATTTATAAATCACATTGTTTTGTACTAGGAATGACTGTCAGTTTTAAGCAGAATAACCATGACCTACAAGGAGTAGCTATAGACCTAACTCCACAAGGTGAACTCATTGTAAATTGTAATGACGGTATTCAACGCATTCTCAACTCTGGAGAAATTTCATTAAAAAAATGGACAGAATAGTCCATTTTTTTATTCGAAGTAAGAATTAATTCTCGGCAAAATTCGGATCAGAGCTCGGGTTATAATAACAATAAGCACTACCTTTAAAATTTCATCAGCCAGGAAAGGGATAAAGCCAGTTAGAAAAGCAACACTCCAGTTCATATTAACAAAAACTTTAAGCCAAATTGTTCCAAGAAATAGCGTTAATATTGCTCCAATCATATTGATAATAGCTAGAGTAATGATTTTTTTATGGAAAATACTTAATAGAGATGAAATCAAAGTTCCTGAAATTAAAAAAGTAACTAAAAAACCACCTGTTGGCCCATAAATTACTGAAAATCCACCTGCTCCTCCAGCAAATATTGGAAGGCCAATTAAACCTAGCAGTAAATATAATAGCATTGTTAAAAAAGTTTCCTTAACATGGTAAAGGCTAGCAATCAATCCCACAGCTAAAGTCTGAAGAGTAATTGGTACAGTGCCGATTGGAAATGAAATTTGTGAAGCTACTGCAATCAAAGCTGTTCCTAATGCGATTAAAATAATCGAGAAGATTTTATTTTTCATGCTTGTTATTGTAACAAAATCTTATTTATTTGTTTAGTCTCAAAAGAAAAGAATCAAAATATACAAAGATAAAAGACCATTTATATTAGAAAAAATGATCTTTTACCCATTTAAAGAACTATGTCAGAAATCGACTTCATCCGGATTTTTGGCAAGACCAGCTTTCCCGTGGAGTCCATCAATTCGCTCAATATCATCAGCTTCAAGCTTAAAGTCAAAGATATCAACATTTTGAGCGATACGCTCTGCATGAATTGACTTAGGAAGTGGAAGATAACCTTTTTCCAATTGCCAGTTCAAAACGATTTGAGCAACAGATTTACCATATTTTTTGGCGAGATCTTGTAGTTCTTTAACTCCAAAAATTTTGCCTGTACCAAGAGGGCTGTAAGCTTCTGTCAAAATATCATGCGCTTTATTAAACTCAACAATATCAAGTTGTTGATCAGATGGATTTACCAAGATTTGGTTGACTACAGGCTTAATCTCAGCCACTTCAAGGAGGGGTAACAAGTGACGTTCATGAAAGTTAGATACACCAATTGAGTGAACTTTTCCAGCTTTGACGCCATCTTCCATAGCTTTCCAGATATTTGCATTACGTGTCACAAAGTCTGGGCGAAAAGCTTTAGGGTTTGGCCAGTGGATTAAGAATAAATCCACATAATCTACTTGCAAGTCTTTTAAGCTCTTTTCAAGCGCTGCACTTGCTTCTTCGTAGCTATTTGTTCCCCAAAGCTTTGTTGTGATAAATAAGTCTTTACGCGCAATCCCTGAATCTTTGATCGCACGACCAATTGAATCTTCATTGCCATATGCTTCAGCAGTATCTATATGGCGGTAACCGGATTCAAGTGCCCATTTTACTGAATTGTAAGCTTCTTCTCCATCTTTAGACTGCCATGTACCAAACCCAACAACTGGGATCTTGTAACCATTAGCAAGTGTGTAAGTATGTGTAACTGACATATGATTTCCTCTTTCAACTTTATTATTCTTATAAATTATATAACAAATTTTTGACATTGTTTCTTATAATCATTTATTATTGGCAAATTGTAAAATTAGTTTAGCCACCTGAAGCAAGAAAAAAACACCTGAATTTCTTATACTTGAATTTGAAAGAAGACAAGTAGAAAAGG
>NZ_JACHHV010000051.1 GCF_014202895.1 Lactovum miscens
AAAACATTCGCTTGGGAACGCCCTTATCTCACAGGGGGCAACCCCCAACTACTTCCGGCGCGGTGAGGCTTAACTACTGTGTTCGACATGGATACAGGTGTATCCCTCACGCTTTGATTCCCAAACTCTTGTTTCTCTGAATGATCTTGACCACTCAAAACTGAATAACAACTCCAAAAAAATTTTTTAATATAACTACACTTTATTGCTTTTTGGTAAAGTCCTCGAGCGATTAGTAATGGTTAGCTCCAGCCCTCACAGGCCTTCCACATCCATCCTATCTACCAGATCATCTCTCTGGGCTCTTAATTCTTTCGAATGGGTAATCTCATCTCGAGGTGGGTTTCACACTTAGATGCTTTCAGCGTTTATCCCTTCCCCACATAGCTATCCAGCCGTGCCTTTGGCAAGACAACTGGTACACCAGCGGTGGGTCCATCCCGGTCCTCTCGTACTAAGGACAGATCCCCTCAAATTACCTACGCCCGCGACGGATAGGGACCGAACTGTCTCACGACGTTCTGAACCCAGCTCGCGTGCCGCTTTAATGGGCGAACAGCCCAACCCTTGGGACCGACTACAGCCCCAGGATGCGACGAGCCGACATCGAGGTGCCAAACCTCCCCGTCGATGTGAACTCTTGGGGGAGATAAGCCTGTTATCCCCAGGGTAGCTTTTATCCGTTGAGCGATGGCCCTTCCATGCGGTACCACCGGATCACTAAGCCCGACTTTCGTCCCTGCTCGACTTGTAGGTCTCGCAGTCAATCTCCCTTATACCTTTACACTCTACGAATGATTTCCAACCATTCTGAGGGAAACTTTGGGCGCCTCCGTTACTCTTTAGGAGGCGACCGCCCCAGTCAAACTGCCCGACAGACACTGTCTCCCACCCGGTTTACGGGTGTGGGTTAGAGTAATCATAAATCAAGGGGAGTATCCCAACGGCGCCTCTGCTGAAACTAGCGTCCCAACTTCTTTGGCTCCTCCCTATCCTGTACGTGATTTACAAGTACTCAATATCAATCTGCAGTAAAGCTCCATGGGGTCTTTCCGTCCTGTCGCGGGTAACCTGCATCTTCACAGGTACTAAAATTTCACCGAGTCTCTCGTCGAGACAGTATCCAAATCATTACGCCTTTCGTGCGGGTCGGAACTTACCCGACAAGGAATTTCGCTACCTTAGGACCGTTATAGTTACGGCCGCCGTTTACTGGGGCTTCAATTCTGAGCTTCGCCGAAGCTAACCCCTCCTCTTAACCTTCCAGCACCGGGCAGGCGTCACCCCCTATACATCACCTTACGGTTTAGCAGAGAGCTGTGTTTTTGATAAACAGTTGCTTGGATCTTTTCACTGCGGCTCTATTGCTAGAGCACCCCTTCTCCCGAAGTTACGGGGTCATTTTGCCGAGTTCCTTAACGAGAGTTCTCTCGATCACCTTAGGCTACTCGCCTCGACTACCTGTGTCGGTTTACGGTACGGGAAGTATAATCTTATGTTAGACGCTTTTCTTGGCAGTGTGACATCGGGAACTTCGCTTCCGAAAAAGCTTCCCCATCATCGCTCAACCTTATAAGAACATGCATTTGACACATTCTAAGCCTCACGATTTAGACCAGAATCCATTAACTGGCACTCCTTAGCCTACTGCGTCACGCCCTCACAATTATACCTGTACAGGAATATCAACCTGTTGTCCATCGACTACGCATTTCTGCCTCGCCTTAGGCCCCGACTAACCCTGGGCGGACGAGCCTTCCCCAGGAAACCTTAGTCATACGGTGGACAAGATTCTCACTTGTCTTTCGCTACTCATACCGGCATTCTCACTTGTCATCGCTCCAGCACTCCTCACGGTATACCTTCTTCGCTGATGACAACGCTCTCCTACCATCCTTTACAGGATCCAAAGCTTCGGTAATATGTTTTAGCCCCGGTACATTTTCGGCGCAGGATCACTCGACTAGTGAGCTATTACGCACTCTTTAAAGGGTAGCTGCTTCTGAGCTAACCTCCTAGTTGTCTGTGCAATCCCACATCCTTTTCCACTTAACATATATTTTGGGACCTTAGCTGTTGGTCTGGGCTGTTTCCCTTTCGACTACGGATCTTAGCACTCGCAGTCTGACTGCCGCACATGTTTAATGGCATTCGGAGTTTATCTGAATTTGGTACCGCTAGACGCGGCCCGCAGCCAAACAGTGCTCTACCTCCATTAAACTTTATTGCGACGCTAGCCCTAAAGCTATTTCGGAGAGAACCAGCTATCTCCCAGTTCGTTTGGAATTTCTCCGCTATCCACAAGTCATCCAAACACTTTTCAACGTGTCCTGGTTCGGGCCTCCAGTGCGTCTTACCACACCTTCACCCTGCTCATGGATAGGTCACTAGGTTTCGGGTCTACAACATGATACTATGGCGCCCTATTCAGACTCGATTTCTCTACGGCTCCGTCTCTTCAACTTAACCTCGCATCATATCATAACTCGCCGGTTCATTCTACAAAAGGCACGCTCTCAGACATTAACGTCCTCGAACTTCTTGTAGGCACACGGTTTCAGGTGCTATTTCACTCCCCTCCCGGGGTTCTTTTCACCTTTCCCTCACGGTACTTGTTCACTATCGGTCACTAAGGAGTATTTAGGCTTAGGAGATGGTCCTCCCAGATTCAATCGGAATTTCTCGTGTTCCGACCTACTCAGGATACTGCTAGGTAATTATTTCTTTTCGTCTACGCGACTATTACGCTCTTTAGTTCATCTTCCCAGATGATGCGACTAAAAAATAATCTTCCACTTTGCAGTCCTACAACCCCAAGAAGCAAGCTTCTTGGTTTGGCCTTTTTCGCGTTCGCTCGCCGCTACTTACGAAATCATTCTTATTTTCTTTTCCTCCGGCTACTGAGATGTTTCAGTTCACCGGGTGTCCTTCTCATAAGCTATGTATTCACTTATGGATACTTACCTAAGTAAGTGGGTTTCCCCATTCGGAAATCACTGGATCTTCGCGTACTTACAGCTCCCCAATGCATATCGTAGTTAGTCACGTCCTTCTTCGGCTCTTAGTGCCAAGGCATTCACCGTGCGCCCTTATTAACTTTGCCATATGTTCTATTTATTCCTAAACAAAACTTTAAGTTAAAAAGTTATTTATTATTTAAAAGTGTGAAACTGACGTTTCGCCCTCTTAAACTCTGTAAATCGCAGTTATATCTTTCGATACTTTTTGATAAGTGTGACCTTATCTTTTTTTTCGGTTTTTTTGTTATGTTGTTATTCAGTTTTCAATGATCAAATTTCCAAAATTACCCTCTCAGGTCTTTTGAAATGGAGAATAACGGGATCGAACCGTTGACCTCCTGCGTGCAAAGCAGGCGCTCTCCCAGCTGAGCTAATCCCCCATCGTTTTACAAAAAAAAGTTTAGTAAAACTAAGTGCGCTGGTTTACTAAACCCTTCAAAACTAAATATTACTTCATCACGCACCACTTGTTTTATTTTCCTTAGAAAGGAGGTGATCCAGCCGCAGGTTCTCCTACGGCTACCTTGTTACGACTTCACCCCAGTCATCGGTTTTGCCTTAGGCCGCTGCTTCCTTTCGGTTAGCGCACGGACTTTGGGCACCCCCAACTCCCATGGTGTGACGGGCGGTGTGTACAAGACCCGGGAACGTATTCACCGCGGCGTGCTGATCCGCGATTACTAGCGATTCCGACTTCATGCAGGCGAGTTGCAGCCTGCAATCCGAACTGAGACAAGTTTTAAGAGATTCGCTTACTCTCGCGAGTTCGCTGCTCGTTGTACTTGCCATTGTAGCACGTGTGTAGCCCAAGTCATAAGGGGCATGATGATTTGACGTCATCCCCACCTTCCTCCGCATTATCTGCGGCAGTCTGTCTAGAGTGCCCAACTGAATGATGGCAACTAAACATAGGGGTTGCGCTCGTTGCGGGACTTAACCCAACATCTCACGACACGAGCTGACGACAACCATGCACCACCTGTCACCGATGTACCGAAGTAACTCTGTATCTCTACAGATAGCATCGGGATGTCAAGACTTGGTAAGGTTCTTCGCGTTGCTTCGAATTAAACCACATGCTCCACCGCTTGTGCGGGTCCCCGTCAATTCCTTTGAGTTTCAACCTTGCGGTCGTACTCCCCAGGCGGAGTGCTTATCGTGTTAACTGCGATACTGAAAAGCTTATGCCTCCCAACATCTAGCACTCATCGTTTACAGCGTAGACTACCAGGGTATCTAATCCTGTTTGCTACCTACGCTTTCGAGCCTCAGTGTCAGTTACAGCCCAGTGAGCCGCTTTCGCCTCCGGTGTTCTTCCTTATATCTACGCATTCCACCGCTACACAAGGAGTTCCACTCACCTCTACTGCACTCAAGTCCACCAGTTTCCAATGCGTACAATGGTTGAGCCACTGCCTTTTACATCAGACTTAATGAACCACCTGCGCTCGCTTTACGCCCAATAAATCCGGACAACGCTCGGGACCTACGTATTACCGCGGCTGCTGGCACGTAGTTAGCCGTCCCTTTCTGGTAAGATACCGTCACTTGAGTAATTTTCCACTCTACTCAACGTTCTTCTCTCACAACAGAGCTTTACGATCCGAAAACCTTCTTCACTCACGCGGCGTTGCTCGGTCAGACTTTCGTCCATTGCCGAAGATTCCCTACTGCTGCCTCCCGTAGGAGTTTGGGCCGTGTCTCAGTCCCAATGTGGCCGATTACCCTCTCAGGTCGGCTATGGATCATCGTCTTGGTAGGCCGTTACCCTACCAACTAACTAATCCAACGCGGGATCATCTCTAAGTGATGCAGTTGCACCTTTCAAAATGGCTTCATGTGAAGCCTTCTTTTATGCGGTATTAGCTACCATTTCTAGTAGTTGTCCCCCGCTTAGAGGCAGATTTCCCACGCGTTACTCACCCGTTCGCGACTCATTGAGAAAAGAGCAAGCTCTCTTCTCAATGCGTTCCACTTGCATGTATTAGGCACGCCGCCAGCGTTCGTCCTGAGCCAGGATCAAACTCTCATTAAAATGTTTTAACGAGCTCACATTCCTGTGAACTAGCTTGTTTCGAATTTATTTTTTTCCAATTGACTTGGAATCAGTAGTTCGCACTACTAATTTTTTGGTTTGTTTTGAAGTAATATTCAGTTTTCAAAGGTCTAGCGCTTCTTGTGAAAGCTTTTATATTCTAGCACAACCTCGCGGTTCTGTCAAGAATTAACTTTCGTTTGAAGCTTCTTTTTTGGTTCTCGTTTGACTTCCTCGAATCGCTTCAAGCCTTTGTCTTGCGAGACACAACTCATATAGTTTAGCATTTCTTAACCTGCTTGTCAAGAATTTAACTTCACTCGTTTGAGCTTCCGTTGCCCTCGTTCGCTTCCTTCAGAGTCAACTTGTATATCTTATCAATTCTT
>NZ_JACHHV010000052.1 GCF_014202895.1 Lactovum miscens
GTATCCATGTCGAACACAGTAGTTAAGCCTCACCGCGCCGGAAGTAGTTGGGGGTTGCCCCCTGTGAGATAAGGGCGTTCCCAAGCGAATGTTTTACTTTTAAGTAATTATTATTTACTTAATTGGGAGTTTAGCTCAGCTGGGAGAGCATCTGCCTTACAAGCAGAGGGTCAGCGGTTCGATCCCGTTAACTCCCATAATGAAACAACGTTTCGTTATATTAATTGAATATTTGGAGGGGTAGCGAAGAGGCTAAACGCGGCGGACTGTAAATCCGCTCCTTCGGGTTCGGAGGTTCGAATCCTCTCCCCTCCATTTTTTTACGGATACGGGCATCGTATAAAGGTAGTACAAAGGTCTCCAAAACCTTTAGTGTGGGTTCAATTCCTACTGCCCGTGTTAAATTATGGCGGATATGGTGAAGTGGTTAACACATCGGTTTGTGGTACCGACATACGAGGGTTCGATTCCCTTTATCCGCCTTCTTATTGGGGTATAGCCAAGCGGTAAGGCACAGCACTTTGACTGCTGCACGCGCTGGTTCGAATCCAGCTACCCCAGTTGAATAAATTGCCCGGATGGCGGAATTGGCAGACGCGCCAGACTCAAAATCTGGTGTCTTTACGGACGTACCGGTTCGACCCCGGTTCTGGGCACTGAGAAAGCAGATTGAGTCTGCTTTTTTGTTGCTTTGTTTCCTATATTTTATTTTTTTCCAAAATAATTTAAAAGATATAAAGGTTAACTTTTCGTTTTCAAAATTTAAATTTGATAGATTATAAACTTGGCTTAGGTTTGCTAGTTAGCAAATTTGTCTAAGTTAAGTTATAATATTAAAAAAGATAGCAAGGACTTTAGAAATAGTAATGAATAATAGTTTTAGTAAGATTTTGGATAAAATTCGTGATTACGATAAGATTGTAATCTTACGACATCAGAATCCTGACCCAGATGCATTAGGTTCACAATGTGGTTTGAGAGAAATCTTACGTTATAATTTCCCAGATAAGACTGTTTTAGCTACAGGGTATAATGAGCCGTCTTTGCAATATTTGGCAACAATGGATGAATTCGATGAAAACGTAGCAGAAGCTTTGATTATCGTTTGTGACACAGCAAATCGTCCTCGTATTGATAGTAGGTTCTGGCGTGAAGCTGATTTTTTGATAAAAATTGATCACCATCCAAATGATGATGTTTACGGTGATCTTTATTATGTTGATGACAAAGCGAGTTCAGTTTCAGAAATTATTACAGAATTTGCTGTAACAATGAATCTTGAAATTCCATCTTCAGCTGCACGGCTTCTCTATGGTGGAATTGTTGGAGATACAGGTCGATTTCTTTACCCATCAACAAGTCCAAAGACTTTAGCATTAGCTGCTAAATTAGCAGAAAAAGATTTTGATCGCTCAGAACTTGGTCAGACTATGAACTCTTTTGACATGAAGGTCGCACGTTTGCAAGGATATATCTATGAAAACCTGGTAATATCTGCCAATGGAGCTGCTTGTGTGACAATCACACAAGATTTATTAAGGGAAATGAATCTTAAGGACAGTGAGACATCAAGTATTGTGTCTTTACCAGGAAATATAAGAAACATCAAATTATGGGCTATTTTTGTTGAACAACCAGATGGACATTATCGAGTTCGAATGCGCAGTAAATTTACACCTATAAATGAAATTGCTAAACGTCATGACGGCGGTGGCCATGTTTTAGCTTCGGGTGCGAATGCTTATTCGTTTGAAGAATTGGAAGAGATTTGGCAAGAACTTCAAGATGTGTTGAGATAAGAGATTGGATTAAAAGAATCACTTCAGATAGGAAGTGATTCTTTTAAATTTTAATAAACTATTTTTCAATGAAATTACGTAGATCGCTGAGGTGAGCATTTAGACCAAGAATTAATTTAATTCGAGCTTTTTGAGCGTTGATCTCTTTTGCAAAGTAGATACCAGCATCATAGAGCTCACTACCACCACCAGGATACGCATAGATTGGCTCCGCAATGCCATTAAAGCATCTAGAAGTCAAAACAACTGGAAGGCCGGCATTAAGTAGCTTTTTTACAGATTGAAAGGCCTCTGGAGGCAGATTTCCTGCACCAAGTCCCTCAATTACTAAGCCATCTAAGCTTTCAGGCGAAAGAAGATCAAAAATTGATCCGTCCATTCCGGAGTAGGCTTTAATGATAGGCACTTGCCCTTCAACGGAGCTCACAGCAATCTGTTCAATTTCTTCTAATGATTGATGAAATACTATACGATCATGGGTAAGGATACCGATAGGACCATAAGTAGGTGTCTGAAATGTAGACACACTGGTCGTATGTGTTTTGGTTACAAAGCGTGCTGCATGAATTTCTGCATTCATGGTGACTAAGACCCCTCGATTTCTTGAGGTTAGATCTGAGGCTACTCGAATTGCACTTAGAAAATTGTAATAACCATCTGTACCGGGCTCATTACTCGAACGCATTGCCCCAGTAATGACAACAGGTGCACCAAGCGGAAGAGTGAGATCAAGAAAATAGGCAGTTTCTTCAAGTGTGTCTGTTCCGTGAGTAATAACAGCTCCATCAAAACCTTCTTCAAAAAATGCTCGAAGGATACGACGTTGTAGTTGAAACATATTTTTAAGGGTAATATGTGGGCTTGGTAAATTAAAAATATCTTCGGTATGTAAAATGACATTTGACATTTCTGGTTCATGTGTCATCAAAGGGTTAGAAGTATTAGAAACAACTTTTCCATCCTTGTCTTCTGACATGGAGATGGTGCCACCAGTATGTAAAACTAAGATTTTTTTCATAAATCGATTGTAGCATATTGGGAGATAAAATTTATTGTGAGAATATTCATTTATCAATTTTATCTTTAAATAAAGTATAATTAAAGTGTTATGACCGATGTAAAAGCAGTATTTTTTGATTTGGATGGAACACTATTAACTCCAACGCGAGGCATTGCACCTTCAACGAGACGTGCCATTATTGACATGCGCAGAAATGGTATATTAGTGGGTATTGCAACAGGACGAGGGCCGGCCTTTGCGGCTCCATTGTTGGAAGAGTTAAATTTAAATTTTGCCATTACTTATAATGGGCAATACATATTAGATTCAAAAAATGTCTATTATGAACACCCTATGGATAAGAAGCTCATTACAAAGATCATTCGTTATGCGGCAGATAATCATAGGGATTTATCTTTTGGTAAAGCAGATGGAATAACGGGTTCGGGCCTATTAAAATTTGGTGAAACGAGGACAGCGGGCTATATTGCAGGTATTTTACCAGCATTTATGGCAAACTTTGCTCGTGCACTTTTTAAAAATTTAATCAGAAAATTTCGTCCAGTCGTTTACAACCTGCATAAACTTATGAAAGATCCAATCTATCAGATCATGATGGTTTCAACAGCGGATGAATCAAATAAATTACTGGAGAAGTTTCCGGGTCTAAATGTGACTCGATCGAATCCTTATTCAGCGGATCTGCTTTCAGTTGGAACCTCAAAGCTTCGTGGTATTAAGAAATTAGGAGAAATATTTGGTTTTTCTCTAACAGAAGTTATGTGTTTTGGTGATTCGGAAAATGATATGGAGATGCTGGACGGTTCAGGTTATGGTGTAGCAATGGGAAATGCCCACCCAGCTGTCAAAGAAATCTCAGATTATGTGACAGCTTCAAATGGTGCAGATGGTATAGCTAAAGCTTTGGCTTATTATGGACTCGTTGAGTTTGATGAGAATTCCAGCTTCATTTCTAAGGATAATGAGTACAATTTGGTTAAAGAATTTCATCGTCTTATGGATGGTAAGACTCAAGAAGTTCCAAAACTGTTTAGCATAAATGAAGCAGAGCAAAGAGCTGCTTTTCAAATTGAAGAGATTGTAGAATTTCTTAAAGCTAGCTCAGGTATGGATGGTGACCAGTTTGATCAATCCGTTATTCAAATGCACAAAGAAATTGATCGGGCAGCAGAAAAGGTAATATCTAAGCCAGCTGAAGGTTCACCATTGACTCAGCAAACCGATAGCCTAATTGATCTACTTTACTTTGTTTATGGAAGTTTGATTTTATCAGGCGTAGATCCTTACGAAATTTTCAGGATCGTTCATAAATCCAATATGGCTAAAATCTTTCCAGATGGAAAACCTCACTTTGATCCAAATTCAGGCAAGTTATTGAAACCAGATAATTGGAAGGTCAAATATTCTCCAGAGCAAGATATCAAACGTGAATTAGACCGTCAGACTCGTGTCGCTGAAAAGAAGATTAAAAAGTAAGGGTATAGGGACTGTGTTGTACATTCCAAAAGTTATATTTAAAAACTGATAAACATTTAAATTGACTTCATAAAAATATAAATTTATAAGACAAGATAAATTTCTTGTCTTTTTCATTTTAAATAAAACGGCAAATTGTAAAATTAGTTTAGCCACCTGAAGCAAGAAAAAAACACCTGAATCTCTTATACTTGAGTTTGAAAGAACAAAAAGTAGAAAAGGAATTCAGATGCAAGGTTATTCTAACACAAAAGGCAAAGAAATTACTTATACAGAACGTCAGTTGATTGAACGTTGGCACAACAAGGAGAAGCTAAGTAACCGTCGGATCGCTCAGCTCTTGAATAAAGCGCCTCAAACAATAAACAATGAACTTCGTCAAGGGGAAGTGCACTTAAAAATAAAGACAAAGTATTCTGCACTTCATGCACAAGAACACCATAGCGTCAATAAAAGTCACTGTGGTCGTCCTTCGAAGCTCACGTCGGCCCTCAATAAAACCATTAGTGCGGGTGTCAGAGATAAGAAATCATTAGAAGTCATTCTCCAAGAGCTGACAGGGGTTTGCTTGCGCACCCTCTATCACTGGGTGGACAAAGGCTGGCTCGATGTAAAAACCCATAATTTACTTTATCCGCATTATAAGAAAGCAAAGAAGCTTCGGAAAACACACCCCAAGCGTCCGTATGGCTTGTCCATTGACCAACGTCCAGAGGAAATTAACCAACGTGAAGCATTCGGCCATTGGGAAATCGATACGGTGCTGTTGACGAAAGAAAAAAATGACTGTCTTTTGACGCTCACAGAGCGCCAAACACGCTTTGAAATCATTCGTCTGATTCCAAATAAGTCTGCCCAATCTGTCAATACGGCGCTTTTAGCACTTCAAGAGAAGGTTCAGTTCGAATCCCTCACGTCGGATAATGGTCGTGAATTCGCCCGTTTACATGAGGCGGTGACTTGTCCGGTTTACTATTGTCATGCCTATGCGAGCTTTGAGCGTGGAAGCAATGAGAATCATAACCGCATGATCAGACGTTTCTTACCCAAAGGAACAAAACAAACAACAGCTTCAGCAGTTGCTAA
>NZ_JACHHV010000053.1 GCF_014202895.1 Lactovum miscens
GACTTGGATGAATCAATATCCAAGAAAAATGTTCAAGTATCAGACACCACTTCAGATGTATCGGGGTGGCTAAATTAAATTTGCAATTTGCCGAATGTTTGTTTTACAATAATATAAGAATTTTTAGTTTGAAACTATAAATCTACCAAGTAAACTTTGTAAAATTTATAGGAATTAACATATAATGTTTTATGATTTTTATTAATAAAATTGCTTGTTTAGAAATTTCAAAATCCAGAATCAAGCTATTTTATGATTTTTTTGTCCTTGTGAAAAGTATTAGGTGGGCGATAGTGCTATACATTGTTGACATACTGGATGTGGTATAATAAAACAATGAAAATTACATTAAAGCTTCATTTTTTCGATGATACCGTTGACAAAGCTCTGGCGGCTTTGGTTGATTACATTGGTGGCATATCGGAAGTGAATGGTAATTTAGGATATGTTGTGGTTCAGGATGATCAATTTCCAGGTATTGTCTTTGTGCATGAAAGCTGGATTGATATTCAGAGCTATGCAAGTTTCATGAACTCAAATATGATATGGAAATTTATGGCAGAAGTTGGTCCTTATATTGCTAAAATGGAACAATTGATTTGATGCTGACAGAACAAGAATTCTTTGATGAAGATGCCTGGGATAATTGGAAAGGTTCAAATGAAGAGCTCCAAAATCTGTATGAAATGGAACGAGAGAGGCTATGGAAAGCTTTCAATAAAATCTTTGCTAATAAACTTTATGGTGTATCTGAATCAACTAAGTCTTATCTTTTTGAAGACTTTAAACACCAATATTTTGCAAATCGAATGCGCGATAAAGAAGATACATAAATCACTTTACGAAAAATTATTTATGTATAAATAACTATCAAAGAAAAAGCCACAAATTAATGTGGCTTTTTCTTTGATAGTTTGCTATTTAAATTTAATCAATTTTCAAAAATCCGGTATGGTATGTAATGGCACCGGAAAGGTTAAATGATTTAATTACCTCAAGTGATTCATCCGCAAGTTTGTTATCCCAAGTCATAGCTGGGTCAGAGCCAATGAGTTGATCGCCTAAGATATTTGCTGCATCTCCACAAATCATAAGTTTACTTTCTTTCAAAAAGAATGATGTATGACCAGGAGTGTGGCCGGGTGTAAACACAGTGACAATTCCTCCAGCAAAATTAAGCAAATCACCATTTGATAATTTTACATCTATTGGTACGTAAGCTTGAGCAAACCCTCTTTTGAGCATTTGGTAAAAAGAGTCAGACTCTTCAATTTCGCCGGCATCAATAAGAGATTCACGTGCAACCATTTTTGTTGGCTTTTCTATACCTTCAATATAAGGTGCATCAATTTTATGTGCATAAACAGTTGCATCTGGAACATGTTTCAATAATTCTAAAGTACCCCCCATATGATCAATATCTTGGTGGGTGATTACAATATCTGTTAGATCAGTAATATTAAATCCAGCTCCCTTAATTGCCTCCACAAGAAAATCTCCTGCACCAGGTACGCCAGTGTCAAACAGAACTAGATGTTGATCATCCCATGTTAAAGTTGGGTGGTAAATGGATCCATTTGGCATGGTTACCTCAAGCATTTCAACATTTTCAGTAATTCTCATATCTTTCCTCTTTTCAATTTACACTTTAATTATAGAACAATTTACAATATATTAAGGTTAAAAGCGTTTAAAAGTGTTAAAATTAGTTTAAATAAAAGGAGATCTCATGGCAATTCTTACAGAAACATACACACTTTTAAATGGTTTAAAAATTCCAAAGGTCGGTTTTGGTACTTGGCAAACCCCAGATGGTGACGTGGCTTATCAAGCAGTTCGCAACGCTCTTGATCTTGGCTATCGTCATATTGATACAGCTCGTGTTTACGGAAATGAAGTTTCAGTCGGTAAGGCAATTAAAGATTCTGGAATTCCTCGCGAAGAAATTTTCTTAACAACAAAACTACCTAGTGACATAAAGACATTTGAAGGTACATTAGAATATTTTGATATTAGCTTGAAAGCTCTCAATGTTGAATATTTTGATCTTTATTTGATTCATGCACCGTGGCCATGGTCAAACATAGGTGCGAATGATGATAAAGGCAATCGTGAAGCTTGGCGTGCTTTTGAAAAACTTTATAAAGAAGGTAAGTTAAAAGCCATTGGTATTTCAAATTTTGACCAACATGACATGGAAAATTTGCTTGAAGTTGCTGAAATTAAACCAATGATTAACCAAATTGAATACTATGTTGGTTGGACAGAGCCAAAGATTGTCAAGTTTGCTAAAGAAAATGGTATTTTAATTGAGGCCTATTCACCACTTGCGACGGGTCACATGTTAGAGAATCCAGAGATCGTTAAAATGGCAGAGGAGCTTGATGTCTCGCCAGCCCAATTAGCTATCAAATTTTGCCTCCAAAATGGTGTTCTACCATTACCAAAAGCAACAAGTCGTGAACATATCAAAGATAATACAAAGTTGGACTTTGTAATTTCAGAATCTAATATGAAAATTCTTAATGCACTTACTGATACAGCAGAAAATAAGCATCACGCAACCAAGGGATAATATTTTCTAACGAAAATAACTTATTTTTAAATTGCTAACGATATATAGACTTTCAAACATACAATTTGGAAGTCTTTTATTATTTTATATCTATGATATAAATTTAAGATAACAGGGTTGGATGCAGTAAATTAAATATCTTATTTTCAAATGTTCTATTGCACAATTTATTATTAAACTAAAATAATAAAGATAAATTCATATTTAATGAAAATTAACAAAGTCACCAAGAATCTGATAATTAATCCTTTAAAAATTGACTCAAAGTAGAAAATAAAATTGTAAAATATTACTTGATTATTTAACTTTAAAACGATGAGCCGTGAATGACTTGGAAAAGATAGTATCTGCCTATTTAAAGGATTAGTTAAGTTTTTATAGTATATACTCATAGCATCTTCACAAAGACATTTAGGGACATTTCAGGTAAATGTCTTTTTGAGATTTAAATCATCCAAATTCTTATAGTTTATGAGTCTTATGGAAAACAATAATAATAATAATTCAGGCAATAAAAATTCGTTAGAATATCTAAATAAAAAACAATTTATAAATAGCTTTAATTCAGGCAACTCCCTTGAAAATAAGATATTTTACAAAGATTATGGGATGTAACGCAAAAAATTAAAAAATTAAATAGTCAAGTTGATATGGACAATAAATAATGGTTCAAAATTTAAAGTGCCTGATTATAGATTAAAAACCCGACATGAAGAGGAAACACCATTACTATTTTATAAAACAGAGGAGTGCAGAACGAAGTTTTTTTTGATACAATTGCACAGATGGACGGAATCCTTAATATATATAAAGAAGCTGGTTGGACGTCAAATGACGTTGTTCAAAAGCTTCGCGGTATCTTAAAAACAAAAAAAGTTGGTCATGGTGGAACGCTTGATCCTGCAGTGACGGGCGTGCTTCCAGTAGCAGTTGGCAAGGCTACTCGTCTCCTTGAATATATGGATGCTGGTGGAAAAATCTATGAGGGTGAGGTTACTCTTGGGTTTTCTACTGAGACAGAAGACGCTGAAGGAATAGTTGTTGAGTCAAAAATAGTTTCTAAGAGTCTGACAGAAGCTGACGTGGATGAAGCGATGGAAACTTTTGTTGGTTGGATCAAGCAAGTCCCTCCGATGTACTCTGCAGTAAAAGTCAATGGTAAGAAACTTTATGAATATGCTCGAGCAGGGCAAGTGATAGAACGCGTTCCTCGTGAAATTGAAATCAAATCTTTTGAACGACTGAGTCCCTTGACTTTTGATGGAGATATTGGAAAATTTAAATTCCGTGTTAGCTGTTCTAAGGGTACTTATATCCGTACACTTGCCGTAGATCTTGGGGCTAAGCTGACTTATCCAAGCCATATGTCAATGCTTCAACGAACTATGGCAAACGGATTAAGAATTGAAACAGCCTCGACTTTGAAACAAATAGAAGAGTCTCGTGACCAAGGGAAGCTAAATGAAGTTTTCCTAGATCTTAACTTTGCAGTAACAGATCTCCCTCATATTAGCTTAAATCAAGCTCAATATGAAGATATAAAAAACGGGAAAAAGATCGAATTTGAAAATATTATAGAAATTGGTCAGCCTTTGGCAGTTTATTATAATGAAAAACTGGTTGGTATTTGTCATCAAGGCGAACAACAACTGAAACCTAAGAAAATATTAATATGAACATACAAAATTTTGATGAATTAACTAATTTTACTGAACAAACTGTCTTGGTATTGGGCTATTTTGATGGACTCCACCGTGGACATCAAGCTGTTTTTGCGGAAGCAAGAAGAATAGCAACTGTGCTGAATTTGAAAATTGCAGTTTTAACCTTTCCAGAGCGTGCCGAATTGACTTTTAAGCAATTTCATACAGATATGCTACTTAAGCTTACCTCTGATAAAAAGCGTGAAGCACTTTTCGAAGCTAATGGAGTTGACTTTCTGTTCTATAAGCCTTTAACTTCAAAGTTTGCTGCTTGCACATCAAGTGAATTTGTCGAAAATTTCTGCAAGAAGCTAAATCCTAAAGTAATTGTTACAGGTTTTGATTATACGACGGGTTCAGATATGGTGAATCTTAAGTCTACCGATGAAATTCGTGTCGTTCAAGTTCCTGAACTTAAAGAGGGGAATGAAAAAATTTCATCTACACGCATCCGTGATTTAATTAAGGTTGGCGAAGTTGCCGAAGCGAATAGCTTATTGGGGTATGAGTATGAAACAACCGGTATTGTAGTTCATGGCTTTAAGCGAGGCCGAGAAATCGGTTATCCAACAGCAAACCTTGTTATAAAAGATTATATTCATATTCCAGCTGTTGGTGTCTACACGGTTGATGTTATCCGGGATGGCAAACGCTTACGTGGCTTTGCATCTATAGGTTATAATGATACCTTTGAGGGGGTAGAAAAGACTATTGAAGTTAATGTTTTTGATTTCAATGAACAACTTTATGGAGAAAATCTGACAGTTCTTTGGTTGGATAGAATACGTGGCATGGTGAAGTTTGATGGAATGGAGACTCTTATTGAACAAATGAAGAAGGATGAAATTCAAGCCAGAAATTTCTAAGTAATATATAATGACTTTAAAAGGCAAATTGTAATATTAAGTTAGCCACCTGAAGAAAGAAAAAAACACCTGAAACCTTTATACTTGAATTTGGAATAAACAAAGTAGAAAAGGATT
>NZ_JACHHV010000054.1 GCF_014202895.1 Lactovum miscens
GACTTGGATGAATTGTTATCCAAGAAAAATGTTCAAGTATCAGACACCATTTCAGATGTATCGGGGTGGCTAAATTAAATTTGCAATTTGCCGTTAAAATATCATTTTTATAGGAGAAAGATTGAAAATTGGATTCAGATATAAAAAGTATTAAAGAAAAGTTAAGAATTGCTTCACTTCTTGCAGTAAATGCAGGGTTTATTGATGCTTACACTTTTTTCCACTTTCAAGGACGATTTGCAGGTGCTCAAACTGGTAATCTGGTCCAAGCTGGTATTGCTCTTGCGCAAGGGAACTGGCAACTGACTGGAAATTTTCTTATGCCTATACTTTTTTTTATGGTGGGAATTGCCTTTAAAACAGTAGTTACGCACATCAGAGTGAAGCATAAACTGGATAGTACAACCTATCTACTTTGGGTTCAGTTAATTTTTATCTGGTTATTTGTGACTTTCTATTCTGCTTTCTTTCAAGTCAATGGAACTTTGGAAATTTCAATACTTAGCTTCATCATGGCTATCCAAATGAATAATTTCACTGTGACACATGGCTTAGGATATGGCTCAATATTCTCCACGGCAAATATGCGGTCATTTGCTCAAGGTTTAGTTCAATACGGACTGACAAGGGATAAAGCTGACCTAAAAAAAGCAGGTGTTTATTTTTCACTTGTGTTCAGCTTTTTAACTGGAGCTGTTATGTCTACTTGGCTTCAATACTTTTTCGCAGGTTGGACTTTGTATGGATCGGTTATTATCTTGGTAATTGTGATTTATATCTTTCATTCAGAGCTTGTTAATATGAAAAAATACCTGCTAAGAAGTTATAATAGTTTGGACAAATAATGTGCAACTAGTGAAGTAAGTAAGTGTGTAAGTGTCAATCATTTGCAAAAAACATAAATAATGTGTATAATACAGAAGTTGTCTTTGTGTGGAAATGATTCTTAAGTGGAATTTCACATTGTACAACCGCTCGGAAACGCGTTAAAGAGGTTTGGCCCACGCAGGACGGCGAGTCTAACTATAATCACGAAAGGAGAAACACAATGGCAGATATCTATGCAATTATCAAGACAGGCGGTAAGCAAGTTAAGGTCGCAGTTGGCGAACCTGTTTACGTTGAAAAACTTGGCGCAGAAGCAGGTGACACTGTAACTTTTGAGGAAGTTATCCTCGTTGGTGGTGAATCAGCTGTAATTGGTGCACCATTTATTAAAGGTGCATCAGTTACTGGTGAAGTTGAAAAGCAAGGCAAGCAAAAGAAAATTGTAACTTTCCAATACAAACCTAAAAAACATAGTCACCGCAAGCAAGGTCATCGTCAACCATATACTAAGGTGATGATTACTGCAATTAATGCTTAATTTGAAGAATAATGATTAAAGTAATCATTAAAGAGAAGAATAGCAAGATTTGGTCTTATGAGATTTCAGGTCATGCAGAATCTGGCGAATATGGACACGATGTGGTCTGTGCGGCAGTTTCAGTTCTTGGCATCACAACAGCAAATAATCTATATAAGATGGCAAAGATAAGACCTTTGGCTGAAATGGAGTCAGGTTATTTAAAAGTTGAGATTCCGATCACTCTTTCTAATAAGCAATCAGAGAACTCACAATTTCTTCTCACCGCATTTGTTAATGCTCTTGAAGAAGTGGTTGCTGAGTACTCACAATACATTGAACTAGAACATGAAGTAAAGAAGGAGGCAAATAATGCTTAAACTTGATTTGCAACTCTTCGCCCACAAAAAAGGTGGAGGATCAACTTCCAATGGTCGTGACTCACAAGCTAAGCGTCTTGGCGCTAAAGCTTCTGATGGACAGGTCGTAAATGGAGGCACAATCCTTTTCCGCCAACGCGGTACACATATTCATCCAGGTACTAATGTTGGTCGTGGAGGAGATGATACGCTTTTCGCTAAGATCGAAGGTGCAGTTAAATTTGAAATGAAGCATGGTAAGAAACAGGTTTCTGTTTATCCAGCAGCTGCTAAATAACTAAATTTGTCCCGAAAGGGACTTTTTTTATTTAACGAGGTTAATGGCTTCCAACTGCATTTTTGATATAGAAAAAAAGTTGAAGAAACAATTTTTTTTCTATATAATGGTGTATGAAGAAAAACGAGAGCTTTGAAGTAGAAGTATTAGATTTGACTCATGAGGGAATGGGAGTTGTCAGAGTCGACAACTTTCCTTTTTTCGTTGAAAATGCACTTGTCGGTGAACGGATTCGCTTTAAAATAGTAAAAATTGGGAAGAATTTTGGTTTTGGAAAAGTTGAAGAAATTCTTCGGAAGTCACCTTTTCGTGTCGAATCCAATGATCTTGACTTTTTGAGGACAGGAATAGCAGATATTTCTCATCTAGAATACTCTGAGCAATTAAAGTTCAAGAAAAAACAGGTTGAAACCGTCCTAAGTAAGTCTGGAATTGAGTTTGCAGTTGAAGACCCTATTGCTGCAAAAAATATAACTGCATACAGAAATAAAGCCCAAATTCCAGTTCGCAACTATAAAGGTCAGCTTGAAACAGGGTTTTTTCGAAAAAATTCGCACAATTTGATTCCAATTGAAGATTTTTATATTCAAGATAAGGTAATTGATCAATTGATAGTTGCGGTTCGTGACCAATTACGAAAGGAAAATCTAACTGCTTTTAATGAAGTAAGTGGTAAAGGATTAGTTAGGAACATTGTAATTCGCCGTGCACATAAAACTGGTGAGATCATGCTTATTTTAGTTGTCTCAAAATCAATAAAAGTTAATTTTGATAAATTGATCGCGACCTTCCCAGATATTAAATCTATCCAACTTTCAATTAAAACAGATAAAGGTAATGCCATTTTTGGGAAAAAGTTTGAATTATTGGCAGGTCAAAAATTTATCACAGATGAACTCCTTGGAAAAAAATTTGAAATCTCAGCACAAAGCTTCTATCAGGTGAATTCAGAGCAAGCAGAAATACTCTATCAAGTTGCCTACAATTATGCTGATCTTAAGCCAAGTGACATTATTATTGATGCTTATTCAGGTATTGGAACAGTTGGAATCTGTGTGGCAGATAAAGTTGCTAAAGTGTATGGTATGGAAGTCATCCCTGAGGCTATTGATAATGCGAATCTCAATTCCAAATTGAACCATGTTGATAATGCTCATTATGTGGTAGGGACAGCAGAAGATGTTATTGCCAAATGGTTAGCTAAGGGGATTAAACCAGATGTTATTTTTGTCGATCCGCCAAGAAAAGGCTTGGATGAAGCTTTTATAAAAGCTTCATCCAAGTCTGAGCCTCGTTGTATAGTGTATATCTCTTGTAATCCAGCCACCTTGGCTAGGGATGTTGTTAGATTTCAAGAACTGGGGTATTATCTTAAAAAAGTGCAACCTGTTGATCTTTTTCCACAGACGCACCACGTTGAGGTGATAATAATGATGACGTATTGTGGTCGAGAGGGGAAATAAGACGATTTAACCACAGTATGCTGTGGTTTTGGAGAAAAAAAAAAAGGGGGCTGAAAAATGCACTTTTTCAGCCCCTTTTTTTAGTCTGTTTTATAGATGACATTTGGTATTTTGAAGATGACACCCTAAAAAAATTTCACAGAGGTAAAGCCAAAGGCATTGAAAGCAAAAATTCTGATGCTTTTGTTTTATATATTAACGAAAACAATTTTATAACGCTGCCATCAGGCAGACGCATATGTGAATATGTTCTCGGTTTTAGAAAAGCATAATTTATATAATCGGAAGTTTAATAAATCTATTATAAGGCATTTATCCGAGAGGCCATGTTCTTCGTTGCTGAAACACATAACCTTTTTTTGTTGTGCGCCCAGTATGGCTCACTCTAATGGGTGAAAGTCGTGTGTTCTGAAAGCTATCATTAATATTTGACAATAAAAAGGACTTAGGTTTATAATGATGAGTAAAAATATAAAAAGTTCTGATATTTCTCTCGCAGGATATAACGAAGAAGATGTGGGACTTGAAATTGTAAAGATCAAACGGATTTTCTTCGAAGCATAATATTGAGCATGAAGGGTGGTTTAGCAATGAAGGTTCTAATGGTCGGCTATTTTACCGAGATTTCAAAAATAAATATTGTAAGGCAATTTCCGGAGGGCTGGGATATTGTAATTGTCCCGCCCGGAGAAGAAATGTTGCATCATATTGAAGATTGCCAGGTTATCATACCTGATCATATTAAAGTGGATCATAGCCTGCTTTCTGTTGCAAAAAAATTAAAATTGGTACAAACGGGTGCAGGATATGATAATGTAGATATTGATGCCTGCACGCAGCTTGGTATTTGGGCAGCCAATGCTGCAGGAGTGAATTCACAGGCAGTAGCCGAGCACGTAATGGCGCTGATATTGTCTTATTATAAGAACATACCATTTCTTGATGCTTTCATGAAAAACAGAATAGATGAAAATCAATTGGGCTATACGGGAAGTGAATTAAAAGGCAAAACGATTGGAATTATCGGCTTTGGCGCCATCGGCAAAAAAGTTGCTGAGTTTTGCAGGGCTTTTGATATGTATGTGCTTGCATATGCTAGAAATCCCAATGTGCAGTCTAATGGTTTCGTTAAAATGACGGATTTCGATCATCTTGTAAGTGCATCAGACATAGTAACTGTACATGCTTCCCTGAATCCGCAGACCAAACAGCTAATCAACAAAGAAGTATTTAAAAAAATGAAGAATACTGCACTTTTTATCAATACAGCCCGCGGTGGAATTGTCAATGAAAGAGACTTAATCGATGCATTAAAAAACGGAGATATTGCAGGTGCATGCCTGGATGTGTTTGAGTCTGAACCGCTTCCAACTGACAGTGAACTCCGGGAGCTGAGAAATGTGATACTTACTCCTCATACGGCAGGCATGCCTGACGGTCATAAATTTCATAAAAAAAGATATGATTTCTTTGTGAATAATATAAAACGTGTAGAAAATGGTGAAGAGCCGGAAAGCAAGCTTAATCAGTTATGGTAACTTGGTATAATCAGAGTAAGAGTCTTTAGGCGTGTTTTTCATCAGGAATATTTGGCAAATTGTAAAATTAGTTTAGCCACCTGAAGCAAGAAAAAAACACCTGAATTTCTTATACTTGAATTTGAAAGAAGACAAGTAGAAAA
>NZ_JACHHV010000055.1 GCF_014202895.1 Lactovum miscens
GACTTGGATGAATTGTTATCCAAGAAAAATGTTCAAGTATCAGACACCATTTCAGATGTATCGGGGTGGCTAAATTAAATTTGCAATTTGCCATTGATTTATAATATTTGAAATAGCGTTACTGTAGCCTTCGCATTGTTATGAGTTTTAGGAGATATCAAGATTGAGCATTCTTATTCTGGAATCGGAAAATAAAAGCTTGGAAAATTGTAAAAATTTGCTATAATTGGTATAGACCAAAAATAAAGGAAATATATATGAACTATTATTTAAAAGCAGACAAGTTTTTCTATTCTTACCATACTCAAGGTCCTGGCTACTTAGAGATTATTGATGGAAAATTTGGTGCCTGGATGGAAGAAGCTCCAACTGATGTTGAAATTAAAGATTATTCTGGAAAATGGATAGCACCTGGCTTGGTTGACACTCACATTCATGGTTTTGGTGGTGCTGATTCTCAAGATGCGGATGTTGAAGGGATTATGCATACAATGTCTGAAGGATTACTCAGTGCAGGAGTGACAAGCTTTTTACCCAGCCCTTTAACTGATAGCCATGAAGGCCTTTTAAAGTGTTGCGAGGTAATTGGAAATCATTATGAAGAAACTACAGGGGCTAAGGTCCGTGGAATATTCTTTGAAGGTCCCTTCTTTACCGAAGAACATAAGGGGGCACAAAACCCTAAGTATATGCGCGATGCTGAGATGTGGGAAATTGAGGATTGGCAAAAAGCTGCAAAAGGACTCCTAAAAAAAGTTGGGCTTGCACCTGAACGTGTTGGTTCAGAGGAATTTATAAGAAAAGCTACTATGGCTGGTGTCAAGATTGCCTTAGGGCACTCAAATGCAACTTATAAACAGGCAGTCTCAGGTATTGAGGCTGGCGCCACCATCTGGATACATACATTCAATGGAATGAGTGGGCTCAACCACAATGAACCTGGTATGGTTGGTGCAATTTTGAATACACCCAATACTTATGCGGAGCTTATTTGTGATGGTCATCATGTTCGCCCAGAGGCTATAGAAATTGTTGTGAAAATGAAGGGTGCGGACCATGTTGTGCTTGTTACAGATTCAATGCGTGCTGCAGGTTTACCAGATGGCCCATATATGCTAGGTGAATATGAGGTAGAAGTACGAGATGGTGCCGCATGGCTACCAACTGGGCGCCCCGCTGCATCTGTACTAAAATTAAAAACAGCGGTTAAGAATCTAGTAGATTGGGGTATTGCAAGCCCTGAAGAAGCAATCATGATGGCTTCTTTAACGCCAGCTAAATCAGTTGGGATTGATGATGTATGTGGTCAAATTAAATCGGGTTATGAAGCTGATTTTATCGTGCTTGACTCTGAATTAAATCTTGAAGCAACCTATTTGAATGGTGAAAAATCCTATTCGGTACACATTAAGTAAGTAATAAATTGAAAAGAAATGTTTTTTTAGATTTGTTGCGTGTGAAAACTTTTCATAAAAAACTGAAATATAATTAGTTTGAGATTTTCAAATCTCATGTTCTTAGAATGTTCAAATTTAAAGACTAGGCGCAAGACCCTGGTCTTTTTCTTATAAAATCTGTTATACTAGGAAAATGAAAGAACATGCAGTAAAATACCGATTATTAAAAAAAGAAAAACACACTGGCGCTCGTTTAGGGGAGATTATCACTCCTCATGGAACTTTTCAAACGCCAATGTTTATGCCAGTGGGTACCCAAGCAACTGTAAAAACACAATCTCCAGAAGAGCTTAAGGAGATGGGATCTGGAATCATTCTCTCAAATACTTATCATCTTTGGGTGCGTCCGGGAGATGAGCTTATAGCGGAAGCGGGAGGTCTGCATAAATTCATGAATTGGGATCAACCTATATTAACCGATTCGGGCGGTTTCCAAGTTTATTCATTGATAGAAAATAAGAAAAACATCACAGAGGAAGGAGTTGCTTTCAAGTCACATTTGGATGGTCGAAATTTATTCATGACACCTGAGACTTCTATTAAGATTCAAAATAATCTTGGCTCGGATATTATGATGAGTTTTGATGAGTGTCCCCAGTTTTATCAACCTTATGACTATGTTAAAAATTCAATTGAACGAACTACAAGATGGGCGGAGCGTGGACTGGAAGCACATCGTCGATGGAATGACCAAGGATTGTTTGGTATTGTTCAAGGCGCTGGATATAAAGATTTGCGGGAACAATCCGTTCGAGATCTGACTAGTATGGATTTTTCTGGCTATTCAATTGGCGGTCTTGCAGTTGGAGAATCACATAAAGAGATGAACGAGGTACTTGATTACACAACAATCCTTTTACCAGAAGACAAACCTCGTTACTTAATGGGAGTAGGTGCTCCTGATAGTTTGATTGATGGTGTGATACGAGGCGTTGATATGTTTGACTGTGTTTTGCCTACACGCATTGCTCGTAATGGAACAGTCATGTCTCATTTTGGGCGTATGAACATACGTAATGCACAGTATGAACATGACTTCACAACTCTAGACCCAATGTGCGATTGTTACACTTGTACACACTACACTAGAGCTTATATTCGTCACTTAATCAAAGCAGAAGAAACATTTGGAATGCGCCTCTTGAGTTATCACAACTTATACTTCCTTATTCACCTTATGGAAGATGTTCGTCAGGCAATCAAAGATGATAATTTGCTTGAGTTCCGTGAAGGTTTCTGTGAACGATATGGATACAATAAAACAAATGCCAAAGATTTTTAAAGCAGATAGTATCTTGAAGGATTGGGATTCCCAATTCTTCTTTAACAATAATTTCAAGTTGCATTCTTTGCAAGATTTGCTATAATTAAGTGTTGTCTTTGGACAACCGCAAAGGTGGTTGATGTGGTAAGTAATAAGCCGACTTAGCTCAGTCGGTAGAGCACTTCACTCGTAACGAAGGGGTCGTAGGTTCGATTCCTATAGTCGGCATTACTTCAACTCACTAAAGTAAAAAAAATTCGAGGTAAAATATGTCTTCATTAGTAACTTTCTTACCCATCATCATCATTATGGTTGGGTTGATGTGGTGGATGCAACGTTCACAAAAGAAACAACAACAAAAACGTCAAGAGCAATTGAACACAATGTCAGTAGGTGATATTGTAATTACAATTGGTGGTTTGCACGGTGTTATTGATTCTGTAAATACCGACTTGAATACAGTTGATATAGACTGTGAAGGTGTCGTTTTGACTTTTGAAAAGTCTGCAATCCGTACTTTTAGCAAACCAGTTTCATTGAATGGAATTTCAGATGAAACAATAGTAGAAGCTCCAATTGATAATCCAATTGAAGAATCTAAATAAGAATATAACTAAAAAAGAGGCAAATTAAGCTTCTTTTTTAGTTATTTATTCCAAATATTAGACTTATAAATTTTAATAAAATCAATTTGGCAAATTGCAAATTTAATTTAGCCACCCCGATACATCTGAAATGGTGTCTGATACTTGAACATTTTTCTTGGATAACAATTCATCCAAGTCTC
>NZ_JACHHV010000056.1 GCF_014202895.1 Lactovum miscens
ACTTGGATGAATTGTTATCCAAGAAAAATGTTCAAGTATCAGACACCATTTCAGATGTATCGGGGTGGCTAAATTAAATTTGCAATTTGCCATCAGGAATATTTTATAAATCATTGGATTTAGGTAAGGCAGGCAGCAGATCAAGCTGTCTGCCTTTGCTACTGTTTGGTACGCAAGAGTACACAGGCGTTAATGGCTCTTTAAAAAAATCTGTAATAAAGGTAATGGCTTTTTTTGGCGTTCGTGGTGATGAGAGCTTTAGCTTTCTTATAATGAGGAAAAAACAAATCATGATATTTTACATCTAGTCAGCCTTTGTCTACCCAGTGATAGAGGGTTCAAAGGCAAACACCTGTCAACTCTTGGAGAATGACTTCTAATAATTTTTTATCTCTAACACCTGAACGAATGGTTTCATTAAGGGTCTGATGTAAGCTTAGAATGACGGCCACAATGACCTTTTATTGATGCTGTGGTGTTCTTATGCGTGAGGCGCAGCGTACGTACTTTGTCTTTATTTTTAAGTGCACTTTTCCCCCTTATGAAGTTCATTATTGATCGTCTGAGTGGCTTTATTCAAGCGCTGAGCGATTTGACGATTACTTAGCTTATTCTTGTTGTGCCAACGTTCAATCATCTGGCGTTCTGCATAAGTAATTTCTTTGCCTTTTGTGATAGAATCATCTTGCATCTGAATACCCTTTCTACTTGTCTTCTTACAAACTCAGGTCTAAGAGATCCAGGTGTTTTTTGCTTTCTTCAGGTGGCTAAACTAATTTTCCAATTTGCCTAACAAAATTAAATTTTAATAAAGAGGTAAAAAAATTTTACTTTTTTATTGACTAATTGGAAAGTAAGTAATAGAATAGTAGAAAATAAGAAGTAAAAAAAATTTACTAAATGTGAGGTGTTTCATGAGAGCAGTTGTGGTATCAAATGCTGGTGACTCCAGTGTTTTAAAGGTCTCACACGTGGACAAACCTAAGGTTAAGCTTGGATGGTCATTAGTCAAGGTTATGGGGTTTGGTATTAATCGGTCTGAGATTTTTACCCGTCAGGGTTTGTCACCAATGGTTGTTTTTCCAAGGATTCTAGGGATAGAATGCGTGGGCGTTATTTCAGATACAACAGATGAGAAGCGACTCCCAGTTGGGCAAAGAATTATATCAATCATGGGAGAAATGGGTAGAGCTTTTGACGGATCTTACGCTGAGTACGTTTTGCTACCAAATGAACAAATTTATTCAGTATCGACAGATATGGACTGGTCGACTTTAGCTACCATTCCAGAGACTTATTACACTGCATTTGGGGCTTTTAAAAATCTTAAGATAACTGAAGATGACAAAATTTTTGTCCGTGGTGGTGGGTCTGGCGTGGGCACGGCTTTCGTTAATTTAGTCAAAGCTAAATATCCTAAGATCAAAGTCTATGCCAGTGTCCGCACCTTAGTTAAAGAAGCACAGTTAATGTCTGTTGGGTATGATGGTATTTACTTGGATATTGATAAAAAGCTTAAGGGAGCACAGCCATTTACAAAAATATTGGAACTTATTGGACCCGCAACAATCAAAGATAGTCTGCAGTATTTGATTGAAGATGGAATTATCTGTTCGTGCGGTCAGCTAGGAGGGAAGTGGTACTTGGAGGATTTTGACCCGATAATGGAGCTTCAAAAGAATGTCTATCTGACAACTTTTTATTCTGGAAATGTTAATCAGGTAAAGATTAATGAGATGTTTGATTTTATTGAAAAGTATGCTGTATCAGTAAAACCAGAGAAAATTTTTAGTTTGGATGAGATCTCCAAGGCTCATGATTATTTAGAGGGACTGCAGGCTTTTGGAAAAGTAATCATAATAAATGATGATGGGGTTGTATGATGAAAATATCTAAGGCACAACAATATGCACGTTTGAGAGAAGAGCAATTTTCAATTTTTGAAAAATATGCCCGCATGAATGGCATGAACAATAAGAGTCTTTTGGTTTTTATGTGGATTTACCACAATCCGGCAGCTTTAACTCAGGAAACCATAGCAAAGCGAACTTATTCTACTAAACAGGTCATTCAAGCCATTATCAAAACTTATATTGCCAAGGAAATTTTGTGTTTAGAACCTAGCCAGAATGACAAGCGTAAAAAATTTGTCAAATTGACAGAGAAAGGACAAACTTTTGCTTCGCAAATACTGGAGCCTCTAGCTACTTATGAAACAGAGGCTATGGCTGCTCTTACTGAGAAGCAGCAGAAAATTCTTTTAGAAGCAACACAAGTTTTTTCCCATAAATTAAATACTTTATTAGAAGTACACCATGTGCCAGATACTGGTAAAGATCCAGCTTCCTTTATCTAAAACCTCTATTTTTACAGGTATTCACCTGGCAGCCAACAGCATTATAGCTATTGCGATTATAGTATCAACTATTAATGCGGGTGGTTTAGGAACAATTTTGTTTGATGGTTTACGAACTAGTAGCATGCCTAAACTGCTTTGGGAAATTTTACTGACGGTCTGTCTAAATGCCCTTGTTAACTTAATTTTACTTCTGATAGAGAAATTACTGGAAAATAATCGTACAAACTAATCAAACGAAATAATTATCAATGCATTATTGCATTTTTAAATAATTTTTTATATATGACTCACCTATCTGGAATAGTTGAATAGAAAGTGTAAAAAAGTAGTCAGGTCTGGAACATTTGAAAATGAAGGATTATAAAGTTTGAAGTTTGTTATTAAGGATTCAACTTATGTGAACATCACAATACTAAGCTATCCTAAGTTTCAATAAATTTGGTAGTGAATAAAAATTGAAAATTTAAGATACTTTTGTAAACGGCAAATTGTAAAATTAGTTTAGCCACCTGAAGCAAGAAAAAAACACCTGAATTTCTTATACTTGAATTTGAAAGAAGACAAGTAGAAAAGGAAT
>NZ_JACHHV010000057.1 GCF_014202895.1 Lactovum miscens
CCTTTTCTACTTTTTGTTCTTTCAAACTCAAGTATAAGAGATTCAGGTGTTTTTTTCTTGCTTCAGGTGGCTAAACTAATTTTACAATTTGCCTTAAAATATTAATTAATAATTTTGAAATCGTGGAAATCTTCAAAGTTATCAGGCTCCACATCCAAGTAATTTACGCGAATCCAATGGTTTCCTTCGCGAATTCGCTTTTGAAAATTAAACAATGTCTGGTCGTCACTTTGAGCTTGAATGCTGACTGTGCCATCCGGATTATTCCAGACACGACCATACACACCTAAGTTCTTGGCAATCATCAAGGTATTGTAGCGAAAACCTACGCCTTGCACTTTTCCAGTGATGACAATTTTTACCTTCGACATAGTTAGACCTCCTTGATGTTCTTGGAAAATCGTAGATGAACTATCTTCATTACTTTTTGTTGTTTTTTCTAAATGACCATCTAGGATCAATTTTAAATGGGAGTTTTTCTTGAAAAATCTTAAAAACTGATATAATGTTCCCATGGATTATATTATAACATCAAAAGATAACACTCGTATCAAGGAATTACGTAAATTATTGAAAAAAAAATATCGTGATAAATCTGGTACTTTTTTGATTGAAGGTTTTCATTTGTTAGAGGAAGCTGTCAAATCAGGTGCTGAAATTCGTCAGGTCTTCGTTGAAGAAGGAAAAGAGAATCGGGTTCGGAATCTTTCTAATTGGTTTAGCGTAAGGTCAGAGGTTCTTAAATCTTTATCGGAGACAGAAAGCCCACAAGGAGTGGTGGCAGAGGTTGTTAAAGGTCAGTCTAAGGTCAAATTAGGTGGTAAGATCTTAATTCTTGAAAATGTTCAGGATCCTGGAAATGTTGGGACACTGATACGTACAGCTGATGCGGCTGGCTTTGATGGCGTGGTTTGCTTTGGCAAAACGGCTGATATCTATAGCCCTAAGGTCCTTAGGGCAACCCAAGGAAGTAATTTCCATATTCCGGTTGAAATTGATAAGGAAGCTGACTTTAGTAAATTTACGAACCTCCTCGTTTCCACTCTTTCAAAAGATTCTATTGATTATCGAGAGGTTCATCTTGAAGAATTTGCATTAGTGGTTGGAAATGAAGGGCAAGGGGTATCAGATGCTGCTGTGTCTGCAGCAAGTCAATTGATTCATATTCCAATACCCGGTCATGCGGAGTCACTCAATGTAGCGGTTGCTGCTGGAATTTTAATGTTTAGTCTTTAAATTTTTCAAAATAAAAGTTGAATTAAGATTAACACTTTAGGGGAATACTTGGTCTTTGACAGGGGCGAGGCATTCTGCTACAATAGAGAAGTTGAAATGCAGCCATCAGCTAGAAAGCTCGTCAACATTTTATCCGTTTTTAAGTAACTAAGCTGTAAGCGAAGATAAAATGAACGAATTCGAAGCTGGTACTAAGCCTTTCTTCAGATTATAAGAAAGGACATATAAATATGTCACGTTATACAGGTCCATCATGGAAACAAAGCCGTCGTTACGGTATCTCACTTACTGGTTCAGGTAAAGAACTTGCTCGTCGTAACTACGTACCAGGTCAACACGGTCCAAACAACCGTTCAAAACTTTCAGAATACGGCTTGCAACTTGCTGAAAAGCAAAAACTTCGTTTTATGTACGGAGTGTCTGAACGTCAATTCCGTAATGCTTACGTAAAAGCAACTAAAGTTAAGGGCGGAACAGTTGGTTTCAACTTCATGCTTGCTCTTGAAAGCCGTCTTGATAACGTTGTTTACCGTCTTGGTTTAGCAACAACTCGTCGTCAAGCACGTCAATTCGTTAATCACGGCCACATCTTGGTTGATGGCAAACGTCTTGATATCCCATCAGCTGTTATTGCACCAGGTCAAGTGATCTCAGTTCGTGAACGTTCATTGAAGGTTCCAGCAATCGTTGAAGCAGTAGAAGCTATACGTGGGCGTGCTGCATTTGTTGAATTTGATTCAGAAAAGCTTGAAGGAAAACTTGTACGTCTTCCAGAACGCGATGAAATCGATCCAGAAATCAATGAAGCTCTTGTCGTTGAATACTACAACAAACAATTGTAATATTAGAATATTTTTAAAAGGCAAGCCCGAAGGGCTTGCCTTTTCTCTTTTCGATTATTTTATTCAATGAATTTATTACCATTTTTATTACGTGGTCAAATTAGACCCTGAGAAAATGGATTCAATTAAAATAAAATCTTAGAGTTGTTAGGCTGAATCTAGCAAAGGTAAATTTTTGAAAATACGATGTGACTAAATGATAATGGTATGTATACTAAAGTATTGCGTGATCATATGATTAAGGGAGGTTTCCAAATAGCCTACTTAAATAGGTCCCAAAATGAAAAACTGGTTTTGTGATAAACCTTGTTATAAAGAGCCTTCTTTGGATTTTTTATCCATCCCATTCCCTTTTTGCCATATCCAGGGATGAGAGTCTTTTTTATTTGCCTTTTGTATTTCCCTGTTGTCCGAGCCTTGAAACTCTTTTTAATACTAGGAGTTCTCAGTCCTATTTTCATGCTTAGTTTTCCTTTCCTACTAAAAAATCAAATTATCAAATAAATTATAGTTGGTTGTATTTATAGTTATGTACCTCTATGCGAGTTATGTAGTTAAAGGAGTTAATGCAGTTGATACATTTAAAAAATTATCATCTTAAAAAAAAGGCAAATTGCAAATTTAATTTAGCCACCCCGATACATCTGAAATGGTGTCTGATACTTGAACATTTTTCTTGGATAACAATTCATCCAAGTC
>NZ_JACHHV010000058.1 GCF_014202895.1 Lactovum miscens
GAGACTTGGATGAATCATTATCCAAGAAAAATGTTCAAGTATCAGACACCATTTCAGATGTATCGGGGTGGCTAAATTAAATTTGCAATTTGCCTTTTCTTAATTTTTTTAAATTTTGACTTGCATTTTGCAGTGAAAAGCGTGAAAATAACAAGATGAATAAAAAAATTGAAAAAATTGTAAAAACGTTGAACGAGAGTAAGGTGGATATGACCTTTATCACAAATCCAACAACCCTCAATTACCTTACTTCTGTAGAGATTGATCCTCATGAACGAATTGCTGGCTTGATGGTCTTCCCAAACCATGAACCTATCTTCTTCGTACCCGCACTTGAAGTAGAAGTTGCAAAGGCACACTTTGAATATCAAGTCATTGGCTATATAGATTCTGAAAACCCATGGAAGAAAATAGCTAAAAACGTAACCTTTTCTCCTGTTAAAAAGATCGCCGTTGAGTTTTCAGATATCAGCTTGCAAAAAGTTGATGGCTTAAAGTCTGGCTTTGGTAAAGTTGACTTTTTCGACTTGACTCCACTAATTTCTAGGCTACGGTTAATTAAGTCTTCAGATGAAATCGAAAAAATGAAAATTGCTGGCGACTATGCTGACAAGTGTTTTGAAATTGGCTTCAAATATGCTGCTGAAAATCCTGGTGTAACTGAAACCGACATAGTTGCTAAGATTGAATATGAAATGAAGCGTATGGGTGTCACTCAAATGTCCTTTGAAACCCTTGTCTTGTCTGGCGCTAGAGCGGCAAATCCACATGGTGCTCCAGAAAATATTGCGATTGAGCAAAATAAATTCTTGCTACTTGATCTAGGAGTTATGAAGAATGGTTATGCTTCAGATGCAACACGTACAGTTTCTATTGGTAAAGCACCAGAATTTGATCAAGAAATCCACAAGATCGTTCTTGAAGCTCAATTGGCAGCAATGGACTATATCAAACCAGGTGTAACAGTTAACTCAATTGATAAGGTAGCACGGAACATCATTGAGAAAGCTGGATATGGTGAATATTTCAACCATCGCCTTGGTCATGGAATTGGCATGGATGTTCATGAATATCCATCAATAGGTGGCAGTGACGAACTTATTGTTGAGAGTGGGATGTGTTTCTCAAATGAACCAGGTATCTACATTCCTAATAAGGTGGGGGTTCGTATTGAAGACTGTATCTATGTGACAGAAAATGGAGCAGAGTCATTTACTCACTTTGATAAGAACTTGCTCTTCTTCCAAAACTAAACCATCTGTAAACTATCTATTTTAGATTCACTTAAAAAGAGAGTTCTCGTAGTATGAGAACTCTCTTTATTATTCAACTTATTTTTGATTATTTGTGACTAAGTCAGTCATACTTTAAATATTTTTTTAACATAGTTAAAAAGTTCCCAGACAACTAGGATCAACATAGAAAGTCCAGAAAGTGCTATAGAATACCAAAGAACCTTTGGTTGATAAGATATCTTAATCAAATGAGTTCCAGACATTACATCTATTTCAGTAAAAGTTTTATTCAAAGTCTGATGTGCCTTTACAATGTTTCCGTCAATTTTGTATTGCCAATTTTGGTCATAAGGAATACTTAGGAAAAGTTTTCTTGTGCTCGTTAAATTTACAGATCCCTCAAAAGTATTTTGACGCACATTATAAAGTAAATCGGCTTTATTTGCATCCATTATTTTGATCACTCTTTCTAAGTTATTTGTAACCAAAATCTTCGTTGAAGAGGAATCAAATTTTTCAGAAATTGGACTCGTAAATTGAATATCAACCGCTATACCTTTGTCGACCTCACCGAGATTGAGCAAACCTTCAGCTACTTCTTCTGATTTATCAAGCATCTGGCGTCCATTAACAGTCACACTTAAGACTTTACGTTTAGCAGACTGCGGCAACTTAATAAAGAGTTTTCCATTCTCTGTAGGTAGTAAAGTGAAATGATTTTTTGAAACCTGTTTAATTAGCTGGTTAGAGAAAAGGCTAAAATTCTTTTCACCCACGATTTTCATTGCAAGTTGATCTTGATTATCAAAATATTCTGTAGTTGAGGGGGGAAAATTTATTTTTGAAAGGTCGGGAAGAAAATATCCAACACTTGGTAATTTATCATTTTTATTTTGAATTAAATATTTTTCCGGCAAATTGTAAAATTAGTTTAGCCACCTGAAGCAAGAAAAAAACACCTGAATCTCTTATACTTGAGTTTGAAAGAACAAAAAGTAGAAAAGGA
>NZ_JACHHV010000059.1 GCF_014202895.1 Lactovum miscens
CTTTTCTACTTGTCTTCTTTCAAATTCAAGTATAAGAAATTCAGGTGTTTTTTTCTTGCTTCAGGTGGCTAAACTAATTTTACAATTTGCCATCTAATTTATTAAATAAAACAGAAATTATGGGATCTTTCAAAATTTGATTAAGAAATTCTTATAAAATTTATTAAAAACAATAAAATCAATTTGTTATAATTAAAGCATGAAAAAATTTGATGTAATTGTTGTGGGTGCCGGTCCTTCTGGTATGATGGCAACAATTAAAGCGGCGGAAAATGGGGCCAAGGTCGCTTTGATTGATAAAAATAAGAATGTAGGTAAAAAATTACTCATGACAGGTGGTGGCCGATGTAATGTAACCAATGCAGCCTCGGTTGAAGAGATTTTATCAAACGTACCTGGCAATGGTCGCTTCCTTTATTCGGCTTTCTCACAGTTTGATAATCAGGATATTATTAAGTTCTTCACCGAAAACGGCGTCCCTCTTAAAGAGGAGGACCATGGTCGTCTATTTCCTACTACTAATAAGTCTAAAACCATTGTAGATGCACTTTTTAATCAAATTATAAACTTGCAAGTTTCTGTTTTTAGCCAAACTAGTGTTGAGTCTCTAATAATAGAAGATGGAAAAATATCTGGAGTTGTAGCAAATTCAGAAAGATTTGAAGCTGAATCCGTAATTCTTTCAACCGGTGGGAAAACTTATCCTTCTACTGGAGCAACTGGTGACGGATATAAAATGGCAAAGTCTGTAGGTCACACTATTACAACACTCTATTCAACAGAATCTTCTCTTATCTCAAATCAAAAGTTTGTTTCTGATAAAACTTTGCAAGGAATTTCCTTAAGAGAAGTGAAATTATCAGTCTTAAATAACAAAGATAAAATAATTATTAGTCATAAGCACGACCTACTCTTTACACATTTTGGGCTTTCTGGTCCAGCCGCGCTGCGCTGCTCAACATTTGTAAATCAAGAATTAATTAAAGGGAGGTCAGAAGTTCTTGTCGAACTTGATCAATTTCCAGACAGAAGTGTAACAGAATTTAAACAAGATCTCACTCAACTTTTTCAGTCAGATAAGTCTGTTAAAAACCAGTTAAGTACTATTACTCAGGAAAGAATTGCACTATTTGCATTGTCTGAAGAAAATATCAGTTTTGACAAGGTTAGTAAACAAATTTCTGATACCGAAATAAATCAACTTGTTAATTTTTTCAAGAACTTTAGGATTAAAATCCAAAAGACTTTCCCAATTGAAAAATCTTTTGTTACCGGAGGAGGCGTGTCATTGAACGAGATCTACCCTAAAACACTTGGCAGCAAGCTTTGCCCAGGGCTTTATATAACAGGGGAATTGCTTGACATTAATGGTTATACAGGCGGTTATAATATCACCTGTGCTTTTGTGACCGGGGCAGTAGCGGGCAATCATGCTGCTTGGAAAGACTAACTTAAAGGCGAAAAAGAGAAAGTGAATCAATCTGTAGTGCACCCCAAAAGTTAGACTTTTTTAGACAAGATTCATTTCTTGCCTTTTTTGTTATTTTAAATAGTTCAAACGATATTGAACAGGACTC
>NZ_JACHHV010000060.1 GCF_014202895.1 Lactovum miscens
CAAGCACATCTTGGCCCTCACAAGCTCAGGAGGAGCTTTAAAATATAAACAAAAATTCAGTTTTGAAGATTCACAGCCAATTATTTGACACTTACCTTGAATCTTCAGATTTTTTATTTGGTTTATTCTCATGCTATAATGAACCCATGACATATAAATTTATATCATGGAATATTGATTCTCTTAACGCTGCCTTGACTGGTAACTCAGACCGTTCTGCAATGTCACTTGTAGTGATAGACAAAATTTCAAAAATTCAGCCTGATCTCATAGCAATACAAGAGACAAAGCTTAACGATGATGAAAAAAAAATCGCAAAAATTTTGACGATATTGGTAGAAAAATTTCCAGGGTACACAACAGTTTACCGCACCTCAACACCGCCAGCGCGCAAAGGTTATTCTGGAACAATGTATCTTATTAAAGAGACATTGCCATTGCCGGTTGTGACATACCCAGAAATTGGAGCCCCAGATGTGATGGACTATGAAGGCCGTATAATTACACTAGAATTTCCTGAATTCTTTGTCACTCAAGTTTATACACCTAATTCAGGAGAAGGTTTGAAGCGCTTAAAGCTTCGTCAAGAGTGGGATGATAAGTATCGACAATATTTACACTCTTTGGACCAACAAAAACCTGTCTTTTCTTCAGGTGACTTTAATGTCGCTTACCAAGAAATTGATTTAGCCAATCCAAATTCTAATCATATGAACCCAGGTTTCACAGATGAAGAACGAGAGAAATTTGGACTTTTACTTGAAGCAGGTTTCACAGATAGCTTCCGGTACCTAAATGGAAAAGTTGAAGGACGCTATAGTTGGTTCTCACAACGCAGTCGTTTTGCAAAAAAAAATAATACGGGATGGCGTATTGATTATTGGTTAGTTTCAGATCGTCTAGCAGATAAGGTCGTTGTATCAGACATGATTGACTCTGGTGAGCGTCAAGATCACGTTCCCCTCCTTCTCGAAATTAGCATTTAAAAAATGGAACACTAATGATGTGAACCCAAGAATATAGACTTTTCAAAAATGAAAGGTCTTTTCTTATGGCAAAATATTCATTTGAATTCAAATTCAAAGTTGTTCAAGATGATCTTAATGGGATTGGAGGCACTCCCTTTCTTGCTCAGAAATATCATATGAAAGGGCATCAACTCATTGAAAATTGGGTTCATTCCTATCAATCT
>NZ_JACHHV010000061.1 GCF_014202895.1 Lactovum miscens
GGCAAATTGTAATATTAAGTTAGCCACCTGAAGAAAGAAAAAAACACCTGAAACCTTTATACTTGAATTTGGAATAAACAAAGTAGAAAAGGATTCAGATGCAAGATTATTCTAACACAAAAGGGAAACATTTAACACTGATTGAGCGACGTCAAATTGAACGTTGGCACAACAAGGATAAACTGAGTAACCGTCGGATCGCTCAACTCTTAAATAAAGCGCCCCAGACGATCAATAATGAACTTCGTCAAGGAAAAGTGCATTTAAAAATAAAGACCAAGTATTCTGCTGCGGTAGCTCAAGCTTCCTATAACACAAGCCGAAGGCATTGTGGACGTCCCTCAAAGTTCACAAAGGTTTTGAATGTTCTGATTTCAAAGGGGGTTCGAGAGAAATTATCACTTGAAGTCCTCTCTCATAAGCTTTCTCATCCTGTCTGTTTACGAACGCTCTATAATTGGATTGAAGTGGGCCGTCTGGATGTAAAATACCATGATCTCCTTTATCCCCACTATAAAAAGGTGAAAAAACTGCGTTCCACTCAACCCAAACGACCTTTTGGTTTGTCCATCGAACAACGTCCTGAGGCGATTAACCAACGTGAAGAATTTGGACATTACGAGATCGATACCGTCCTTCTGACGAAAGCGAAGGGGGAGTGTCTACTGACGCTTACAGAAAGAAAGACACGTTCAGAGTTGATCCGATTGATTCCAGATAAGTCTGCGCAATCCGTCAACACAGCACTTTTAGCACTTCAAGGGGAAGTTCAGTTCAAATCCATCACTTCGGATAATGGTCGTGAATTTGCACGCCTTCATGAAGTGGTGAGCTGTCCTGTTTACTATTGCCATGCCTATGCAAGCTTTGAGCGTGGAAGTAATGAGAATCATAACCGGATGATCCGAAGGTTCTTGCCTAAAGGAACACGAACAACCACAAAAGAATTTGTGACCTTTATTGAAGGTTGGATTAATTCTTACCCAAGAAAAATGTTCAATTATAAAAATTCAAAACAGATGCTAAAACTGGCTAACTTATAATTGCAATTTTCCAA